>JBDLIE010000025.1:0-38947 GCA_039715015.1 Thermodesulfobacteriota bacterium
CCCAGTCTGTCCTGACAGCGACAATGATGGCTACACCGATGCCGCCTGTGGTGGCACCGACTGTAACGATAATAATGCCGCCATCAACCCCGGCGCCTCAGAGGTTTGCGGCGATGGTGTTGACCAGGATTGTTCCGGCGTGGACCTGAGCTGTCCTCCCCCTGTCTGTCCTGACAGCGACAACGACGGCTTCGCCGATGCTGCCTGTGGTGGCACCGATTGTAATGATAATAATGCCGCCATCAACCCCGGCGCCTCCGAGACCTGCGGTGACGGAGTTGACCAGGATTGTTCCGGCGCCGACCTAAGCTGTCCTCCTCCGGCGACCGGATCCCATGCGTTTATTACCTCCTATGAGGGCCCTAGCACCTGTATCGGTTGTCACCAGACTGCTGCTTATGACATGCTGGACAGTCTCCATATGCAATGGTCCGGCCCCACCCCTGATCTGACCAATACCAACGGTGAAGATCTCGGCAAGGCCGTAAATGGTATTAACACCTTCTGTACCTATGCCATGTCTTCCGGCGGTGCTTGTTTCAGTTGCCATGTGCGTTCTGATGGCAACGCACCCCATGCTCCGGATGTTAATGATGTGGATTGTCTGATGTGCCATAACGACACCTATCAGCGCATGACCGTTACTGACCCTGATACAGCCACCACAGTTGTTGATTATCTTGGCAATGAGAAGACCTATGTCTTCGGTGAGCAGGATGCCGATGGCAATTACAGCAATGTTCCGAATTTTGACGCCATGCCTGCTGGTACCACCATGCTTCAACTGGCCCAGAACGTCCATCTTCCCACCAGAGCCTCCTGCCTGCGCTGTCATGCCAAGGCCGGTGGTGGTGACTGGACCAAGCGCGGCGACATGGGACTGAGCACCAAGAGTCCTGCCATTAGCGAGGATGTCCATATGTCCCCGGCTGGAGCGGATCTCTCCTGTCAGGCCTGTCATGCCACCGAGGGTGGCCATAAGGTCGGCGGACGCGGTATTGATCTGCGGCAGACCGAGGCTGCTGCTCCCACCTGTCAGTCCTGTCATGGTGCAGCACCCCATAGCGATGCCGTCGTTAACCGCCATGCCCAGGGCCAGCTAAGCTGCCAGGTTTGCCATATCCGTGAGTTTGGTAAAGGCGGCGCCACGGAGATGTCCCGTGACTGGTTGGCTCCCCACTTCAACCCGGCCTTCTGTAACGGCCAGGGTGGCTATGTCGGCCATGAGGTTAAGGTGGCCAATGTCAAGCCTGACTACACCTGGTTTGACGGTACCTCTTACGTCTATAATCTTGGTGAGACCATCAGCCCCAATGCCGACGGCACCTACACCATGGCCAAGGCCAATGGTGAGGCCTTTGACGGTAAGTCAAAGATCGTACCCATCAAGCGTCATCTCACCAACACCGCCCTCCATGAGAGTGGTCAGATCATTGCCCCGAAAATTATGGACATGTTCATGACCGGCGATTTTGATCGGGCCGTGCAGGCAGGTATGGCTGATCAAGGCCTGACCGGTAACTACACCATGGTAGAAGCCGATGCCGAAATGCTGATTACCCATGGTGTTGACCAGAAGTCCAGCGCTCCCACCTGTAGCGAGTGTCATGACGGCTCTGGCCAGACACCGGACGGCAGCAAGATGGTGCCCTTCGGAGCCCTTGGTTATCAGACCTTCCCAACCAGTAACATCTGCTCCCTCTGCCATAGCAGTAAGAGTGAGGGCTGGGAAGCTATGCATAATAGGCATGACGGCATTGGGGCCCTTGACTGTGCCTCCTGTCATACCGCACCGCCAAGCGGCCTGACTGCCTCTCGCAGCTCACTCTGTGCTGACTGTCATGGCTATAAAAGCGAGACAGATCCCCAGACAATCCATAACAAGCATGTGAAGAGAAACATTGCATGCGCAACCTGCCATACCTTCTAACTAAGGAGTTGTGGTAAGAAAAAAGGCCCCGGAGGATTCGTCCTCCGGGGCCTTTTTTTGGTTTGGGTCACGTTTTTTTAGTGATCTCCTTCAGTTGCCGAAGCTTTTATTAATAATAACAGGGGAGCCGATGGAGAGGTTGAGCTCGCAGACTGCGTTGCCTCCGGCAATACTGATTTCAAGGTAGCTGCTGCTGTTAAATAGGGCAATGATCTTGCCTTTCTCTGGGCCATAGGTGGAGCTGAGGCCCTTGATAATTGTGGCGCCAATGGTAATCAGCGGCGTCTCACCGGCATCTAGAAAACTATCAAGTTCTTTTTTGCTGATATTGGTAGCCATATTGCCGAAATGGTCGGCTCGCAAACATTGTCCCTGAAGCTGGTGGATACCCATAGTGGCTGGAGGTTGCTCGAGATGGATCAGCCCGCTTATTGGCAGAGTCGGTCCAAGCTTATTGGGGGCAAGACCACAGGCCAAGGCTGCCGCCACTGGGGCAAAAATGTCACGGCCATGGAATGTGGAGGAAACGGGCTGCAAAAAAAACTCATCATTGACCAGCTCGTAGGCACGATGTGCATCTTTGAAAAAAGGGGTAAGTAAGCCGTTATCAGGGGCCAGAAAAAGTTGGCCAGACGCCTCAATACAGATAATCCGGCGGCTGGTGCCAACGCCGGGGTCCACCACGGCCATATGAAGAGTGGCGGCCGGGAAGTAGGGAGCGGCCTCAGTAAGAACATGGGAGGCTGCGGCGATATTCTGAGCTGGAATGGTGTGGCAGATATCCACAACAGAGGCCTGGGGACAGCGGCCGAGAATCACCCCCTTCATAATGGCCACAAAGGGATCATCAAGGCCAAAATCAGTGGTCAGGGTGATAAGCATGGCCCATCTACTCCATGAGGGTGCTGATGCTCACAAGCTGAACTTGCTCCTGGAGCCAGGTCTTTTCCTTCTCAAGGGTGGCAACAGTGACCGGGTGGGGATGAGCAATGCCAATGGCCGAACCATGTTTCTTGGCGATCTTGACCAGCCTTTCCAGTTGGCCCTTGATCTTGGCCGCATCCTGTTCGTTGTCGATAAAGACGTCGCGGCGCCCTGTTTTAATGTCCATCCTCTTGGCCTCGGCATGGCCAACAGATCCGGCAATGGTAATGCTGTCCAGGAAGAAGAGGTTGCGGGCCTTGATGGGGGCGAGGGCGGCGCGCATGGCCTTTTTGTCAGTGGTGAATTTAGAACCCATGTGGTTATTCACCCCCACCGCATAAGGGAGATCCTCCAGGTCTTTGCGAACTTGGGCCTTGATGGAGCGTGGTGACATGGAGGTGTAGAGAGCACCCGGGCCGGGATCCCATTTCGCTAAGGTTGCCTCCATGGGCAGGTGGAGAAGAATTTCTCTGTTACGGGCATGGGCCATCTCCATGAGGCTATGGGCATGGGGGGTAAAGGGCAGGATGGCAAAGGAGAGAGGGAGGTCAAGTTCTATGAGCTGTTGTCCCAGCTTCTGGCGGTTTCCCATGTCATCAATAAGCAGGGCCAAGCGTGGTTTAGCGCTGGAAGGGGCCGTAATTATTTTTTTTAGGGCGGATTTTTTTTTGACCTCAGGAAGGGTATCTTCCTCATAGGCGATTTGCGGTTTTACCGGTTGATAGAGGGGACGGGTTTTGGAGTCGCTGGAAGGGGCAATTCTCCTTGCCTTGGGGGCCTGCATGGTACCGGGGGTGAGAAAAATGAAATAGGCGGTTGCCCCCAGGGTGGCAGTGACAATAAGGGTGAGAAAAAGGGGCCAGATAAAACGGGTTATTGATGGTTTTACCCTTCTCTTGGCAGAGCGTTTTTTCTTCTTAGTTTTTTTTGCCATTACTTATCCCGGCTCAGCACATAGTTGGCCAGCCCCTGCAGGGTATTTTTGCTCTCACAATCCTTAAAATCTTCCAGGGACTCCAGGGCTGCGGAGATAAGGGTGTCAGCTCCTTCCCTGGCATAGGCAAAGCCGCCTGCCTCTTCAATGATGGCCGTAACTTCATTGATCTTGGTCTGCCTTTGGAAAGGCTCACCGGCAAGCAGGTCCACAAGGATTTGCCGTTTATTGTCGGGGCCATTTGTCATGGCATAGATCAGGGGGAGAGTCATCTTGCCCTCCACAAAATCATTGCCAATGGCCTTACCTGTGCTTGCAGCATCACCAAGATAATCAAGAAGATCATCCACCACCTGGAAGGCAAGGCCTAGAGCGTCGCCAAAGGTGCGGATGGCGGCTCGTTGCTCCTTGTCGGCACCGGCAAAAAAGGCACCGACCTCACAGGCTGAGCCGATCAAGGCTCCGGTTTTGCCGCGGAGAACAGCAAAATAATTCTCTTCAGAGAGGTTGGCGTCGGTCACTGTCTGGGCCTGGAGAAATTCGGCGTCGATCATGGCGCCAGTGGCATCACCGATGAGGGCAAGGCACCTCTCGCCACCCACCAGCCCAGCCAGAGTCATGGCCCGGGTGTGGAGATAGTCGCCAGCCAGGATGGCGGTGCTGGCATCCCAGACCTGATTTGCAGTTTTTTTGCCCCTTCTGGTGTCGGCATGGTCTATGACGTCATCATGGAGGAGGCTGGCAGCGTGGAGAAATTCAAAGACCATGGCCAGTCGGTAGAGGTCTGGCGGCGGCGAAAGTTCTTCTTCATCAGCAATGCCTTCCGGCATCCTGGTAAAAGCCACGAGGCGGGCAATGAGTACGGTGAGCAGAGGGCGGATACGTTTGCCGCCGTTAAAAATAGCGTAATTGACCACCTCAGCAAGGCGGGAGCTTTGAATGCCGGCAAATTCGGCAGCCATGGCCTCGTTGATCTGTTCGATCTCCGGGTGCAGGCGGGAAAGAAGTTGTTTTTTGTCCACGTCGCTACTCCTCCTCGTTGAAAAATGCGCGAACCTCATCGAGGCTGCGGATTATCGGACTGGGCGGTGTACTTTTTAAAAAGATCCGGCCATAGGATTTTGCGTAGAGGCGGGCATCAAGAATGGCCAACAGGCCCCTGTCGGTTGCTGAGCGCATCAGCCTGCCCAAGCCCTGGCGTAAGGTGAGGATGGCCCGGGGCACCTGAAAATCGAAAAAGGGATTGCCGCCTGCCTCCTTTATCCTGTCCGCCCTGGCCATGATAACAGGATCGGAGGGAACTTCAAATGGAAGTTTGTCGATAATAACGGCGCTTAAGGTGTTGCCAGGCACATCCACCCCCTCCCAAAAAGAGGCCACGGCCAGGAGCACCGAGTGGGTCTCTTCCCGGAAGCTCTCCAGCAGTTTTTGCTTGGGGGCCTCGCCCTGGACAAAGACTGGAAAAGGCAGGCGGTCGCTGAGGTAGTTATACATATGGTCCATGGCCCGGATGCTGGTGAAAAGGAGCAAGGCCCGGCCCGAGGAGGCCAGGAGGAGCTCATGGATCTCTTCTTGGACGGCAGTAAAAAAGCTGCGGTGGCTGGGCAAGGGAAAACCGTTGGCCGGAATGTAGAGTCTGGTCCGGTTCTTATAGTCAAAGGGGGTGGGGAGCTGCAGGGTCTTGGTCCCTTCGTCCAAGCCGAGGCGTCCGAAAAAATAGGAGAAATTGGCGCCGGTGGTCAGGGTGGCAGAGGTAAAAATCACCGATTTAACAGTATTGTAAAAGGATTCATGGAGATCTTCGGCGATATCGATGGGAGAGGCCGTCAGCGCCACGGTTTTTTCCCGCCTCTCATACCAGTAGACATAGGATGGGTTGGGAGGGGCGGTGAAATGTTCCAGGGCGGCGCTGGCCTCCGAGGTCCGGCGCAGAAAAGTATTCCAACTTTCATAACGGAGGGCCACGGTTTCCAGTTGGTCGGCCAGGCTGACAAGGCGGCTGGCCAGGAGCTCGGTTTCCCGTTGCCACTGGTCATTGTCAGTGGTGAAATCAATGAGGGGGAAACGGCCTTTTTCAGCAGGAAAAAGGCTGACAAGACGTTGGGCCTGCTGGCTCAGGCTCTGGGCCAGGGCCAAGGCTTTTTCCTGCTCCTTGTCGCCCACGGATTCGGCATGGGCCTTTTCTATGTCACGGGCCAGATCAAGAAACTGGTAGTGGCTGAGGCTGATGCCAAAATAGCGGGTGGCAATGTTTTCAATATGATGGGCCTCGTCAAAGATCACAGACTCATAGCGCGGCAGGACCTCGGCAAAGCCATAACGCCGTAGGGCCAGGTCGGAAAAAAAGAGGTGGTGGTTGACGATGAGCAGCCGGGCCTTACCGGCCTTCTTGCGGAGCTGGGTGACAAAGCAGGCGTTGTAATCCGGGCAATTACTGGCCAAACATTGGCTGGTGGTGGCGCTTATTTCCCGCCATAAGGGGCTTTGGTCCGGCAGCCAGTCGAGTTCGGCCCGATCACCGCTCTCGGTTTCCTGGACCCATTTTTCCAGATCGTCCATCCGAATATTCTGGAAAAGGGGGGCCTGGGGAGAGGCGGTGAATTGGTGGTAACGGTAGATGCAGAGGTAGTTCTGCCTGCCCTTAACACAGAGGGCCTCCAGGGTGGGATCGATATTGTCCCGGATAAAGGGGACCTCCTTGTGGAGGATCTGTTCCTGGAGATTAATGGTGCCGGTGGAGACCACTATTTTTTGGCCGCTAAGCACCGCCGGAATCAAATAGGCCAGGGTTTTGCCGATGCCTGTCTCCGCCTCAATGGCCAGTTTTTTGCCAAGAACAGGATTATGGCCCCAAGGGTCCTCGTCATGGAGGATGTCGGCAATGGCCTGGGCCATCTCAAGCTGGCCGGGGCGTGGTTCATAACCGGTCAGCTTCTCTGCAAGAAGGCCGGCGGGGCTGAATATTTCCCGGGTTTCAGTGCAGAGATCAAAGTCGATTTCAGAACTCATCACTTGCATGTGGAGGATCGGCAGGAAAGGACGGCCAGGAGACCATGACTCCAAGGCCCTTCTGGCCCTGAGGTGGTCTTGAGAGCACAGAGTTGGGCCACCAGCTGGGAGATCGGTTGGCTGAGGAGATAAATTTCCAGGTGGGGAGTGGCAACGCATTTTTTGGGGCTGCTGGCAACAGGTGGCTCTGGCCACGGGTTATTCTGGCTATAAGCCGCGGTCCAGAGGGCAGCCATCTGGGCCAGGTCAGCCAAGGTGCTGTCCCTCATACCGTGGCGGGCAAGGTCGTGAAGTATTTCTGCTGTTTTCTGGCGACAGCCGGCAAGCTGATCAAGCCAGATCTGTCTTTTTTCCAAATAGTTTTCAGGGTCATGGTCACAGTCTGGCAGGGGGAGGCGGAGGAGGCGCACAGGGCGCTGGCCGCTGAGTTTTTCGTTGACCTCAAAAAAAGGTTCGGCAGCCTCCGGGGAAAAGCAGTTCAAAAACCAGGGCTGGTGATCACCGGCCAAAAGGAGATGGCCCCAGGCGCTGATAAGGGATTCAACCCGGACCGGAAATTGGGGGCTTGGTGTGTCGTCCAAGGCATGAAAGAGATCTTGAAGTTCCTCTTCTCCCTTGAGGTCTTTGAGAAGATCGGCCTGACGGTCCTGCATCATGGCCATCCCTTCGGCCAGCGCTTTATGTTCCTGGCGCAGCATTTCAGCAAGCTTTAAAAGGAGCCTGGCCTGCCAGAGCTCTTCTCGGCTTTGGGCAGACTCGGGAGCAGAGGTCGAAGTGCCGGGGGCCTGCAGATTGCTGATGATGTCACGAACCGTTTCCGGGTCACGGTTTTCCATGTACTCCAAAGCCATATTGGAGAGCTGGCCTTGATAAAAGGCAGCCTCGTTTCCCTTGAGTTCAGCCATGAGTTGCTTGAAGCGTTGAAGGTCATCACCTAAGGGGGCTGGGGTGTAAGCTGTGCAGAGTTCACTGGCCTCAGCCTCGTCTGCTTCAACCGGAGCCAGGTAGAAGATCTGGGAAAAGAAGAGAAGCTGACCACGAACATCGTCAAGGCTGATATCTGTTTCTGGAAAATGGTAGGCAGGAAGAGAAGTCATGATATTTTTGCTACAGCAATGATAGGAAAAATGGTAAAGGCCTTACACAAGGGTCTGTTGTTGGTTTTACCCTCGTGGACCATGGTATTTTGAAATAAAAAAAAGTTTGTGACAGAAATGACAACCAAAGAGAAAATATCCCTGACAGGATTGGTGGTTTTTTATCTCCTCTGCGTGCTCCGTTATATTCCTGGAGACCTGGGGATGACCTTCTATCACACGGCCAAGAGTTTTCTGCTTTTGGGTTCTTTTGCCGTGGCTTTGACCATTGTCATTGTCACCATCATGCAGAAGATAGTGGGTGAAAAACTGCCTTGGGACCGTGTGCTCCGTTTTTATTTATTGTTCGCAATCATAATCGAAATCTTTGCCGGGGTGTATAATTATTTGGAAAGGGCCCAGGGCTGATTTCAGTTATAAACATTCCACAAAAAAAGCCGCCGGATCTTTTTCAAAGATCCGGCGGCTTTTTTATTTCCCCATTCAGGCCTGAACGAGCAGGGAGGCGGGCAGCCTCGGGCAAGCTCAGGGGCCAGGCACATCCTTAATGGATGGTCACCGGGAATTTCTTCTTCAGGGTGGCCAACATGCTTTCCACCTCGGCCTGCTGATTTTCAGCCCGTACTTTAGCTGTGATGTCTTCTTTGACCTCCGCCATCGGCGTAAAGCCAGGTTTTTTGGTGTCGGTGACCTTAATAAGGTGCCAACCGAATTTGGTCTGGATCGGTGCGCTGACCTCTCCCTTCTTGGTGTTGAAAGCAGCTGCCTCGAATTCCGGCACCATGCTGCCTTTCCCAAAAAAGCCAAGGTCGCCACCATTCATCTTTGAGCCGACATCGTCAGAAAGTTTCTGGGCAAGAGTATCGAAGCTCTGGCCCTTGTCAAGGCGACTCTTGATATCCATAATTGTCTTTTTAGCAGCTTCAACTTGCTCTTTATTATTGGCATCATCAACTTTAATCAGAATATGTTGGGCCTTGACCATTGCTTCATGGGCATAATCTGCTTTATGGCTGTCATAATAAGCTTGAAGGGCCTTGTCGGGGACTTCTGACTTGCCTGTGCTGCGAACAATGAGCTCCTCAACTAAGACTCGGCTCGTCAGATCATTAATCTTTGCCTGGACCAGAGATTCTTTGTTGATGCCCTGGGACTTGGCCTCTTGAGCCAGCACAGAAAAATCGGCCCAGCGACTCAGCATGCTTTGCTGCAGTTCGGGCTGGCTGTCCATCATGGCCTTGAGCTGGGGAGGCATGCTCACCAGCATCAGGTTAAATTCTGCCTGGGTTAGGGTATCTGCCCCGGCAGTTACCAGAACCTTGGAATCTTCCTCGGCCACGGCAAAACCCGTGGATAAAAATAAGAGGCCACAGAGAAGGGGGAGGATTGTTTTTTTCTGCATACACTTAGCTCCTGTTTTTTTTTAAGTAAAACAACGTGTTTTGCTAATAAGGCTTAATCGACAAAGATACAAGTTAGCCCCGAATGATGGTGCAGGCCTTGTGGAGGCCTGACGGGGCTGTGGTATTTGGCAGCACCATAGAGCGTGGGCCAATTAGGGTGCCGGGGTTGGTCACCGAGTTGCAGCCGGTCTGGACATTATCGCCCAGGATGGCACCGAATTTTCGCAGGCCTGAGTCCAGAGAGCCGTCGGGGGTCTTGACCTGAACATTGCCGCTGGTAAAACGGAGGTTGGCCAGCTTAGTCCCAGCCCCCAGGTTGGCATTGTTGCCGAGGATGGAATCACCCAGATAGGCAAAGTGGCCGGCCTTGGCATCATCCAAAAAAATGGAATGCTTGACCTCGGTGACATGGCCAACCACGCAGCGTTTGCCAAAGAGGCAGTAGCCTCGGACATACGCACCCTGGCGGATCACGGTCTGGTCATCAACGAAAGTCGGTGACGAGATCATGGCGCCAGGCTCGATGAGCACGCCCCTGCCTATCTTTATCTGGTTGCCTAAAAAAGAGGCTCCCGCCATTATTACCGAGGCACCTTCCAAGGTCTTGCCCTCTCTGGTCACCTTGAGCAGCCCTTTAGGGGCATCGCCAAAATCAATTTCCACTTCATCGCCGTTGAATACATCAGCTTCGTGAAGGACAATGGTCCTTGTTAAAGGTTCGCCATTTTTTGGAAAAATTTTACTGTAGTCAGGATAGCTCACGCCATCCATATATGATTTGAGGCGGTTGAGACCTTGCCAGACATGATCTGTGTTCATGAAGAGATCAGCAAAAGAGCAGTCGCTAAGATCTAAAAAAGAGGCGCAGGTGAGCATGATTTAGGTTCGTGGGGTATGGTTTGTGTTGGGATTTTGTCTCATAACTACAAAAAATGCATATATATCATGGTGCAAAATCCATATTTCTTCAAGGGAATTATAGTGGTTTTACGGGAAAAAACAGCTGTTTATCCGAACAGGACATTCTCCCATCAAGCCGTGTTTCTCTTCCTTGACTTCGTCTGCTCCAATGTTTACGTTTATACGACTTTATTCCCCGACCCCTTTGCATGTTCGCGCCCTTTTGGGCGACTCTCCTGCCCATGGGAGCGGGATACCTGATGCTTTCTCTGCCTTCTTGCTGAAGGCTGTTATCTTTTTTGGAGGTTTTTGTGGATATAAACGATCCCCTTACTGCCGGGATAGGCGATCTGGCAGAAATTGACGAGCCCGATATCCCTGAGCAGCTGCCGGTCATGGCAGTACGCGATATTGTCGTTTTTAATTATATGATTATCCCGCTTTTTGTGGGGCGTTCCGCCTCCGTGGAAGCGGTCCAAGAGGCCTTGGCCAGAGATAAGCTGCTCATGCTTGTCACCCAGAAGGATTCGGCTATAGATGAACCAGCTGCCGATGATGTCTACCAGGTGGGAATGGTCTGCATGATCATGCGGACCCTGAAGCTGCCTGATGGTCGTCTCAAGGTTCTTGTGCAGGCCATTCAAAAGGCTGAGGTTAAAGAGTTTACCCAAACAGACCCTTTCTTTGAGGCCGATATCAACGTCATTGAAAACCCAGATGAGGTGATCATGACTGTTGAGATCGAGGCCCTCATGCGTAATGTCCGGGAGCAGACCGAAAAAATCCTCTCCCTGAAAGGTGTTATGTCCTCGGAGCTGCTTGCCATTTTAAACGGCATTGAGGAGCCGGGTCGTCTCGCTGATCTGGTTGTCTCCAATCTGCGCCTTAAGACCCAGGAGTCACAAATCGTTCTTGAGACCTTTGATCCTGTGGATCGTCTTCATAAGGTCTTGGAATATCTTAACAAAGAGCTTGAAGTTTCCACCATGCAGGCCAAGATCCAGTCTGAGGCCAAGGAGGAGATGGGCCGCACCCAGCGCGAATATTATCTGCGCGAACAGATCCAGGCCATGAAGAAAGAGCTTGGTGAATATGACGAAAAATCCCAGGAAATTGAAGAACTCCAGGCCCGCTTCAAGAAGGAGCGCATGCCCTCCATTGTCAAGAAGGAGGGAGAAAAGCAGCTCAAGCGCCTGGAGATGATGCATCCAGACGCCTCGGAGGCCGCCACCATCAGGACCTATCTCGATTGGCTCCTTGATGTGCCCTGGCGCAAATCCACCAAGGACCGGCTGGACCTGAAGATCGCCAAGAAGGTTCTTGATGAGGACCATTACGGTCTCGACAAGATTAAGGAACGCATCCTTGAGTATCTGGCCGTTCGTAAGCTTAACAAGTCCACCAAGGGTCCCATTCTCTGCTTTGTCGGCCCCCCAGGTGTGGGTAAGACCTCTTTGGGTAAATCCATCGCCCGGGCCATGGGGCGTAAATTCTCTCGTTTTTCCTTGGGTGGCATGCGTGATGAAGCAGAGATTCGCGGTCATCGTCGTACCTATGTTGGTGCCATGCCGGGCCGGATTATCCAGGGCCTGAAGACAGTGGGCTCAAATAACCCGATCTTCATGCTTGATGAAATCGACAAGGTGGGCGCCGACTATCGTGGCGATCCCTCATCCGCTCTTCTTGAGGTTCTTGATCCTGAGCAGAATTCTGAGTTCTCCGATCATTATCTCAACCTGCCCTGTGATCTGTCCAAGGTGATGTTTATCACCACCGCCAATATGAGCCATACCATCCCTGGGCCGCTCCTTGACAGGATGGAGATGATCACCCTTTCCGGTTATACCCATGAGGAGAAGCTGGAGATTGCCAAACGCTATCTTTTGCCCCGGCAGATTAAAGAAAATGGTATTCAGGAGAGGCATATCAAGATTGATGACGATACCATCACCTTGATTGTCAGTCATTACACCCGTGAGGCAGGGCTCCGTAATCTTGAGCGTGAGATAGGGAAGGTGTGCCGGAAGGTGGCCCGCAAGGTGGCTGAAGGCGGCAAGGGCCCCTATTCCATTTCTAAGCGCACCCTGGCCAAATATCTCGGGCCGCCCAAGGTCATTCCTGAGGCGGATATTGATACTATTAACCAGCCTGGGCTGGCCACTGGTTTGGCCTGGACCGAGGTGGGCGGCGAGATTCTTTATATTGAGATTTCTCTGTTGCCTGGTAAGGGCGGCTTGATGCTCACCGGTCAATTGGGTGATGTAATGAAGGAGTCTGCCCAGGCGGCTCTTACTGTCTGCAAATCCATGCTCAAGAAGCTTAAGCTTCCTGAGGATTATTTTGATGATAAGGATATCCATCTCCATGTACCGGCCGGTGCTATCCCTAAGGATGGGCCTTCGGCAGGTATCACCATGGCCGTGGCCCTGTATTCGGCCATGTCCGGCAAAAAGGTTCCCAAGGACCTGGCCATGACCGGCGAGATCACCCTGCGGGGCCGGGTGCTGCCCATTGGCGGTCTTAAGGAGAAAGCCCTGGCCGCCCTGCGGGCCAATATTAAAACTGTCCTCATTCCTGACCAGAACAAAAAGGACCTGGTGGAGATCCCGGAAGATCTGCGAAAACAGATCAACTTTGTGCCGGTGAAGAATATCTCCCAGGTCTTTACCAAGGTTTTTAAGTAAGGTGGCGATGCCCTTCAACTCTTTAGAACCAGCCCTTCGTAAATGGGCTACAGTTATGGCCCGGATTATTATCCCGGCCATAATTGTTTTAAGTCCAATGTACTGGTTTTACTCCTATGGGACGATTCCAGGTCCGGGGCCGGTGGATGGTGATGAGGTACGGGTTGCCATCCCCCCTGGTAAAGGCTTTCAGGGGGTGTATTGGATCCTGGTTGATAATGATGTGATTGAAGAAGATCTCCGTTTCGGCATACTGGCCAGTTGGCGCGGGGTGTCCAAGAAGCTAAAGGCGGGTGAGTATGTCTTTGCCAGGCCAGCCACCCCTGGCGATGTTTTAGAGAAAATTGTTGAGGGCACTACTCTCCTTCATCCCCTCACCTTTCAGGAGGGACTCACCATGTACCAGGTGGTCGAGGAGCTGAGCCGCCAAGGCTGGGGAGGTCAGGAGGATCTCCTGGATCTCTGTCATGATCCTGACTTTATCGCCTCCCTCGGCGTCCAGGGTGCCAGCCTTGAGGGCTATCTCTTTCCCGACACCTATTATCTCTCGCGCAGTCAGGATGGCCGTGCCGTGCTCAAGATGATGGTGGAACGGTTTTTTGAGGTGAGTAAAACCCTTGAGCAGTTAGAGGCAGCGCTGTCTGAGCCTGCCGAAAAAGGCGCAAAGGAGATGACCCTTCATGAGACGGTTATCCTGGCCTCCATTATTGAAAAAGAGACCGGCGCCGCTGTTGAGCGTCCCCAGATTGCCCGGGTTTTCTTGAATCGCCTTAAGAAAAAAATGCGCCTTCAGGCCGACCCCACAGTTATCTATGGTATCGGTGATTTTGATGGTGATCTCACCCGCCGTGATTTGCGAACTCCGTCAGCCTATAACACCTACCTTCTAAAAGGTCTCCCTGCCGGGCCCATCGCTAATCCAGGCAAGGATTCTCTCAAGGCAGTTCTTCAACCTGCTGAGGGTAACTGGCTCTATTTTGTTGCCCGCGGTGACGGTACCCACTATTTTTCCAACAATCTCAAAGAGCATAATCGCGCAGTCTACAAGTTTCAGAAGAAAGGAAAGTAAGGCCTAAAGGTCTGTTTCTGCTTGATTCTCAATGGTTTTAATAGACTTGTGGCCAGCCTGTTCTTGACAATGCCCTTCCCCTTGCATAGAGAAAGATGTTTTAGGTAGTATGCTTATTGGATGCCTTTAAAATGAAGGATTGAACCCATTCTCTCTTTATGGCCAGAAAAAAATCCATATCCCGTTTGTACCTTCTTCCCATTGAGGTCATGGTGACCATCACCGCTCTCATCGTGGGCGGCTTCTGGCTGGCGGATCTTATCAGTGGCTTCAAAGAAGAGTCTGCCGCCCTGCACGAGCGTTATCTCGCCTCACAAAAAGAGCTGGTCAGGTCAGAGGTGAATCAGACCGTTTCCTATATAAAATTCAAGAAGAAACAGGTGGAGGAGCGTCTCCGGGAGCAGATAAAAAACAGGGTTTACGAGGCCCATGCCATTGTTGCCAGCATCTATGAGCAAAACAAGAAGACCAAGAGTAGGGAGGAGATTCTTAAGCTCATCCACACCGCTCTGACCCCTATCCGCTGGCATGAGAACGGTCGGGGATATTATTTCACCCTTGGCTTTGACGGGGTGATGTATCTCAATTCGGCCATGCCTTTTCTTGAAAATCGCTATGTCATGGATGTCGCCGAAGGTGGTGGCCGGCGGCATGGTGAAGATATGCTCTCCCTCGGCCGTTCTCCCGCAGGAGAGGGTTATCTGGAATATCTTTGGAGCAAACCGCCGATAGAGGAGAAAATCTTTCCTAAGATTTCCTTTGTTAAAGTCTTTAAACCACTAGAGATAGTCATTGCCACCGGTGAGTATCTTGACGATGTCGAACAGGATGTCAAAAAAGAAATTCTGGAGTGGATCCGCGCTATCAGGTTTATGGAGGAAGGCTATATCTATATTGTCAGCGGCGCAGGCGTCATGCTGGTTCAGGGGGATGATGAGGAACTGGTGGGTAAAAATATTTCCAGTATAAAGGACGCTCTGGGTGAAGAGATAACCCCTAAATTATTTGCCGCTGGTCTGAATAGGCAAGGGGAAGGCTTTGTCCGTTATCACTGGCCTAAGCTCGGCCAGGATGAACCTGTTGAAAAAATTACCTTTGTTAAACTGTTTCCTGATTGGCAATGGTTTGTCGGAGGAGGACTTTATCTTGACGGTATTGACCGGGTGATTGTTGAAAAGCGGAAAATGCTGGGGCAGCAGATCAGAAGAGAGCTGGTCAAGATGTCATTTCTGCTCATTATAGCCCTGGTAATTTCTTATTTGATAGCCCGCCATTTTGCCCGCCGTTTTGAAGACAGTCTCTGCTTGTTTGCCGATTTTTTTGACTCAGCGGCCAAGGACTCGGTGGAAATCGATACCAGTAAAGTCGACATCTTAGAATTTTACGAGCTGGCTGAGAATGCCAACCAGATGATCTCCACTCTTTTGCAGGTGGAAGAGGAGAGGGAGGAGGCCCGTCTTCAGGCTGAAGAGGCAAATAAGATTAAGGGAGAGTTTCTTGCCAACATGAGCCATGAAATCCGGACACCCCTGAGTGGAATTATGGGTTTTTCAGAGCTTCTTCTTGATGCTGAGCTCAAACCGGAGTTGGGCGATAAGATCAAAAAAATACATCTTTCTGCCCAATCACTTCTGGGAGTTATCAATGATATACTCGACTTCTCGAAAATGGAGGCCGGCAAGATGGAGATTGAGGCGAAAGTCTTTGACCCGGCCCAAATCGTCAGCAATTCCCTGGCAGTGGTTGAGATACGAGCCCAGGAAAAAGGTTTGCAGCTTGAAAAGGAGATCGCTCCAGAAGTTCCGTCCCTGACAATCGGCGACCCCCACCGGCTTCAGCAGATTTTGGTCAACCTGCTTAATAACGCCATAAAATTCACGAGTCGGGGCAGGGTAATCGTTTCAGTGTCAAGGTCGGAGGGAGACGGCGAAGCGGACAATTTCCTCCGCTTTGAGGTTGAAGATACTGGTATCGGTATTGATAAAGAAAAGCAGCAGGAGATTTTCACCTCTTTTAGGCAGGCAGACACATCCCATGGCCGTAAGTTTGGAGGGACTGGTTTGGGCCTGAGCATATGCAGTCTCCTTGTTCAGGTGATGGGGGGGAAGATTGGCGTCAACAGTGAGCCCGGTCAGGGTTCTACCTTCTGGTTTACAGTGGCGCTACGTCAGCCGGACGATACAGAGGCGGCAAGTTTTCCTGTTGACCGTAGCAAGCTCCTCTCGCAGTTCGTGGCCGAAAGGGGCCTCTCTGAAGTAAACATTCTTTTGGTGGAGGATGATGAGGTAAGTAGAATGGTTGCCGAAGCCCTGCTTGACGAATATGGTTTCAAGGTCACAACTGCTGAGAATGGTGAGGCGGCGGTGCAGGCCTACCTGGATGGGGGGTATCATTTGATTTTGATGGACGTTCAGATGCCAATGGTGGATGGTTTTGAGGCCACGGCCCGAATCAGAGCAATGGAAAGGGAGACAGGAAAACATACACCCATCATTGCCCTTACCGCCCATGCCATGAAGGGATACCGGGAGAAATGTCTGGAGTCAGGTATGGATGATTATCTGACCAAACCCTTTGTTGCAGATACATTTTTTGATGTTTTACTCCGGCAGCTAAAGAAAATAAGTCTGCTTTAGGGCGCTAGATATTTTTTTAGAATTAACATCACATTGAGAGTCTTTTATGGGTTGTCAGAATGATTTTCCGCTGCTATATCAACAACTTGTTGAAAGTATCCCCGTGGGGATCTGTGTTTTTCAACTTGAAAAATTTGATGATGACTCAAGTCTTAGATTAATTTTTGCCAACAAAATCGCTGAGCAGATTATTGGTGTTGGCGCCGGCGATATTTTAGGTAAGACACTTGACGAGAATTTCCCCGAATTGCGCAAAGAGGGTATTCCGCAAATATATGCCGAGGTGGTGCGGAGCAAGAAGCCGGTGATTCTAGATGATGTCTTCTATGGAGACGAATGGGTCGATCCCGCCTGGTTTTCAGTCAAGGCCTTCCCTGTGGGCGAGGATATGGTAGGGGCTTCTTTTGAAAACATTACCGAACGTAAAGATGCTGATAGAGCTTTGGCGGAAAAGGAAGAGCATTTTAGAACGATTTTTCATCAGTCACCTCTATCCCTGCAGGTTATGAGTGTCGCTGGTTGGATGCTGGAAGTCAACCGGTCCTGGGAAGAACTCTGGCAGGCCAAGGGAGAAGATGTAATTGGTAAATTTAATGTGCTGGATGATGCACAGGCCATTTCCATCGGCTTAACCGACAAGTTTAAATTGGCAACTCTTGGTGAAGCAGTTGATCTCTCTGAGATTTATTATGATCCTCAGCTCTCAGGTTTTCCTGGCCGGGGCCGCTGGTTGAGTTCGAGAATTTACCCCATTAAAGATGTCCATGACAAAGTTAAATATATTATCATTGCCCATCTCGATATTACGGAGCTTAAAAAGTCCGAGTTGGAATTATTGGCCCACCAGGAAGAGCTTGAGGAAAAAGTGAGGACACGAACCAGCAAACTTCTTGAGACCAATGATCAGTTGCAGCAGGCACTTTCGGAGGTCAGGCAGCTAAGTGGTTTTCTGCCGATTTGCGCATCGTGTAAGAAGATCCGGGACGACAAAGGATACTGGAACCAGATTGAGTCTTATATCCGCGATCACTCAGAAGCTGAATTTAGCCATAGCATCTGTCCTGGTTGTACGAAAAAATTATATCCTGACTTTTGCAAGAAAAAAGAGGGCTGAAAGAAACCCTGATAGGGAAATAAAAAAGGCGATTGAGATAATTCAATCGCCTTTTTTATGGTATTTGCTCACGGCCCATCAGGTCTTTTTAAGGAATTTCAGGTCTCCCTGGGCTGGAGTCAGGCTTGGGTTGGGGATGATGCGAATCTCCACCTTGTAGCGCTGCTCAAGTTCGGCAATCTCAGAACGTTTCTGGTTGAGCAGGTATTGGGCCACGTTAAGGGGCAGGTCACACTGGACGGCCTTGATCTGCCTTTTGACCGCAGCGGTCTGAATGCGGCGCATCAGGGCCAAGGCCGTGGTTTCCACCGACTTGATCATGCCGTGGCCCTGGCAATGTTCACAGACGATGTAATTACCTTTCTGGATTGGCGGGGCAAGGCGCTGGCGGGAGATCTGCATGAGGCCGAATTTCGAGATGCGGCTGGTGTCCACCTTGGCCTTGTCCTTTTTCATGGCGCTCTTTACCCGTTTTTCCACCTCGCGGATATTTTTCTTGTCCCGCATGTCGATGAAGTCTACGACAATAAGGCCGCCCAGGTCGCGGAGGCGAAGCTGGCGGGCCAGCTCATCGGCGGCCTCTGAGTTGGCCAGGAAAATGGTCTTCTCGAAGTTCTTATCCTTGGAGGTGCGGCCGGAGTTGACGTCAATGGCCACCAGGGCCTCGGTGGGGTTGATGACAATGGAGCCACCCGAGGGCAGGGGGACGGTGGGCAGATACATCTGCTCGATCTGTTCCTCCACCTGGTACTGGTTGAAAATAGGTTTGGAGCCTTTGTGGAGTTTGATTTTGGCCTTGCGTTGGCGGGCCGGCAGGAGCTGCATAAAGTCGTTTATCTTGTCAAACACCTCCTGGTTGTCAACCAGGATCTCTTCAATATTCGGGGTGAAATGATCGCGCAGAAAACGCGAGACAACGTCCTGCTCTTTATAGACCAGGGCCGGGGCCTTCATGGTCTGGCCCTTTTTCTTAATGTCCTGCCACAGATTGAGCTGGTAACGGATATCCTGCATGAGGGCGGTCTTGGTGACGTCCTCGCTGGCGGTACGGATGATATAGCCGATCTCTTCCGGTAATTTAGCAGATTCAATGATCTCGCGGAGCTTGGTGCGCCGTTCTTCATTATTGATCTGGCGCGAGATGCCGTGGGAGTCGCTGCCCGGCATGAGGACCATATAGCGGCCGGGCATGGAGAGATAGGTGGTGATATTGGCACCCTTGTTGCCGGTGGGTTCCTTTACCACCTCCACCAGAACCTCCTGGCCCTTGAGGAGATAATCCTGGATGTTGAGAGATTTCCAGTGGGTGTTGCGGCCCACCTCTTTACAATAATACTCAGGGTGGATATCGCCGAAGGCCAGAAACCCGTTCTTGCCGGTGCCCATATCAACAAAGGCAGCCTGCAGATTTGGCTCAATGGCGGCGATAACGCCCTTGTATATATTGCCCTTGGTCTGGGCCTGGACCACGGTCTCAACGTTAAAGGACTCTACACGACCGTTCTCAAGCAGGGCAATGCGGCATTCTTCAGGCTCGTCAGCATTGATCAGCAGCTTATAGGCGACTTTGTCACTCTCTTTCTTAGCTGTGGTCTTACGGGCCGTTGCCGGCTTTTTGGCTGGAGTTTTGGCCTTGCTCGTTTGTTTTCCTGCCGGGCTTTTCTTGGCGCCAGCAGCTTTTGGTTTGCCCTCGCCAGCCTTTGCTTCTGGAGTTTCAGTCTCTTTATTTCCTTCAGGCTTTTTGGCGGTGGGTTTCTTGCGTGGCGCACGTTTGCGAGGCCGACGTTTTGGTTTGGGCTTTTCCGTTTCCTTTTGGGCTGCCTCCTGTTTTGTCTCAGGGGCGCTGGTCATTTCTTCAGTGGTGGTTTCTTTCTTTTCTTTTTGTTCTGTTTTTTCTTCGGTCATGAATGTTCCTTTGCCAAAGAGATTTCGACCATGCGTCTTCAAGCGCTCGTAGCATTCAAAATCTTTTTGGTATGTTTCCGGCGCCATCACAGCCTTATTAAGGCCTGGGATACCGCCATCCGTTTGATAACGGCCGCCACAGCTTACTTAGGATGGGGCGGCTGGTAATAGGTTTTGCCTTGGTGGAGCATTTTCAAGACCTCACCCTGGTCAGCAAGCTCTTCCATGAGCCTGTTTGTTTGAGCAGGTTCCAGGTTGAGGGCCTCACTGATGTCTGAAGCGGTGCAGGGGCGGCGTTGAAGCATCTCTAGAATCTCACCCGGTTCGGGTGGGCGCCATGAGTCGTGCTTCCGTTTGGCAAAACTGGCAATAATCTCCACGTTTCCGGGCAGTTGCTCGGCAATGTGGCTTAATTCTTCCTGTGTCAGTGGTTTGGCAAAATCCTCCAGGGGAGGCCGGACCACGGTATTTAATTGGACCCGTTCCGGGTTAATGCGCATAATGGCCTTTTTTAAGGCCTCAATGTCGCTGGGCTGGTCATTAATATTCTTGGCCAGCATGACTTCAAGCCATACCTGGCCGGAAAATTCTTGGCAAAAAAGGGCAATGCCTTCAATCATCTCCTCTAAATCCACACACTGGGCTGGTCTGTCAATTTTACGAAAGCTTTGTGCCCGGGCCGAATCCAGCGAGGGGATGACGATGTCAGCGGCCTGTAATTCCTGGCGAACATCCGCAAGGTGCATCATAGCGCCGTTGGTCAGGATGGCAACGGGTTTACCCGTTTTTTCCTTGATATGGCGGATGATTTCGCCCAGTCCGCTATGCAGGGTGGGCTCACCCATGGCAGTGATGGTGAAAACATCAATGGGTTTAGCTAGGTCGTCGTGGGCCAGTAACTCGTCAATCTCTGCCAGGATCTCTGCTGTTGGCGTATACTCCTTGCGTTCGCAGGTATGAATGAACGTGCCGCCTACCTCGCAATAAATGCAGTCAAAATTGCAGGTTTTGGTGGTGAGAAGATCAATACCCTGGGATAGACCGAGCCGCCGGGAATTAACCGGACCAAAGAGATATTTCATAGGTGTGGAAGTACGGGCTGGCAGGAGGGTAAATGCCCATTTTTATAATCGATGATCATCCGATTTAAAATAATTAGGATGAATCTATAACAAATTTGACGTTCAGGCAAGTAAAAACCTCGTTTTGTCAGTAAGAAAGGAAGGGAACTTTTCCTTGACACCCACGGTGCCAGAGCGTAAATTTTGTCCTTCCCGCCCGGCATGCAGCCCACTTGCAGCAGAAGTGCCAGATTCCGTTTTTTCGGTGGATATCGTTGAAGGTGGTTTTGCTTGGTATATCGTTGTTTTTATGGGTGGTCCGGCAATTTTGTTACAATGATAAAATATATCAAATAATTACAACAATATAAAGGAATGAACATGCGCAGTGATATCGTTACCAAAGGGTTGGAAAGAGCACCCCATCGCTCTTTGTTTAAAGCCATGGGCTATACCAATGAAGAGCTAAGCCGGCCCCTGATCGGTGTCTGTCATGCCCATAATGAAATTATTCCCGGCCATGTTCATCTTGATAAAATTGTTGAGGCGGTGAAGACCGGAGTGCGGATGGCCGGCGGCACACCCGCCTCTTTTGCCACCATCGCTGTCTGCGACGGTATTGCCATGGGCCATTCCGGCATGAAATATTCCCTGGCCAGCCGCGAGATCATTGCCGACTCTGCGGAGATTGTCGGCCGGGCCCATCCCTTTGACGCCATGGTCTTTATCCCCAACTGCGACAAGGTCGTGCCGGGTATGCTCATGGCCATGCTGCGTCTCAATATTCCGGCTATCATGGTCAGCGGCGGTCCCATGCTCACCGGCCGTCATCGCGGCAAAGATGTCCATCTTGTTTCTGTTTTTGAGGGTGTTGGCAAGGTCAAGGCCAAGACCATGAGTATGGAGGAACTTGCTGAGCTTGAGGATGACGCCTGTCCTGGCTGCGGCTCCTGCGCTGGAATGTTTACTGCCAACTCCATGAATTGCCTCACCGAAGCCATTGGCCTGGGACTGCCCGGAAACGGCACCATCCCGGCGGTTTATGCTGCCCGGACCCGTCTGGCTAAGCACGCCGGCATGGCAGTCATGAATCTTTTCCATGAAGATATCCGGCCCCGTGATATCGCCACCCGGAAGGCCTTTGAGAATGCCATGGCAGTGGATATGGCCCTGGGCTGTTCCACTAATACGGTTCTTCATGTGCCGGCCATTGCCAAAGAGGCGGGAGTGGACCTTCCCCTGGACTCATTTAATAAGGTGTCGAAAAGGGTACCCCATATCTGCAGTCTGATTCCCGGTGGACCCCACTCCATGGAGCAGCTCTATGAGGCGGGCGGCGTCCAGGCCGTGATGAGTGAGCTTCTTGAGAGCAAGGATGGTCTGCATCAGGACGTTATGACCGTCACCAGCCAGACCCTCGGTGTCAATCTGAAAAAGGCCCAGGTCAAGGATCGCGGGGTGATCCGCACCGTGGCTGAGCCGTATCATAAGGTGGGCGGCATTGCCGTCCTCTATGGCAACCTGGCACCCCAGGGCGCTGTGGTCAAGCAATCTGCCGTGGCTGACGAAATGCTCAAGCACACTGGTCCGGCCCGGCTCTATAACTCTGAGGAGGAGGCCCAAAAGGCCATCCTTGGTGGTGAGATTAATGCCGGTGATGTGGTAATTATCCGTTATTGCGGCCCCAAGGGAGGGCCTGGTATGCCGGAGATGCTTTCCCCCACCTCGGCCATCATCGGCATGGGCCTCGGCAAGAGCGTGGCGCTCATCACCGATGGTCGTTTCAGTGGCGGTACCCAGGGCGCCTGTATCGGCCATGTCTCGCCAGAGGCAGCCGAGGGCGGCCCCATTGCCTTTATTGAAGAGGGTGATACCGTGGTGGTTGATATCCCTAACAACGTTTTAAGTATTGAGGTGGATGATGACGAGCTTGCCAGGCGCAAGAAGGGCTGGCAACCACCTGAGCCAAAGATTACCACCGGCTATGCGGCCCGTTATGCCCGCATGGTGACCTCCGGAGCCACCGGCGCGGTCTTAAAAGACGAATAATTTTCCAAGGGGGCGTTCACGCCCCCTTTTTTATACCCTCATTCTTTGCTCTTCCTCATAAGTAAACGGATAAACGTGGCAAGTATCGTATCTATAAGAAATTTTTTGGCCTCCCTGGCGACTTTTCTCCTTGTTTTCCTTTGCTCGCCGGCAAATGGCAGTGATCTTCTCAATCAACCGTGGAAGGTGGAGGCGGACAAGATCAGCCGTGGTGAAAAGGAGCAGGAGGTCATTGCCGAGGGCAATGTTGTGCTTGAACGCACCGGTAACCCTGATAAGCCGATGACCATCCAGGCTGACTGGGTCCGCCATGACGCTGAGTTGGGCGTGGTTGAGGCCCGGGGCCATGTTAAGCTGCGCTCAAAGACGGAAAGCGCTGACGCTGAGGCGGCCACCATCTACCTGGGTGATGAAACCGCCCAGCTGATTAACAGTAAGGTCTTCTTTCAGGACACAAATATCCATTTTTCCAGTAAAGAGGCCCGTAAAGATGGTGAGATGGTCTATTTTTTCCGGGATGGTGTCTTCACCACCTGTGACTTTGATGATGAGCGGCGCCCGGTGTGGAGTCTGAGCCTGAAAGAGGCCGATATAGACGTGGATGGTTTCATCTTCATGAAGCATAGCTTGCTGCGCATCAAGGATGTTCCTGTTTTTTATCTGCCTTACATGGCCTTTCCCGGCCGCATGGAGAGGCAGTCCGGTTTCCTTGACCCGGAGGTGTCCGGGTCGGACCGGGGTGGTTCCGGATTTTTTGCGCCTTTTTTCATCGATCTTTCCCCCAGCTCAGATATCACCATCTATCCTGGCTATTTTGCCAGTCGTGGGCCGATGATCGGCGCTGAATTTCGCCACATCCACGATTATGAGTCGCGTTTTGCCATCCAGGCCACCTTTATTGACGACCGTCTCCAGGATGAGGTGGGTGATGATTATCAGGATGACGGCTATCTGCGCACCCGTTCTAACCGTTATTGGTTGCGGAGTAAGGGGGATCATGATTTCGGCAATGATTTTAAAGTATTGCTTGATGTGGATTTTGCCTCTGACCGTGATTATCTCATGGAGTTTGATGAAGGGGTCACCGGCTTTGAGGACTCCCATAACGTCTTTCGCCACGATTTTGACCGCGGCCTGCAGGAGGCCTCTTTGGCCTGGCGGTCATCCAGCCTGCAGCTGGCAAAGCACTGGTCCCATGTCTATTTGGGCGGCGAAACCACCTATGTTGACGATCTCAACCCCAGCACCACGCCAAATACCACCTCGATTCATACCCTGCCCAAAGTCCTCACCATCGGCTCCCTGGCAATTCCAGCCACCGGCATTAACCTGAACTGGAATGCCGAATATATCAATTATTGGCGCGAGGAAGGGGTGGGTATGCAACGGCTTGACCTCCATCCCCGGCTCACCACCCCCATCCCTCTAGGGCGTTGGCTTGAGGCCTCGGCAACTGGTGGTATGCGCCATACTGTCTATCAGGTGGAATCTTACGACAACGCCCTCTATGGCGGGGAAACCAGCCCCACCAGAATGGCTTGGGATGGCACCGTTGAGCTCGCCACAACCTTTCAGCGTGATTTTGACTTAAGGGTGGGCTCTCTGCGCTGGTTCAATCACACTATCAAACCCCATACCTCCTACGCCTATATCGATCCAGACGATGACGAAGATCTTCTTCCCGACTTTGACAGCAAGGATCGAATGGTGGCCCAGGGTGTGGTGGGATATGGTTTTGAAAACCATTTTCGCATCGGCGGCGTGGATGATAAAGGTCTGGCCAGTAACCGTTATTTCGGGTTATTCAAAGCCGAGCACACCTATGACCACCGTAAGGATATCGAGCCCTATGGCGATCTGCAACTCGAGCTGGATATCTATCCCCTCGAGAGGTTGCGAGTTAATTATTCCACTGATCTCAGCGTCTATGGCCGTGGTTTTGTTGAGTATGATTTGCTTACCCGTTACTCGAATCTGCGCGGCGATTTTCTCTCAGTGGATTACCGCTATAAAAAGAATAACAGTGAGGTTATAAATGAAGATAACGGTATCCATGAGATCAACGGCAGTGCCCAGGTGCGTCTCACGAAAAATATCTCTTTACAGGGCGATATAAAGAAATCCCTTTCCCTTGATAATATCGTGAGTCAGTCGGTTTCCCTTCTCTATCAGCCTGGTTGCTGGGGCATGCAGGTTAAAATTTCTGAAAGCGGAGATGATAGAAGGGTGTCTGTTCTTCTCTCCCTGGTTGCCCTAGGCCAGGTCCTTGGCATCGGCTATGAGGAAAATTTGGGCGGTGACTTTGAATTTGCCACCACCACTGACCCCCTGGAGCATGAGAGTTTCTAGGCCCCAGAAGGCCTATCAGCCCACCATTTTTTTATAAGAAAACAAAATTATGGATATAGATATTTTCAACGGTGATGCCGACGGTATTGCCGCTCTTCACCAGCTTCGCCTGGCCGACCCTCGCCAAGCCGTGCTGGTCTCCGGTGTGAAAAGGGACATCAGGTTGCTGGATAAGGTAGTGGCCATGGCTGATCATCCGGGTGCCCGTCTCACGGTCCTCGACATTTCCATGGCCACCAATAGCGAACCCCTTGTCACTCTGCTAGAGGAGGGGTGCCAGATTTTCTATGCCGATCACCACCATCCCGGCGATATCCCCGATCACAGCGGCCTCGAGAGTCATATTGATCCGGATCCCGAAATTTGTACGGGCCTGATCATCAATCGCTTCCTGGGTGGCAGGTTTCCTGGCTGGGGGGTGGTTGCCGCCTTTGGCGATAATCTCCACGATTCAGCTGCATCTCTTGGCAGAGAAAGCCGGTTTTCTGAAAAAGAGATGGCGGTTCTCCGCGAACTGGGTGAACTCCTGAACTATAACGGCTACGGGAAGGAGGTGGCGGATCTTCATTTTGATCCGGTCAAACTTTTTCAGGCAGTACAACCCTACCAGGATCCGTTGCAGTTCTATGCTGAAAGTGATGCCCTTGCCACACTGCGCCAAGGATTTCATGATGATATGGCCAAGGCCAGAGCCATGGACCCAGAGGCGGAAGAGGAGAGTGGCCGCCTCTATATTTTTCCTTGCCAACCCTGGGCCCGGCGTACGGCTGGGGTGTTTAGCAATGAACGGGCCAGAGAACAACCAGATAAGGGCCATGCCCTGTTGGTGGAAGATGGACAGGGCGGCTATGTGGTCAGTGTCCGCGCCCCCTTGGACCGCAAAAAAGGGGCGGTGGAACTCTGCAGGGCATTTGCCACCGGTGGTGGCCGGGCCGCTGCCGCAGGTATCAATCAGCTCCCTGCAGCCCTGGTTAAAGAGTTTATGGCCGCTTTTTTTGCTGCCTTCAAAGGCTAGCTGGGCATTCAAGGCCTCTCTGCCAGGCCAACAATGGGCAGAAAGGCCATAAATGCAGTTTTTTGTAAAAAAACTTTGTGTCCTCCCTGTCTCTATGGTCTTCTTTGTATGCAAAACTCCGATTAATATCTATGGCCCAGGTTCGTTTCCCTCAGATTCATTCATCAGTTTAAGGATACAAGCTCTCTTATGGAATTAAGAAAACAATATCTCGCTCTTTTTTTTGTCGCCCTCTTTACCCTCCTTCCTGCCTCACTGTTTGCCGGCCCTGATAAACCCAAGGCCGCTGATCTTGTTAAAGACGGCCAGGCCATTGATCTTACCAGTAAAAGATATAAGGACCTTTTTAGTGAGCTGCGCAACAAACATCACTTCAGCCAGAAGGAGCTTGATTCGATTTTCAGCGGCCTGACTATCAAGAGAAGGGTGCTGGTGCTGATGGACTCCCAATGGGAGGCCAAGCCCTATTATCAGTACCATCCTCGCTTTATTACTCCGGCGGTGATCAAGGAGGGCAAGAAGAAACTCAAAGAGCACCAGGCGATTCTTGACCGGGTGGAAAAAGAGCTTGGGGTTGACCGGGAGGTTGTTGTCGCCATCTGGGCCATTGAAACACGATTTGGTAAGCATAAGGGCGGTTTTGATATGTTGCAGACCCTGAACACCATGTTTGATGCCTACCCGCGCCGAGCTTCATTTTATCGCAAACAGCTTGTTCATTTTCTTCTGCTCTGCCGGGAGAATAATGTTGATCCAAAATCGGTGCCTGGTTCTTATGGGGGGGCCTTTGGCCAGACCCAGTTTATCCCCTCGAGCTTCCGTGAATACGCAGTGGATTTTGACAATGATGGCCGTCGGGATGTTTGGGGTAGTATCGATGATATTCTGGCCTCCATTGCTAATTATCTCAAACGCTTCGGCTGGGTCCATGGGGCCCCTCTCTATGCTGAGATTGGCCCTGTGCTGAAGGGTGCTGATCTAAAGAAGGCTTATAAAAAAGGACGCAAGGGGCGTGTAGCAGTTGCCAGAGTCGAGGACGCCCAGGCCCTGAAGCTACCGGCCTCTCCGAAGAATAAGAAGCTTTCCATCATCGGCCTGGAGCTCAATAAGGAAGGAGGCATGCGTTTTGTCGCCGGTTACCCAAACTTCCAGGCGATTACAGCCTGGAATCATTCCAACCGATATGCCATGGCTGTCAGTGAACTCAGTGAGTTTTTGGCTGGTGATAAATAAGGTGTACATCCATGGCTTACAGCCATTCGGCGTGATCAGGTGCAATCCTACCGCCTGAAAATTAAAATTATTCTGGGCCTGGCAATCTTCATTGCCACCGGCATGCTGCTCATCGATGTGGTGGTCACCATGAGCAGCCAGAAGCGCCTGCTCTTGGTCGAGATGGACAAGGCAAAGGTGCTGGCCACTGTCCTTGCCGACCGTATCGGCCGGCAGAAAGGTCTTTCACCGGAACTCTTTAGCCAACTCACCGCCCTGAGCCAAAAGGCCCGGATGGATTTGGCTGTTGCCGATGCCCAGGGCCAGATTCAGTTTCACTCCCGGCCGGAGGGCGGCGCCAGCCTTGATCTGGAGATGGTAGCACGCCGAGCGATCCTTTCCAGAGGGGTGGAAGGAGGAACGTCAGGGCGCAGCATCAGTCTTTTAGGGATGCGCTATGATTATCTGCTCACAGCCGCACCTGTCCGTTCTGAAAATGGTCAGCTGCTAGCAGGCGTTGGAGTGGCCCTTGATGTTGCTCCTCTCTATCAGGGTTTGTTTGTCAGCCAGCGTCTAATTATCCTCTATTTCTTCTTAAATCTTGTTGTTCTGACCTTCTTGGCTTACCAGCGTATGGTTAAGCTGCTGATCAAACCTCTGCAGCGTTTGGTCCAGCGGGCTGAGGAATATAAGGATGAGGAGGATTTTTATTTTTTGAGCGGTAGAAAGGGTGATGATGTTGCCGCCCTCTCCACCTCCTTAAACAGTATGCTGCGGCGTATTAATAGGGACCGTGAAAAGCTGCAGGATATGGTTGTGGCCCTGGAAGAGGCCAACCGTTCCCTGAAGGATGCCCAGCAGGAGGTGGTCAGGGCCGAGAAGCTGGCCTCTGTGGGGCGTCTTTCCGCAGGCATTGCCCACGAGATCGGTAATCCGGTGGGAATCGTCCTGGGTTATCTGGAATTGTTGAAACAGGAGAGCCTGGAACCAGCCGAACGCCTTGATTTCATCAATCGGGCCATTGATGAGATCAGCAGGATCAACACCATTATCAGGCAGCTTCTTGACCTGGCCCGAACCGGAGTTGAGGAGCATGGTGAGGTGCCTGTTCATGATCTGCTGGCCGATCTCTGCAATGGCCTCAAGGATCAGCCCCTGCTTGCCACCATGGCTATCAAGCTTGATCTTGGCGCCCAGAATGATGTGGTCTATGCCGTTGCCGATAAGCTGCGCCAGGTCTTTTTGAACATTATTATGAACGCTGCCGATGCTGTCCAGAGCAAGGATGCGGAGCATGCCGGTGAGCTGGCCATTGTCACGGCCATTGTTACTGCTGAGCTTGAACCAGGGCAAAAGGATGTGCCGGCCCTGGAGATCTCTTTTGCCGATAATGGTCCTGGTATCGCCTCTGAAAATGTGGATACGATTTTTGACCCCTTCTTTACCACCAAGGAACCGGGCAAGGGCACTGGACTTGGCCTGTCGGTAAGTTATATGATAATTGAAAATGCCAAGGGCCGGATTACGGCAGCCAGCCGTCCGGAGGGAGGAAGTGTTTTCACCGTCTTGCTCCCCTTGGCTCAGGCCCAGAAAAATAATCACCAGCAGTCAGAGAAATGACAGAAAAAGTTAAAAAGAAAATTCTCATCCTCGATGATGAGCCCAATATGCGCCACATGCTTGCCGTGCTGGTGGAAAAGGAAGGGTATCACGTCACCACCGGGGCCGACGGCCGTGAGGGCCTTGATCTGCTCCAGCACCACCAGTTTGAGTTTGTTCTCTGCGATGTCAAGATGCCCAATATGAGCGGCATGGAGTTTTTGCAGGCCTCAAGCGACTCACGTGGAGAGGCCACGGTAATTATGATGTCCGCCTTTGGCGCCATTGATACAGCCATCGAGGCCATGAAATTGGGTGCCTATGATTTTATCTCCAAGCCTTTCAAAACAGATGAAGTCCTGCTCACCCTGAAAAAGGCAGAAGAACGGGAAAACCTGAAAAGGGAAAATCGAAGCCTGAAGCTGCAGATCAGTCAGGTTAAGGATGAGTATCGTTTCGGTACCATGCTTGCCCACTCCAAGGGGATGCGCGACGTTTTTCGCCTGGCCGCCAAGGTGGCGCAATTTGACACCACAGTTCTTGTCAGCGGCGAATCAGGGACAGGCAAGGAACTTGTCGCCCGGGGTATTCATTTCTCCTCAGAGAGGGCTGATAGGCCGTTGGTTGTGGAAAATTGCGGTTGCGTGCCGGAGAATTTGCTTGAAAGCCTGTTCTTCGGCCACGTCAAAGGTGCTTTTACCGGTGCGGATCATGACAAGAAGGGCCTCTTTGAGGAGGCAGATAACGGCACGATTTTTCTTGATGAGATCGGCGACCTGCCTCTGCAGCTGCAGGTCAAGCTTCTCCGGGTCCTCCAGGAAGGGGAGATCAGGCCAGTGGGCGCTTCCCAGGCCATAAACGTCGATGTTCGGGTGGTGGCGGCCACGGCCCGTGACTTAGCCCAGGAGGTGGAGGAGGGCCGCTTTCGGCAGGATCTTTATTACCGGCTGAATGTTCTGCCCATCACTCTGCCGCCTCTGCGTAAGCGTCCTGCTGATATTCCCCTGCTCTGCGATCATTTTATCGCCAAGTTCAAAGACAGAATGGGGGCGGTTGCCAGCCGCATCGATAAAAAGGCCATGAAAATGTTGTTGAAATATTCCTGGCCCGGCAATGTCCGGGAGCTGGAAAATACCATTGAGAGGGCCTTGGTTTTGGCAGATGGTGACACCCTGGTGGCGGAGAATTTTCCTATGCTCAATGAAGGACCCATCCCCTGTGGAGGAGCAACTCTTTTTGACGGCTATTCTTTGAAGGAGGCCAAAAAAGTCTGGGAGAAAAACCTCATTGACAAGACTCTGGCCGAGTGCAAGGGGAATCGCTCCCGGGCCGCAGAAATGCTTGAGATAAGCTACCCTTCCTTGCTAAACAAGATTAAGGAATATGGAGTGGAGGTTTAGCAGGCGGTTAAAAAGAAATTGCACGTACTGTGTTTTTTAACATTCTGTGAAACGTAATTTTGTGGCTTGCAGGGAGAAGGTCAGGAGTTGTCCATCTTGTGCCAGGTCCTGATTTCACCATCTTCAAAAACAGCTACCTGGTTCTTGCCGTTGTTCTTGCTATGGTAAAGAGCCCAGTCTGCATTACTGATCAGAGTGTCTTTCGGCTCGCCAGGGATGAACTCCGCCACTCCGAAGCTGCAGGTGAGATTGCCCACCTTGTTGAAACGGTGGGACCTAATGCAACTTCTAACCTTTTCGGCCAGAGTGGCCCCTCCCTCTAATACTGTTTCCGGCAGCAAAATAGAAAATTCTTCGCCTCCCCACCTGGCAAATATATCACTTTCCCTGATAGTTTCTCTTGTAATGGCGGTCATCTCTTTAAGCACCTCGTCACCGATGAGGTGGCCGTGGGTGTCGTTGACGGACTTAAAATTGTCAATATCAAGGATGACCAGGGAGAGAGGTTTCTTATGACGACCTGCCTTTTTGACCTCGGCATTCAATAAATCATTAAACATCTTTCTGTTATAGCACATGGTGAGGGCGTCCGTAGTTGCCTGCTTTTCCATGGCATGGAGCTGCTTGTCGATAATCGTCTTCGCCTCTAATAAAGGAGAGGTGTCATAGATGATAATGCTGATCTGTCCTTCTGTAAGAGGGGTGATCACCACATCCTGCCGCATGTGAGTAAAGATCGATTTGGTGATTTTGTTGAGACGGATGGGGATAACGTATTTATCCACCAAGGAACTGGTAAAGGTGGATGAGTTGAGGGTTGAGGCAATTTTCACCTTTCTCTTGAGCTGGGTAAAATTGGCGTCTGGGAAAAGTTCTGTGAGGAAATGGTCCTGCGCCTCCTCCTTATTGATGCCGGTGTGATAGGCAAGCCATTTATTCCAGAAGAGAACTTGCAGGTCCTTGTTGACGATCAGTATGCCATTTTCAATGGTGTCGAGGATGAATTTTGCGTCAGGCATTTAGATGTTTTCCATGAAATTCTCAAGAGCTGCTTGTAGCCAGTTGGACATCTCATCGCTAAACATAATAAAGAGTTTGCCATGGATTTCAACCTCTCTAAACTCAAGCACAGTACTGATGACAATCACCTGGCTATAGGGGCTGTCCTGATTATCCTTTACCAGCTGTTTGCAGAGTTCTATGGCTGGCGGCGCAAAGGTCACGTCGGTACAGAGTAACTCCGCAAGCTTGCCGATGCAGGATGAACCAAGGATGTTGGCAATTTCCAGGATGCTTTGCTTGAGTTCATCATCGCTGTAAATGGCCTCGTCATCCATCTCACCTTCCGCGAAGATGATACTCTGCATGTTGACAGCGCTGGCTGGGGCCATGGCAAAGACGATTTCTCCCTGGAATGCGCCCTTGAACTGCTGAGTGGTAGTATAGGTCTGCTGGTAGTCAAAATCTTTGAGGATGAATTCGTCTAGGTCCTGCAGGGGGATAAAGCTGATGCTCGGGACATGGAGTGTGGCAAAATTGTCAAAGATATCGGCAATGGTAGCTGTGGCCGTACCAAAGGAAATGTTTATCAGCTCACTCAGGACGTCCTGAAGTTCTTCCTTCATCATGGATTATCCTCCAGAAAGAGCTGAGAAAATTTCCGCCAGCCGTTCTGCGCTTATGGGCTTAGCCTCAATACCGGTAGCCCCGAGATTGATCACCTTTTCCTTTGATTTTGCCTGGATATCAGCAGTGACAACATAGACTCGGGCATCACGATCAAACTCGCGAATGTGAGCCAGGGCCTCAAAACCATCCATCTCAGGCATGGTGAGATCCAGAAAGACGATATCTGCTTTCTGCTCTTTATAAAGACGCACCGCTTCAGTGCCGTTTGATCCTTCACGGATGGTGGCATTCTCTTTAATAGCCGGCGGCAACCTTTTTTTGATCGTCATTCTCGATAATTTGGTGTCATCAACAATGAGAATATTCATGGCGTGTTCCCTCTATAACGTTCATTTCCGGTCCCTCGGAAATTATTTTAACAGCTTATCTGGAAAATATGTATATAAACGTTAAGCTTTTCATGTCTTGGCAGCAATCGAAGAATAAAGGGAATAAAGGGAGGGAGAGGTGTGTCTAATGAGCATTAATCACGGGCTTTGTTGCACGAGGCAGGTCCGGATTTTCCTAGCTCACAAGTAACCAAGGAGACCGCCATGAAAGTTAAAATAAAGCATTTCGGATCAACAGTTCTGCTTCTTGCAGCACTAGCGTTTATTACAACCGCCTGCACCACCCCAGGTGGAACCGCTGATAAGGAGACTCTCTATAAGCGCATGCCAGCCACTGAGCATCAGAAAAAATTCCCCAGTGGTCATGATGGAACTACCGGCAAGGCCTGTTTCTATGACCGGGTGGAAGACGCCTACTTCTGCTCTTTTAGTCATTAGCAGGGGCCTGCAGCCTTAAAAATATTGGCCTTTGACGGCCATCTTTTTTAAGCCAAAGGGCTTATCTGTTGTGATTGTCATCCGGGCAGGCAGGCAGGCAGGTAGACAGTGAATGTCGAACCTTTACCCTCTTCAGATCTGGCTCTGATAAAACCGTCATGTTTGGTGATGATGGAGTGGGCAATGGAAAGCCCTAAACCAACACCTTTGGCGCTGTCTTTGGGCTTGGTGCTGAAGTAGGGATCAAATATTTTGGCAAGGTCTTTTTCAGCAATGCCGCAGCCATTATCCTTAATGGCAAACTCAATAAATTTATGGGGCGGCATGGAAAGGTCTTTCTGGTCGCCAAAGTCCTGGTTACGACAGGAAATTTCTATCTGGCCCTTGTTGGCCATGGCATCGCAGGCATTATCAACAAGGTTATGCACTACCTGTTCAATCTGTTTGATGTCCACTTTGGCAGCCCAAAGATCAGCTGGGATATCATAGCTGCAGGTGACTGAGGCCGGCAGGTGATGCGCCAACGCGTTTTTAATCAGGGAAGAGAGGTCAACAACTATCCCCATGGGACTCCCGCCCTCTGAAAAGGTGATGAGGTGTTGGGTAAGGGTTCTTGCCTGTAAAGAGGCTTTTTCTGCCGCCTGCAAAAAATCCTTGCCCTCAGAGGACAGGCCCTTGTCCAGGACCGTCATATTAATATTACCCAAAATAACAGTGAGTAGATTGTTGAAATCGTGAGCAATGCCGCCAGCCAATATACCTATGGACTCCAGGCGTTGGGCCTTGAGCAACTCCTCGGCAATTTTTATGCGTTCCTTTACCTCTTGCTGAAGCTGCTCGTTGGTTTGCTCAAGGCGGGTGGTTCGTTCGTGAACAAGAAGCTCAAGCTCCTCCTCATGTTTTTTCAACTGCTCTTCAGCATTTTTCCGTGAATGTATCTCAATGTTAAGTTCATTGTAGGTCTGCTGCAGGCGGCTCTCAAGGTTGTTGGCATAGGCAAAGAAAAGGCCAAAAATGAGGATGCCAAGCAAAAGACTGCCGGAGACGAATAGGATGCTTAGAGTGCGGGAGGAGAGTTGGCTGGTGCAGTCACGCAGGGCGATGATTTCGCCAAGCTCTTTGTCCCGTGCATCACGAAGGGACACGAATCCACCCCGGTAATCTCTGCCGTCAATTGTGATTCTGAATATCAGATCTTTTTTGGCTTCGTGGGAAAGTTCCAGGTACTTAACAAGCTCTTTAGGCAGCCGGTTAAAGGTACTGTCAAGGATAATGTGCTTCTTGTCCTCATCCCAATTTCCTGTTTTGCCGGTCATCCATAGACCTTCTTCCCATTTCTGGCGGTCTAAGTGAATTTTGCTAATCAGGAAAATGAGTTCCATGCCCAGGACTTCCTTAAACTTCCCGGTAAGGTTGGTGATGTCTCGACCAAGCTCTATATAGCCAACAAGTTCATCGTTAATATACCAGGGGTGGACCGCCCGTAGTGTGAAGGTCCCGTATGGCCCCATCTCAAGGCCAACAGAGAAACGTCCTGTGCGCGCAGCCTCTTTAGCTGTGTAGCGGTCAATAAGGTCACCGTGCCGCTCCGGGTTGTGAACACGCAGGAGGCAGGTTCTGTCGGGCTTGATAAAGTAGAAGTGGCTTATGCCCCGATCAAGGATGGTATGAAAAAGGGGGAGGGCCGTCTGGTAAAGTTTTTCCCGAGACTGTGAAAGAAAGGCTTCTTGAAAACGTGGTTCCTCTTCCATGTGGTTGATGAGGGTTTGTAGCTCACTGGCATGGAGATCTGCCTGATGGTTAAAAAGCCTTTCAACAGTTTTAAGTTCAGAGAGAACATTTTTTTGAAGATAGTGATGCTCTAGATAGTAACCGGCAACACCAAAGAAGAGTAAGAGGGGGTAAAGGGTAAAACCAAGGAGTAAAAAGAAGGTTTTTTTGAGCTGGATTTTGTCTTTGTTAAAGAGAGGCATCTTGGAAGGCGTATCCTTTGTTTACAATATGGTCGGTTGCCAGGTGAAAATACCTACGTTGTTGCCCAACAAATACTTATACCATTCTGGGCGATTTTAAGGCAAGAGCTTCTGGACCCCTCTGCGGAGAAATTTTTTTAAAAAGGCGGCCCTGAGGTGAAGAGCATTCTTTTTTTTGAAGCTGGATGAATAAAGGCGAGTTGGGTGGCATGGAGCATAAGTCTGTCCCCTTCCTTACCACTACCGTAGAGGGCGTCGCCGATGATGGGACATCTCAGTCCCAGCACGTGGGCGGCATGGAGCCGGAGCTGATGAGTACGGCCGGTAAGGGGATGGAATTCAAGGCGGCTTATGTTGTCTTGTGAGCTGATCAGCCGCCATCGTGTGATTCCCATTTTCCCTTGAACAGGATCATAAATTTGATGGGGTCTGTTGTCCGGATCCAGCCGGAAGGCCAGGTGTATTTCTCCACCTGTCCCTGCAGGAACTCCCTCAACAAGGGCGATGTATTTTTTGTCCACCTGTCGTTTGGCAAATTGCTGTGAAAGGTGGGCATGGGCCTCCTTGGTCAAGGCCAGCGCCATGAGGCCGGAGGTCGCCATGTCCAGTCGGTGGGCAGCGGGTTGTGCTATGCAGGAGGAGATCGTATCCTTAAGGCGCTTTGTCACGCAGTCCTGTTTGTCGGGACCACGGCCAGGTACAGCCAAAAGGCCGCCTGGTTTGTTGACCACGACAATATGGCCATCGCGATAAAGGATATCAAGGCCGGGGGAGGTAATCATATCAAGCTGTCCAGGCCGCAGAGGAGGAAGCCGAGGATGGGCTGGCATTTCCCGGCACAGGCGGGGTAAAAACAGCCATGCTGTTTGGTCTGGGAACGGTTTTCCCTTCCCAGGTAGAATTCACTGATCCCCAAAGGGACAAGCCCATGTTGGGCGGCGTAATTAAGGAGTTTGGGAGCACAACAGTCGCCAGTGCCGGTTGGCATACCGTTTGGGCCTAGAAAGACGTCGCAAAGATTTTTGGTTTCTCCCCTGAAATTTGTAAGGCGGTAGGTGGCATGGAGCTCCTTCATGAGCTGTTGGGATAGAGAGCGCCGTTTTTTTGTTAGCTCCTGGCGCTGGGGATCGTCGGCGGCAAGCAGTTTGATCTGCTGGCTCAGCTCTTTAACCTGCGGTTCGGTGGCACTGTTTACCTGCTGCCATTCATTCTCATCAAAGAGGGGAGGTACCCAGCCTTCCACCTGCCAGTGGCCGTTATACTGACCTGAGAAAGCGCGCAATACCCCTAAAGAGCCGTCAGGAGCCTTGAATTCCAAGACCCCGAACATCTGGCCGCGGGCCGGGCCATAAAGATAGTCCAGGTTGAAAAGGGGGTTGGTTTTCTTGTCTGCTGCCGCAAGATCGATACATCCTCTTTCTTCAAGGGCAGCCATTAAGGTGAGGGCGTGCTTCCTGCTAGCGCCTTTTTTCAAAAAATGATTTTTACCGCAGTGGCGGCAATATCCGCTGCAAACAGACGATGACGTGAGGGGAAATGGGGCAAGGGGAGAGGTCATGTAGTCTTTGTTTCTGGCAGGATGATAAGGAGAACAGGGGACGATGGTACTCAGAAAAAAGAAGGCCCGCAACGTCAGAACGTTGCAGGCCTTCTTTTTTGGGCAATAGGGTTTGAGAAACGATTAGCGGCCGAGGATGGGCTCCAGCCGTTCCAAATCATTAATAATAAGCCACTCTCCACCGCCGCTTTCTACCTTAAGCCGCCACTCGTTGAGGCGGTCCAGGTATTCACGGGGGTCCTTGATGTCGGTGCGGAGTTTAGTGACATTAAGGGCGATGACCTGGAAATTTTCCAGGGGAATCTGGAAGTCACGGACATGGCCTTCGGCCAGTTCTTCTTCCATGTCAGAGAAAATGAGAATCTTCTTTTTGCCGGCTTTGGTTTCTGTGAGCCACTCCACGGCCTGAAGCATGCCGCCGGAGATATCGGTGTAAGGGCTCTTCCTAACGTTAGTTATAAAATCGTCCACCTTGTCGGCAAAGACCCTTTTCTGGTTTGTGGCCACAGAAGGACGTTTGTCAAAGGTAACCTTGTGGATGATATCTTTTTCACTGAAGCTGCCGCTGTCGATACGGGCCACGGCAAAGGAGTCGCCTGGATTCAGGGAGCCAAGAAGATAGTTAATGATGCCCTGGGCCTTTTTAAGCTCAAGGGCATAGGTCCCGGAGGTGTCCATGAGCATGTATACCCCTGAGGTATGGCCTGCGGGTTCCTTGGAACCATTGCCGCAGCCACTGACCGTCAGGAGGGCAAAGAGGGCAACAAGCTGGAGGGCGAAAGAAATTTTTATTTTATTCATGATAATAAGTTTCTCCTAAAAAAGAATAATGGCCACCGTGATGTTCTCGGTATCTTTAGACAGCTCCTGCTTCTTTTGGGCCGCTACTCTTGGTTTTTTTTACTTTTTTGTTTTTGGGCATTATTTCTTTATTGCCAATCGATTTGACTTTTCTCTCAAACCAGAGGGGGAGAAAGATAATAAGGTCGTACAATGCCACCAACACAGAACCCAGGTAATAGACGAGATTGGCAACCAGGCGGATCACGGCAGCTATGGCCCGCATGAGAAGCTCAAGTCCGTAGCCGAGAACCGTCCGGGCTGAGTGGACAAAGGACTCAAAAGGAATGATGGCAAAGGTCAAGGCAAAGGGCAGAATGAAGCCAAGCACCATCTGGGAGGCAGTGGGGATAATGCTGCGTGCCACCTCCATGGTTTCGCCGCTGCCCATCAGCAAGGATTGCCGCAGGGCCTCGTTGTTTGCCGCGATAAGGTCGCGCATATAGGCCAAGGCAGATTCAATACCGGCAAAGGTGAAGAGAAAGCCCACCGCAACATAGGCGATAAAACGCCGTTGTTTGTCGTCCAGGCTGCCGATCAATGGGAAGAGTTTGGTGATTCGCAACGCCTCCATCAAGGCCATTCCGGCAAAGGTCTCAATGAGGATGAAAACCAGAGCCGCAATCTCATTAACCGGATAGGCTCCGATATAGGAACCGCCACCCACCATTTCCGACATGGGCAGGGAGATGAGGTGGAAGTTGACGACAATACCGCCAATGGCAACCATGACCCAGAAACCATCGATGAAAAATTGGGTCAGGGAAGAAGAGTGCAGTGTAATGACTGCCTTGTCCGAGCCGTTCCTGATCTCTTCATACTCTTCCATCTTTTGGTCAATGACCTTGGCCCGTTCCTGGAGTCCGGTGACGGTGCTGCCCACCTCTTCGAGAACCTTGGCCAGCCGGCGCCAGTACGGCATCATGCTGCCGAGGATCTTGTGACGCGCGCTGGTGCTTTTCCAGTAAGCATCCATGGCCTTTTTTTGCTGCTTGACGATGGTAGTGTGGACATCTTTAAGGATGGCGCCCACCATATTGTCGTTGCCGCTTTTTTGGGCCAGACCAGCAACCGCCTCCACAGCATTAACCCAGACCGGTGGCGTGGGTGGTACCTCGGTGCTTTCAGTATAGTCCTGGTCTATGCGGGTAATTTCTTCAGAAAGTTTGCGGTGCAGAGATGGATAACCCTGCATGTCACGATCGACGACCTTGTCGACTCGCTGAAATTCTCTTTCAATTTCGCGTTCAACATTGAGTAAGCCCTCGGCCAAAAGGACTTCTCTGTTGCGGGTGATAAGGCGTTTTTCAGCTCTTAACACAGAAAAAGAGGCCAGACGCAGGCCGTTTCTGATCACCCGGCAAAAAGAGCGAATGCTGGTATGAGCAGGCTCACGGGCAAAGTAGAGTAGTACAATGACCGCAAGAATGGAAAGAATTAAAACTGACGGATTACTTGTTGGCCAAAAACTGCTAGTTGGTGATGACACTTGATCTCCTCCTATTTTTTTTGAGCCCCCTAAAGCGAGTTGGCCTCTGAATCAAACAGAAGGCAACCTTGTTATTTTAGATGCTCGGGAAAAGAACATCAACTGAAAAAAAAGCAATAAGTTATCGGAATTGTTCTGAAGTAGGGTCCTCTCTGCCTTTACCGGCTATTTACAAGTCGTCGATTTTAATGAAAAATGAGCATGGGGCATTTTCGGGCCGGGTTTTGGCCTGCAGTTGACGCTGTGGCCTTTTTTCCCTGATACGGCTTGAGTTAACAATGATCACAGGTCTGCTTGCCGACAAGCAGAGGAGCATGGCGAAGATGAATTTGCTTACCCCC
>JBDLIE010000026.1:0-38870 GCA_039715015.1 Thermodesulfobacteriota bacterium
GCTGGGCAACTCGCGGTAAGGGGCGTCCGTGGTCCAGATAGGTCCCTGCTGAGCATCAGGAAAATGGTTCTGCAACTTGGTCAACAAGGTAGTACTGGCTTGAGGCTGCTTAGTTAACGGGTAATGGGCTGAAACCCCTTCTTCACTCTGGCCCCAGGTTGGCAGAAAAATATCGCCCACCGAAAGCTCAGGGACAAGGGCGCCGCACCAGGCCATGACCAGCAGTTTTTGACAGCCAAGGGCAATGAGCTTTTCCAGGGTCATTACGGCCATGGGCGCACCCACTGTAGGGCCTGCCCAGTAGGAAGGGGCTGCTCCTTCCTGGTTAAAGGACATAAGCTGACAGTGAAAGAGGCGGTGAATAGCTCCATGCTTTTTCTTCACCATGGTGGCGGCATAATGGGCCTCAAAGGGATTAACGAGAAGCAGGCAGGGGCCGTTGATATCTGGCTCACCAGGGGATTTTGTCGCTTGTATTATGGGCTGTTCCATGCGGTGCTGTCCAATAAAAAAAAGAGGCTACGGAAATAAATCCGTAGCCTCTTTTTACCTTAACCCCGCGGGACTCGTAAAGGTCCCGGGTAAAGAAATCTTACATCATATCTTTGAGGGGGTTAGCGTAAAGGAGGATCAGGGAGATAACCAGACCATAAATGGTCAGGGACTCAATGAGGGCCATACCAAGAATCATGGTTACGGTGATCTTACCGGAAGCTTCAGGGTTACGAGCGGTACCAACACAAGCACCCTCACAGGCGGAACCCATACCAACACCACAACCCAGGGCAGCAAGGCCAACGGAAAGGGCAGCGGCGATACAAACGAGAGCCATATTGGAAACACCACCAGTAGAAGCAGCGGCAGCAACCTCAGCAGCTTCAGAAGCCATAGAAACGCTGGCCATACCCAGAACCATCATTGCAGTCATAATGCTAACTTTTTTCATTTTTTTCTCCTTAGGAAAAGTAAATATTTTTTGGCCTTCTTCCTTAGTAAATAACCACACGGTTATTAAATTTCTATACCGAGATGAGTAGAAAATTTATTCGTTTCGGTTCATCTCCATGCTACTAAAGCTTTGCAGTGCCTTAGATTCGTTCATTTGGGCTGCAAAGTATACTCGCGTATTCGAGCAGATCAGATGGACGCAGATGAGGTGCTGCGGAGCTTTAGTAAATTTCTTAGTGAGCGTGCTCCAGAGAACCCTTGAAGTAGATCACGGTCAGCAGAACAAAAACCATGGTCTGAACAAAGGATACCAGCACACCGAGACAGAGGATTGGCAGGGGACCGAAAAAGGCACCGGCCAACAGGAATAAAATGGCAAGCAGGGTCTCTTTCGCCATGATGTTACCGAACAGACGAATGGAGAGAGAGAGGATACGTGCCAGGTTACTGATGAGCTCAATGGGCAGCATCAGCGGAATGAGCACCGGCATGGGGCCGGTGAAGTGGTTTATGTATTTGATGCCATGGGTGCGCAGGCCCAGGTAGTGATGGTAGGACCAGACAATCAGGGTACAACCCAGGGTGATATTGAGGTTGGAGGTCGGTGACATGAAGCCCGGCATCAGACCCATGAGGTTGGCAACCAGAATATAAAGGGCAAAGGTGGTGATCAGGGGAAAGAGCTTTTTAGCATGCTCAACACCGAGATTTTCCGCGTAAAACTCCTCGATGAAACCAATGATGGCTTCCCAGAAATTCTGGCCGGCGCCGGGGATCATCTCCATCTTGCCTACAGTAAGCTTGGACACGACAATCAGAAAGAGCATGACAAAGAATGTATAGCTCATATGAGGGGTGGTGAATGTCTCAATGCTGAGGTTGGTGTTCAACATTCCTTCAGGCAGGCCGTGGGGTACAGGCAGGCCCAGCATCTGCAGGATCACAGAAATAAATAGTATTGGATGTTCCATTTCTTCTCCTCTCTCCTAAAAAAATCGAAGTGGATAGCAGGCTAGTGCCAGTCAATAAATGGCCCTTTTGGCCGATCTCTGGGTCACAGTAAAATGAAAAATGCTCACATATACCTATATGCTGCGTTTTTTAATTCCACTGTTCCTTGATCTCGAACAAAATTGATCATTTATGGACAGACACTGTTAAATTAAGCTCCCATGCCTTTTGTCCACAATTTCAGCGTCAATGTTTTTTTTTGACCCCGAATACCTTATAAGTTCGCTTATTGCGGTGTAGCCAACGCTGAGTGCCACTGAGGACAGACCAACGAGCAAACCGCCAATGGCCAATTGGCCATATTTAATCACAAAATAAAGAAGCAAGGCCAGGGCGGTGAGCCTGGCGTAATACTTCAATAAAAAAGTTACTTTAACAGCACCTAAGGCCCCTTGCATGGCCTTGACGATATCGCGTTTCATCAGGGTGAAGCTAATGTTGGCGATAAGGCCGCCTGCCAGAACAGATTTGGCTGCCAGGCTACTGAAAATAAACCAGGCGGAAAGAGTCATCAGGCCGCTGAGCAGCCAGTTCAGTCTCTCAATTTTGGCAATCGAGATGTCGGCACTGGCCAGATCAATCTTTCTTGTCATCTTTCCACTCCTTGCGAGTGGCAAGGTCATACAGGTTCTTAAAGGCCGCTGCTACACCAAAGGCCAAACCGATTAAGGTCGGCCATGGTTCGTACTTACCGGCCAGCACCTTCTTGTCTATGTAATGGCCGACGCCCACCCCGATAAAGATGCAGAGCGAGATAGTCATTCCAATGGTGCCGAAGTCTCCTGCTAACTTGATGATATACTTTCGTGTTTCACCCATGAAAATCCCTGTCAGCAGTTACTGATGAACCATTCACTTTTTATACCTGGCGAAGGTATAAATAATGGCCGAAGCATTAGCACGGCCACTATTCTAAGTCAATTCATTTTTGGCAATTAGTTTAATAAAACAGCTCGTATAAATACAGATTTTTTACGAAGGGGGAAGTTTTATTCGCCTGTTTTTCCGACTTTTTCTCGGGGGCCTATTTTTTCTAAAGTTTACTGAATACTGATTCAGCAGCCTCCAGGGTTTTGCTCAAATCATCATCGCTGTGGGCTGCTGAAATGAAAGCTCCTTCGAACTGCGATGGGGCAAGGTAAATGCCTCGGTCGAGCATCTCCCGATAGTAGATGCCATACTTGTCGGTGTCGGCGGTCATGGCAGATTCAAAATCGGTGATGGGGCCTTCGGCAAAGAAGGCGGTCATCACTGAGCCCTGGCGGTTCAGGGTTGAGTGGTCGAGATGCTTCTGGCACAGGCCACTCAGTTCAGCGGCGAATTTTTCGGCCTTGGCGTCCAGGGTCTCATAGAAGCCTGGCTTTTTGAGTTCCTTTAAGGTGGCGGCACCGGCTGCCATGGCCAGAGGGTTGCCGGACAGGGTGCCTGCCTGGTAGACCGGGCCTTCCGGGGAGATCTGGCTCATGATTTCCTTTTTGCCGCCATAGGCGCCCACGGGCAGGCCGCCGCCGATGATCTTGCCGAGGCAGGTCAGGTCGGGCATGATGCCGAATTTGGCCTGGGCACCACCGTAACTTACCCTAAAGCCGGTGATCACCTCATCAAAGATCAGGACGATACCGAGCTCTTCGGTGAGGGAGCGGACCTTCTGGAGGAATTCAGGCTTGGGCAGCACCACGCCCATATTGCCGGCCACCGGTTCCATGATCACACAGGCGATATCCAGCGATTCGTCACGCAGGGTTTTTTCAAGAATCTCTACATTATTATAAGGTATAGAGACGGTGTTCTTGACGATGTCGTCAGGCACGCCCGGACTGCCGGGAATGCCTAAGGTGATAACACCGGAGCCAGCCTTGACCAGGAAGGAGTCGGCGTGGCCGTGGTAGCAGCCGTCAAACTTGACCACCACCTTCTTGCCTGTGTAGCCCCGGGCCAGGCGCAGGGCGCTCATGGTGGCCTCGGTGCCTGAGCTGACAAAACGCACCATGTCCACTGACGGCAGGGCGTCGGTGACCAGCTCAGCAAGTTCAACCTCCAGAGGGGCCGGGGCGCCAAAACTTGTACCGTTCTCCAGGGCCTTCTGGATGGCCTCCATCACGGCTGGATGGTTGTGGCCGAGGATCATGGGGCCCCAGGAACAGATAAAATCGATATACTCATTGCCATCTGCATCATGGACTTTGGAGCCCGCTGCCTTGGCAATAAAGCGGGGATCACAGCCCACGGATTTACAGGCGCGTACCGGGCTGTTGACCCCTCCAGGAATGAGTTTTTGGGCCTGGGCGAAGAGGGCTTTGGATTTGTCGGTTTTCATAACTTCTCCTTGGCAAAAAGTAAGCTGCGGCAATAGGGCGGAAAATGTCGATGATAATCAGTGCAAAAGAGCGACGAACTATAGCATGTGGATCTGTTGGCTGTAAAGCGATAGGGAATCGTTTTTTAATCAAAAAGAAATTTAATCTCCACGCCTGTCATGTTAAAATACCTCCGTTGCCCCAAAAAAGAAAATTTCATTTAAAAAACGAGTATTAATATGCCGCCATCACTTGTTGAACGCCTTGATGCCATTGAAGATTTACCCACCATTCCCCATACCATGCAGGCTGTTTTGTCAAGCCTCGATTCCGTCTCAGCCTCGGCTGATAAATTAGAGGATATCATCAAGGAAGATCCGGTATTGACGGCCAAGGTGCTCAAGATTGCAAATTCGGCAGCCTATGGTGGAGGCACAGAGATTTCCAGCCTGTCGCGGGCCATTGTTGCCATTGGTTTTGATGAGGTCCGCAATATTGTTGTCGGCCTTTCCCTCTCAGGAATTTTTTGCGACGATCTTGGTTTTGAGGAGTTTGATGCCGTGGATATCTGGCTCCACTCCATCGGGGTTGCCACCTGTGCCAAAATGATCGCGCAAGAGGTGGATGGACTAGATCCTGACGAGATGTTCACCGTGGGCATGCTGCACGATATCGGCCGTGTTCTTTTTTGTCTCTACTTCCCGGATGAACTGCGCGATATCCTCGGCTCTGTTGAAAGCGACGGCATTTCTCTGGCAGAGGCGGAAGAGCAATATGGTTTGACCCATACTGAAATCGGGGCCTATCTCGCCTTTCGTTGGAAGCTGGGGAATTTTATGGTCCATGTAATCCGCTATCATCATCACCCCCGTAAGGCCGGTGAGTATGTCCAGGCTGCAGCGGCCATTAACCTTGCTGATGCCATTAGTATTCAACTGCAGATCGGCTGGAAAGGAATGGGGCCGTCACCAAAGGTTATGGTGCCCAAGGCCCTTGGTCTGGACGGCGATAAGATCAAGATGATTGCCAAAAAGCTCCAGTCGGAGAAAGAGGAGATCATGAGCGGCTGGTCCAGCGTCATTAACGCCTGATTTCTGCCTTCTTCTTTTACTCTAGCCCCTGCCTGCCTTTTTGGTCAGGTCCGCCAGCCTATGTTTGTTTTGCTGGAGTTCGTCCTCCGGAATTCCGGCGAGAGGGATGATGAAAAAGCTGCCGGCTTATGGTAATGTTGCCGGGTTGGATGTTGTCAGAAACTAATTCTCAGCAAGGCGAATCCCTTCTTATGCGGCGTACTCGAGGCTATCCTTTTCTGCTTAACAGCTATCTCGTTCGAGAGATGCTGGGGCCTTTTTTTGCCAGTCTTCTCATTATTAATTGCATCTTTTTCCTCGGTCGCCTGATTCCCTTTTTAAATGTTATTGTTGACATGGGTGTCGGCTTTGGCGATTTTATTCGCCTTTTTTCCTACCTTTTTCCCAATATGTTGCTCTACAGCATCCCCATGTCCAGCATGTTTGGCGTGGTGGTGGCCTTTACCAGGCTGGCCAATGATGGCGAGATTATGGCCATGAAGGCTGCTGGTATCGGTATTGGCCGGATGTTGCCGGCGGTACTCGTGGTCTCCTTGGCCACAAGCCTTTTGGCTGGCTACAGTGCCCTTGTTTTGAATCCGGCCTCTGATAAGGCAATGAAGAAAATGATGTTCAACCTGGTCAAGGAAAAGGTGAGCAAGGGGGTCAAGGCCAGAGAGTTCAGTGACGGTATGGGCAAATATGTCCTCTACGCCGATGAGGTTAACAAGGAAACGGGCCAGTGGTCCGGGGTCTATTTGGCTGACATGAACATCGAGGGGACGCCGATGATCACCCTGGCCCGCCGCGGTCATATCTCCTCTGATCTGGAGAATATGTCCCTCTCCCTGGTTTTGGAAGATGGCAGTATTCACCGAGCCCAAGGGGCGACCACCCAGACCATTCTCTTTGAAAATTATGAGTTGGACATACCCATACGTTTACCGCTTATTGTTGAGCATCGGAGTAAGAGAAAGATCAACAGGAGGGGGATGAGTTTACCTGAACTCAGGGAGCAAGCTGAAAAGTTGGGGGCTACCAGTGAACTGGGACTCCCTTTACTTATGGAGTTTCACAAACGCCTTGTGCTGCCGGTGGGATGTTTTGTTCTCAGCCTTCTTGGTTTTGTCTTTGGTCTTGAGGCTGGGGTGGGCAAAAAAGCGATAGGTATTCCCCTTGGTCTTTTATCCTACATCGTTTACTGGGTCCTTTTTTCCTTAGCAAAGACCCTGGCTGAAAACCAGACATTGCCGGTGGAAATATCTCTCTGGCTTCCCAACCTCCTCTTCTTCCTAATTGCTATTTCACTCATGGACCTCGCAGCCCGCGAGAAATCAATCCTTGGTGGGGGGCGGCTGCTAACACTCCTTACCTTTTGGCAAAAGAAGAAGTAATTAAGAAACTTGGTGAGGGTCTTTCAGCAGTAGAGAATTAGGAATTTAAAAGAATAGCAGCATTAATGCCGCCAAAGCCGGAATTGCAAGAAAGGATGGAGGCAGCGGTTAAATCTTGGTTTCTGTCGCCCACTTGGTTTGGAAAGTTTTCCGGCTCGTGAAGACCCACGGTGGCAGGGATCTTCCCCTCATGAAGGGAGGTCACGGCCAGGCAGGCCTCAATAACCCCTGCTGCACCGAGGCAATGGCCCATGGCTCCTTTGACTGAATGGAAAGGGGGAGGAGTGTTTCCCCAGAGATTTTTGAAGGCGGTGATTTCCATGGCATCGTTGTAAATGGTCCCGGTGCCATGGGCGTTGATTGCTCCCACCGTTTTTGTCGCACCGGCAGTAGCTTGGTGAAGAACGGTGCTTAAGCCACTTGCCTGGCGGCAGGGGGCCGTGATGTGACTGGCGTCACAGGCAATACCCCAACCGTTGATGGTGGCCAGGGCAGGCCAATTTCGTTCGGCAGCTCTTTTCTTGCTGGTAAGCAGCAGCAGACCTATGCCCTCCCCTAGGCAGAGGCCGTTACGCTTTTTATCAAAGGGCCTGCAGGTTCCTTCAGCCAAGGCCTGAAGCTGGCTGAAGCCAGCCAGCACAAAACGGCTGAGGATATCAATACCCACAACCAGCACCTGGTCCACCTCCCCCTTTTCAATCATCTGGCTTGCCTGGATAATGGCCACCGTTCCAGAGGCGCAGGCCGCGCTCACTGTTGAGCGCTGGCCGGGGTAGTTAATTTCACGGGCAATCATCTCTGCCACCTGCCAGGCAAAACCACTATTTGGTTTTGTATGGTCGGTGAGGGGTTCGTCTGCCGCACCCTTTGTGGTGGCAACGATGAGATGGCTTGATTCTGTGCCAGTGGTTATTTGCAGTTGGTTAATTCCGCGACGGATAAGGCTGACAAGCCGTTGTCTTGAGCCAATTTCATCTGGCAAATCAACGATCCTGCCAACATGACAGTGCAGGTTTGATAATTCAAGGGGGGTAAGAGAGCTGTGGTTTGCCATTAAATTATGCCAGCTTTCCGCCTGGTTTCCGGTGGCACAGATAAGACCGCTGTCAACTATGACGACCTCGCCAGCCATCCTAGGCTTCACCCTGGCTGAGCTTGAGCTCCACCGTGCCGTAAGCAGCTTCTGCCTGCCATTTTTGAGGGAAATGGTGACGGGCGATAAGGGCTGTTAATTCTTCTGCAGCCGCCAAGGGATGACAAGCTTCTGTCTGTTGCCAAGTTTCTTGGCGGGCCAGCCTGGCTTCCGGTGCGCAGGGCTCTTCCAAGACAGATATATAGTCAAGGAGACATGGCCCATTATGGCTCAGGAGCCAGGCCGTAGCCCCGGCTGGCCAGGGGCATGAAGTGCCTGGCAACATGGCCGTTCGGGCATGGTGTAACAGAGTTGAGTATGTTTCCACCTGGAGAACCAGGGCATGGTCCAGGCTCCTTTCTTTGATGGCCTGCCAGCCACTCTGAAGAGCCCTGAAAAAAGGCCAACCGTAGGAGGTCATGGTCAGGGCCGGACCATAGATTTTGCTGATGCGGGCGATATAGCCGCTGGCCGCATTAAAAACCGAATGTGAAAAGAGGGTGGGAGAGATAGGTTCTTTCATCACCAGGTCATCCAGAACAGAGAAATTGCACTCCATGGGGCCAAAAGCAGTACCAAGGTATATGCCGGTGCGGTGGCCATCCACCTGTGGCGCAGCAGCCAAGGCCTGTTGTGAGACAACAACCGCAAGTTGGATGAACTCTTCGGCCCGCCGCAAATCTCTGGCTAGATGGTCGGGGATGACCATGTCGGCCAACCGGAGCGATGAGGTGGCAAGAACAGCGACTGTCATGGGGCCGCCTCCAGGATCAAAGCAGCGTTGCCGCCGCCAAAGGCCAAAGAATGGCTGAGGCCAATTCGCCCCTCGAGCTCTATTCTTTCTTTTTGGATGGTGGGCTGAAAGGGCAGGGACTGGTCTGGACTCAGGCAGCCGATGGTGCCGAAGGTCCGGCCTTCCTGGAGGGCACGCAGAGTGAAGACCGCCTCTATGCCGCCTGCCGCCCCTAAGGTGTGGCCGGTGGCACCCTTGGTGGAGATAAGGGGGGTGTTGCTAAAGCCCAGTTGAGCCAGGGCAGTGGTTTCAGCCAGGTCATTGGCCTGGGTGCCGGTGCCGTGGCCATTAATGAGAGCGATATCGGAAGCTGCCCCACCGGCCTCGGCCATGGCAGCTTTGATGGCCTGCTGAAGGCCCCGGCCCTCAGGGTGGGGTGCGGTTGGATGGTAGCCGTCAGAACTTGCGCCGTATCCCCGTAGCCAGCCAAGGGGCGCTCTCTCCCTCTTGCAGATTTGGCTTTCCTTTTCAAGGAGAAGAACTCCGGCTCCTTCACCAAGGTTCAAGCCGCTACGATCTTGGGCAAAGGGGGTGCAGGGGGCATCCGAGGTCAGGAGAAGAGAGGCAAAGCCATGGAAGGCCAGGCGGGATAATTCGTCAGCGCCACCGCAGATAACAAGATCGCAGAGATCCTGGCGCAACCAGCTTCTGCCCAGGCCAATGGCATCGGTCCCTGAGGCGCAGGCATTGGTTATGACGGTGGTAGGTCCTTGGCTCTGCAAGATATCTTGGATAGCTGTGGCCAGATTCTCGTTTAGAAAGCGGCGCATGGCATCCTGGTTTAGGGATTTTCCTTCTTTCCAGGCCAGGTAATAATCGTCATCATGAAAATGGCAACGCACCGTGGTGCCAAGGGCAATTCCCACCCGTTTTGTGGCCAGTGTTGCTGGATTGATACCGGCCATGGCCATGGCCTCCAAGGTTGCGTGCAGGGTGAGGAGGATGGTGCGGTTATAATTTTCAGGGTCGAGAGAGGGCAACCTGGAAGAAAAAATCAGGGGCCCAGGAACAAGAAAGACGGGCTGGGGATGGCCACTGGCAAAGGGAGGTGGGCAAGGGGATGGAATGTCGCTCTGCCAGAGGCGATCCCAGGCGCTTATGCTGTCGCTGCCGGCAGCACAGCAGCAGCCCATGCCGCTGATGGCAGTATTTAGAGAATCGGTCACCACCATCCCTGAATGATAAAGCTTTTTCCTAAACTCAAGGGGGCCATTAGTTAACTCCGGTGTTGTTCAATATAGTCAGCCAGGGTTTGCACCGAGGTAAAGGCCTTCTGGCCCTCTGTCATATCTTTAATTTGGACCCCGAAATTTTTGTTAACCTGGACCACTAACTCCACAGCGTCAAGGGAGTCAAGGCCCAAGCCTTCGCCAAAGAGGGGGTCAGTGTCACCGATTTCTTCCGGCCTGGTCTGCAGGCGCAGGTCGCGCACCAGCAGTTCTTTTATCTCTTGCTTCAAATCACTCATTCTTAGTGCTCCCAAATGTCAAAGAAATTGTACCATTGGTAAGGATATTCTTCGACATATTGTTCTAAGGCTCTACTAAATCGATCAGCACAGCGGCCCATCTCCTGGTCCCTGTTGCCGTGTCTATAATCTGGATGGATGATATCCCAAATTTTAAGGGTTTGATGGGTTCTATCATGTTTTGCAGAAAAGGCAATAAGCACGGGGCTCTTGGTGTTGGCCGCCAGGCTATAGGCAGCCACCGGCAAACGGATTTCAGAACCGAGAAAGGTTGATGTTGCCGTGGGGCCACCAGCGGTCCGATCACCCATGATAAGAACAACATCGCCCTGTTCAAGGGCATTAACTGCCTCTATCATACCGCCCATAAACCCAGTGACATCAATGATATTAAAGTCCCGTTTGCGGCCCAGTTCAAAAAAGTGTTTGGTCACAGCTTGGGTGTCTTTGGCCATCATGAGATGAACATTACACTCTAAGCCGGCGATATGGGCCAGGGCCGTCTGCCAGGTGCCGACGTGAGCCAGGGTAATGATGGCGCCGCTGCCGGAAACAAGAATTTTCTGGAGGCTGTCTAAACCTGCAAAGGCACCGTGGAGTTTGGCTTTGGGCTTAAGGCCGAGCCAACTACGGTCAATGAGCATCTTCCCCATGCCGATCACAATGCGATAGGCAGCCCACCATTGTTGCCAGGGGCTGTGATTTGGAAAGCGGCGCTTGAGATAGGGACGAAGCTGTTCTCGGGGTGTCCTGCTGAAGGTGATATAGACCAGAATCAGAGGGTAGAGAAAGAGATAGGCAAGGAGCTGCCCGCCAATCATGATGAGAGCATAGAAGAAGAGGTGCCCCAGATGCTCGCCTTTTTTTTTCAGGATATTCGCAACCATTTTCGTAATGCTATTTATACCCGACAACGGGGTATGAAAAAAGGCCGAGGTTATTTTTTCATGATTTTTCCATCGCACTTCCCCATTCGGCCCTGGACGAGCAGGGAGGCGGCCAAGGGAAAGAGAGTGGGGCCGAATGCCTGCGAAGGGGCCGACAAGCAATAAAGAGATTTTTACGAGAAGAAAGCCCATTGGGGAAAGAGCTTATCCTGGGTAATGCCTGGTGAGTTTTATCCAACCCCGTCTGTTTCTAGTTCTTGGCGGAGCTGTTTCGCTTCTTTAGAGCAAGGGCCGTGAAATAACATACCAAGGCCACCACCAGCCCGAGAAGCGGGCCAAGGACAAGGGAGCCCAGGAGATACTCCCAGAGCCGAAAACCCAGCTGGTGGACCAGGGTCTCCATGGTGAACTCGCTGAGGAAATGGCCAAAGCGCAGGAAGAAGCCAATCTGAATGCAGAGAAAGGGGACCAGGGGCGGCATGCAGAGCTGGCTGGCTGCCACGGCTGCCATTTTGTTGAGGTGAAGCTTATGGCTGGCATAGATGATGGCAATGGTATGGACGGCAATGAGGGGCAGAGCACCCATGAAAATACCGAGCCAGACAGCTGTGGCAATCTGCAGGGGAGTATTGTGTTGGCGCAGCAGGGTCTTGAAAAGCTTGATCGGGTGCAAGAGCAGGCTTGGACCCTCTTTTTTAATGGAAAGGATTAGTTTTTGGTGGGGCCAGGGCCAGAGGGCGCGTAGGACAAGAAAGGTATGAAGCAGGCTCAGGCGGGCATTGTCGCGTAGTTGGTGAAAATGGCTGACCCTTTCTTCTGCCGGAGGATAGTGGACAGCGATTTCTGTCGAAAGGATGGGGATATTGCCCCAGGCCAACCGGACCAGGGACTCAATCTCGAAATCATAGCGTTTAGTGAAAAAGGAGAGTTGGCAAAGCTCCTCCAAAGGATAGAGGCGCATGCCGCTCTGGGTGTCGGGCAGGCTGAGTCCTGTTTCCAGGCGGACCCAGAAGTTGGAAAAGACCCGGCCAAAGAGGCTGGCGCCGGGCACATGCTGGCCAGCCATTTTTCTGTTGCCGATGATCAGGGCTGGCCATGATTCTTGACTCATGTTCAGGAGTTTAAGGCCATCCTCAGGGGCATGTTGGCCATCGGCGTCCATGGTGAGCAGGCCTGCAAATCCTTGTTGCCTGGCAACCTCTGCGCCTTTGACAATGGCCGCGCCCTTGCCGCAGTTTTTCGGAAGCCGCAACACCTCGCAGCCCAACTGAGCACCATCCGCCGGACGGTCAGAGCCATCATCCACCACCAGTATCTGCCAACCTCCGGTGTGGGCCGCCTTAACAACCTGGGCCAGGCTCTCATCATGGTTATAAAAGGGGATGACCAGCAGGACTTGGTCTTGGCGCAGGCCTACCATTTCAGCTTGCCCAGCTTCTGCTGCTTTCCCTGTCAAGGGAAGAGCGGTAGGTGTTGTCAGCTACTTCCTTTTCGATGACTTGGAAGAACAGGCGGCTCATGCGTTGGGACTGAGGAAGGTCGCGGTAGAACGTCTCCCAGGCATAATGGTACATCTCCTGGAGCTCATCAGGGCTCATCTGTTTTGGCTGAAAGACCACCTCGGCTGTGTTGTAGCGTTTCCAGTCCTGATGAAGGATACGTCCCTCCTCGCTCATCTTGGCAGTGGCCGGGGTGTGGGGAAAGGGGGTGAGGATTGAAAATTCCGACATGTCCACATCAATTTCCAGCAGGAAATCCACCAGCTTCTTGATGTAGTCAACACTCTGGTTGTCGGTGCCCAAAAGCACCGCTGCTTCAACCCCGATGCCATACTCCTTTAATCTTCGCACCCGGTTGCGGATATGGTCGGAGGTGTCAAAAATAGCCTGATAGACGTACCAGCAGCCGGCCTCAGCCGCCTTGGCCAGCACCTCGTCATCATCAAGGATGGGATGGCTGATCCATTTTTTCTTAAGCGGGATCATGGCCTCAAAGAGTTCCAAAAGCCATCCCTTGTCCTGGGCCAGGGAGTTGTCCACCAGAAAGAGACGGTTATTGTCGATGCTTTCCAGCTCTTCCACCACCCGCTCAATGGGACGAGGCCGGAAGGTGCGGCCGCCGAGATAACTCGTGCAGCAGGGAAAACAGTTGAACTTGCAGCCCCGGGAGGCATGGGCCAGATCCACCATGGGCACGCCGCGGTAGACATAGCGCTCACGGTTTAAGATATCGCGCCGTGCCGGGCCTACAGCACCAATGGGGGGGTGGTCATGGAAATAATCATAGCGCCTTTGGAGCTTGCCATCCTGCCAGTCGGCCAGGGTTCTGGCCAGGCGGCCATCCTCCACCTCGCCGAGAAAGATCGAGTCCACGGCCTGGGCCACCTCGTCGGCATGGAGCATGGCAGCAATGCCGCCGGCAATGACCTTGATGCCCTGCTCGCGGTAGAGGCCGGCAATTTCAAGCCCCCTCGGGATCTGGCAGGTAAGCATCATGGAGATGAGCACCACATCGGTATGCGCTTTATGATCAAGGGGATCAACATTTTCGTCAATAAAGGTGACGCTAAACTCAGGCGGAATGGCCGCTGCCACGCAGACCGGGCCATGGGGGGGCAAGTGAAATTCGGTCTGCTCAGGTATCTTGGGCCAGCTTGGATATATCAGGGTGAGATGGGTCATGGGGTCTTCAGGAGATGAAAGGTCGCTGTAATGGCAGGTTTGTGTGGAGTGGGTATCACGTCAAGCTCGCCGTAAATAATAAGGGCACCAGGCCCTAAATAGGAGTGCCAACGCTGGGCCTCAGTGCGGGCTGCCTCCAGGGGCGCCGGGTCAAGCAAGGCGAAAACAGGGCCGGTAATACCGTAATGGCTGGCTGCCTCCGCAGGGGCAATATTGGCAAGGGTATAGCCAAAAAGGGCTGGGCTGGCAAATTCGATACCGTCCTCTAAGGTGGCGGCATACTCTTTGTCGGTGGCGAGAGAGCCGTAGCAACTACCAACTATAAGGGCACAAACGAGATCTTTATTAACCTTGCCGGTGGTGCCCTCCAGCTGACTGTGCCGGCGCAACAGCCTTCCCACCTCAAGCACGGCCACCTGGCTCATCAGGTCCATGCGCAGCCAGCGTTCTGGCAGTTCGCCGATCATGGTTTTTTCTTCTTCGTTGAGGTGTAATGGGTCCATGGCCAGGGTGATGATCGTTGCACTTAGTCGACGATATCAGCGACTCGGCCTTTGCTGTCAAAAAAGATATTCTGCTTGTCAAAACGGCTTTTCCAGAACGTCCATTTGTGGGCCTTAGGGGATGGAGTTAAAGCGGTGGGTGGATAGCCCCAGCTCACCAGGACAGCGGCCTTGGACATGCCTTTGGCAACTTGCCCCTGCTTAATGGCAGTCACTTCAGCACTTGAGAGACCACGGGTGAGTTCGCTGAAATTTTTGCTGCCAAAAAGCCTTTGCTGGAGTTCTTCAAGGCTGAGACCGGGATCAAATTTCGGGGCCAGGTAGAGCCAGTATGTTTTGTTGTCCGCCGTGGTAAATTCAATGGCGTGATAACGGCCTTTGTGCAGGGTGAGTGACGAAATTTTGGTGCCGGCCGGAAGGATGGATCCGGCCTTGAAGTTGCTCGACCATATTTTTGGTTGCTGATACCAGATGTTAGCCTTGGTGAAGTATGATTTGCTCAAGGGCAGAGAGAGCTGTACTGATTGCCGGCAGCCTGTTACGAGAAAAAAGCTGATGAGGAGAGCAAGTAGAAGGGAAGAAGATTTTAATTTCATGTTAAACTTTTCCTCTGTCTGTTGTTTTACTTGTCCAGCCAACAGGTAGGGTCAGGGGCCAGGTGATCACCGGTCACCTGATAGGCGTTACCGCGGCAGCCGTAGCAGAAGTCCCCATGGTCGCAGCTGCCGCATTGTCCCTTAATGGTGTGGCGGATATTGCGTAAGTCCTGAATAACGGAGCTGGTTCGGAGAATTTCCGCCAGGGAATGGTCACGGACATTGCCGGTGCTGATGGAGACCCCTGGGCAGGGCTGGACATCACCGGTAGCAGTTATTGTACACGAATATTCATGCCGGGCACAATGGCTGCCGGCCAGGGGCGGGCGGGGAGACCAGTTATGACCGAATTCATTTTGGTCAATTTGGGCGAGCTGCTCAAAAAGTTTTTTCAGATCAGAAGGGGAGACTTCCAGGTCCGTATGCTCCAGAGCCCGGCCCTGGTTGGTTAGAATCTCGAAATAGGGGATGATCTCTTGTTTCCTGGCCCAGCGCCAGAGATCAGGTAAGTCTGCATAATTCTGCTTGCAGATGATCGTTTCGATCCCCAAGGTATGGTGCTTGTCCGGATAGCCAACGGCCTGAAGGGCCTGCAATCCTTTTTCAATGGCTTTGAATGTCCCGGATTTTGCGGCAAGGGCGTCCTGAACATCCTCTCTGCGGCTGTTCATCTTCATGGAGATGGCCACCTCTCTCTCAAAAAGAGCCTGGGCCATCTTATTGTCAATGAGGGTGGCGTTGGTGAAAAGGTCCACGCCAAGTTTTTGGCCGCGGATATAGTCGATGACGGTAAGGAGATGAGGATAGAGGAGAGGTTCGCCGCCGCCCAGGATGATGATTTTCCTGGCGCCCAACTCGGCAGCTTGGTCAATGGCGCCGCTGATTTCACTAAGAGTGAGCTCGTCCGCCAGGGCCACACCGGAAGAGGCATAGCAGTATATACACCGAAGGTTGCAGACACGGGATAGTTCTAACTCAAGGGAAAGAAGGCCTCTGGTGGCCTTGCAATCGGCAATCTCTGCAGGGCTAAATTCAAGACCCCAATATTCTTTTGTACAACCCATATTGTTTAAACTTTGGTTTCTGTAATCCAAAAAAATAAGAATAGTAATAATAACGGATAATGCTTTAGGGCGCCTCTTCTTTATTGCAAGCGTAAGTCAAAAAACTTTTTTGGTTTATGACCGCCGGCCATGGTTTTTTGGACCTTTTCCAACTCCTCGCTTACCACGGTGAGCCGTACGCGTAACTGGGCCTGGAGAAGGGCTTCTATCTCCTTTGCCTCCAGAGCTTGCCGGCTGCCAACAACGACCTTTACATCATCGGAAAGATCATAGGCGGCCCGTACCTCAATATAGGCGGCCTCAATGGCGGAGATCTCCTGCAAGGTCTGGAAGATGATCTCCGGATAAATGGTGGTGCCTCGCACCTTCAGGCGCTGCGCAATGCGGCCCTCAATGGGCCCGATGCGCGGTGTTTGCCAGCCGCAAGGGCAGGGTTCTCGGTAAAGGCGGCTGATGTCGCCGGTTCGAAAACGAATCAGCGGAAAACCTTCCACTCCAAGCGGCGTCACCACCAACTCGCCAGGCTCACCATCTGCCACCAGGTTACCCTGCTCATCAATAATTTCAACCAGGCTCAACTCAGGGTGGATATGGCCACCGCACCCTTGCTGGCATTCACTGATGCCGGTTTCAAGCTCTGTGGCCCCGTAAGAAACATAAATAGGGGCATTCCAGGCCTGGGTCAGTTCCTTGCCCAGCACAGTGAGGGAAAAGTCGGCCCGGCGGATCGGTTCACCAATGGTAATAAGTGACCTGATCCCCATATCCTGAGGCGAATGGCCATGTTTCTGGCCCCACTTAGCCATGTGCAGGAGGAAGCTGGGCACGCCGATAAGTCCTGCTGGCCGCAGCTGTTTAATGAGCTGCCATTGTCTGGCCGGTTGGCCGGGGCCGCTGCGGATGGCCGTGGCCCCTAATTTTGCCAAACCGCTATAGTAGGCGAGGCCGGCAATGAAACAGCGGTCCAGTGTGACACAGACCAAAAAACGGTCTTCAGGACGAACACCAGCCCCCCAAAAGGCAAGGGCTTCATTAAAGGCCAGTCTGGAGAGGTCGTTTGCGGTATAGGGCACCTGCACCGGCGGCCCGGTTGTGCCGGAGGTGAGGCTGAGGTCAACAATATTTTTATTCGCACTGGCCTGAAAGAGGTGGCTTGCCCCGTCAAGGTCCCGGCGGCTGGTCAGGGGCAGAAAACGAAGATCATCCAGGCAGGCCACCTCATCGATGGTGATCCCCAGGCCCTCGAATTTTTCCTTGTAGAAGGCGGAATGCATAGCCTGCCGGACATGATTCTGGAGCAGGGCAAGCTGCTTGCCGGCAATCTCTGCTGGCGGTGCAGTACGCCAGGCCAGGGCTGTGTTAAGCGAGGACTTCTCCATGCTGTTGTGTTTCTATTTCCTTGGCAATGATCTGGCGGCAATCATGGCATAATTGTTTAATGGCCTTTCTTTTGCCCTGTCCCAGGTCAGGCCACAGGGGTGGCAGCAGCACAACCTTGGGCCGGGCCGGGGAGAGAAGCCGGCAGCCAGGGGCAAGGACCTTGTCGGTGTCAATAAAGCAGACCGGCACCACAGGACAGTTTGCTTCAACGGCCAGGCGGAAGGCGCCACGCTGAAACTCCGCCAACTTGCCGTCCCTGGAGCGGTGTCCTTCCGGCCATATTATAAGCGAGCATTCGTCAGCCAGTAACTTGTGGGCCTGGATACTGATCGTCTCCCAGCCTCGGCGCGTGTCAACATACTGGGCAGATTTCATCATCCATTTAAAAACAGGGATGTTAAAGGGCCAGGAGGTGAACATGCCATACTCGTCATGCACCACACCAAAGCAATAGGGGTCAATGGAGGAGAGATGGTTTGCCACGTAAATAACCGGCCGGGGCAGGGGGCCGGCCCTGTTGTCGAGCTGAACCGGCGCCATAAAGGGGATGAGGCGGCAGACGGCCCAGCCATATTTAGTAATACCACGCCGAAAAAAGGATGCTATGGATTTTCCCGGCACAAGCATGGCGGCCAGGGAAAAAAAGGGGATGCCCATGGCAAAAAGCAGGGTGACCAAGGCGAAGAAGGGCCAGAAGTAGAGATTGAGGGCTATTTTTTTTACAGGACGCAACTTCTTAACAACGCATGAAGGCATGGGGTAACAGCAAAACGAGGAAGAGGTCATGGTACGCCCGACAGGATTCGAACCTGTGACCCTCGGCTTAGAAGGCCGATGCTCTATCCAACTGAGCTACGGGCGCACTCGTTGCCCTTATATACCGTATCAGCCCCCATGAAACAAGATTTTTCCCTGGCAGGAATGGGGGTGCCGCGGACTTTGTGAAAGTTTCAGGATGGAGAGCACGGCGGCTTGTGCGGTTAGCGCTCGCTGTCCAGCATCTCGCGCAAGGCCTTTGCAAGGGTGTTAAAGGCCACCGGTTTCAGGAGAAATTTACGGATGCCAATCGCCTTGGCCCTTTCCTCGTTGGTACTCTCACTGTGACCGGTACAGAGGATAATCGGAATATCCGGCCGTATCTCCAACATTTCTTTGGCAAGATCAGTGCCATTTTTTTCCGGCATGGTCATGTCGGTGAGGACCAGGTCAAATGCGTTTGGATTTTCTTTGAATATTTTAAGCGCATTCAAGCTGCTGCTGGTGGTGGTGACTTGGTAACCAAGGTCATCCAATAAGAGTTTATGGATAGTGATAATGAGCTCTTCATCATCGACAAGCAGGAGCCGTTCACTCTTCCCCGGCAGAGCTTCCTCAATGACTGGCTGCTCGTAATGGGCCTTCCCTTCCTGGACAGGCAGGTAGACGTGGAAGGTGGTGCCCTGCCCAGGCTCGCTGGTAACCGTGATCTCGCCTTGACACTGTTTGATAATGCCACGAGCTACGGAGAGGCCCAGGCCGGTGCCTTGGCCCTTTTCCTTGGTGGTGAAAAATGGGTCGAATATTTTTGACAGGGTTACCTGGTCCATACCGCAGCCAGTGTCACTGATTGCGAGATCAAGATAGGTGCCCGGTTCAAGAAGAGGCCGGTCGGCCATGCTTTCTGGGCTGGTGATTTCGATTTCTGAGAGGCCAACACTCAAGCTGCCAATTTCGTTGCCAATGGCATGTTTGGCATTGGTGCAGAGGTTCATGATAACCTGATGGATTTGGGTGGGATCAGCGAGACATATGCCGCAGTTTGGAGCAATATTTTTCTTGATAGTTATGGTTGACGGCAGAGATGCCCGTAAAAGTTTTAGAATCTCATTGACGAGCAGGTCAATATTGACGAGGCGATAATCCTCGTCGGTCTGGCGGCTGAAGGCAAGAATCTGCTTTATAAGTTCAGCGGCCCTGTTGCCGGCGCTAATCACCTGGCTAAGATATATCCGCACCGGGTCATCGGCCGTCAAATGTGTTTGGGCGAATTGTCCATAGCCGATAATAGAGGTGAGGATATTGTTAAAATCATGAGCAATACCGCCAGCCAGGATGCCGATGGCTTCCATTTTCATGGCCTGCCGTAATTGGCTTTGAAGCTGAACCTCTTTGCTGACATCAGACTTTACAGCCACAAAGTTGGTGATCTCGCCTTGATGATTTTTGACAGGAGAGACAGTGACATTTTCTTCAAACAGGGAACCATCTTTTTTTCTGTTCGTCATATGACAGCGCCACACCTTGCCCTGGGTCAGGGTGCTCCACATTTTTTCATAAAATTGTGAGTCCTGATTGTCACTTTTTAGAAAACAGATTTTTTGACCAAGGGCTTCAGCGATGGTGTAACCACTTGCCTTTTCAAAGGCTGGGTTGGCGTATTGGATGACTCCATTAGTGTCGTGGATAAGCACTGTTTCAGCGGCTTGATCAATGGCAGTGGCGAGCAAAACTCTGTCCGCCTCCAGTTTTTTGAAAGATGTTATATCTTTGGCAACATGGACAATTTGGATTAATTCACCTTCATCGTTAAGAACCGGTGAAGATGAAACCTGGAATGTTTTGTCAAATTTTTCCTGATAAATTTCGTTGGTATGGGGGGTGCGTTTTTTTATCGTTTTGTCGATTGGGCAGTCAGGGCAAGGAACATGTGAGTCAGCATAGATTTCATGGCAGTGGCGGCCCAGGATCTCTTGCTCTGTGAGGCCCACTGCCTCACAGCCGGCCTTGTTAATCTTGTCAATGCGATACTCGGGATCAAGAATCGTCACAATGTCGCTAAAAGAGTTGAATGTTCTCTGCCACTGCTCCTCGCTTTTACGCAGATCCTCCTCTATTTTCTTACGAGCCGTGATGTCCAATACCGAAAATATCACACTCTCAGGAAAATCTTGAAGAGCCACCTTGCTGGCGCTGAGATGGACGTCAATCACTGAGCCGTCTTTACGGCGCCACTTGGTGTCCATGGAGCCGGTGCCATATTTCTCCAGCGAACCGTAAATCTGGTGGCCCGCCTCCTCAAAGTTTTCATCATCGGCATAAAGAAGGCTGGCCTTTTTGTCCTGAAGTTCTTGCAAAGAGTAACCAGTTATCTCGGCAAATTTCTCATTTGCCCAGTAGAGTCTTCGCTCAACCGCCAGGTGGTTGATTCCGGTGGGGGTGGATCTGAAAATACTTTGCAGGAGCGATTCTTTTTTTTCAGCCTCCTGGTGGCTTTGCAGATTGCTCAGGCCGGTTTGGGCAAAGAGGGTAACGTTTTTTGCCAGATAGCGTAGCATGGCATGAAATTTTTCCTCACTGCTGACTGGGACTTGGGCAAGGGCGCGCAGGTATTTCTGTTCATCAAAGCCGTATTTTTGGGCCTGGAGGCGGAAATGCTCTTTGTCGGCTGGGGCCAAAAGGACCTGTCCGGTGAACAGTGTTGCCAGATGGTGTCCTTCAATGATGATGGGAGTAAAGCCGTAAATAAGGCCGTTTGGACAATGGCGAATGAGGATTTGGTTGGCCTGATTGACTCCGGCCAAATCTGGCTTATTATGGACCAGACACTGGTTTTTCGTCTCAGGATATGTATGATGGAATTCTGTACAAATATCACGCCAGCCCGTGTGAACAATGAACTCACCTGTTTTCGGGTCAACGAGGCCGGCGGTAAAGTCTGTGGCCGTCGAAAAATCTTCGAAGAGGAGCCTAAGCTCTTTAAGGTCAATGATGTTTTGAATATTAACAGAATCAACGTGCATTGTCTTGGGGTCCCTAAAAATGAAATTGCCTTACCCTATATGTGCTAAGACGCTCTGCCTCTACTTGCAGCTTTGTGTAACTAACATGTTCAGTATTTTTTTGCATCCGCTGGCTATGATTATAGCAGAGGGGCGCAGACCAGAGCAAAAAGAGGAAATTATAGACCTGCCATGCCCATAAATCTTATTGTCTCCCTTATTTTTTTTAGCGCCGGTCTCCTTCAGGGCATTTCCGGCTTTGGAGCAGCATTGCTGGCTATGCCCCTTCTTGTCCTGGTGCTGGAGGTAAGAGAGGCGGTAACCCTCACACTCTTAAATACGTTGACTATCAATCTCTTTTTATCACTGCAGCTGAAAAGCCATCTTGATTGGCGCAAGATCTTGCCGTTGGCTGTCGGCTGTGTGCCGGGGGTTTATGTGGGGGTGACCATTCTTAAAAACGTTAATTCTGCTATGATTAAATGCAGTCTGGGTACTTTGATCATAGCTTACGGTCTCTCCTGTCTTTATGGGCGGCTAAGCCAGAAGTCGATCAACAAAGGCTGGGCCTATGCGGCTGGTTTTGCAACCGGCACCATTGGCGGCGCTTTTAGTGCCGGCGGTCCCCCCACTATCATCTATACCACCCTTACCGGCTGGAAGAAGGATGAGATTAAAGCGACGTTATCGTCCTTTTTTTTCTTTACATCTGCCCTGGCGGCGTCGGCCCATTATCTCACCGGCCTAATGACCCACCATGTTTTGACCCTCTTTGGGGTCGCAGCCTTGCCGGTACTTTCCGGGGTCTTCTTTGGTTCACGTTTGTATAAAAAATTACAGAGCAACTCCTATCTGACAATCATCTATTATCTCCTCATTGTCCTGGGAAGTATGATGGTCGTCTCAGCTCTTAAGTGATTGGATTATGTTTTTTTCTGGGCGCATGGCATGGGAAGCCAAGACTATAGAGGCCATGATCCGTCTCTATTGCCGGCGGCACCATGGGGGGGGCAGGGAGCTTTGCTCAGAGTGCCGGGAGTTGGAGGAGTATGCCCAAAAACGTCTGGCACTCTGTCCTTTTCAGGAGGGCAAGACCACCTGCGGCAACTGTCCGGTTCATTGTTATAAGCCGGAGATGAGAAAAAGAGTTCGGACGGTGATGCGGGAGATAGGGCCGAAGATGATTTTTTATCACCCCATCATGGCATTAAGGCATTTGCTTGATGGTTTGCGGAAGACGCCTAAGAAGAAAAAATGAAGACCAACTGCACGATGTAGAGCAGGGAATTTTGAATTCCGAATGCAAAAAAAGAGGATGTTTTTGATCAGTCTTTACAGGTGCGCAACCCTGCGTGCCTGCCAATAATGCTTCAGCCAATGGGGATTGTCCAGGCGTGAGATCATCACCCCTTTGCTCTTTGAGGCATGGATGAATTTCTGGTTCTCCACATAGATAGCCACGTGTCTGGTTCCCATATTGACCTTGAAGAAAACAAGATCTCCTGGTTGGAGTTGGACCTTGCTGACCGCCTCACCGGTATGGGCCAGCTGCGAGGTGGTGCGGGGCAGCCGGACATCGAAGAGCTCACGGAAGGAGCGATGGATAAAGCCGGAACAGTCAACGCCTTTTTTGCTCATGCCACCGTCGCTATGGGGCACGCCTTGCCAGTCTTTAAGTTGGCAGTAGAGCTTGTTAATGGTTTTATAGTGCTCTTCCTGGCTGAAATGGTAGCTGTTTGCCGGAGGGCTCTGGACAGTTTTTTTAGGGTCAGAACAGCTGCTCAGCATGAAAACAGCGCAGATAACAGCTATAAATCGGAGTGTACGTTTTATTTTTTTTCACATTTTTCAGCGCCGCAGGCCTCGCAGACGCCATGGCTGAGACACCAGGCCGGCCCGGTGGCTGTGTCTGTAATGATGATTCCTTTTTCCTCTAATTTAAGGCGGGCAGCATCAGCCTTTTGCCAATCTTTACTTTTTCTCGCCTCTTCCCGCTCTTTGATCAATTCGTCAATTTCAGGATTCAGGGGACATGCCTCCAGAACCATGACGTTTATAATGGAGTTGATCTTTTCCAGGGGCTCCAGGATATATTTTTTCTGGTCGCCATCAAGTTGACCGCTGGCCAGAATGGGATTGACCTTTTTGATGAAATCAAAGAGAGCGCCCAAGGCCTTGGAGATATTCATGTCATCATCCATGGCCTCAAAAAAGGTGTTTTCAAGGCTGGTAAGATAGGTGGCCACCTCGGGATGGGGATTACCCGGTGACAGGCAAAGGAGTTTTTTGCAGAATTCATCAAGGCGGCGCAGACTGGTGCGTGCTGCCGTGAGCTTGCTATAGCTGAATTCGATGGGCTTGCGATAATGATGACGCAGCAGGAAGAAGCGCACCTCCCTGTTGCTGAAACCCTCTGCCCAGACATCATTAAGGGTAATGATGTTGGAATTTTCAGCGCTCATCATTTTGCCATCCACCAAAAGGAGTTCGGAGTGGAGCCAGTGGTTGGCCAGGGGCTTGCCGGTCAGGGCCTGGGCAATGGCATTCTCATTTTCATGGTGAGGGAAGATGAGGTTGCGGCTCGCCGTGTGGATGTCCATGGTGTCGCCGAGATGGCTCAAGGTCATGGCCGCACATTCGATATGCCAGCCAGGCCGCATATTGCCGAAATCGGTCTGGAAAAAGATGCCCTGCTTGAGTTCGCCCAGGGTGGAGCGTTTCATCAACGTGAAATCAAGGGGGCTGTGCTTGTCATACTCCTCAAGGTCCACGGACTGGCCGCTTCTGATTTTATCGAGATCCACCTTGGAGAGTTTGCCGTAATCGCTGAATTTGGAGATGTCGAAATAGATGGACCCGTGCAACTCATAGGCAAAGCCCTTGTGGATAAGATCATGGGAGATCTCGATCATCCGCTCAACATAGGCCGAGGCCTTGGGCATGGTGATGGGCTGTTTCATGCCCAGGGCTTCCATGTCGGAAATAAAGGCCTCGATATGGGGGGTGGTGAAATCCGCCACTGACTGTGATTTATTCTCGGCCCCGGCAATGGTGTTATCGTCAAGGTCGGTAAAGTTCATCAGAAAGTCGACCTTATAGCCCTTGGCGGCCAAGGTGCGATGGATCAGGTCGGCGACGATGAAACGCCTGCAGTGGCTGAGGTTAGTAGCTTCGTGGGCTGTGGGGCCGCAGGCGTAAAAGGTTACCTTTTTTGAAGAAATGGGCGTGAAGGGCAGTTTCTTTCGTTTAAGGGCATTGTAGAAGCGCAGCTGCGAAGCCTCATCCGCATCACCCTTGGTTGTTTTTTTGGTAAAGAGCTCAGTGGAGAGATATCTTTCCCCGCTGTCAGGGAAGATGACAATAAGCACGCCCTCTTCCATCTCTTCCGCCCTTTTAAGTGCCGCAGTCATGGCACAGCCGGAACTCATGCCCACAAAAAGACCCTCTTCCCTGGCCAGGGTGCGGGCCATTTCAAAGGACTCTTCATCCTCAATATTAATGATCTGGTATGGTTTATTTTTATCGAAGATCCCAGGCTTATAGGACTCTTTCATGTTTTTGAGGCCTTGGATTTTGTGCCCAAGGTAAGGTTCCACCGCAGTAATGCGAACATGGGAATGCTTGGTGGCATAATAATGACTGAGGCCCATGACCGTACCACTGGTACCCAAGGTGGCAACAATATCGGTAACCTTGCCGCCGGTCTGTTCCCATATTTCGGGGCCGGTGGTCTCGACATGGGTCTGCCAGTTGGCATTATTGTTGAACTGGTCGGTGAGGAAATATTTGTCCGGATGTTCCCGGACCATGGCGTAGGCCTGCTCAATGGCGCCATCGGTGGAACGTTTAGCAGGGGTAAGAAGTATCTCAGCGCCGTAAGCACTCATGATTTTGCGGCGCTCAATGGAGGCGGATTCAGACATGACCAGCATGCAGCGGTAGCCCTTTACGGCACAGACCATGGCCAGGCCAATACCAGTGTTGCCGCTTGTGGCCTCAAGAACGATCTTGTCCTTGGTCAGCGCTCCGGACTTCTCGGCTGCCTCGATCATGAATTTGCCGATCCGGTCCTTGACTGAGCCACCAGGGTTCATGGACTCAAGTTTGGCAAAAATCTGGACCTTGGGGTTCTTGTTTAAACGGCGGATGGGAACGATGGGAGTGTTGCCGACAAGATCAAGGATGGATGCGTTCATAAAAATAACTGTAGATGTGAGTAAATGAGTAGACGCCAGGCTGATGGTCAGACTGGCAAGCTGCTGCGGTTAAAGGAATCCACCCAAAAGATACGGGCAGAAAAAAACTGCCTAGCACACTCTTAAAACGGAACATCTAAAACAGCAAATAAAAAGTGGGATATTGGACGTTTGGGCCTAGGCTGCGTCCGAATTTGCTAAGAACGATCCAAAAGCGCTAGGCAAAGGCGCCATCCCAGTCACTATTTTCTTTCATAAATTGCTCCATGGCCCCACCTATTTTTTTATCCTCGTTACGGATATGGTTGATAAGCCACTCAGTAAGGAAATCAATAAGTCCATAGGGGTGAATGGGCTTCCCCTCCATAAAATAATCTCCTTGGCGGCTTGATGTCACTGAGGATTCATGATGAGTATAGTACATGATAAATAAAAAAGGCAGGCTCCTCAAAAGAGGAACCTGCCTTTTTTATTATACGACCTGAATGATCTGGAGTTTAAGGATATAAAATCCTGGCGCTCTAGGAGATCTTCAGGGTTGCTTCAGAGTCGCGCTTTACAGCAACAACCATCTTGTAGAGCAGGGTGAGAATGAAGAAGCCTGTGGACCAGACTCCGGCAGTCACGGTGAGTTCTACAACGGTGGGGGTGTACTCTACAACATGCTCCATGGGCGTGGGTACGAAACCACCAAGGACAAGGCCCAGGCCTTTATCGATCCAGAAAGCAACGAAAATCAAGATACAGCTGGTGGCCAGCATGGCATCTGATTTCTGGCGTCTGGAAATAAAGAGCATGCAGATGCCAAGAATACCCATGGCAACAGAGGCGCGCATAAAGGGCACCAGGTTGTTGTGCATAACCCCTGTGCTGTGGTCAACAAGACCAAAGAACAGGTAATCCAGGGTGTGCATATGGCCGGGGATGTTGGAGTAGTAGCCAACAAAGACCTCACAACCGAGGAGGAAGAAGTTAATGATAGCAGCGTAACCGATGATGGTCACCAGCTTGTTTTTGGCAGTCTCACCCACGTCAAAATTAGCAGTACGCTTCATGATCAGCGCAATAACCATCAGCAGGGCCGGTCCGGCCGCAAAGGCCGAGGCCAGAAAGCGGGGAGCCAGAACAGCGGTGAGCCAGAAATGACGTCCCGGCAGACCACAGTAAAGAAACGCCGTTACGGTGTGGATGGAGATGGCCCAGGGAATGGAGATATAGATAAACGGCTTCACCCAGTTGGGATACTTGACGCCTCTATATTCAGACGAGAGGACCACGAAACCACACAGTACGTTTAAGAACAGGTAGCCGTTTAAGACGATCATGTCATAAAACAGCATGGAGTTCGGGGTAGGGTGAAGGATAACGTTCATTGCCCGCATGGGCTGACCAAGATCGGCAATAATGAACATCAGACACATGGCCACGGCAGCAATCGCCATGAACTCACCCAAAAGAGTAATACGACCAAAAGACTTGTAGTCATGCAGGTAATATGGAAGCACCAGCATCAGACCACCGGCGGCAACACCGACCAGGAAGGTAAACTGGGAGATATAGATACCCCAGGTCACGTCCCGGCTCATACCGGTGGCGCCAAGTCCGTAGTTGAACTGGACCAGATAGGCAACAGCGCCTGCGCCCATAACCATGAGCAACAGGGTGAGCCAGCCCCAGTACAGTCCGTTTCCTTTCAATACTTTATCAACCATGATGAATCACCTCAGATGATGTAGAAAATTGACGGTTTTGTACCGAGAGAAGGCTTGCGCTGAATGGTGAACCGTTTCCTTAATGTCATGGAGACATCGGAATTCGGGTCATTCAGGTCACCAAATACCATGGCGCCTTCAACTCCTTTATTGGCCTCTTCAACACAGAGCGGTTCTTTGCCCTGCTTGGTCCGCCATGCACAGAGCGAACATTTTTCAACAACACCGCGCATCCTGGATGGGAAGAGGGGGTTGTATTTCTCAATGAAGGGCTTGCCATCTTCAGAACCACGGGGAGAACGCCAGTTAAAGGAGCGCGCTCCGTAGGGGCAGGCAGCCATACAGAAACGGCAGCCGATGCAGCGATGGAAATCCATCATGACTGCACCCTCTTTGTTTTTGAAGGTTGCCTTGGTGGGACAGGCCCGTACACAAGGTGGGCTGTCACAATGATTACACAGGGCCAGGATGTTCATGGAGCTGATCCGGTCATCCTTCTTGTAATGGCTGTGCTCAGGAAAGACGTTGGCGAACTTTTCAGTCCAGATCCACTTGATCTCGTCTTTGCCGTTGTTGAATTTCGGCACGTTATGATAGTCGTGGCAAACCTTCTGACATTTCTCGGCCAGGCCGGGATTGTCGTGGAATTTGCCGGTATCAATAACAAGACCGTGACGCACGCCAGTGGGGGCCTCTTCGTGGTGGCCACCGCCATGGGCAGCAGGCTCACCATGTGCAGCTGGGGCGCTGGAGGCCAAGGCCTTGGAGCCCAGCACGGGGGCAGCAACACCGGCGGCAGCTGTAAGGCCGGCCAGTTTTAGGAATTTTCTTCTTGTATTATCCATTAGATGGCCTCCTTGCCGGCAGCAGGTTCAACCGGGGCAAGATGGCAGTCCCAGCAGTATGGCTTAACAGAGGCGTATTCGTGACAGGTGTCACAAAATTTCACCTTGCTGGTATGACATTTCATACAGCCGTTCTGCAGGCTTTTTTCTACCTTGAGGCTACCATCGGCAGTTTCTACCATTTCACGTTTACCTTCGCGGATAACCTCATCCCGCCACTCATTCAACAGAACCATGTGGCTGGATTGCATGTAGTCAGTCTTTTTGACACAGGCGGTATATCCTTTGGGTTTTTCCGGTTTTGGCGGCTGATTGTCGCCGGCGGTCATATTGTAACCAACAACGGACAGGGCCAAAACGAGGAAAATAGCCAATCCGATCAGTACATTACTTTTGTCGTACATTTGATTAGCCCTCCGTTTCCGCAGTTACCAGTTCTTCAAAGCGCAGGCCTTGATCCCTGTTTTCAATTTCACCATCCATAACCAGTGCATTACCGACAAGCTCAGAAAGACCGATGACGTCAACATCTGTTGTCCGCATTGGATCGTCAGATGTATTAGGCAGCCAGTATTCCATAAGGGGCTGGAGGGTGGCGCGGTCAATGGCGCAGACATTGGCCAGAGCGTTAACACCGAACCTCTGGTTGACATCCTGAACGGCATTTGCACGAGGCAGACCGGAACGCATACGAAGTTCCATAATCTCACCGGTATTCAGACCGGTGCCGGAACCGCAGCAATAGGTCTTCTCGCGGATACAGTTCTCATTCATCTCATGCCACTTGGGTACGACACGGTCGAGGATGTAACGGGGCTCATCCAGGAGACCCATGGCCCGAGCCGGGTTGCAGGAATCATGGAAGGTGGGGACGCGGTGGGCATTACGCTGAGGATCGAGCTTGAGCTTATTGTGCTTGAGCAGGTCAGCGGTGAACTCGGAGATATGGACCATCTTGGTGGACTTGGCATTTTCAAATACCGTGCCGGTGATGGGGCTCTTGGGGACTTCCATGAAGTCCGTCGGGCCGTTCATGGTGTCCATATACTGATGGAGCACACGCCACATATGGCCACACTCACCACCCAAGATCCATTTGACACCCAGACGCTTGGCCTCGGCATACATCTTGGCGTTCAGCTTCTTCATCATCTCATTGTTGGTGAAGAGTCCGAAGTTACCACCCTCTGAGGCATAGGTGCTGAGGGTGTAGTCCAGTCCGATATGCTCAAAGAGAAGCAGGTAGCCCATGAAGGTGTAAATGCCGGGTTCGGCAAAGACGTCAGCAGATGGAGTAATAAAGAGAACCTCGGCGCCCTTCCTGTTAAAGGTGGGGTTAATGTCGATGCCGGTGATTTCCTTAACGTCATCCACCAGGTAGCCGATATTTTCTTTAAAGGTATGGGGCTGGAGACCCATATGGTTACCGGTGCGGTTTGAGTTGGCAGCCGGCTCCAGGATCCAGTTAATACCTACACCCACCAGATGGAGGAGCTCGCGCATCATCATGGTGACTTCCGCGGTGTCAATACCGTAGGGGCAGAACACGGAGCAGCGGCGGCACTCAGTACACTGGTATGAGTACATGAACCATTCCTTGAGGACCTTAACGGTCATGGGACGGTTGCCCTGCATCTTTGCCAGAATCTTGCGGCCAACAGAGTACTCGTTCCGGTAAACGGAGCGCAGCAGCTCGGCGCGCAGAACAGGCATGTTCTTAGGGTCACCAGTGCCGAGGAAGAAGTGGCATTTATCCGCACAGGCACCGCAACGTACACAGATGTCCATGAAAACCTTGAGGGAGCGGAACTTGTCCAGTCTCTCTTTAAGGCCTTTAAGGATGATGTCTTCCCAGCCTTCCGGCAGCTTCCAGTCATCCTCATCCGGGGACCAGACGCGTGAGTTGGGGAATTTATGATAGTCGACTATCTCTGGCTTGGCCGGATAGGCGAAATTACCTTCCTTGAATTCAGTGAAGGTGTCCAGCCAGTCCTTTTTAGGAATGGCGCCTGTCAACATGTTAGGCTCTGTAGCAACAGCAACCCTCAGATCTTCTACTTTTGGAATAGCCATTATTCAGTGACCTCCTCTTCAGTTTCAGCTGCTGGCGCCGGAGGAAGTTCCTTCTCTACGGGGATACCGGCGTCAACCATGAACTCACGGAACTCATCCTCATAGTCAGCATAGGAATGCGGCTTGATGTTCGGATCGTTCCAGGGGTTGATGTGGCGCTTGGCCCGAGAGTCATTTGCCATATTTCTGGTTGGGGAGAAGAGGATACCTGCCGCATGGGTAAGCTTGGAGAACGGAAAGTACATCATCAGCGCAGAAACCAGAGTGACGTGGATAAAGAAAATCGGGTGGATATTACCCGGGTTGGTCCAGTCTAGGGTAACGAGACCCATGGTCAGCTGCTTAACATCAGTGATGTTAACACGGAAGTAGTGGCGCATGAGCATACCAGTGGCGCCGATACCGAAGATGAGCAGCAGGGGGAAGTAATCAGTCCCCAGGGAGATATAACGGATTTGCGGCATTACCAGACGTCTGACAAAGAGAGCGGTAAGGGCTCCCATGAAGATGAGGTCTGACTGATAGAGCACCGGAGCACCAATCTGGACAAATCCGTCAAAATACTCAAGCAGCGCAATGCCAGGAAACACCGGCTCAGTGAAGAGACGCAGGTGGCGAAGGACAATGGTCAAAAAGGTATAATGGAATAAAATACCAAAGAGCCAGAGCCAGAGGCTGGGACCATAATGGAGCTTGGGGAGATCCCCGCTTTTAACATCTGCATTGGTGTTGCGAAACAATGACCGGAACAGGAAGATCTCAAGGATCATTCTAACGATGACGTCAGACTTGGAGTTGGGACAATCGAAACGGTCTTCCTTGATAAAGGGAAGAGATTTCGCCTGTCCGCAGGTGGTAGTAATCTTGAATGGCACCGGGGATTTCGCCCAGTCAATGACTTTGCGAATCATGCCCACGATGAACACCAAGAAAGCAATGCTGGGCAGGATCACTCCGACCAGCATCTGGGTCCCTTTACCAAGGTATCCCAGTACCCCTCCTGCCACGATCAGCGCTAAGACTGCGATGATGGGTCTCAGGACTTTCATTAACCGTTACCTCTCTTCATTAGGTTTGGTGTTGGTTGTTCTGTTGCGAATGCTGTCAGCCATGTCTTCTCTCATAACCTGCGAGGAACATTTGGCATTATCAGTGATGATGTGTCTTCCGGTCTTAAACTCATTCATCCGAATCTGATACACCTTCTGTCTGCAGTTACTGAAGATGTCAAACATGGCCAAGGCAGCCGCATCCACTCTGGCACAAAAGGCCAGAAACTCTTTATATAAGCTATCCATTCCTTCTTTTTTGCATTCATCTTCAACAAGGGTCTTGAGGTCAAAGACAAAGGACACTGCCGTTGAGGCAGCAATAGGCTGAACAGCACGAACTTTCAGGAGATCCTCCAGGCCTGGAGTTTCCACCTCGTCGTCGCTATCATCGCACAGTACATCATAAAGTTCGGCCATTCCGATACGAATCTTATGGCCCACAGGGTTAGCAAACTGGTCTTTCTGCTTTTTGAAAATGCGAATGGTATCCTTCTGATACTCTCCCAGGATGATGTCCTCCCAACAGCCCAGAAGATAATCGCGTTTTTTTGTCAGCAGCTCTTGAAGCGTCATTCCGTGTTTTTTCCTTACAAGCGCTCTACGACGGCATTAAAATGCCAGTCCCACACAGGTCAAAAAAGATGAATAGGTATTCATATAATAGCCGGAATGGTTAGCATGTTTGGGGTGATTGTTCAATGAAAATTGTTACCTGTAAGGGGCAATTTCCCATAAAGATTGACTTTTGTCTTGTCCTGTGTGGCCATACACCACCGGTGGTGGGCTGAAATGACGTCCTTCTTTTTTGAAGTGGAGAGGTGGGCCGAACAAATGGCAGCTGAAATGGTGGAGCTCAGTTGGGGAACGATTCTAATGACCAGCATGCCTGTTGCTTTGGGGGCTGGGCGCTTCTGATGCCAGGGGTGCCTGGAGTGGTAGGGCTGGTAATAACTTTAAAGGATGTTTTGAGGTCCCCGGGAGAGGCGCTCTGCCGCTATAAAGCTGGTGCTGCTCATGTCGTTCGAATTGGCAGGTATATGGGCCCAAACATTGATCATCATGGCACATGGTTGCATGAACGGCCTGATCTGCAGGAGCCCGGCCCTGCGGGCGCTAAGAGAAGACTTCGAATGCCCTTGGGGTGCTCCTGCGGCACCGTGCCTGGAAAATGGCTGAAGATGAATGGTAATCAGGTTGCCAATTGATTGAGGAGTTCTGCCAGGAGAAATTTTAATTTTTTACAATGATCACGGATGGTCTCTTTATTATTTTCGCCCTCCATGGCAAAGCAGAGGTGGAGGGTCTGGTGCTGTAATGCTGCAATCCCAAGGCCTGCCGCCAATTTTTTTATGGCCTGGCAAGTCTCATCTATCTGTTTGCAGTTATTTTTGCCACATGCCATGTCCAGCTCGGCAAGATGATGTGGAATAGCAGTCCGGGCTTTGAGAATGATTTCTTTGAGCTTTTGCTGATTGCCGCCAAGGCGCTTGAGAAGGCGTTCAGGAGAAAATAGCAGTTTGTCCCGTTGGATTTTGTCCTGGCTAGGGACATTGGAAAGCCATTTTTTCAGGCATTCGGCTAGAGAGTCGGGGCGCAGAGGTTTGGTTAAATAATCAGCCATGCCGGCATCCAGATATTTTTGATGGGCGCCTTCGGAAATATCGCCAGTTATGGCAATGATAGGAATGCGGCTTTTTTTCTGTCTGTCAGTTTCTGGCGATGTGGCCCAGCTTTTGATGGTGGCGGTGGCTTCAAGGCCATCCATTTCCGGCATCTGGACATCCATCAAAATCAGGTCGTATGAATTTACGTGCAGGCGCTCAAGGCATTCCTTGCCATTGTGGGCAACATGGGCCAGGCAGCCAAATGATTCTAGGATGGCCTGGGCCACAACAAGGTTGGTGCTGTCATCATCTGCCACGAGAATCTGCTTTCCCGCAACTTCAAAAGAAGGTTGTTCAGGGGGGCTGACTTTGCCCTCTTGATAAATAAGTGAGCGATCCTTTGAGGCAGGGATGGCCTCCTCAGCATAGTCTGATATGCCGAATGTGGCGGTGAACCAGAAGGTTGAACCTTCATTCTCGGTACTTTCTACCTCTATTGTGCCCCCCATGAGCTCAATGAGCTGCCTGCTTATTGAAAGCCCCAGGCCCGTTCCTCCAAATTTCCTGGTTGTGGAGGTGTCACCCTGGGTGAAAGGTGCAAAAAGGCTTTGTAATTGATCTTTGGGGATACCGATTCCTGTGTCGCTGATTGAGAAGCGAATGGTGACAGCCTCTGCGGTGTTGCTCGTAACCTCAAGGCGGAGAGCCACCTCGCCTGATTCCGTGAATTTTATGGCGTTGCCGGCGAGGTTTAAAAGGACCTGTCTAAGCCGGCTGGCATCGCCCTGGAGCCATTCCGGGACAGAGGGGTCGGTGAGTGTGAAAAAAACAAGCCCCTTGTCGTGGGCCCGAATGGTAAGAAGTTCACTGATCTCGTCCATGAGCTTACGGGGTTCAAGATCACCGGCCTCAAGCTCCAATTTGTCCGTTTCGATTTTTGAGAAATCGAGGATGTCATTAAGGATGGTCAGCAGTGTTTCAGCACTGTGGCGGATAGTTGAGAGATAGCGCCGCTGGCTATCGTTCAGCGAGGTGTCAAGGACCAGGTTGCTCATGCCTATGATGCCGTTCATGGGGGTGCGCAGCTCATGACTCATCATGGAGAGGAACGCACTCTTGGTGCGCTTGGCTTTGTCGGCCTCCTCCATAGTGCTCAAAAGCTCATGTTGGGCATCTTTTTTTTGTTCGATTTTAAAAAGTAGCTGCTTGTTTGCCTTTTGCAGAATGTCAGTTTTTTTCTCCACTGCCTCTTCAAGGCGCTTATGCTGACCTTCCAGCTGTTGGGCCACTAAATTCATGGCTTTGGCAAGTTTACCAAATTCATCATTCTGGGGGATGTCCAGCCTCTGCGAAAAATCGCCAGCAGCCATTTTGTTGGCCAGGACCACGGCTTTTTTGAGAGGCCAAATGGTGGATGTTGACAGGATGTAGGAAACAAGAACCGCTGAAATGATAATAACGGCAACAAAAATCAACAGACTGGTCTTGTTGTTTTGCTGTGATAGGCTGCTGGTTTTTTGCAGTTCATCCCCTACGGCCTGAGACATGGTATTGGCGAAAAAGGTGAGTGAGGTGAGCAGGCTACGGCCTTGGCGAGCTATTTCAGCCCCCTTTTTCAGGGTGCTTTCATCCGCCTTGGATGCAAGAATGTCTTGGTAAAGAGTGGCGGACTCTTGGGTGAAAAGGCCGTGCTCAGTGCGAATTTTTTTGGCCTCTTCTGCCAGGGAGGGGTCTAGGTCAGGGACCGAGGCAATAAGGTCGAGATTCTGTGCAATGCTTGCCTGAATGGGCTCCGCTGTTTTGAGCCGTTCCGCTTTCGCTGCTAAAAGAGCCTCTTCAAACTTCTCAAGCTGGGCTTTATAGGCCGAAAGGGTATTTTGGGCCTTCAATGCAGCGGGAAAGAGATGTTCAGCGACCAAGGAGCGCTTGTCCTGGATTGATCGCTCTGCCCAGCTTCCCTGGATCGTGACAATGAGATATCCCCCCCAAACAATGGCGACAACAAGCCATACTTTTTGAGAGATGCTGAGATTTTTCATAGTTAGAGTGTTTGTTTCCCGCTAACAAAGGGCGTGAAGCAGCAGGGCAGCAGATCCAGGAGTCCTGTAATTACCATCGAACTTCAGCCAGTCATTGATCATCATGGCGCAGGGCTGCATGAAGAGTTTTGATTTGTAGGAGCCCGGCCCCCCGGGCGATAAGAGCCGATCTATGCTCAAGCCTCCACCTTATCGCCCGGAGGGCCGGGCTCCTACAGCAGCGCTTTTTTTAAAATAATTGAAGTGTCTTTGGTGATCAAATTTATTTTAGCATCGGTCCCCGCCAAGGGGAAGGATTAGTTGTCACAAGCATGACAGCGGTGTAGGGTGGTGCCATGAGTATTGCAGCTACAACCAGCCTGCCGGAAACCCTCAAAAACATATTTGGTTTCACCTCCTTTAGGGCCAACCAGGAGGCCATTATTAAGGCCGTTCTGGCTGGGGATGATGTCTTTGCCGTTATGCCCACCGGCGGCGGCAAGTCCCTCTGTTACCAGCTCCCGGCCCTGCTTTTAGAAGGGGTCTGTCTTGTTGTCAGTCCTCTTATCTCGTTGATGAAGGACCAGGTGGACCATGCCCTGAGCGTCGGCATTAAAGCTGGATATCTCAACAGCTCCCTTCCGGCCGGTCAGCGCCGTGAGGTGGAACAACGCTTTGGCGCAGGAGATTATGACCTCCTCTACCTGGCCCCGGAACGTCTGTCCGCGGCTGGTTTCCCGGAATTATTACAAAATGCCCCCATTTCCTTTGTGGCTGTGGATGAAGCCCATTGTTTGTCGGAATGGGGCCATGATTTTCGGCCTGATTACCTCTCCCTTTCTTCCTTAAAAGACCTCCTGCCCCAGGTGGCCATAGCCGCCTTTACGGCCACGGCAACCCAGAAGGTTGAAGATGATATCATTAAGCGCCTTCGCCTCCATGCTCCTTACCTGGTAAGGGCCTCCTTTGATCGTCCGAATCTCTTCTACAAAGTGGAGGCAAGGGAAAATGTTTTAAGACAGATTGGCCGTGAGGTGGGGCGTCATCCGGGCCAAGCGGGGATCATCTATCGCCTCAGCCGTCAGGATGTGGAAAAAACAGCCCTCTATCTGCACGAGATGGGCGTGGAGGCCCGTCCGTACCACGCCGGACTCAGCAGCGAGCAGCGCCATGCCAACCAAGAGGCCTTTAACCGTGATGAGATCCAGGTCATTGTCGCCACCGTGGCCTTTGGCATGGGGATTGATAAGTCCAATGTCCGTTACGTTATCCATGGCGACCTGCCGAAAAATATCGATGGCTATTATCAGGAGACAGGCCGGGCCGGCCGCGACGGCGAACCAGCCCATTGCCTGCTGTTTTACAGCCGCAGCGATATGGTGCGGCTGGGCAATTTCATCAATCAGTTAGAAGACCGGCGCGAGCAGAGTGCCGGCTGGCAGAAGCTCGGTCAGATGGCTGATTTTGCCGAAAAGCATAGCTGCCGCCGCCGTCAGCTCCTTGGCTATTTTGGTGAGGAGTATGGCCGCGATAATTGCGAGGCCTGCGATGTCTGCCTGCAGGGGGTTGAAGAGGTGGATGCCACCACCGAGGCCCAGATGGTGATGTCGGCAATCTACCGCACCGGCGGACGCTTCGGCGCCGGTCATATCATTGATATTGTTGTGGGGGCGAAGACCAAGAGATTAAAGGAGTTGGGGCACATCAACCTAAAAACCCATGGCGTTGGCAAACACCTTTCTAAACCCTACTGGCGGCGTTTGGTTGACGCCCTGCTTGCCGCCCAATGTTTGCAGGCAAGCGGGGAGCGGTTCCCCATCCTTGAGATCACCGGCAAGGGGGAGGAGGTGCTCTTTGGCAAAGAGCCCTTTGCCTTCTCCCAGCTTATCATGCCGCCTGAGCAGGATACCACGCCAGAAGCTGGAGCAGGCAAGGATTATGACCAAGAGCTCTTTGCCGTTTTGCAAGAGGTGCGGCGGAGCCTGGCTGATGAAGAAAAAGTGCCGCCCTATGTGGTTTTTTCAGATCGCAGCCTGCGGGAGATGTGCCAGTATTTCCCGGAAACCCCTGGACAGATGACCATGATTCATGGCGTTGGCATGGTAAAGCTTGAACGCTACGGCACACCATTTCTCAAAGAGGTCAGCCAATGGCTGGCCGATCATCCTGATATCCAGAAAGCAAAATTGCCTACTGCCGCTCCTCCTGTCAAGAAAAAGGCCAAAAAGGGGAAAAGTGGTGGCAAAACCGTTCTGGCAAGTGGCGCTTTGGCCCAAGAAGGGCTGTGCCTTGCTGAAATTGCTCAGCAGCGTGGTCTGAAAGAGATAACAGTGGCAGGCCATCTTGAGAGTTTCATGGAGCAAGGAAACAATATTGATCTTGATCTTTTTGTCAGTCAGGGGAAACAAAATATTCTACGCCAGGCTTTCAAAGAACACGGCTATGATTTTTTAAGACCGGTGGTGGATGCCTTGGCAGGAGAAGTAAGCTTCGACGAGGCACGCATCATGCGCGGCTATCTAAAAAGTCACCCGTAATGTAGGAGCCCGCCCCTGCGGGCGATGATAACGCCTAGATCGGTGGACATGCCACCAATCGCCCGCAGGGGCGGGCTCCTACAGGGATTATTAGTTATAAATAAAGCATGAGAGATAATTCCCTGAAAAATTTAGATTCCCATCCCCACGGCAAGAACCTGCGCACGGGACGTTTTTCCGAACTTGGCCGGATATATGCCATCACCACCGTTACCCTTGACCGTAAACCCGTGTTCAATGATTTTTCGGCAGCGCGTACTTTGATACAGGTGTTGATGGACCATGAGCGACTAAAGTTTGCCCAAACGCTCTGTTTTGTTGTTATGCCAGATCATCTTCATTGGCTGATGCAACTTGGAGAGGTCAAAAGCCTTGGCGAAACGGTTCAGACCCTCAAATCCATAATAAGCAGAAAGATCGGTGGGCCAATCTTTCAAAAGGGATTTTATGATCATGCCCTCCGTAAGGAGGAAGATATTAAAGCATTGGCCCGCTATATCGTCGCCAATCCACTCCGAGCCGGATTGGTCGACAATATAAACGACTACCCCCACTGGCATGCAATCTGGATGTAGGAAATCCCCCCGCAGGAGCCCGCCCCGGCGGGCGATATAAAATTAGGGCATTGATGCGGACCAAAAAAATCGCTCACAGGGGTGAGCTCCTACAGAGATTTATTGGGGGGTATAGGTAGCCGCAGCTAAGAAGATAGCGTATTTCGTTGTTGGAGCGAACACAAAAAAAAGGGGAAAGATCCAGATGGATCCTTCCCCTTTTTGACGTCTAAGAGAGTTTGTTATGTAACAACAAACGGCCTAGAAGTATGCCTCGAAAGAGAGGTATACCTGGTCCATGTCTTCGACAGGAGCGTAGAATTGGCCATAAAGTGGATCGTCGGCAAGATCGTCGATCTTGGTTGGAGCACCGAGCCACATCCCTGAGTAGGTGTACTCATAGTCATAATGCTGGTAACCAAGACGGACAAAGGCCTTGCCATACTTGGAGATGGCCTCGCCGCCGGGCAGGTCGTAGATCACGTACGCCTCGTAGACTGAACCGCGCGTCTGCAGCTTGCTGCCGTACAGATCATCATGACCGGGGGTGAATGCCAGCCAGTCCTCGGAACCCCAGTTGTACTCAAGACCAAGCTTGAGGCCAAGGTCGTCCAGGTCGTAGCGGCCACCAATATAAACACCGTAGCCATCCTTGTCTTCCGGATCGTTCCAGGAGTCATTGAGAAAGCTGATTCCCATTTCGTCGACGTCGTCATTGGGGTCTGTATGACTCCAGCCCAAGGTGACAAAATAGTTGATGTTGTCAATCTTGTCCATGTAGACGGCGGCGGTGTGGAAGATGTTACCCATGTTCTGGCGATCCAGGACACCGTTGGTATTCATGCCGGTGAGAGCTGCCGCAGTGTCTGCCTCAACTTGGGTCATCTCTCCTGTAGCAACAGAATCAGCCAATGCCAGCTCGAAGGGGCTGGGGAATTTGGTGTCGCCAGGGACGTTAAAGAGGTTAAAGGCGCCAAAGGACTGAACGTTGAAGAAGCGGTTGCCCTTCTTGTAGACATCCCAGCTCAGTCCGGCAAAATCGACATCGTTCACGCCGCCGTGGTCATCGATCTGAGAACCAGACTCAAAACCACGCCCATAGCAAAAACGGATGCGGCCGGGGCCATCGGTGAGGCCGAACAGGTTGCTGTAGGCATAGCCCAGAGATATACCATCAAAGGGGTAGTCCATGTAGTTAACCGGGGTGGCCATCCGCTTGTCCGCACCGAGGCGGAGCTGGGCCGGGGGACCATCGGTGGTGGGACGACGACCAATGGAGAACCATACTGGCTGGCCG
>JBDLIE010000027.1:0-37016 GCA_039715015.1 Thermodesulfobacteriota bacterium
GTGAGAAATGCGGGCTAGGCGCGACAAGGGGCCAAGCCCCGGAAGGCCGGGAGCAAAAAGAGATAAAAAGGGGCAGAGATGGTCAGATAACCAGGTTAAACAAAAAGCCCACCAGTAAGATTCCAGAACCGAGGACACCGACAAAAACAGCAATGAGCCGAGGTTTTAAGACCTTGCGCAGGATGACCATCTCCGGAAGGGAAAGGGCGATTACGCTCATCATAAAGGCCAGTACCGTTCCCAGGGCCGCCCCTTTGCCGAGCAAGACCTCCACCACCGGCACAATACCCGCGGCATTGGAGTACATGGGAATGCCCATGACCACGGCCGCAGGCACCGACCACCAGGCGCCCTTGCCCATGATTTTCGCCATAAATCCCTCCGGCACATAGCCGTGGATGGCGGCGCCCACAGCAATACCAGCCACCACATAGGGCCAGACCTTGCCGACGATCTCAAACACCGCCTGGCGCCCCTTATTCAGGCGCATGCTCCAGGTTAAGGATTCGTCTTTTTGGTCGGCGTTTTGGAGCTGACTGCGAACCCAATCCTCAATATGGTTTTCCATGCCAAGCCGGCCAATTACCCAACCGTCAATGATGGCGACCATAAGGCCGGTGACCAGGTAGAGCGCGGCAATCTTCCAGCCCAGCAGGCCATAGAGCAGGACCAAGGCGATCTCGTTAACCATGGGAGCGGCAATGAGAAAGGAGAGGGTGACACCCAGGGGCACTCCGGCCTGGACAAAGCCGATAAAGAGCGGCACCGCCGAGCAGGAACAAAAAGGGGTGACAATACCAAGCAGGGCGCCAAGAACATTGCCGATGGATTCTCTCTCGCCGGCCAGAATCTTTCTGGTGCGGGCCGGAGTAAAAAAAGAACGCAGAATGCCGACAAAATAGACCACCAGGGTGAGAAGCATCAGCACCTTGGGGGTGTCATAGATGAAGAATTGAATGGAGGCCCCCAGATGGCTTCCCTGTTCCAGGCCGATGATCTCATAGGCCATGAAGTTGGAAAAGGGCAGGAGCTGGCCATAGAGCAGAAACCAGCCACTGACCAGGGCACTGATGAGCACAATGCGGAGAGGCAAAGGCATCTTTTTCTTCTGCGCCGCAGAAGATTTTTTCGGGGCTCAGCAGGGGGTCTGCGGGGCGTTCTGGATATTTTGCAGTGGTTGCATAGTGTTCACATGTGTATTGTTTCGACCCTTCGACAGGGATAGGAGGGCGATTTCTGAATATATTAAAAAAGGTTAGCCACGGATTACCGTGCGGAAATTGTTGCCTCAATTTGTCTCTGTTTTCGCTATACCCTTTGTTCCTTTTTGCTTGTCCAAAAATGAACCGAAAAAAGACACCCCTAACAGCCCTGGCCTTTGGCACCACTCGCCTTCCGCCGCGCAAGGGGCATTGTGGAAATTCGCGAAGTTTATGCCCGGTGTGTGGGTGCTCAGACAGTCCACGCGCCCAACGGAAGTGCCCTTGGGGTACTTTCCCCTTTCACGGCTCCCTCCTCGTTCAGGGCTGGATGGGGAAAGGCAAAACAAAAACATCTAAAAAGCAAAGGTGCCCTGAGCCTGGCGAAGGGGTTAGGCCGAACAGAGGCGCTGGCGGTCCACGTCTTGAAGTTGGAGGCGGAGGCTTTGCAGTTCTTTTTCATCGTTGAACCAGCCTGGCAAAAGCTCAAGCATGGCCTTGCTGTAAGGGATTTCGTCGTCACCAGTCAGCTTGAAGATGATCCACGAGCCCTGCCGCTGGCCGCTGACCAGACCAGCGTCCTCAAGCAGCTTCAAATGCTTGGACACCGTGGACTGGGCCAGGCCGAGCAAGGCCTGGAGCTCGCAGACGCAGAGCTCCTTTTCTTCAAGAAGTTTGATGATGGTGACCCTGTTTGGATCAGAAAGGGCCTTCATGGTTTTAATAAATTCTTTCATGGTATCTCCATATCGTCATATGGCGATATGATAATCTGTTTTGGTATGGTGTCAAGGGGGGGAAATTTTTAAGACCAGTGTCGTAGTCAGACGCGGAGAGCCAGAGGTTGCAACTAGGACTGAAAATGCTGATAAGATAAAAATGCAAGAGATGAACTTGTTGGAATGGCAAAATGTCAAGCCTGACCCCCTCCATGTGTATATCAAGCAGACAGCATCATGTCACATGTCAAGGTTAAAGATTTGACGCCAAAAACTGGAAACAAAGGGGTTGTTTTGTTCGAATCAGCTTCTTTAAAAAGAAGGCTTCCAATTACACGTCATAACTGTTAATCAAGAAATATATAAGCACCTTTTTTCAGCCAGGAACCAGCATAAACTCTATTTTATCTTTCTTTTACATGCTTATGGTGAGACAAGCCCAGAGGAGACAGCAGGAAAGACGCAGCCTGAAAGACAGAAGAGTCGGGGACAGGCGGCAGCAGGAAAGGCGGCAAAAAGAACGTCGTTGTCAAACCATCCCGCTCTTACCCGGCACTGAAGACTTGCGCAAGGAGGAACGTCGGAAGGGTGATCGGCGACAGGACGCCAGGCGCAGCGGTAACGAGAGACGGCAGTATGAACGACGCCGTGGTGATCGGCGGCAAAAAAACGGCCTCAAAAACGACCTGCTCTCCGATGAAGAAAAAGCCATGTTTCGCAAGCTGTTCACCGAAGTATAAAAAACGAAGACTTCGTTCCCAGGTGCTTTTCTTAGCAGTAAGCGTAATTTACGCACCTCTAACTCTGTATGCTAAAGGGGTCAAATCTTTATCCTTGACCTTTGCTTGCAGTTTTCCCTACCATCGATGGCACGCCCACTCCGCATCGAATATCCCAGCGCCTTGTAGCATGTGACCAAAGGAAGTATCTTCTGACGAAAGTCACCATGCTGCTAACTGCCCATCATGCCCTATCTCTCCGAAAATAAGGACGGCGACACTCTCCTCAGCCTCTACATCCAGCCTAAGGCCTCTAAAAACAGATTTTGCGGCCTGCATGGCGATGAGATGAAACTGGCCATCACAGCAGCGCCGGTGGATGGCAAGGCCAATAAGGCAGTGCAGACCTTTCTGGCCAATTTTTTCAAGGTGGCAAAATCAGAGGTAGTCTTGAAGAGAGGCCGGCAAAGCCGTCATAAATCTATGGTTATTAAAGGAATTGGCAAAGGAAAAGCCCGCCGTATGATCGAAGGCCAAGAAGAAGACCCTTCCTAGTCTAGCTCTTTCAAGCTCTTCAGGAGGCGCAACTTGACCTCAGAGAAAAAACCAGGGTTATCAGCTCGCACCCCTTTGTCCTCCAGATTCACCTCCAGGTGGACATTGTTAAAAACGATTTTTTGTTGTTTTTTAGTGGTGATAACCAAAGGTTCAATGGTGGCCAGAATTCTCTCCATTTTTTTGACAGAGTTGTTTTCCCGGTACATGCCATCTTCACCGAGGTCAAAACTGACGGTTTCAGCCTGGTGGCGGGTGAAGGAGGGTACAGTGATAGCGATATGGTCAATGATGCTGCGCAAAGGGATACCCTCGCTGAATTCTTTTATATCCAGCTGTTCTTGTAACCATTCTTTGATAAGGGGAATAATAGACAGGTTTATGTAATGACTCTCGACAACGTTGCGGGGAATATTGAAGAGCTTGGTGAGAATTTCGCCAAGGGAAAGATGGGCATTGCCGGTCTGGACTTGGAGGGCCTTGTTTAGATGGGCCTGGCTAATGACCCTGGCCCTGATAAGAGCCTCGCCTAATAACATGGGTAGAAAGAGTCATGTTGAGTTTTGGAGAGAGCTAACATGCGCCAATAATACTTGAGGGCGTGACCAACGTCATCACTTTCTTTTCCCTGGCGAAGCTATGGCGGCCCTTGAGATTTCAGCGCGTTTCGTTTATCTTTTCTGGCACTAGTGCGGTCATACCCTGATTCCTTCTCTTAAGAGTGTTTTTTCATGAAGATCGGCGTTCTTTCCGATACCCACATCAGCTCGCCAACCGAGAGTTTTCTCAACCAGACAGCCCGCTGTTTTGCCGATTGTCAGGTGATCTTTCATGCCGGTGACCTCACCGACCTCTCCGTCCTTTCCGCCTTTAAAGATAAAGACCTCTACGCCGTGCACGGTAATATGTGCCACTCTTCGGCGCGCCAGAACCTGCCAAGCCAGACGGTGATTGAGCTGGCTGGCTTTCGTTTCGGTCTCACCCATGGTATGCGCTACCGCAGTAATGTTGAAGAGAACCTTATCAACGATTTTGACCAGGTGGACTGCATCGTCTCCGGTCATACCCATGTCCCTGCCTGTCACCGCCTCTTTGATGTCCTTTTTATGAATCCGGGGAGCTTCATGGGGACTGGCCGCTATGGTTCGCCAGGCACCTACGGTATTATCGAGGTGGGTGATACGCTCCGTGGCCGCATTTTTGAGGTGCCAAAGTCGTGAACAGTCTCTTTGCACCCTGGCGGATGGATTATATTCTTGGCACAGAGGGCCGGGATGAAGGTTGTTTCATGTGCAAAGCGGCTGACAAGCGCCATGACAAGGCGGGGCTCATTCTCTTTCGCGACGGCCAGAGTGTTATTTTGTTAAACAGATTTCCCTATGCCAACGGCCACCTGCTCGTGGCCCCCAAAAGGCATGTTGGCGACATCACCGACCTCTCAGCAGAGGAGAATGCCGCCCTGATTAAAAAGGTGGAACAGGGCGTGGTTATCCTTCGTCGCCATCTTAAGCCGGACGGCATCAATGTCGGCCTCAACCTCGGCGCGGTGGCCGGTGCCGGGCGGGCCGACCATCTCCACTACCATATTGTGCCGCGCTGGCAGGGCGACCATAACTTCATGACCGTCCTGGCCGATGTCCGCTCCATCCCAGAGCATATTGACAACACCTTTGACCTGCTGCTTTCTGATTTTCAGGAGTTATGAATACACATGAGTTAAAATTACATAATTTTGTAGGAGCCCGCCCCTGGGGGCGATAAATTTGGCATCTTGCCACAGGCCGACAATCGCCCCCAGGGGCGGGCTCCTACCGAGCTTCGTCTTTACAAAAATAATATAACTACCAGCTTAGAATGACCAAAAAGGCCCCGAAAATAACCCCCATGATGCAACAGTATCTGGAGATCAAACAGCAGCATCCAGATGCCATCCTCTTTTATAGGTTGGGGGATTTTTATGAGATGTTCTTTGATGATGCTGTTACGGCCTCGCGGGTGCTGGGCATCACCCTGACCTCGCGCAACAGTAAGGACGACGAGAACAAGATACCCTTATGCGGCGTGCCCCACCATGCGGCCGCCGGCTATCTTGCCAAGCTGGTGGAGGCTGGTTTCCGGGTGGCGGTCTGCGAGCAGGTGGAGGACCCCAAGACCGCCAAGGGCGTGGTCAAGCGCGAGGTGGCCCGGGTGGTGAGCCCCGGCGTGGTCACTGAAGAGGCGGTCCTTGATGACAAGACCAACCGCTATCTGGCCGCCATCGCCAAGGGCGAGGTGTGGGGCTATAGCCTTCTTGACATCTCCACCGGCGAATTTTTGGTGGCCCAGCAAGGGAATCTCTCCGGGCTTTTTGACGAGCTGGCCCGCCTGGGGCCGGCTGAAATCCTCCTGCCGGACAATCTCAGCGACAATGACGAGATCAAGGAGGCCCTGGAGGGCCTGGACGGCGTCTGCCAAACGTTGCGCCCCAAGGCCATCTTCCATCCAGACACTGCCACCGAGACCCTGACCGAGCATTTTCAGACCGCCAATATGGCTGGTTTCGGCTGCCAGCAGCTGACCAGCGGCCTGGCCGCCGCCGGCGCCCTGCTTGCCTATATTCAGGAGACCCAGAAAACAGGGCTGGCCCATATTGAACGGATCACCGCCATTGAGACCGATGCCGTGCTCATGCTGGACGATTCATCGCGCCGCAACCTGGAGCTGACCAAGACCATCATCGGCGCCCAGCGCCAAGGCTCTTTGCTCCACACCCTGGATTTTACCCAGACCCCCATGGGCTCGCGGCTTCTTGCCAAGAACCTTCTCTTCCCCCTCCGCGACCCAGCCCAGATTAATAAGCGTCTTGATACCGTCTCCTATTTCCATGGTGGCGAGCCGGTCCAGGCCGATCTCCTGGCCAGCCAGAGCTATGCCACCGGCGCTGCTATCCGTGATGAACTGCGGGAATTGCTCTCCGGGGTCTACGATCTTGAGCGCCTCAACAGCCGGGTGGTTTTAGGGAGCGCCAATGGCCGCGATCTCACCGCCCTGAAGCTTTCCCTGTCCCAGTTGCCCAGGCTCCGCGACCTTTGCGCCACCAGCCACGGTATCCTCCAGGAGGAGAGCGAGACCCTGGACCTGCTCACCGACATGTATGCACTTCTTGATGATGCCATCCGCGATGACTGCCCGGTGGGGCTCAGGGAGGGCAAGCTGATCAAAAAAGGCTTTCACTCCGAGCTCGATGAGTACATCGCCATCCTCACCGACGGTAAACAGCTCATCCTTGGTCTAGAGGCCCAGGAGCGCGAAAAGACCGGCATTGCCAAACTGAAGATCGGTTTCAACAAGGTCTTTGGTTATTTTTTGGAGGTCTCCAAGGCCCAGGCCGCCAATGTGCCGGAGCATTACATCCGCAAGCAGACCCTGGTCAATGCTGAGCGTTACATCACCCCGGAGCTCAAGGAGTTTGAGGAGAAGGTTCTGGGAGCTGAGGAAAAACGGCTTGATCTTGAATACCGGCTTTTTGTGGAGATCCGGGGCCAGGTGGCGGCAGCCTCGTCACGCATCATCACGGCGGCCTCCTTTGTGGCCCAGGCCGATTATTACACCTGTCTGGCCGAGGCGGCCCGGCGCTATAATTTTAGGCGGCCCCAGGTGGGTGATGGCGATGAGATCATCATCAAGGAGGGCCGCCATCCGGTGATCGAGGCCTCCATGCCAGCCGGACGCTTTGTCCCCAACGACATTCATCTGGATCAGAGCAGCCAGGAGGTGCTGATCATCACCGGCCCCAATATGGCGGGTAAATCCACGGTGCTGCGCCAGACGGCCCTGATCACCCTCATGGCCCAGATGGGCAGCTTTGTTCCGGCCCGGGAGGCGAAGATCGGCGTGGTGGATCGTATTTTCACCAGGGTGGGGGCCATGGATGATCTGCGCAAGGGCCAATCCACCTTCATGGTGGAGATGAATGAGACAGCCAATATCCTCAATAACGCCACGGAAAACAGTTTGGTGATCCTTGATGAGATTGGCCGCGGTACTTCCACCTTTGACGGCCTCTCCATTGCCTGGGCCGTCACCGAGGATTTGGTCGGCAAAAACAACAAGGGGGTGAAGACCATCTTTGCCACCCATTACCATGAGCTCATCGAGCTTGCCCGCACCCACAAGCGGGTCAAAAATTTCCATATCGGTGTCCGCGAGTGGGATGACACCATCATCTTCCTCCATAAGCTGCTGGCCGGCGGCACCAGCCGCAGCTACGGTATCCAGGTGGCAGCCCTGGCCGGGGTGCCGAAGCATGTGGTGGAACGTGCCAAGGAGCTTCTCCACGATATTGAAAGCGGTGAATTTGCCACATTGGGCCAGCCCCCCTTCAGCCTGCCCCAGGGCAAGGACAATGGCCAGCCCAGCCAGCTTGATCTCTTCCCCAGCGTCGCCGACGGCCTGCACCAGAAGCTGGCCACTCTGGAGGTTGATAGTCTCAGCCCCCTGGAGGCGATACAAATGCTCTATACCTTGAAGGAAGAAGCCCTGTCGTGATGCCCTGTCTCTATAGGAAAGAAACAAAACCTTTATTAACGGTCTGCCTGGCCCTGCTCTTCATGGTTTTGGGCCCTGCCGGCACCTTGGCTGCGGCGGCTGATCTGGCGGATAAGCGCTATAACCAGGCGGCCTCCTATTACAACAACAGCTGCGGTTTTTCTATTAAGGAGTTGAGCCGCAGCCAGTGGCAGGAATGCCTGCGCCTCTTTGCAAAGGCCCACGACAGTAATCCAAAGGATCAGGAGGTTGCCCCTAAGGCCCTCTTTATGATGGCCAAGATCTACGGCAAATCTTACGAGCAGTTCGGTATGCGCGAGGATCTCAAGGCCTCGGCTGCCTATTATGAGAAACTGTCCCTCCTCTTTCCAAACCACTCCCTGGCAGATGACGCCTTGGTGGCCCTTGGCAAGATCGTCCTGAACAATAAGGGCAACAAAGATGTGGTGAACAAGGAGCGCCTGCTGGCCAAGGCCCTGGCCGCCTATGGGGGGCCGGATGAGGGCATGGGGCATACGGCTGGCCTTCTCCTCAAGCGCCTCCAGGAACATTCCCAACAGCGCAGCGGCGACAAACCCCCGAGCAAAGAGACCCTTGTCACCTCCATCCGGCCTGCTTCCCACGCCGCCCATATCACCAGGCCGATCCGTTTCTGGTCCAACAAAAACTATACCCGGGTGGTTATCGAGGCCTCGGCCCCGGTGCGCTTTAAGGAACATGTCCTCAAGGCCGAGGGTAAACTGCCGTCGCGTCTCTATGTGGATCTCTTTGACTGTCGCATCCCCTCCACCTATCAGAATCCGATAACCATCCAGGATGGCCTTCTCAAGCGCTCCCGGGCCGCCCAGTTCGATCCCTCCACAGCCAGGGTGGTCATTGATCTGGAGACCTTTTCCCAGTACAAGATTTTTAGTCTCCATGAGCCCTTCCGGGTGGTCATTGATATCACTGGCACCAAGAAGAAATTGTTGGTGCCGCTTAAACCCCTTAAGCCTCGTAAGTCATGGGACAAGAATAAAGAGTTCACCCTGGCCGAACAGCTTGGCCTGGGGGTGAAGACCATTGTTATTGATGCTGGTCACGGCGGCAAGGACCCTGGCGCTATTGGCCGCAAGGGCCTGCGCGAAAAGGATGTGGTCTTGAAGGTGGCGCTCAAAACACGCGATGCCCTGCGTAAAAAAGGCTATAAGGTTATTCTGACCAGAAGTTCCGACAAATTTTTGCCCCTGGAGGAGCGCACCGCCATTGCTAACACCAAGAACGCCGACCTTTTTCTCTCCATCCATGCCAACTCCGCCCCCAACAGGCGGGCCCGGGGCTTGGAGACCTATTACCTAAGTCTGGCCACCACCAAGGAGGAGAAACAGGCGGCAGCCCTGGAAAATGCCGTTTCCTCAAAACAGCTCTCCGAGCTGCAGTCCATCCTCTCAGATATTATGAAGAGTTCCAAGATCGATGAGTCGCGGAAATTTGCCGGCACCGTGCAACGTTCCTTGGCCTCTGGAATGAAAAAGCGCTATGGTAACGTCAAAAATCTTGGCGTTAAAAAGGCGCCGTTTTTTGTCCTCATCGGTGCCCAGATGCCTTCGGTGCTTGCGGAAATCGCCTTTCTCTCCAACAAGGAGGAGGAAAAAAGGTTACGTAGCGATGCCTATCTAGCGGCGCTTGCCTCCGAGCTTGCCAATGGCGTGGAGATGTATAGCCGCTCCTTGCAGTAGTTGTTTTCACCCTTCGACAAGCTCAGAGGCCGGTCCCTGAGCTTGTCGAAGGGTGCTGTTTGTATACAGAGAGTCTCTGCCCTTTGCTTTAAAATTTAATCAGCGCAGGAACGAAATAGATGAAAATACTTTTTGCTGAGGATGATTTTGTCTCCCGCAAGATCCTTAATAAGTATCTTTCCGTTCTCGGTGAGGTGGATATTGCCAGTAACGGTAAAGAGGCCATTACCGCCGTCAAGATGGCCCTGGATGAACATGAGCCCTATGAGCTGATCTGCCTGGATGTGATGATGAAGGAGGTGGACGGCATCAGAGCCTTGCAGGGCATCCGCCGCCTTGAGGAGCAGGAAGGTGTCAAAGAGGAAAACAGGGCAAAGATTGTAATGGCATCAGGTGTCTCGGACAAGAAAATGGTGGTGGCGGCAGCAAAGGCCGGCTGTGATGCTTACCTGATCAAACCGATCACCAAACCTCGCCTCTTTGAGGAGTTGAGCACGATTGGCATAGAGACACCATAACAAGGCGGCAAGAAAAAATGGGGGGGGTGGCTTGCAAGAGGTCCCTGCAAGAAGATGGGGGTGCAGGGTGGTAGCTGTATCCCCTTTTTTGTTTGAACAGCATTGAGCTCCTACGGTGTTGTGTGCAGTTCGATGGTGTCCAGATTTTACGGCAGCTCAAAATCGCAGACCAGGGGGGCGTGGTCGGAGAGGTGGACATCGGGGATATGGAAATTTGTGGCGCGAATCTCCGGGCTATGGAGGATGAAGTCGAGCTGGCGGTGCGGCGCTTTGCTGGGATGGGAGGGGCTCTCATCCTCATTGGCGCTTTTTAAACCGGTGGCGCCTAAGAAAAGGTTGAGTTCCCGGGAACCCCAGAAGCAGTTGAAGTCACCGGCAACAATCACCGGCTTTTTTACCTTTTTGATCAGGCCATACAGATCTTCAAGCTGATGCTGCCTATAGCGGTACTTGAGAGACAGATGGACCAGGAAGATGGTGACCTGAGGCAGCTCTGCCTCAATGACCAGCCGTTTGACGCCCTCATGAAAATAATGGAAGTGATGGCTGATAAAATGCTGGCGGCTGATCAGGGCATTACCTTGATTTCTGAGAATGGGGGCTTTGGCGGCCAGGGAGCCATTACCGTATTTTGGCTCCACCAGATGGGCATGGTCCAGGGCTTCGGCAATTGCAGCGGCCTGACAGGCAGCCTTCATCCGGAAGGAACCGCAGTCCACCTCCACCAGGCCGGTAATATCCGGCGCCACTGATTTGATGAATTCAGTGATGGCCTGCAGGTTGTCCCTGGATGATTTCAGCATGCCGGAAAAGGGCAGTGGCAGGTGAAAGCGGGCACCGCTGCCGGTGGCATAACGTATATTATAGAGTAGAAATCGCATGAATCAGTTGACTGGTGTGGATAAATTTTGTGCCATAATAATTGTAGGTGATCTAGGCACCGATGTCACTTAAGGAGCAGGATTCGCCACCAGTTTTTTGAATCTAAGAGGCAGCTGGCTTATTTTAAAGAGAAAATTTGCTGGTGGGCGCGATGACCATCCCCTTTAAAACCTGGTCCTTGACCTCTTCTTCTTTACTCTCCGAGGTGTCGGCCGCTTCCCCAGCCGCCCTGAATCCAAAGGTACAGATTTCACAACAGCTAATTGGTTCCATATAATGCATAAAAGTCAAGAGGAGAGAAACAGATCCGAGTGGCATAATGAGAAAAACTGGCCCGGCCCGGCCTGGATGGCTTTTTATGCCAGCAGGTATGACAACCGGACCTGGCTGCCCAAAAAAAAATTCCTGGATGGGCTGGACTCTTAATTTGGGCAAAAAGGCGGGGCTGGCTTGGCTGGCAGTGGTGATTACGGTTCTTTTTGTTATTTCTTGTGGCTCAGGCCTGTTCATTTACCTATTATGCCCTGAATCCCTTCGCCCCTTTTAATTTTTTAAAAAGATCTACACCAACAATGCCCAAGGGCCGCCTCTTTCTTGACAAACTTGATGCCCACCTGGCAGCTCTCTAAATGATTAGGAGAAAAAGTGAAAAAAATTTCAACATCAATCGGCCTCTTCTTCCTTTTTTGCATGTTGGCCTTTCCTGCCGCCCTTTATGCCGAGTTTGTCTGGGTAGACCATAACGGCAACACCCGTCATACCAAATTCGCCCCCCAGCCTCATCAGGTGCGAAAATATATTGCCAATGGCCAGAAACAGCAGAAAAAAAGGGCAAAGGTAGAGCTCTTTGTGACCAGCTGGTGCCCATACTGCCATAAGGCAAAGGCCTTTTTTGAGAAGCGCAATATTGCCGTTAAGGTCTACGATATTGAAAAAAACAAAAAGGCGGCGGCCCGCAAGCGCAAGCTTGACCCGCAAAGAGGAGTGCCTTTCGCCGTTGTCAACGGTAAGGGCATCCATGGCTATGCCCCGGAGCAGTATCTGCGGGCCTTGAAAAACAAATGAGCATGGAAGAGATGGCAGCCAGGGAACCTGGCCAGCAGAGGGTCTGGCTCCGGCAGCTGCTGGCCGAGCATCAGCAGATCTGTTGGCTCCATGGCCTGGATCTCAGGGCGCCGGTTTTTGAAATTAATGAAAATGGCAGCCGTGCCGGTTCCTGGTCACCTGGTCATTCCAGTCTCAAGATTGCTGCCTGGTTGATAAAGGAGCATAGCTGGGATGTGGTCCTTGAGGTCCTCAAGCATGAGATGGCCCACCAGTATGTCCATGAGGTGTTGCGGCGTAGTGGCGAAAGGCCGCATGGCGCCGCATTTCAGGAGGCATGTCAGCGGCTGGGAGTGCATCCCCGATTTTGCCGGGCCACCAGCCGGATTCCCCGTCTCATAAGCAGTGCCAAGCGCCCGCCAAGGGCCATTTTGGCCCGGGTGGAAAAACTGCTGTCCCTGGCCCAGAGCGCCAATGAACATGAGGCGGCCCTGGCCATGGAAAAGGCCAACGTCCTGCTGCGCAGGCATAATATCAGCAGGCTTGAGCAGGGCAGCGCCGCCGAGTATGACTATCTGATTATCAATGGGGGCAAGAAGCGGATCTCGGCAGTGCAGAGGACCATTGCTGCCATCCTCAAGGATTTTTTCTATGTAAAGGTCGTAATAGGCCGGCAGTTTGATGCTGCCTGCGGAGAAACCTTCCGGGTCCTGGAGCTCATCGGCACGGAGGAAAACCTGGCAGTGGCCGACCATGTTTATTTCTTTTTGACCAATCGGCTGGAGGCCCTGTGGCAAGAATACCGCGCCGCAAAAAATGCCGCTGGCAGGGAAAAAAGGTCCTATCAGTTGGGGGTGCTCACAGGTTTTCAGGGTCGCCTTCGCAGTCAGGAAGAAGAAATTGTGGCCACTGAAAGGTCGCTATCAAGTGCTTTGATCTGCAGCCAGGACCACGGCCTTGTCAGCTATTATCACAGTCGTCATCCCCGCCTTAGAAAGGTCAGGCACCGAGGGGCAAAGGTCTATAGTAATTCCTATAAGGCCGGGGAAGAGGAGGGGAAAAACCTTGTCATCCATAAGGCCGTTCAGTCACAAGGCGTCGGAAGGGCAGCCTTTTTGCCAATGCCCTGAAATATGGTGATGGCCCAAAACCATGGCCATGGTAAGTAAGAAGAGGTCGACCTGGCGCTGAAAATATGACACAGTAAAATGCCAGATGAAGGGATATATTTAAGGCACGCCTCGTGCCATTTCTTGGATTGAAGATGGGAAAGATAGATATTCGTTATTGCTTCACGCTTAATCAGGACCACAGAGAGATTATTGATCTGCGGATCGATGACAGCACCCTGGAAAATGTTAATCAACCAGCTGCCGATCTTCCAGGGTGGGCCAATCTCGATTTTTGTCAATGTTGCCATTGCCCTCTTGATCCAGCTATCCACCCCTATTGCCCCGTGGCAACCAGTCTGGTTGGCGTTGCCAGCCGATTTGAGGAGATTGTTTCCTACGATGAGGTGAGGGTGACTATTACCACGAAGGAGAGGAAGGTGGGCCACCGGACCACAGCCCAGCGCGCCATCAGTTCCCTGCTCGGCCTTATCTTTGCCACCAGCGGTTGCCCCCATACCCAGTTTTTTAAACCCATGGCCTGCTTTCACCTGCCACTGGCCACGGAAAGAGACACCATTTTCCGGGTGGCCGGCATGTATCTTTTGGGCCAGTATTTTCGCCGCACTGAGGGGAAAAGTGAAGACCTGGAGTTCTCCGGACTCAGCAAGATTTATGACAATGTCCATGAGGTAAATATGGGCGTTGCAGACAGGTTGCGGAGCGCCCTAAACTCGGACTCGTCAGTAAACGCGATCATCTCCCTTGATATGTTTACCAAGGCCCTGCCCTTTGTCATTGAGGACAAGCTTCTGGACCTCCGCTACATCTTTAATTCTTATTTTTCAGATGAGTTTGAAGAGATTCTTGAGTCATTGCCTTCGGACGTGAAGTGATGTTCTAGGCCAGTTGATGACTATTTAAGTCCACGGATAATTTGCGATAAATAAAAAAGGCGGCTGGAAAGAAACTCTTTCCAGCCGCCTTTTTTTAATCTTTTCTCCCGAACCGGGAGATGTTTTAGCGTCAACAGTTATCGTTTATGTCCTGACTGTTTTTGGCCCAGCGAAAGAGATAGTCGTTGACCATGAGTTGCTGATCCATGGTCATGCTCTGCCAGGAGCCATCTTTGGCGCATTGCGGATATTTTTTAGTGAATACCCGGTTCCAGGCCTTGGAGGTTTTTGACTCTACCCAGAGAAAGGGGGCGCCTTTGTCGTTGCCCCGTTTATGACAGCTCTGGCAGACGCTCTTGAATGTTTTGCCTCCCTGGCCCCAGGCGCTGCTCTCCCATGCAAGGGGACCATCGCCGATTATTCGACAGGTCTTGGTGGTCTCATCAAAACGGGTTTCGGGACGGGCATGGGCCTGAACGGCCATCCCAACTAACAACAAAACAACCAGTGCAATCGCTCCCTGCTTCATAACCACCTCCTCTATTACCGTTGATATGGACGTAGCCCTTGGCCCCAGAACAACGGCAAAAAAATAATTGTACTAATCAGTACAATACTGATAACCTCCCTGCTGAGGGAGTCAAGTTGTTTTGTAACGACCAGTAAGAAATGCGGCTTGGGTGTAACCATGGGCAGGAAAAAAAAGTTTGACGAGGCCACGGCCTTGGCTGCGGCCATGCACCTTTTCTGGGAGAAGGGCTATGCCGCCACCTCCCTCCAGGACCTGGAAGAGGCCACCGGCCTGAAGCGCACCAGCATCTACAACACCTTTGGCAATAAGCGCACTATTTTTCAAAAAACATTGCTTCTGTATCGCCTCCAGGTGGAAGAGCTGCTGGCCGCTATCATGAAAGAGGAGGCAACCTGTAGGAAAGCCTTGGCCCGCTGGTTAAGGGCAATCATCGATATGCACTTTAGCAAAGACACCCCTGGTGGTTGCCTGATGATTCTCTCCGTTCTAGAAGGGAGCCAGCATGATCAGGAGACCAAAGAAATGGCAGCTGTTCTCTTTCGCAAGGAAAGGGACATGGTTGCCGCACGGTTGGAACAGGGGGTGCGGGACGGAGAGCTTCCTCAGGATTTTGACAGCGATGCGGTGGCCGGTGCCATTTCCGCTGCCTCCTCAGGCCTTATGGTGTTGGCCATGGCTGACTATCCAAGAAAAGCCCTGGAAGAGATCGGCCACGCCACCCTTGGCCTTCTTGGGGATTGACCCTTTAACAAGCTCAGGGACCGCGTCAAGAAGTTCAAAATTCGTACCCTGAGCCTGTCGGAGGGTGCTCTCAGGGCTGAGGGTGGGAAACCATAACAGGCCTGGGTTGTGAATACGATGGCGAATTTTTTTCACCGCCTGGCCGCGAATAGAATATAGTGATCTCCAGATCTGAAAGCCCGGGCCATGCAGAGCATGGTCTGCGATCGGATTTCCGCCATCTTCAACATTCAACAGTGGAGTCAGTTCATGTCTTTGTCACCGCAGCTTATTTGGTTTCTTGTCGGCGTCGCCTTTCTGGTGGGGGAATTGGCCCTGCCCGGTTTCATCCTCATATTTTTTACCGCCGGCAGTTGGATTACTGCCATCGTCACCTGGAGTATGGATATCAGCGTCACGGCCCAGGTGACCGTCTTTGTGCTCAACTCGCTGATTTTACTCTTTGCCCTCCGCAAATACAGCATCACGACCTTTAAAGGGCAGACCCGCGATGATGTTGATGACAGTTATATGGATTCGAAAATCGGCAAGACCGCTCAGGTCACCAAGGCCATCAGCCCTCATGTGCCTGGAGAGGTCAAGGTAATGGGCAGCTTCTGGCGGGCCGTTGCTGACGGGGATATTGAAGAGGGCAGCTCCGTTATCATTGAAAGCCAGGCCTCGGAAGATGGCCTGTCCCTTAAGGTAAAAGCTCTATAAAAAATCTGATTACCATCGAACTTCAGCCCTTTTTAAAGGGCAGTGCCGTAGGAGTTCACCCCTGTGAGCGATAAGAGGTGGCTTTGGGCAAGAGAGCGCCTGCTTATCGCCAGGAGGGCCTGGCTCCTACAGATCAAGACCGACGCGACCAGGTATTATGGCGAGCAATGATTGGCTGAAGATGAGTGGTAATCACAAATAAAAAAAGTGTTAAGGAGAGAAAAATGGGTGAGTCATTAGTCGTTGTAGGTGTCATCGCGGTCATCATGATTGTCCTGCTGTTCAAAACCGCCACTATTGTACCTCAGCGTTCAGAGTATATTGTAGAGCGCCTTGGCAGGTACAGTAAGACCTTGAGTGCCGGGTTTCATATCCTGTTTCCCTTTCTGGATAATGTGGCCTACCGCCGCTCCCTCAAGGAAGAGGTGATGGACATTCCCTCCCAGGACTGTATCACCACGGATAATGTTTCGGTTTCAGTGGATGGTGTGCTCTATCTGCAGGTTGTTGATAGCAAGCTGTCGGCCTATGGCATTGACAACTACTTTTTTGCCGCCAGTCAGCTGGCCCAGACCTCGCTGCGTTCGGTGATCGGCAAGATCGAACTGGATCGCACCTTTGAGGAGCGCGAGACCCTGAACCAGCAGGTGGTTACTGCCATTGACGAGGCAGCCCAGAACTGGGGAATCAAGGTCCTGCGCTATGAGATAAAGGACATCACCCCGCCGCGCAGCGTCATGGATGCCATGGAAAAGCAGATGAAGGCCGAGCGTGAAAAGCGGGCCACCATTGCCACCTCCGAAGGTGACCGGCAGTCGCGGATCAACCGGGCCGAGGGTTTGAAGCGTGAGGCCATTGAGGTCTCCGAGGGTGAGAAGCAAAAGAGGATCAATGAGGCCGAAGGCCAGGCCCAGGAGATCGAACTGGTGGCCCATGCCACTGCCGAGGGAATCAGAAAGATCGCCGAGTCCCTCACCCATACCGGTGGCGAGACCGCTGCCAACCTTCGGGTGGCGGAGAAGTATATTGCTGAATTTGGTAATCTGGCCAAGGAAAACAACACCATGATCATTCCCTCCAACCTCGGCGATGTCGCCGGTATGGTGGCCACTGCCATGTCCGTCCTCAACCAGAGTAAAAAGGGAGACCAGACCGTTCAGCTCTAATTAATAGAAGGGTTGACAGTATGTGATTATATCGACCTAAAAAGGGGCAACTGGCCATAAGCCAGTTGCCCCTTTTTGATGATATTACACATTAACTTGGGCAAGCTGTTGTCTTAGCATGAAGAGGTGAGACGCAAGGGGCTTGGTCGATAAAGTCGAAGAATACTCATCAGTTGCCCAGTACGTTGGCGGTCATTGGCGTCCTTGAAATTGACGAAATCTCAACCAGAGAGCAGTTTTACGGATAAATAAAGCAAGCAACATATGATATAAACCGGTATAGTCCTCGGCTTTTCTGACCTTGATCAGCATTATTGGCGGAGAGGGGTAATCAGGATACTCCCGTTAACCCTTGGCGTCCCCGCCATTCCATCTCTTTTAGGTACACCACATGAGCACCGATACGGTAACCACATTTAATGCATTGCCGCTGAAAAAATCTCTTTTAAAGGCAGTGAATGATGCGGGTTACGAAACTCCCACCCCCATCCAGGCCGAAACAATTCCACTGTTGCTCGAAGGCAGGGATGTTTTGGGGCAGGCCCAGACCGGCACCGGCAAAACAGCGGCCTTTGCCCTGCCGCTTCTTTCCAACATTGATTTAAAGCAAAGAAAACAGGCTCAGGTCCTGGTCTTGGCTCCCACCCGTGAGCTGGCCATTCAGGTTGCTGAGGCCTTTCAAACATACGCCAAGCACATCAAAAGTTTCCATGTCTTACCCATTTATGGTGGGCAGGATTATGGCGGCCAAATCCGTTCTTTGCAACGGGGTGTCCATGTGGTGGTAGGCACGCCGGGCCGAGTAATGGATCATATGCGCCGTGGCACCCTTAAGCTCGATAATCTTAAGGCCCTGGTGTTGGATGAGGCCGATGAAATGTTGCGCATGGGCTTTGTGGATGATGTGGAATGGATCCTTGACCAAACGCCGTCAGACAGGCAGATTGCTCTGTTCTCGGCCACCATGCCCCAGCAAATCCGCCGCATTGCCACTAAGCATCTCAATGATCCGGCTCAAATTACCATCAAGGTCAAAACCGCCACCGCTGACACCATCCGTCAACGCTTCTGGCTGGTTCAAGGTCTCCAAAAACTAGATGCTATAACCCGTATCCTTGAGGCCGAACCCTTTGATGCCATGCTCATCTTCGTGCGGACCAAAATAGCCACGGTTGAGCTCGCTGAAAAACTGTCGGCCCGCGGTTATGCCACGGCGCCGCTTAACGGTGATATTGCCCAAAACCAGCGCGAACGCACAGTTAAACGCCTGAAAAGTGGCAATCTCGACATTCTGGTGGCCACCGATGTTGCGGCCCGCGGACTTGATGTGGATCGTATCAGTCACGTGGTCAATTACGATATCCCTTATGATACAGAGGCCTATATTCATCGTATTGGCCGTACCGGTCGTGCCGGTCGGCAGGGTGATGCCATTTTATTTGTCGCACCGCGGGAAAAACGGATGCTGCGTGCCATTGAAAAGGCAACCCGCAAGAAAGTCGAGGTCATGAATCTGCCCACCACGGCCTTGATTAATGACCAGCGTATAGCCCGTTTTAAACAGCAGATCACCGATACCCTGGCCAGCGAAGACCTGGGTCTCTTTCCCAAGCTTATTGAAGAGTACCAAGAGGAACATGGCGCCCAGCCCATGGAAATCGCCGCAGCCTTGGCCCATCTGTTACAGGGCGATACTCCCCTCCTGCTTCAGAACAAGCCGCAACAAAAGGCAAAAAAAAGCTGGGAAAAAGAGGAAAGAAAACCTGGCAAAGAGCGCAGACGTTCCTCCAAAAAAGAGAAACCGCCTGAAGAGGGCATGGAGCGTTATCGTATTGAGGTGGGTCATAACCATGACGTCAAGGCCGGCAATATTGTTGGCGCCATTGCCAATGAGGCGGATATTGATAGCCAATACATTGGCCGTATCAATATTTATGATGATCACAGCCTGGTTGATTTACCCGAGGGTATGCCCAAAAAACTTTTCAAAATATTGAAGAAGGTCTGGGTGTCTGGCCAACAATTACAGATTTCTCGTCTCGAAAAAGAAAGAAAGGCCAAGGCCCCTGGCAAACGTCCTGAAAGTAAAGGAAAGGGGCGCGGCAAGCCTAAGGACAAGTCCAAAAGCGGTCCGAAAAAAACAGGCAAAAAGAAGGTGGCAAAGAAGTGACGCCGGTGATCGAAAACGGCTGGGATCAGCCGCCTCGTATAATGCAGGCCAAGAGGTTGGTTGGCGCCATTTGCCTGCCGAAAACGATTAATTCGTTTTCTTGACGAATTTGGCCAGGATGGCGATCTGCTGGCCATTGACCCGGCCCTCAATATGCTCCGGGTTATCCGGCACCAATGAGATGGCGCGGACAACCGTGCCACGCTGAGCGGTAAAAGCCACTCCGTACACGGCCAAACTCTCTGTTTGACTGCATAATTCACATTTCGATTCGCTGCGCTCCGCTACTATTTTTTCTGTACTCATTTACCTTATTCTATTTATGATTACCATCGAACTTCAGCCTTTTTTTAAGCACGATTCCGTAGGAGCACCCCAAGGGCATTCGAAGTCTTCGCTTATCTCCTGCGGGGCACCCGGCCAGCAGTGTAATTCGAGCTGGTCGTTTGTGCGTGCCTTCTCTCATCGCCCGGAGGGCCGGGCTCCTACAAGCCAATCAGCCCATGCAACCATGAGCTGATTGGCTGAAGATGAGTGGTAGTCACATTTCCTTTCGATGATAGCTGGCTGGGACATGGGGGAAAGGGGCAGTTTCCGCCCCCTTCGACAAGTATCAATTAAGACCAAAGACGTTACCACTACCTGAGGAGGCGCGTCGCCCACCGGAACTTTTGCCGGGACGGCGTCTGGATTGGCTGGTTTTCTTACCCTTGCCTCCAGAGTTCGCCTGCTTGGCTGGTCTTCGGCCAGAGGCCTTTTTCCTGTTGTTGGTACGCTTACGGGGTGTATGCCGTTGTTTGGGTTGCACCTGGTCCGCTTTTGCGTCCATGGCATAGCCATCCACGGTCAGGCGGTCAATGGTTATGCCCTGGAGGCGCTCAATGGACCTGACCATGGCCTGGTCATCATAACAGATGAAACTGACGGCCCGGCCGCTGCGCTGGGCCCGGCCTGTGCGGCCGATGCGATGGGTATAGGCCTCGGCGGTTGATGGCAGATCAAAATTAATCACCTGCCCCACCCGCGAAACATCAATACCGCGGGCAGCGATGTCCGTGGCCACAAGCACGGTGAAGTCGCCGTCACGAAAACCGGTGAGGGCTCGTTGCCGCTGATTTTGTGACATGTTGCCTTGAAGATCAGTGGCCTTAAAACCCGATTTGTTGAGTTTTTTAGCCAGTTTTTTGGCACCGTATTTGGTGCGGGTGAAAACCAGGGTGGAGCCATCAGAGGTTTCTTTGAGAAAATGAAGGAGCAAGGCGCCTTTTTGCTTCTTGGCCACCGGGCAAAGCACCTGGCTGATTGCCTCCAGGGGCTGTTCAAGTTTGATGCGCACCTCTTCCGGATTGGTGAGGGTTTCTGCAGCCAGCTTGCGGATGTCATGTGGCATGGTGGCTGAAAAAAGCAGGGTCTGACGCTTGGTCGGCAGGTGTTTGAGGATGCGGCGGATGTCGGGGAAAAATCCCATATCAAACATCTGGTCTGCCTCGTCAAGCACCAGAGTCTCCACCTTGTTTAGGTTAAGATCGTGGCTGTTTAAATGATCAAGAAGGCGACCCGGGCAGGCGATGACTATTTCGACGCCGCGCCTGAATTGCTGTAACTGTTTGCCCTTGCCAACACCGCCGTAGACGGTGACTGTCCGCAGGCCGGTGTCTTTGGCCAGCTCCTGAAAACTCTGGTCGATCTGCTCGGCCAGCTCCCTGGTCGGCGCTACCACCAAGGCGCGCACCTTGCCGCGTGGGCCGTCGCTGAGACGTTCTATGATAGGCAGGGCAAAGGCAGCGGTTTTGCCGGTACCGGTCTGGGCCAGGCCCAGGAGGTCCTTGCCGGCCAAGACCTTGGGGATGGACTGTTCTTGAATGGGGGTAGGCTGCTCATAGCCGCAGGCCTTGATGTTGGCCGCAATCCGCGGCTGAAACTGAAACTGGGTAAAACTCATTGAAACTCCTTGTTGGCTCCATTTTTCTCTCAGGATAATGAAGCGGGTATAAGGCCGTGGGCGATGATGCCCCGGCATTGGGTCATCCGTAGATGATTAATTAACGAAATGGGGTTCCGGCAGGAAAACGGGAGCCTCCATGGTGTGCCGGACACGCGCTTGCGTCGTGTGTACCATGTGAGGTGTGAGAGAGGAACTATCGAGGGAAACAAATGGAGCGGAGGATACATTCCGCGTCAGGTGTGCCGGTCAATAAGAATACGTCATTCACTTGGCTACTTAAAAGATGGCCTACCATACAGGGCCGCTGGTCATTTGACAATCCTTTTTAAGAAAGGTTCCTAGCAGCTTTTTTTTCTAGCTGACTTGAAGCATATCTGCCTGGAAATTGAAGAGTGCGGATCTTAAAACGCTGGAATTTAGAAAAAAAGCAGAGGAGGAAGGTTTTTCCTTCACGAAGAAGCTGGGGGCGGGTTGATTTAAAAGAGGGGCGATGTCACGGATGTGCTGATGTTAAAGGTTAGAGTCAAGGCCGACGACAGTGGGCTGAGGTTTGAAACAGGGCGAGGCAAACTAAGGAATAGATCTTCAGCGTGGTTGAGGTGGGTGGCCCAGGGTCTTGATGAGGATGATGATAGCAAGCACAAGCAGGGTGGAGACCCCAGCCAGGCCTTGGTATACTGCGGGAAAACCCCAGGAAGTCTTGACTAAGCCCACCATTTTGACACTGAGCGCTCCCACCCCAAAGGTAAGGATGAATTTCATGCCATAGGCGGAGCTTAAGAAATTAGGAGGGGTGAGGCGGGCCACCAGGGTGTTTTCCAGGGGCTGCATACCAAGCAGGAAAAAGCCGTGGATCATGGCGAAGAAGACCAGCATACCGTTGGAGCTTGCCGCCATGGCGAGAGCCATGGGGATGGTGAGCAGGTGAAAGAGCAGGTAGCCGCTGGTCAGCCGGAAGCGTTCCCCCACCCAGCCGCCGGTGTACTGGCCCGCCATGCCGATGAAATAGATAAAGGAGGTCAAAATGGTGGCCACCACATTGGCCGAGCCTAGGCCGCCGGTAAGATTGGTCAGGTATTGGTAAAGTTCACCGTTTTGCAGCTCAAAATAGGCGGGCAGGGTGATAGATGTGCCACGATAGACAATACCTCCCATGGTCATGGCAACCAAGAGGACCAGAAAGGCGGGCAGCGAGTTGCCCTGCTGCTTTTTGCTGTTTCCTTGGCGGGTTGATGACTCGGCGCTGCTCAGGGCCAGGAGAATAAGACCGGCAAGGTTCATCAGCCCCAGCAAAATATAAACCGTGCGTGTTCCCCAGAAATAGTTAACCGTGCCGGCCAGAAGCGGCGCGGTGGCAAGGCCTAAGTTGCCGAACATGCCGTTATAGGCCATGCCGCGGCTGGTGTTTTTTACCTCTTTGGCAATCCAGCCCAGGCCCGCCGGGTGGTAGATTCCGGAAAAAAGACCGATCCCGGCCAGGGCAAGCCAGAGCAGGCTGGGGTTGCCAATATTGGCGGCAGCCCAGAAGCCGCAGAGACCAGCGCCCATATGAAAAACAGCGAGCAGGCGGCGGGGGCCGAAGCGGTCGGCAGCAAGGCCCCAGGGCAGGGCTGACAGGCCAAAGAGCAGATACATCCAGAATGACAGGGCCAGGGTGTCGGTCATGGCAAGGTCCAGCGAACCTGCCAGGGGCAGGAGTACGGCTGGAAAGACCAGCATATTAAAATGGCTCATGAAATGACCATAACAGGTCACGCCAAGGATGGAGCGTTCACGGGTATTCATGGCTCATCACATAACTTCAAACTCCCTTGCTGTCTATCATTTTCTTGATGACCCAAGGGGCAGGAACTGGCATTATGGTTGCGCTTTTGAAAAATTGTCTTTTCGGCTGACCTCTGCGTTATGCTCAAAAATTTATCCTCGATATACCAGCTGTATGCCCCCCAAGGGCACCTCCTGGGGCGCCTGCGGTGAATTTTTTCGTATGCCCTTGATGTTGAACAAAAATCTAATTTTTCATGGGTCCAAATTTTGATTTGTCAAAGTTGTAATGCCCCCATGCCTTGGTGCAAATGACTTCTTTTCCTGCCACTCAAACAGATCTGAAAAACCTGACCCGGGCCCAGCTTGATGATTTTCTCGAAAGCCTCTCCCTTCCTGGTGGCCGGGCCCGCCATATTATGGCCTGGCTCATGCGGCCTGGCAGCCACGATATGAGCGAGATGGTTGAGGTCAAAAAAGAGATCCGCGATCAGCTCATCGCCCAAGCCCGGATCAGCACCCTGGCCCCCGCCAAGGTGGAGGTGTCTGAAGACGGCACCCGCAAGTATGCCTTTGAGCTTGAAGACGGTGCGGTCATTGAAAGTGTCCTCATCCCCGAGGGCGAACGTCATACCCTCTGCCTCTCCTCCCAGGTCGGGTGCGCCATGGCCTGCGCTTTTTGCCTCACCGGCCGCCTGGGTTTTACTCGCAATCTGTTGCCCAGCGAGATCGTTAATCAGGTTTTGGCGGTCATTGAGGATATGGTGGATCGAGGCCTCAAACGGGGCACCCATCGCGAATTCGTCAACAACCTGGTTTTTATGGGTATGGGAGAACCCCTGGCTAACTATGATAACCTGCTCAGCGCCCTTGCCATTCTCATGGCCGAGGAGGGTCTCGGTTTCACGGAGCGGCGGCTGACCATTTCCACCTGCGGTATTGTGCCGAGAATTATTGATCTGGGCTGCGACACCAAGGTTAACCTGGCTATTTCCCTGCATGCTGCCGATGATGAGATCCGCAGCACCTTGATGCCGGTGAATAAGACCTATGGGGTCGATGAATTGCTGACCGCCTGTCGTAATTATCCCCGTGCGAAAAGGCGAGTCATCTTGTTCGAGTACATCCTGATTAAGGATATCAATGACTCGCCGGAACAGGCCCGTCTACTGGCCGCTAAGCTGGCCGGGATACCTTCCCGGATAAACCTGCTACCATACAATGAAAGTGAGGAGCTGCCTTACAAAAAGCCTGCTGAGGAAACCATCCTTGCCTTTCAAAAGGTGCTACGGGATGCCGGGTATACCACCTTGATCCGCCAGAGCCGCGGCAGCGATATCTCCGCGGCCTGCGGGCAGCTCGCCGCTGGAGGGGATCTGTAGAGTTTGTAATTTAAGAGTTGGGCCACGGAATCCACAGAAGGCACGGAGGATAAAAAAGATTTTTTCAGAGTTTTCCGTGGATTCCGTGGCCAAAAATAAGATGAAATAAGGAGCAAGAAAAGATGGCTGTTAAGAAAAAATTCTACGCCATTGCTGTGGGTCGCACACCTGGCATCTATACGAAGTGGCCGGATGCCCAGGCCCAGGTCATGGGTTTTGCCGGGGCAAAGTATAAGGGTTTTGCCACCCGGGCCGAGGCCTTGGCCTGGCTCAAAAATCCTGTCTATACACCACAGGGTGCCAAGGCCAAAAAAGGCAACAAAAAATCAGCGTCGGCCAAGGGTGGCAAAGAAGGGGAGATTGTCATCTACACCGATGGCGGCGCCCGTTTTAATCCGGGTCCCGGCGGCTTCGGCGTTGTTATGCTGGCAGACGGCAAGCGCCAGGAATTTTCCGGCGGCTACCGGTTAACCACCAATAACCGCATGGAGCTTATGGGCTGCATTGTTGCCCTGCGTAAACTCCCGGAAAGGAACAGGTCAATAACCCTCTACTCTGATTCCCAATATGTGGTGAACGGCATCAGCAAGGGGTGGGCCAAAAGCTGGCGCAAAAAGGGCTGGATTAAGTCGGATAAGCAACCAGCCATAAATCCTGACCTTTGGGCCGAACTTCTTGATTTGCTAGAAGGGCTCACTATCGAGTTCAGGTGGGTGAAAGGTCACGCCGGTAACGAGTTCAACGAGCGTTGCGATGAGTTGGCTGTGTCCTCCGCTGCTATGGATAATCTGCCGGAGGATAAAGGCTATAAGGGTTGAAGGAGGTTGTGAAAGTGGCCTTCGCCAGGCCCAGGGAGCGGCCCCTGGGCCTGGCGAAGGGTGATTCTTGCCCAGCTTTAACAGTTCCAGGAGCTAGTCGGAAACATCAGTTCTCAGGCTCAAAAGCACCTTTGCCTGCGCCGCACAGGGGGCAGACCCAGCTGTCCGGCAGGTCTTCAAAAGAGGTGCCAGGGGCAATGCCGGCGTTCTCGTCGCCAACTTCAGGATCATAGATATAGCCACAGACCGTACAGACATATGTTTGCATGATGAATCTCCTCTGTAGAGTTTTTTGGCGTGCTTGATATGCTATGGTAGCGGTTCTTGGCTAAAAACAAAAGAGCACTTACGCACTCTCGTCCGGCTCGACAAGAGTGTTCAGTAAATCGTCACGAAAATTCTCGTCTTCGATGAGTTTGATGGCCATGGCCTTACAGATCCGGCCGGCCAGCCCCTCATTACCATCATAGGCAATATCCACTTCAATATCACCCTTACTTGCAGTGAGAATCACTGCCGCTTGATTATCCGCCAGAGTTACTTCAGCCATATTTTATCCTTGGTTCGTTATGATGTTTGGGGCCGGCAGCCTTAAAAGTCAGGCCATACTGGTGACGGTCACCGAGGCAATCAGGGCATAGCGCGCCAGTTTGCCGATGAAGGCCAGCAGGGAAAAATGAACAAAATTGAGGCGCAGGGAGCCGCCCACCAGACAGAGAGGGTCACCGATCACCGGCAGCCACGAAAGCAGTATAGACCAGGAACCATATTTTTGGTAGAGCCGGTTTGCCCGGCTAAATTCTGATTGGTTAATGCGCAGGATTTTTTCCATGATAAAGGTCGATCCCCAGATACCAAGAGCATAGGTGGTGCAGGCCCCAAGGAAGTTACCCAGGGTGGCCACAGCCACCACACTCTCCACATCATGGGCCTGGAGGAGCAGGGCCACAAGGAGCCACTCCGAGCCCAAGGGCAGGATGGTGGCGGCCAGAAAGCTCACCACAAAAAGAGCGGGCAGGCCGTTATGGAGGAGAAATTCTTCCATGGGGGTTCTTATAATGAAATCAGTGAGTTCCATGGCAGGAACTTTTTTTTGTTAAAAAAAGTGGAAGCAGCTATTATATATAGCTGAGAATGTGATATTTTTCACGTCTGATTTTGAGAGAATTTGCTGTTTGGAGAGAGGGGTGCACAGATGATTTCGGGAATCAATTCTTCAGTTTCTGCTCTGCGGAGTCTGACCAAAAAGGCCGAGTCCACGGCCAATAATGTCGCAAACGTCAATACGCCGGGCTACAAGGCAACGCGGCTCACCTTGCATGAGGCGTCAAGCCAGAACGTGTCCACTGCCAGTGGCTCCGATCAGGTTGGCCGTGGGGTCAATGTTGGTTCTGTGGATCGGGCCAACACCCAGGGCGCTTTTGAAAACAGCCAAAGCGCCTCTGATTTCGGGATCAGTGGCCAAGGCTATTTCCTCCTCCGTGACCCGGACAGTGCCGTGGCCGATCAGTACACCCGCACCGGCAATTTTCAATATGACCGGCAGGGATATCTGGTCAGCCCCAACGGCTCTCTGGTGCAAGGCTGGCAGATAGATAGCGCCACCAGCGACCGCCAGGGTAGCATCGGCGATATCCAGATTGCCCAGTCAACACCTCCCGTGGCCACCACTCAGGTCACCGAGATCGTTAACCTTGATGCCCGCACAGCACCGGAGAATGTCAGCAATAGTCTCGCCCTCTTTGATTCCTATGACGGCAGGAATGCGGCAGCGGCCCAGCCCACAGAGCCCATTGCCTCCAGCAATTATGAGTACAAATCATCCATAGCCATTTACGACAGCCAGGGCAGCCGCCAGAATGTTGATATCTATTACGATACAACCACCACCAACAACCAGTGGGAGTTTCTGGTGGCCGTTGATCCCCTGGCTGACCAGCGGGCCGGGATTGATACCACCCAGAAAGGGGCTGGCGCCCTGATGTATGGCACCATTAACTTCAGTACCTCCGGCGACATTACCAGCATCGAGGCCTTTAATGTGCCAGGCGATGCTCAGGTCAATCCCACTCTGCCCGATAACCGGATCAATCTGGCAAATACCGATACCTTCTACAGCTTTGGTGCCAACTTTAGCGGCGATAGTCAAAATCAGGAAATCGCCCTTGATTTCGGCGCTGTGTACAGCGGCGTGGGCACCAGTTTCCAGCCCCAATCCCTGGCCTCCAGCCAGTATGCCAACGCCTCCACCACTATCTCTCAAAATCAGGACGGTTACGGGGCTGGTTTTCTGCAGTCGGTGGCCACGGATAACGAAGGCGTGATCTCTGCCAGCTACTCCAACGGCCAGGTGCTGGAACAGGCCCAGGTGGGCCTGGCAAATTTTGCTAATCAGGGCGGCCTGAGCAGCGAAGGAGGAGGTGTTTTTCGTGAAACCACAGCCTCTGGATCAGCTTACACCGGCGCACCCGGTACCAGCGGTCTTGGCGGCTTGGCTCCCAACGCCCTGGAGATTTCCAATGTTGATCTGGCCGAGGAGCTGGTCACCATGATGATCACCAAGACCAGCTTCAAAGCCAACGTCAAGATGATCCAGGCCGGTGATGAGATGATTGGCAGCCTCCTTGATATTAAGACTTGATCCCTCTCTTATCTCATTAAAATCAAAAAAGGCGGTAGATGTTACAATGCATCTGCCGCCTTTTTTTATGGTTCATCACGGATTAGAGAGGTGTCTGATGAGCACACACATTCGACACTCACTGTGTGCAACCGGGACTGGCAATCAATGTAGGAGCCCGCCCCTGCGGGCGATGATTAGCCTGGATGCTGCTTCTGTGCACCGGAATTTTCGCCCGCAGAAACGGGCTCCTACAATACAGGTTTGGCAGGACTAAACTCTAATTCTTACTCTCAATTTTGATCTTCTTCACCTCAGATTCAGGCAAAGCCGTGCGCGGAATGGTCAGGGTAAGGACACCTTGTTTGAAGCGTGCTTTGATCTTATCCTGGTCGGCATCCTCCGGCAGGGAAAGAACGCGATGGAAGGAGCCATAGGAACGCTCCACCCTATAATAATTCTTGTCCTTCTCCTCTGATTCCTGCTGTTTTTCACCACTGATAGTCAGGTTGTTGTCGGCCACCTCGACCTTGACGTCCTTGTCATCCACTCCGGGAACTTCAACACTGATGGAGTATTCAGTGTCAGAGGAGCTGATATCCAGGGTGGGTTTGAGCAAGCCTTCGGGCATGCCTGGAAAGCGCAGAGCGGGAATGTTGGCCAAGCTGGCAAAAGGGGGTGAAAAGCCACGGAAGAAGCTGTTGAAAATTCGGTCCATCTCATTTTGCAGATGCTGAAAGGGCTGTGTCTGCAGACCTGGCAGGTGTTGATCATTGTGTTTGATGGGGATGCTCTTGCCTTCACTCCCTTCCTCGTGTGCAAACCAGTTCCATGGTACCAATTTCTTGAAATCCATAACCCACCTCCATGTTTATATTGTTCATGGCCTTGATGACAGGCAGTGTTGATCCCAGATTCTTTCTAAGAAAAAATTAAGCATAACCAGGGCAGCAGAAAAGGGTCGCGAGAAAAAATTTTTGGATAATTCGTTCGTTCACTATTAATTTTGAAAGAGGTACACTTTGATAAACGATGTTTTTTTTGAAAAGGTCCTTTGGGGGGAGTGTCTATGGTCAAAAAAATTATAGTCGTTACCCTGGTGCTGGTCATTGCCTTGGGGGCTTGGCTCAGCTATTATTTTTCCGATAAAGAGGTGATTAAGCGCCAGCTTGCCGGGCTTGCCGTGGAGCTCAGCAAGGAGGGCAGGGAGACCCCTGTGCAGATGGCCCTGAAGATGCGGGAGGTCAAGGATATGCTGGCCGACTCCTGTCAGGTTGTTGTTCCCCAACGCAATTATCGCGAGGCTGTGGAGCAGGATTTGATTATCCGTTACCTCATCTATCATCGTAACCGATACACACTCATCATGGTGGCCTTTGAGGATTTGGAAATTGAAATTCCGGCCAAGGGCCAGGCCCAGGTGCAGTCCACGGTGCGCCTCCAGCGCCAGCAGGGAAATGGGGCAACGGCTGTGGAGGTTCATCCGCTGGAGCTTAGCCTGACTAAGGGCGACAAAGCATGGTTGCTTAAGGCGGTGACCATGCCGGAGGCCCTGATACGGTAGCAGAATGGATATCTTCAGTCACACCCTTTGGGGATACGGGTTGTTTGGAAGACAAAAGCCGTGGTTGGCCATGGCCTTTGGTGCCATGCCCGATATGGTTAGCTTTGGCGCCTTTGCCATCATCCGTTTTGTTAATGGCGAATATGTCCACGGTAAGCCACCCTTAGAGATCATTCCTCAGTGGTGTTTTTTTCTGTACGATCTCAGCCACAGCCTGCTTATTTCTCTGGTGCTGCTGCTTGTTGTCTTTTGGAAGAGCCGCGCTTTGGCCTTTGCTATGTTGGGCTGGCCTTTTCATATCATGCTTGATATCCCCTTTCACAGCCGCCATTATTTCCCCACCAAGTTTTTCTATCCGTTCAGCGATTATTTTTATGATGGGATTGCCTGGAATAGCTTGGAGGTTTGGTTGCCCAATGTTGCCGGGGTGATTGTGGTGGTGGTTTATCGGTTGCGGAGCCGGAGGAGAGCTCAGGCTGTCGTTGGGGAAGAGTCTTAATGGCTGGTGGCTGATTAGGTGGGGTGCTTTGTTTTGTTGCCTTTTTACTTGCCTTCTCATTTTACCTAAAAAGGAACCGAAAAAGGACACCCTCACAGCCCTGGCCTTCGCTACCACTCGCCTTCCGCCGTGCAAGGGGCATTGCCCTTCGCCAGGCTCAGGGACCGGCACCCACAACTCTACGTACCCTGAGCCTGGCGAAGGGTGCTCGCCCAGGGCTGCATGGGGAAGATTTAATCGGAAGTTTTTTTATAAAAAAGGGGCGGCAGAAAATTCATCTCTGCCGCCCCTTTTTTAAATTTACATTTCCCCTCTCCCTTAGGGAGAGGGGGTACAAGACTGGAATATTAAATTACCTTAATTAATTTGCTCAAAAATATGGGCTTTTGCGCCGCAAATGGGGCAGCGTTCCGGGGCGGCGCCAAGCTCAATATGGCCGCAGACCGGGCAGAGGTAGAAGTCGGCGGTGTCGAGGTCAATGCCGTCTTTGACGGCTTTCATGGCCTTGCTGTAGAGCTCGGCATGGACGGCCTCGGCCTTGGTGGCGAACTTGAACATCACTTTGGCCTTGTGGCCTTCTTCTTCGGCCTGGGTGACCATAGGGGGGTACATGTCTTCAAATTCATGGGTCTCACCGTCAATGGCTGCCTGGAGGTTGTCGGCGGTGGAGCCTACCTGGTCCAGGGCATTGAGGTGGCCTTCGGCGTGGATGCGTTCTGCTTCGGCAGTGGTGCGGAAAAGCTTGGCGATATTGGCAAAGCCTTCTTTGTCGGCTTTTTTGGCAAAGGCGCGGTATTTCTGGTTGGCTTGGCTCTCGCCGGCAAAGGCGTCCTTGAGATTATCGGTGGTAGATGGCATGCTATCCTCCTTTTAGATAGAAATGGGTTAAAGAAAATATTGTTATCAGGAATAATTACTATTTACATATAGCAGATTGATATTAAAACTCAAGAAGTAAAATACAATTTAATTTAGTCTGTGGTCAAAGCTGTTCTACCTCTTTCGGGCTAATGGCGGAAATGGTAAGAAAAAGCAGGAGCTCACCCCTGTGAGCGCTAGGGGCTTCTTATCGCCCGGAGGGCCGGGCCCCTACGGCGCACATAATCGACAAGATGTTGAAACGATAACCCTGGTAAGAGAAAATTAAAGATACAACGGTGAAAATAATATGTCAGAGCAATTGAATCAGGAACTTGGCAGTGAAGATGTCTTCTGGAATCTGGGAGACCTTTACGAAGGTTTGGATGATGAGTTGATTAAGGATGATATTGATCTCTGTGAGCAGGAGGCCGCTCTTCTTAAAGAGTTTGCCGGTCAATTGGCCAGCCTTGAACCAGCCAAATTTGCTCGCCTGGTCCGGCGCCTGGAGCGCATCGCCACTAATCTTGGCCGCTTGGCAACCTTTGCCTATCTTAATTTTGCCACCCAGGTCACCAATGCGGAGGCAGGCGCCTTTTTGCAGGAAGTAAAAGAAACGGCCAGCCGGATCAGCCGAGAAACAGTCTTTTTTGATCTGGAGTGGTCCAAGATGGATGGGGACACGGCCCTGCGGTTTTTGGAGGCTGAAGACACCGCCCCCCATCATCATTATCTGGAAAATATCAGGCGCTACGCCGATCACCTTCTCTCCCAGGTGGAAGAAACCCTGTTGATCGAATTCAGTCCGGTGGCAAGTTCCAGTTGGACCGGTCTCTTTACCAAGGTCATGGGCCATCTCAAGTTTGGTGAGAACAACAGGGGCCAGGAAGAGGTGCTGGCTGATCTCTACAGCCCGGACCAGAAGGTGCGCAAGCAGGCAGCCGAAGACATGAGCAAGGGCCTGAAAAGTCAGCTCCACATCCTCACCCATATTTTCAACACTCTGCTGGCCGACAAGATGATTGATGACCGGCTACGCAGCTATCCAACCTGGGTCAGCTCCCGTAACCTTTCTAATGAACTTGATGACGAAACCGTGGACGCCTTGGTGACAGCCGCCGCCGGTCGCTATGATATTGTCCAGCGCTATTATGGTCTGAAAAAGAAGCTGCTCGGCCTTGATGAACTCCACGATTATGATCGCTACGCCCCCCTGCCCAGCCTGCCGGATAAAAAGGTGAGTTGGCTGGAATGTAAGGAGATGGTGCTCAGTGGCTTTAGTGAATTTTCTCCCAAGATGGCGGAAATTGCCGAACTCTTTTTTGCTGAGAACTGGATCCACGCCCCGGTGATGGAGGGCAAGCAGGGCGGCGCTTTTGCCCACCCCTGTGTGCCGGACGCCCACCCCTATGTAATGGTCAATTACACCGGCAACCTGCGTGACGTCTCCACCGTGGCCCATGAGCTTGGCCATGGCGTCCACCAATATCTGGCCCGCGACAAGGGCTATTTTAACTCCAACACCCCCCTTGTTCTGGCCGAGACCGCCTCGGTCTTTGCCGAGCTTCTCATCTTTCATAAGCAGCTTGATCTGCTTGATGATCAGGCCCAGCGCCGGGCCTTTATCTGTCAGAAGCTGGAGTCGATCTTTGCCACCGTGTTCCGGCAGATATCCATGAACCGTTTTGAGGACAAGATCCACAACAGTCGCCGTGATGAGGGTGAACTCTCCAGTGACAAGCTCTCGGAGTTTTGGCTTAGCAGCCAGCGGGACATGTTTGCCGACTCGGTCAGCCTTTCGACTGACTATGGCATCTGGTGGTCGTACATCCCCCATTTTTTGCGAACCCCGGGTTATGTCTATGCCTATGCCTTTGGCGAGTTGCTCGTCCTGGCCCTCTATAAACTCTACCAGGAGCAAGGACAGAGCTTTGTCCCCAAATATTTGGAGCTCCTCAGCCAGGGCGGCAGTCAATCCCCCTATGACCTTCTCAAGCCCTTTGGTATTGATCTCAGTGACGACTCATTCTGGCAGGGAGGACTTACGGTCATTGATGAGATGCTGCAGCAGGTCGAGGGCTAGGGTGTGGTCGTCCTGGACCTGTTTCTGGCGCCTAGGGAGTTGCTTCTTTGTAAAAATTGACTTTATAGCACTTCTGTGACCTTAATATAAGGATGGAAATTATTCAGTTCGCTGGTCAGGGCAGCAGGGTTTCAGCAGTGGGTATGGGAGGGGAGGGAGCCCTCCGCACCTATGGCCGCCACAAAGATGCCGCAGGCGTTATTAAAGAGGCCCTGGCCAAAGGTATAACGTATTTTGACTCGGCCCGGGTCTATGCTGATAGTGAGATCTATCTAGGCTCCGTCTGGGGTAAGAACCCGGAGCTGCGCCGATCAATCTTTCAAACCAGCAAATCGGCCTCCCGCGATAGGCAAGGTGCCCTTCTGGACTTGCAGAGTACCTTGGAGCGCCTGCGCACCAGTTATCTTGATCTCTGGCAGATCCACGATGTACGAACCAGCCAGGATCTGGAGGCCATTGCCCGGCCCGGCGGAGCCCTGGAGGCCTTTGTGGAGGCCAAGGAGCAGGGTTTGGTGCGGGCCATCGGTGTCACTGGCCACCATGACCCTTACATCCTAACCAGGGCGGTTAATGAGTGGCCGGTGGATGCCGTCCTTCTGCCGGTGAACCCGGTGGAGGGCAATATCGGCGGTTTTCTCACCGGCACCCTGCCTGCCGCCCGAAAAAAGGGCATTGCCATTATTGCCATGAAGGTGCTGGGCGCCTCCCATTATATTCTTCCTAAACTTCGCGTTTCCCCTGAACAGCTTATCCGGTACGCCCTTTCCTTTGACATCACCCTGCCCATCGTCGGCTGTTCAACAGCTGACGAGGTTCGGACCCTGGCCTCTCTCGGCAAAAAGATCAAGCCCCTTTCAAAAAGGGAAAAAGAGAATTTAGAAACCATTTTTAAACCCTATGCCCACCGCCTCGCCTTTTATCGGGGGGTGCGCTAGGTCCTTCTGTGCACAGAGTTTTATGAGTAGGCAAGACATCGAAAATCAATCAAAGCATAAATGGTCGCGGCTCCGTTTTATAGCTCTTGGTCAGTTTATTGGCCTCTGCTTACTGCTCTCTTTCACTTTTTTTGCCGACCAGCGCCACGGCCAGGAGAACGTCAAAAAGCTGGCCGAAGCCACGGCCCGCATCCATGCTCAGAAAGATTCCAGCCACCGAGAGCTGTTTATCCCTCTAGGCAAAGCGCATACCCGTAATTCCCTCTCTCTTCATTTGACCCTCTGGATTTTGGGGGTGATTGGTATCGTATGGAGTTTTCAGAAGATGCGTCAGCGGGACAGGAAAATCTTTGCAGCCCAGGATGCCCAGAAAAAAGCCTATGAAGAGCTGGAAAAGACCTTTGACGCCATTGACGGCATTATTACCATTCAAGACAAGGATATGCGTATCACCAGGGTGAATAAGGCTACCTGTGATATTTTTAACGCCAAACCTGAAGATTTAGTGGGGAAATATTGTTACGAGGTGTTCCGCGGCGCCAATATGCCCTGTGAGGGCTGCCCAGAAGTAGAGTCATTGCAGGATGGTGCAACACATCACGGCGAGATCGAGCATGAAAACCTCAATAAAATCTTTGCGGTGGCAGCGGTTCCCATTATCAACGAATCCGGTGAGACAGCCAAGCTTGTTCATTACGCCAAGGATATAACCAAAAGCCGCAGGCAGGAAAGGCAGTTGCGCCAGGCCCAGAAAATGGAGGCCGTGGGCACCCTGGCCGGTGGTATAGCCCATGATTTTAACAATATTCTCACCGCCATTATCGGCTTTTCCGAGCTGAGTCTCCTTCGCCCCTCCATTGATGCCGAGACCCATCAAGATCTGGAGCAGATCCACAAAGCCGGCTTGCGCGCCAAGGAGCTTGTTGAGCAGATTCTTACCTTCAGTCGTCAAAAGGAGCAGGATTTTCAATCCCTTGAGATTCAATCGGTGCTCAAAGAGGCCCTCAAGCTTCTCCGGGCCAGTATTCCGACAACCATTAATTTCGAACTCAATATCGCTGAAGAAAGAGCACTGATTATTGCCGATCCCTCCCAGGTCCACCAGGTTGTCATGAATCTCTGCACCAATGCCTACCACGCCATGCGTGACAACGGCGGCACCCTGCTGGTCGCCCTCAAACAGGTGGAATTGGCTGAGATGGATGTCTATAGCATGAATGGAGTTAAGCCGGGCCCCTACCTTCGCCTGACAATTGGTGATACCGGGCAAGGCATCAAGAAAGAGGATCGGGATAGGATTTTCGAACCCTACTTTACAACCAAGAAAAAGGGAGAGGGAACCGGGCTTGGCCTGTCCCTGGTCCATGGTATTATTAGCTCCATGGGCGGTTATATCTCGATGTACAGTGAGGAAGGCCAAGGCACCACCTTTCAGGTTTACCTGCCGGTTATTGCCAGGGAGGATGTCAGCAAGGCCCAGAAAAGGCAAGGTTGCAATCAACTCCCCACCGGCAATGAACGGGTTCTCCTTATTGATGATGAGGAGAGTATTGTTGCCCTGGAAGGGCGGATGTTGGAGAGTTTGGGGTACACGGTGGAGGGCTTCAGCGATGCCATGCAGGCCAAAGATGCCTTTATCACCGGCTCGGAGAAGTTTGACTTGCTGATTACCGATATGAATATGCCCCAACTGTCAGGGCTTGATCTGGTGGAGATTGTCAAGGCTGCCAACCCCGACATTCCCATCATTATATGCACGGGTTTCAGTGAGCGGATTAACCGCAAGACCGCCGAAAAGTATGGCATATATAAGGTTGTGATGAAGCCCCTTGTCCTCCATGAACTGGCCCAGACAGTGCGAGGAGCCCTTGATGACTGACAAGCTTCTGGGGCAAAAGGTTTTAACGGCGCCTGTATAAAATCACCTTTGATCTCAGGCTGAAATACGGTAGGCCTGCTCTGTAAACCATTCCAACAGGCGCGAGCTATGAACAGATATGTGGTGGCAAACTGGAAATCGAACAAGACCCTGGCTGAGTCCCGCCACTGGTTGAATCGTTTCCTTGAGCTTCACCGCCCCCTTCCCGCCCTCAAGGTCATTATTGCCCCGGCCTTTCCCTTTCTTTTTCCTCTGCACCAGATGCTTGTTGAGAGCAAGAGCGATGTACGGCTTGCCAGCCAGGATATCTCATCCTTTCCCGGCGGGGCCTACACCGGCTCAGTGGCAGCTGCCATGCTCAGGGAAGTGGTGGATTTCGCCCTTGTTGGTCACTCGGAGCGGCGGCGCTGGTTCCATGAAACAAATCAGGATGTGGCAAACAAGGTGGCTGAGGCCAGGGATGTGGGGATTACTCCCATTGTCTGTATTGACCAACCTTACGCCCGCACCCAGCTGGCTGCCCTAGCCGACCATGATCTGGGCGCGATAATTATCGGCTATGGTCCGGTGGAGGCTGTTGGCGTTGATGTTTCCCCCTCCCCGCAGAGGATTGTCGAGGCTATAAGTGAGATAAAGGTTCTGGCCCCAGATAGTCCCATTCTCTACGGTGGCTCTGTCAATGGCAAAAATGCCAAAGAGTATATGAAAATTGCGGGCATTTCTGGCCTGATGGTGGCCACGGCCAGCTTAGATCCTGAGGATTTTGTTGATATCTGTCAGCAAATTTCTGAAGAATAGATAGGAGATAATGCTTTCTAAAGAGAGGTTCTCTTTACCAAGAGAGAAACCTTGGTTACGGAGAAAGGAGGAGTTGGGGTGGCAAAGGAGATAAAAAGCATTGAGCAGAAATCAATCTGGGATGACGCCCGTCAGATGTTGGCCAAGGCAGAAAAGGATGGGGTGGAAACCGCCTGGGATCGCCTTGAAAAGCAAAGTCCTCATTGTCAGTTCGGCGAAAGCGGCGTCTGTTGTCGGCTCTGTACCATGGGGCCCTGCCGGGTCGGTAAAAAGGCGGCCCACGGCGTCTGCGGTGCTGATGCCGATGTTATTGTGGCCCGTAATTTCGGTCGATTTGTCGCTGGTGGTTCAGCCGGGCACTCCGACCATGGCCGCGACTGCATTGAGGCCCTTCATGATGTGGCCCACGGCAAGACCAATGATTACGCTATCAAGGACGAGGCCAAGCTGCGCCGTATTGCCACTGAATTAGGAATTGCCGAGGAAGGCCGCGACAGCCTGGAGGTGGCCAGGGACCTGGCTGAGGAGTTTTTCAGCAACTACGGGAGCAGGCGCAACGAGGTTTCTTTTCTCTGCCGGCTGCCGGAAAAACGGAAGGATATCTGGCAAAATCTTGGCATGACGCCGCGCGGCGTGGACCGGGAGATTGCCGAGATGATGCACCGCACCCATATGGG
>JBDLIE010000028.1:0-32092 GCA_039715015.1 Thermodesulfobacteriota bacterium
CTGAACATTGGCGGTAACCAGAAAACGAAATGCTCTGCTTAAAATGAAAAACGGCAAACCAAAGATGGAACTTTGATTTGCCGTTTAATTACTGGTGGGCGAGGCGGGATTCGAACCCGCGACTCCTGGCTTCGGAGGCCAGTACTCTATCCAGCTGAGCTACCCGCCCATTGGGGTTTTTATGACTTGTGCCACATACTTGCGCTTGCCTATGATCTTTATTGAAAGCCCGCAAGGCCTTTTCTTTTACCAGACTCTCCTTTTAATAACTAGCCCATTTTACCCTCAAGTAGTTGTCTTTTATAGGCGGGCCCACATCCCTGCAGTACCCATCGTCAATCGCAGACGTTGTTGCTTGCCTCGGGGCCGAAAGGTTTTAAGGCGACTAACAACTTCGGCAACATGGTAAGATCAGCCATCAGCGCTACCAGCATCGCAAATCCAGTGAATAGACCAAAATATATTGTCGGTATGAAATGAGAGAAAACCAGGATTGAAAAGCCGATTGTTATTGTTATGGTGGTATAAAACAAAGACCTGCCAATGCTTGAGTGACACCGGTAAAGCGTAGCCATATAATTACGGTCTGCGGGGAACTCCTTTTTGAAGCGATGAACATAATGGATGGTATCGTCAACGGAGATACCGATGGTGATCGACGCTATGGTAATCGTCATCATATCCAGGGAGATATTGAGCCAGCCCATTGTCCCTAGGACAACTGCTACGGGGAATATATTTGGAATGAGAGCAATTAGTGAGAGATAGAATGACCGAAAAAGCACCCAAAACATCATCATAATCCCCAGAAACACCATCCCTATGGTGAGGATCTGTGAACGAAATAAGCTTTGCAGCATGTTGTTGTAAAGCACGAACATATTTGTGAAGTGAACCTGGTCATCAGTAAAATCAGCTTGGGTCACCAAAAAATCTCGAATCCTTGCCATAAGAGCTTCTCTTTCCATCATTTCCCCAGATTCAACAATACGCATGGTGAACCGGGCCTGGGTAATGTCATCAGAGACATAGGGGTGGATCAATAACTCCTGGAGGTCAGCTGGAACTTTTTTATAGAGCAAGGCGAGTTCATAATTTTCAAGGGGTATATTATTGTTAAGTTTGGTGGTTATTTTGCCAATTGTCGCCAGGGACAGGACTTCACCGGTTTCCGGCATGCCAACTAAGTAATCATGAACTTTTTCTATCTGCTCCATCACCGTGACATCAGCCGCCCAGTGAGACTTTTCCTCAAGACCGCCAAAATCCTCACCTGCAAAAAGTTCATCATCTTCGTCAAACTCTGCAAAGGTATCCTGGGCCACCTTAAAATCGATAACAAGGTCAAGGGGAGTGGTGCCGCCAAGCTTCTGGTCAATGAGGCTCAACCCCTGATAAATCTCGGTCTTTTCCCGGAAATAATCGATAAACCTGTTTTCGACTTTAAGCTTCGTTATTCCGATGCCGCTTATGATCATTAACAACAGGCAGACAATCAGAACCTTGCGGCCATGGGCCTCGGTAAAGCGGGCAAAAATAAGGGTAAAAGGATGGGAAGAATACTCCCGGTCTGAGTAGATATCTTTCTTAAGAAGTACAACAATGGTGGGAAACAGCAGAAAGGCCAGGCCAAAGGAGACCATAAGACCGATGGTCATCATCCTGCCAAAATCTATCACGGGCCGAATATCGCTCACCCAGAGGGAAGAAAAAGCAACACAGGTTGTCAGTGCGGTATAGAGACAGGGCAGGTTAATTGTGCGCACAGTTTCCAGGACAAGAGTTCTCTGATCAGCATCGGGCAGCTTGGCATGGACCTCCAGGTAACGCTGGATCAGGTGGATCGTATGAGCCATTGTCAAAATCAACATCAGAGATATGAAGTTTGACGATATAACAGTAATTCGCCAGTCCAACATGCCGAGAAGGCCCACCATTGTCAGCACGGCCGTTGAACAGCAAAAGATGGAAAGAATTACCCAGCGGGGCCTCCGAAAAATAATCGACAAGGTAATGATCAGAAAGAGAAGGACCCCAACCCCGAAAATGACGAGATCGCTTTTAATAAATGCGATCATATCTGCCACAATCATGGTCACGCCCCCCAGATAGAGTCCAGCCTGGCCCCGGTGCCGGTCCATGATTTCCCTCACAGCCTCAACAAGAAGATTTTCTTCATGCAGGACCTGGGTGAGATACTGACGGTATCTTTCAGAAACATCCTGAAGTTCCCGCTCTTCTTCAGGGGAGAGATTATTTTTATATTTTTTATCACGGAGCTCATAACGCCGCTTCAACAAGGACCTGTAAGTTGGATCCTCAGGAAGGCTCACCAGAATCGCGGTTGTCTTGCCGTCACCACTAATTAACCTTCCCTTATAAAGAGGATTTTCATTGAGCTCTGTCAGAACCGTCTGCCTATCAACAGGCGAACTCTCCAGGGTCTGAATTTTCTCTTTATCCTTCACCTCGCTCAATGAAAGATTTGTGGTAAAAACCAAGGGCACATCAAGAATAGTCGTTACCGACTCTACTCCTTCCAGCAGTCTCAATTCATCACGCAGCTCTTTTAATCCAGCAAGGGAGGCAGGGGAGAAAAGATCCCCTTTGACAGAATAGGTTAGGACAAGAATACCACTGGCTCCGTAGCGCTCAGTGATACTCCGGTGATAATGGAGATCGGCATCGTTTTCCAACACCAGGGAGTCCCCTGAAGCATCCAGCTTAAATTGGGGGATATGACAGGCAAAAAAAACTACTGCGGCCAAGGTGACCAAAAGTGATAAAACAGGGCGTTCCAGGATGATCTTGTCATATATTCGTAATGAGGTAGGGCCAATACTCATTTAATCTCCTCTCTATTCGCTGATGCCAGGTGTGACGTTGCGTATCGGGATGATAGAAAACTTTTGGAATAAGACCTTACCCCTTTTTCGTTGTCACCCACATATCTTTTCAGTTATTATTATCATTTCCCCTATTAGCAGTTAATGGTCATGCGTCCCGTTGTTTCTCGATAAGCACTTATTTATTATAGACGGCGGCCAATCAATTCATGACTTTTTATGGGTTCGTCAAGCGTTCCTGCCGGTCTTTTCAAAATAAGCGGCAAATGCCCATTCCAACCTTTCTTTTTCGTTATTAACTTTTTGCTCAAAGGTGTGACATGCAAAATCATAATGCTCAGCATGCAAAAACAACGAAATATCTCCTCCCCCAACTTACCATTGTATTTTCTCTCCTCCTTTCTTTCTTTTTTCTAAAAGATGGTCTGGCTCTAGCTGAAAATCCCATGGAGCCAATTCAAGAGACCGTTGAAGAAATTCTGCTCATTCTAGAATCCGATCATGACAAGGAGTGGCCCAGGAAGAGACAGAAAATTTCGAAAATAATCCAGAAACGCTTTGATTTTCAGGAACAATCAAGACTTGTATTGGCCAGCCACTGGGAAAAAATAAGCTCTGAGGAAAAAAGGCAGTTTATTTCTCTTTTCAGCGACCTTCAGGAACACAGCTTCCTTAACCGGCTGAAGGATTATTCTGACGAGAAAGTTACCTTCACAAAACAACTCACAAAAGGAAATAAGGCTGTCGTCTTTAGTGCCATCATAAATGGCACAGAACAAATCCCTATGGTGTACCGGATGAGGAAAAACCAGGACAACTGGTTTGTATATGATGTGATTATCGATGGGGTAAGCATTGTCAAAAATTATCGCCAGCAGTTTTCGGCAATACTTGCGAAAGAAAAATTTCCCGGGCTCATTGTAAAGATGGAAGAAAAAATAGAGCGGATTATGGCAGAGGAAGAAGGTAATAAATAGTTCCTCTGTCTGGGCTGCCTAAGAAATTCAAATCTCACCCCCTCCATTCGCTAACTCAAATTTCCGCGCCCAGCTCCCATACCCTGGGGATAGGTACAGATGAGCTGGCCCTTTAGTTTTTTAATACGCAGCCCCTTGCCAAAATGAAGCTGGGCGCCGCCCTGCCCCTCTTTTGCCAGGTTTATAAATTGCTCAATCTGGCGGCTGTCAGGCCTGGCCTGCATGGCAAGGAGCATATTCTCCGCCACCCTTCTCTGCAGGGCAGGATGGAGGGCCATAAGCTTTGCCGTGTCGATGCTAAGCCGCGGCAGCCCGTCTTTTTCTCCCCCATGAACAAGGGCCACCTCCTGCCAGCAACGAGCTGCCTCCCGGGCCAACAAATCCTCCTCGTCCTGGAGGATTGCAGCGCTGCGCCTCAGGGTGCTGCGGATAGCCGGATTGTACTTTTCCAGAAAGGGCAAAATTTCCAGGCGGACCTGGTTGCGCAAGAATCGCAGGTCCTGATTTGAGCTGTCCTCCAGAAAAGGGATATTTCTGGCCTGGAGATAGGCAAGCAACTCTTCTTTCGGCGTGTTCAGCAGGGGGCGGACAATTCTATTATCACGGACCATCTTCATTCCTGAAAATCCGCCGCGACCGGCGCCGCGCAGCATCCGGATAATGATCTCTTCGGCCTGATCATCTGCGGTATGGGCCACAGCAATTTTGGCGGCACCAAGTCGTGTTGCCACCTGATCAAAAGCCTGGTAGCGTAGATCCCGGGCCATGTGTTCAAGGGATTTTTTCTGATGCTCTGCTCCGCCTGCAACATCAACCTTGGCAAGCTCAAAGCCCACCTCAAGTTTGGCAGCAGACTCCTTGACAAGATCCGCCTCTGCTTTTGTTTCGTCGGGCCGCAGACCATGGTCTACATAGATGGCGGTAATGTTTAAGGGTAATTGCCTGCCAAGACCTGCCAGAAGATGAAGCAAGGCCATGGAGTCAGGCCCTGCTGAGACACCTACAACCACCGGCCCTTCAGGGACGAGCAGTTCGTGACCGGACAACAGTTTTCCTATCTTTTTCTCAAGAGGATGCATACTCTTCCTAGAAAACGAGCCATAAACAAAACCCTAAAATAACAAGAGCGCCAATCATGGAGACAATGCCATCTGAAAACATTTCCTTGTTACCGGGTGGATACTTGCCAATGGTGATAATGCGTAAAGAAACAAAGCCCACCGCGTAACAGACCATCTCAAAGAAAAAATCAACCAGAAGCCTGATCAATAAACGGCCGCAGAGATGGCAAAAACCTTCACTTATTTCAGTAACCGGCATGTACTCCCCCGCCACTTAAGGAACACCATAAATCATCCTTGCCATTCGCAGGCCCCGATGATAGGCTATTGTATTGTTTTTCTTTCTTATTTTCCACTGGTTTCCAGGCCTTAGACAACAAACATCCATTTTGAAAGAGCCTATGAAAGTTCGCAAAGCTGTCATACCCGTTGCCGGTTTGGGCACCCGTTTCCTGCCTGCCAGCAAGGCCATCCCCAAGGAGATGCTCACCATTGTTGACCGTCCCACCATTCAATATATTGTTGAAGAGGTGGTGGCATCAGGGATCGAAGAGATTATCCTCATCACCAGTGCCGGCAAATCGGCCATTGAGAATCATTTTGACTATGACTTTACCCTGGACCATACCCTTAAAGAGAAAGGGAAAATCAGGCTGGCCGAGGAGGTCAACCATCTCGCCAACCTGATTGATGTGGTATCAGTGCGCCAGAAAAAACCCATGGGCCTGGGACATGCCATCTGGATGGCCCGAAATGTTGTGGGCAACGAGCCCTTTGCCGTACTTCTTGGCGACGACCTGGTTTTAAGTGAGCAACCCTGCCTCAAACAGATGATCAACCTCTACAACGAGGTGCAGGAATCAGTGGTTGCCATCCAGCGTGTCCCAGAGGATGAGACGTATCAATACGGAATTGTCGAGGGTGCTCCCCGCTCAAAAAGGGTCCATAAGATCGAACGCATGGTAGAAAAGCCAGCTCCTGGTACGACCAAATCCAATATGGCTATTATTGGCCGCTATATTCTCCAGCCGGAGATCTTCGATATTCTCGGCAAAACAACTCCGGGTCATGGCGGTGAAATCCAGCTCACCGACGCCCTGCTGGCCCTGGCCCATAAACGCGGCATGAACGCCTACGAGTTTGAAGGCACCCGCTTTGACGCCGGTGACAAGCTCGGTTATCTCAAAGCCATTATCGCCTTTGCTCTCCGTCACCCTGATGTCTGTGAAAACTTCAGCGACCATATCAAAGAAGTGGCGCAGACCCTGTAGAATGCCACCGTGAACTATCTTGTTGTAGCCGTTGCCGCCCCCCTTTTTGAAACACTCACCTACGCGCCCATTGGTTCTGCAACTCCTGCCGTTGGTGTCCGCGTCCTTGTCCCCCTTGGCCGACGGCGAATTACCGGTTATGTGCTGGGGACCACCCCAGAGGTGGAGACAGAATACACCATACGACCCATCCTGGATATTCTGGACAAAGAACCCCTTTTTGGCCCTGACATGGTGCCTTTTTTCAAATGGGTTGCCGACTATTACCAATACCCCATTGGCGAGGTGATCAAGACAGCCCTGCCCGGAGGTTTGACCAGCCAATCTGGCCGAACGGTTACCTTAACGGACAAGGGGCATGAAACCCTCTCCCCCCTTCTTTCCTCCCCGCCCTCTCAGGCAGGGCCATGGTTTGCCGCTCTCTTAGAAAAAGGCCTTCTCTCCCGGTCAGCCAGCGCCAAAATCTGGCGCAGCAACAAGGGCAAAAAACTCCTGCTCGACTGGCAGAGCCAGGGTCTGATCACTATTAACGAGGTCCTGAGTTCTGCCACCACCAAGGCTAAAACTGAAGTGTGCCTGGGCCTCAATGAGCCATTACCCGACATCAAGCTCAAAAAATCGGAAGACAAGACCCTTAATCTCATCAAGGAACAGCTCAGCAGCAACCGGCCGCTGGTGAGCAGACGGGATATCACCAAGATTTATGCCGGTGCCGGCAAGGCCATTCGTTCCCTGGCGGCCCAAGGTATTGTTGTTTTACGTGACGAGCAGGTATACCGCGACCCCTTTGGAGAGCAGCCCCTTTTTTATCCCCGCCCGGACAACCTCACCCCTGAACAGGAAACTGTCCTTGAACAGATCCTACCGAAAATAGATGCGCAAAGCTTTGCTCCTTTTCTTGTCCACGGCGTTACCGGTTGCGGCAAGACAGAGGTCTATCTGCGCGCTGCAGAAGCCATCTTGAAAAAGGGGGGCTCCGTTCTTGTATTGGTACCGGAGATTGCTCTGGCAACCCAGATTGAAGGCCATTTCTTTTCCCGCTTTGGCGGCAAGATTGCCCTGCTCCACAGCGGTCTCTCTTCAGGCGAACGATTTGACCAGTGGCAAAAAATTGCCAGGGGCCAGGCTGAAATCGTCATTGGGGCGCGCTCCGCCATCTTTGCCCCCCTCAAAAACCTGGGCTTAATCATTGTTGACGAGGAGCACGATCCGGCCTACAAGCAGGACGACAATCTACGCTACAACGCCAGAGACCTTGCTGTTTTGCGAGGCAGGGAAAACAGTGCAGTAGTGCTTCTGGGTACGGCCACCCCGGCTGTGACCAGCTATCATAATGGTCTCCATGACAAATTCACCATTGTCAGCCTCAAAAAAAGAATTTTCGACCGTCCTCTGCCGGAGGTGGAAATTGTCGACCTGAAAAAGGTACCCACAGTAAGCGAACAATCCCCCCTCTTTTCACCAAATCTCCGCCGCGCCCTGCAGGACAATTTTGCCAAGGGTGACCAGTCCCTTGTATTTTTAAACCGCCGCGGCTTTGCCAACCTTCTCCTCTGCCAGGACTGCGGCCACTCCATCACCTGCCCCCATTGCGAGGTAACCCTCACCCTCCATAAACACAAGCAGCGCCTGATCTGTCATTACTGCGGTTACCAGGCCACCAGTGCCGCCCTGTGCCCCCATTGCCGATCTGCCAGGGTAAAAGAATGTGGCTTTGGCACAGAACGTATTGAGGAGGAATTACGGGCCATGGTACCCAAGGCCACTATTGCCCGCCTTGATCGCGACACCACCAGTTCAGGCCGCAAAGATTTTATAAAAATCCTCCAGGCTGTTCGTAACCGGCAAACCGATATCCTGGTGGGCACCCAGATGATCACCAAGGGCCACCATTTTCCCCATGTTACCCTGGTGGGCATCATCTGGGCAGATACCGGCCTTACCCTGCCTGACTATAAGGCTGCTGAGCGTACCTTTCAGCTCCTCTCCCAGGTCACGGGGCGGGCTGGCCGCGGCGACAAACCGGGCAGGGTCATCATCCAGACTTTCCAACCAGATCATTACGCTGTGGTGGCTGCCAGGGAGCATGACTACCAGAGTTTTTATGACCATGAAATTGCCCTGCGCCACGGCTTGAGTTACCCCCCCTACAGCCGGTTGGTTAATGTTAAATTTTCAGGGGAAAATGAGGAGCTGGTGCGCCAGGCAGCCCAAGATTGTGCCGGCATGGCCAGAAAAAGCCGCATCGCGTCCAGTGTAGAGGTTTTAGGCCCGGCCCCGGCTCCTCTCTCCAAACTTCGCAACCGCTATCGCTGGCAACTTCTTCTTAAAGGCCAACACCAGCCCAGCCTTGCCAGCCTCGCCCACTTCCTACGGCACAACCCACCAAGCCAGACACGCAACAACAGGGTGCGCATGACCCTTGATATTGACCCGGACAGCATGTTGTAACAAAGGATTCCCCCTCTCCCCAAGAAGAGGGGATTTGAAAACCATTCTCACCTTTAGGGAGGCAGGAAAGCAAGAGTTGGCTGCTGGCCAAAAAATTATCTGCTGGCAAGAAGCGTGGAACTCTTCATCCTTTGCCATGCTCTAGGCAATATGGCACTGGAAAAAATCCAGTGCTTCTGCTACATAGTGAGCAGAAGAAAACCGTTTTTATTTTTCATTATTTTCTCAAAAATTATGGCAATACGCGAAATTTTAAAATATCCCAACCCGCTCCTCCGTAAAAAGGCCGGCAAAGTTACCGAGTTTGGCGACGCCATTCAGGAGCTCGTAGATGATATGGCCGAGACCATGTACGATGCGCCGGGCGTGGGTCTTGCCGCACCACAGATCGGCGTTTCTTTGCAACTTGTGGTCATGGACATTACTGACAAGGAAGAAGAACCGGAGCTCATCGTCCTTGTCAACCCCGAGATCTCAGAGGGAGAAGGTTCTGCCGTGGATGAAGAGGGCTGCCTCAGCGTGGTTGACCTCACTGCCAAGGTCAAACGTTTTACCAAAATCAGGGTCACAGCCCAGGACATTGACGGCAACCCTCTGGATTTCATCGCCGAAGATTGGTATGCCCGGGTCATCCAGCACGAGACAGACCATTTAAACGGCACCCTATTTATCGATCACCTCAGCAGCCTTAAGCGCTCCATGTATAAAAAGAAGCGTAAAAAACAGCTTGCCAAAGAAAAGGCATGAGCTGTTCTCACGGCGGAGACCTATTCTAAAATGGCTGAAATTAATCGAATCATCTTCATGGGCACCCCGGAATTTGCCGTGCCCACCCTGCAGGCCATGCTGGACCATGGTGAAAACGTAGTGGCGGTTATCTGCCAGCCTGACCGCCCCAAAGGCCGAGGCCGAAAAGTTCAGCCGCCACCGGTCAAAGTTTTGGCCGAGAGCCATGGCATCCCAGTCCTTCAGCCCACCAAGATCCGCACCCAGGAATATCTTGATGAGCTTGCCGCCTACAGACCTGATCTCTTTGTGGTCACGGCCTATGGCCGTATTCTGCCGGGCAGTCTTCTTGACCTTCCGCCCCTGGGCACCATCAATGTCCACGGCTCTCTGCTTCCTAAATTTCGTGGTGCAGCCCCAGTCCAGCGCGCCATCCTTGAAGGAGAATCCATAACCGGCATCACTATTATGCAGATGGATGAAGGCATGGATACCGGCGACATTCTTTTACCTGGTTCCCTGGAGATAGCCCCTGATGACACCTCTGCCAGCCTGGCGGTGAAAATGTCTGCCCTGGGCGGCAAACTCCTGGTCAAGGCCCTGGACTTATTGCGGCAGGACAAGCTGCCTCCCCAAAAGCAGGATGACGCCCTGGCCACAGATGCCCCCATGCTGGCCAAAGATGAGTCGCCCATTGACTGGTATAAGTCCGCCAGCGCGATCAGTTGTCAAATACGTGGCCTTGATCCCTGGCCCAAGGCTCAAACTAATCTTGGCGGCAAATGGCTGCGCCCATTTCGGCCCATGGTTCTTGATGAGGATATTAGGCAAGCCCCGGGCACCCTGGTCCGTATTGAAAAAGAAGGCTTGGTCATTGCCACCGGCAAAGGCGCCCTTCTCGTCCGGGAGATCCAGCTTGAGGGTAAAAAACGTATGGCTGTGGATGCTTTTTTACGTGGTCACAGCCTTGATACAGGTGTTATATTTTCTTAACAACCGGCAGGATTCTACTCTTTTTCCTGAAACGCCCATAACTCCTTCCCCCAAAAAACATGACAATTGCCTATCTTGACTGTTTCTCCGGCATCAGCGGTGATATGCTTCTTGGCAGCTTTCTTGATGCCGGTCTTGATATTGCCCTGCTCAAGAAAAATTTTGCCCTTCTTCCCCTGGCCGGTTATGAGGTCAAAGAGCGAAAGGCCTATACAAACGGCTTAAGCGCCACCAAGCTCGAAATAACAGTTCAGGAAGGTCAGCCGCAGCGCAGCTTCAAAGACATTCAGGAGCTGATCCGGGTGAGCCACCTGGCCCAAGACATCAAGGACAACTCCCTGGCTGTTTTTACCGCCCTGGCCGAGGCCGAGGCCCAGGTCCATGGCGTTGAGGTGGAAGATGTTCACTTCCATGAGGTTGGTGCCGTTGACTCCATTCTCGATATTGTTGGTGCGGCTGTCGGCTTTTCTTTTTTTGGGGTGGATAGTCTCATCTGCTCTCCCCTGCCCATGGGGCATGGCTGGGTTGACTGTGAACATGGCCGCCTTCCCTTGCCTGCTCCGGCTGTGGTTGAGTTATGCAAAGAGATGGAGATATACGGCATTGATGTCGAGCATGAGTTGGTCACTCCCACCGGAGCGGCCATCGTCAAGGCCTTTGCCGATTCATTCGGCCCCCTGCCCTCCTTGACCCTGAGTCAGTCAGGCTATGGGGCCGGCAACCATGACTTGGCAGACCACGGCCCCAATATGTTACGCCTCTTTATCGGCGAAGAGACCGGGATCATCGAGGCCCAGGAGGTGGAAGTCATTGACTGCCATCTTGATGATTGGGCTCCGGAGAGCTACCCCTATCTCTGTGAGCGGCTTTTTGGTGTCCAGGCCCTGGACGTCAGCCTCATCCCCATCCAGATGAAAAAGGGCCGCCCCGGTTTTCTGCTCCGCGTTCTAGCCGATTCGTCCCATGCCCACCAATGCAAACGTCTCATTCTCGACGAAACCACGGCCATTGGTCTGCGCTTTAGAAAAGAACGGCGCTGGACTTTGCCCCGTAGGGCTATAACCATAAAAACCAGGTTCGGCAAAATGGTGGTCAAGGAGGTAGACACCCCATCGGGCACCAGAATCTACCCTGAGTATGAGGAATGCCACCGTCTGGCCGCAGAGCAGGGCATTGCCATCCAGCAGATCTACCATGAGATCTTGGCTCACAATGCCGGGGGATAGCTCTTAACGCAGTTGCCTCTTTTCCCTTGTACATCTCCCTGGTGCTGGTATAGAAATGCATCAGAAAAATCATGAACCTTCATCTTTGTGAGCAGACAAATGGATAAACTCGTCATGGCGATCGCCACTGGTTTTTATACCGGCTACACCCCTAAGGCCCCCGGCTCCATGGGTAGCCTGGTTGCCTTTCCCATCCATTTTCTCATTCTTCTGCTGCCGGGCTATGGCTACTACCTTGCCCTGGCGGCCATCCTCATTTTGGCAATCATTACGGCTGGTATGGCCGAGAAGATCATTGACCGCCAGGACCCTGGCATGGTGGTGATCGACGAAATTATTGGCATGCTCATCGGGCTTATTGGTGCGCCACTCACCCTGCCTGCTCTGGTGGCAGCCTTTGTCCTCTTTCGGATTTTCGACATCTGGAAGCCCTTTCCGGTGCGCTGGTTTGACGACCATCTCCATGGCGGCACCGGCATTGTCCTTGATGATGTCATGGCCGGCATCTACACCCTGGCCTGCATGCAGGGCCTCTACTTCTTCGCAATCATTTAAAAAAGGTACCCAGAAACAGACTAGGCCCCTGGCCAGCCTCTGGTCTCTCCCCCTCTCCTGCCGTGCCCTAGGCAGCCCGCCGCCAACATAAGACCCAAAAACACGTTGTTGAAAAACGTCTTTTTGAAATCTATTTCAGAAATTAATATTTTAGCTAAGACCCTGGCATCCTTCTTGCCACCCTTGGGAAACGGCCAGGCTTTTTTTACTGAATCCTTAACCCACGGCCTGGGCAATTTCATCTTGCATGGTGCCAATAACAGCGAGGGGGTCCTCAGCCTTAGTAATGGGACGCCCCACCACCACATGGTCGGCGCCGCTAAGCAGCGCTTTTTGAGCGGTCATAATACGGGTTTGATCATCGCTGCCATCTAAGATATTTGCCCCGGGCCTGATACCGGGGGTCACCAGAATCAGTTTATCTCCTAAGCCTTCGCGCAGTCGGGGTGCCTCCATCCCTGAACAGACGACCCCGTCACAACCAAGCTCCAGGGCCCTTTTGGCCCGAAAATAAACGAGGTCCTCAATGGATTGGCTCATGCCCATGGCCCGCAGATCTTCCTCGCCAAAACTGGTGAGGACCGTCACGGCCAAGAGCTGCAGATCACCACGCTCGGTGAGGGCAGCCTTGATAATCGGCTCATTGCCATGGATGGTGGCCAGGGATACGCCATGCTCACGGACCTGGGCAACGGCAAGTTTGACCGTTTCCGGGATATCAAAAAATTTCAGATCAAGCATCACCTTGTGGCCCCGGTCAATGATCCAATCCACCGTATCAAACCAACCGGCCAGAAAGAGCTGCAGCCCTACCTTATAATAGCCGATCTTGGCCTCGGTCTTCCTGACCCACTCCTTAGCCATATCAGGATGTTCCACATCAAGGGCCAGGATAATTCGTTCATTTAAGGGAATATTTTTTGCCATTTTCCAACTCTACCTTGTTATTATAAATTGAATTGAATATGAAAAATTATGCGGGGTTACCTGAGTCCAGCTCACTAACACCCACCCAAACTTCTACCATCAGAAGCTGATGACCGCAAATCAAATGAAAGGAATGTAATATGGGGAAATTACTTCGGCCTGACAGTTACGCCCGTCACACCCTGGAAAGATACACCGGCTCCTCGGTGAAAGATTTCCGCTCGAACATTCTGCTTTGTAATTTCGAGCGTTACGTGGAAAGCTTTGCCGAACATACCGGCAACGAAATCCTTTCCGGTTACTGGGACGTGGTTCATGACGTGGAGCGTGATGTCAGCATCATTAACCATGGTGTCGGCTCCCCCACCGCCGGTATTGTCATGCATTGCCTTTCCTTCCTCGACAATATTAATTCCGTGCTCATGCTCGGCATGTGCGGCGGCATTGAAGACGAGTGTGAGATAGGAGATCTCATCGTCCCCACGGCGAGCATCCGTGATGAAGGCACCAGTCGCCATTACCTGCCCCAGGATGTACCGGCCATCCCCTGTGTCGAGCTGAACCGCATCTCAGAGCAGGTGGTCAAGAAATCCACCGGCAAAAGTCCACGATCCGGAATTATGCTTACCACTGATTACCGGATGTGGGAGTTTGACGAGGAGTTTATCGATTACATCTACAAACACCGGATTGTCGCCGTTGATATGGAGATCGCCACCCTCTTTTCCGTGGGCTATGCCTTGGGCGTGCCCACCGCGTCATTAATGCTTGTCTCAGACCTGCCCCTGCGCACTCGTGGAATCAAAAGCAAGAGCAGCGCCCAGGATATTTTCAGCGCCTATACAAACGAGCACCTGAAGATGGGGGTTCGGATCAGCGAGGAAATTACCCACCAGAACGAAAAATTCCCCAGTGCAACCTTCAATATGCCCTGTGGCTGATTGCCGACCGGAGCAGATACGATTTATTTGCCATGCGCTGCATTGATTTCCACACCCATATCTTTCCTGACCAGCTGGCCGCCACCACTGTTCCGGCCTTGGCCCAGGCCGGCAATGTTACCCCGGCCTCAGATGGCACCGCTGATGGTCTGCTGGCTTCCATGGACCGGGCCGGCATCGAGGCCTCGGTGATCTGTTCCATTGCCACCAAGCCCTCGCAATTTGCACCAATTCTTGACTGGTCGCGTAGCTTCCGCACCAATCGCCTTATTCCCTTTGCCTCTCTTCACCCCGATTCGGAAAATCTTGCTGAGGAGATCAGGCAAATAAAAACAGCAGAAATTAAGGGCATTAAGCTCCACCCCTACTACCAAGGTTTTTATCTGAATGAAAAACGGCTCCGTTTTCTTCTAGAACTGGTTGCAGACCAGGGCCTCATTGTCATGCTGCACAGCGGTTACGACATCGGCTTTCCCAAAGAAGAACGCGCTGACCCAGCCAAGATCAAGGAGCTTATCAAAGACATTCCCCATTTAAAATTGGTTGCGGCCCACTTAGGATCCTGGCAGCAATGGGAGGGGGTGGAAGAGTCCCTGGTGGGGGAAAACGTCTATCTCGACATCGCCTTTGCCCTTGAGTTTCTGGAGCGCGATCAGGCCTGGCGGATCCTCACAGAGCATCGTCCTGACCGGCTGCTCTTTGGCTCTGATTCTCCCTGGGCCGACCAGGCCGGGGTCAAGAAACTGCTACTGGATTTGCAGTTGGGCAAGGATTTAACGGAGAAAATTCTCGGTGCTAACGGCGCCGAGCTGCTGGGCCGTACGTAAAAAAAGGTTCATCACGGATTACTGTGGGAAGGTCTGTTGCTTGTACTGTTTTTCTTGCTTCGAATATCGTTTTGTTCCTTTTCGGCCGCTCCGCTGGCTGTGTGCCCAGCCAGTGAAATGGGCGAAAAGGAACGCAAAAAGGGCACCCCGAACAGCCCTGGCCTTCGGCACCACTCGCCTTCCGCTGTTCAAGGGACATTGTGAAAACTCGCGAAGTTTATGCCCGAAGTGTGGGTGCTCAGACAGTCCACGCGCCCAACGGAAGTGCCCTTGGGGTGCTTTTCCCTTGCCCAGCTCCCTGCTCGTTCAGGGCTGAATGGGGAAAAGGCAAAACCAAAACATTTAAAACCAAAGGTTCCACTCTATTCCGTGATGAACCTAAAAAAAGGTCTTTTTTTCACCACAGAGGCGCAGAGAAAAAAACTCTGTGTCTTTGTGCCTCTGTGGTGATGGGACATATCATTCAACCACGTAACCTAAATTGAGAACTCTCAAAAATCACAGATAACACCACCGCCGACCCGGAAGGCGCCGGTACGCAAATTGTACATCATGGAGTTACCGCAGATCTCCTTACCATCAGTCCAAAAACGGACAGCGGTGGCGGTCTTTGCCACCTTGTACTGGGTGAAATAACGGAGGGCATCCGTTATGATGCGATATTTTTCATCGCCAGTGACAACATGCACATCATCGATAATGGTGATCAGCTTCTTGTCAGTGGCAAGAAGGGCCTCACCTCCGGTGATCAGGGTGGACAGGCCTTGGTCGTCATAAAGCTGGCAGTCAATTTCTTTAAAAAAGTACTCGTTTTTACCCGCTCCTCCAGTGGCCACGGAGTCTGCCTTCAGGACCATTTCCAGCTTATCACCACTACTCTGCGACATGGTGACCCCGTAGAGGTGAAGGTTACGTTCATCGGTGGTTGCCGTCTTTTTCGCAAAGGTTATCTTGCTCTCACGGGGAGCGAGAAATCCGCTCAGCGCTGGCTTCCAGAGAGGATAGCTCATCACGGCAAGCAGAGGTAAAATCCATACCTTGTTGCGAGAAAAATTCACTTTAAGAGCGCTCCAAATACTCGCTGAGCAGTTTCTCGTACATCCCCTTGGCGTCAATAATCAGGTCACAGACCTCACGAACCCCCCCCTGTCCACCATTGAAACGGGATGTAAAATCAACCACATCTTTAAGTTCGGGTACGGCGTCAGCCACAGTGGCGGCAAATCCCACCTTGGCAAGGAGCGGCAGGTCCAGCCAGTCATCGCCCATATAGGCCACTTCCTCAGAAGTGAGACCAAGCTCGGCAATCACCTCTTGATAGGTTTCAACCTTATTACGCCGTCCCTGATAGAGATGGTCAATCTTAAGGTCCTGACACCGCCTGACAAGGGCCGTGGAGGTGCGGGCCGTAATAATCCCCACCTCCACCCCGGCCTTGCGAAGGAGATTGAGGCCAAAACCATCTTTGGAGTTAAAAGTCTTTAACTCGATGCCCTCATCGCTGTAGGTGATAGAGCCATCGGTGAGCACACCGTCAACATCAAGCAGAAGCAGCTTCACCTTCTTGGCTATGGGCAGGCAGTTCTTCCAGGCATAACCCCGGTTTGATGCCGTGCGGGCCGCTGCTTTTTTCAGTAAGGCCTGGGTGAACTCGCAGTCACCAGGATAACTCCCTTCAGTGGGGGTTGGGCACGACTCATCCATGCACCACCTCATGAATCTGGATTAATTTCTTCAAGAGCTTCTCGACCTCGCCAAGGGGCATGGAGTTGGGGCCATCGCACAGGGCCCTATCCGGATCGGGATGGATTTCCATAAAGAGCCCATCAATCCCGGCAGCCACCGCAGCCCGGGTAAGGGGCGGAATAAATTCCCGTTGGCCCCCTGAACTCCCTCCGGCGCCGCCAGGAAGCTGCACCGAATGGGTGGCATCATAGATCACCGGACAGCCTAGGCCACGCATCACCGGCAGAGCGCGCATATCAACCACCAGATTATTATAGCCGTACATGATACCGCGCTCGGTGAGCATGATCCGGTCATTACCGCTATCCCGCACCTTGCCCACGGCATTTTCCATGTCCCAGGGCGACAGAAATTGGCCCTTCTTGATGCTGAGCGGCTTGCCGGTTTTGGCAGCGGCAACCAAGAGATCGGTCTGCCGGCAGAGGAAGGCGGGGATCTGGATAATATCAAGAACCTTGGCAGCCGCGGCAGCCTGATTTGGTTCATGGATATCAGAAATCACCGGCACATCAAACTCCTCTTTTATCCTGCCAAGGAGGTCCAAGCCATCAGCAAGCCCAGGCCCACGATAGGAAGAGAGTGAGGTTCGATTTGCCTTATCAAAGGAGGCCTTGAACACATAAGGGATTCCCAGCCGTGAGGTAATTTCTTTAAGACCAGCGACAGTCTCACGAACAACCTCTTCACTCTCGATGACGCAGGGGCCGCCGATGAGGACCAGAGGGTTGCCTGGCCCCACCTTTATTTTTTCTGCAATGGTAACTTCCATAATATTTTGCTCTTTTTTGCCTATCTTAAAACCACAGAGGCACAGAGCGTTTCAACTCTGTGCCTCTGTGGTTTCTAATTGTGCATGGCGCCATGCACCTTTTTATACTTCGGCCTGTTTCAGACTGGCCTTGACGAACTCGCGGAAAAGGGGATGGGGCGCCATGGGTTTTGACTTGAACTCAGGATGGAACTGACAGCCCAGGAACCAGGGGTGGTCCTTGATCTCGACAATCTCAACCAGATTATTATCAGGTGAGGTACCGCTGATAATGAGCCCTGCCTTTTCCAGGTCCTTACGAAACACAGGATTAAACTCAAAACGATGGCGATGACGCTCATCAATATCCTTTTCATCATAGGCCTGGGCAGCAAAGGTCTTCTTTACCAGGGTGCAGGGATAGCTTCCCAAACGCAGGGTGCCGCCCATCTCGGAATCCTCGTCGCGAATATGGGTCTGCCCGGTGCGCGGGTCATACCACTCCTTCATGAGATAGATAACATTATGCTTGGTGGCCTTGGTGAATTCATTGGAGTCGGCATCCTTCATACCGGCGACATTGCGGGCAAATTCCACCACGGCCAGTTGCATTCCGAGACAGATACCGAAAAAGGGTATTTTGTTTTCGCGGGCATAGGTGATGGCGTTAATCTTGCCCTCGATACCCCGGTGGCCAAAACCGCCGGGCACCAAAATACCATGACAACCGCCAAGCAGGGATTCCACATCGCCGCTCTCAAGTTCTTCTGAGTTGATATATTTCAGATCCACCCGGGCGTCGTTGGCAACTCCACCATGAACCAGAGACTCATTAAGGCTCTTATAGGCCTCCACCAGATCAACATATTTACCGATGATGCCGATGGTCACCTTGTTGGTGGGGTTCTTAACCTTGTCAACCAGCTCACGCCAAGGCTCAATACGGGGAGCCCGGGTCCAGATATTGAGCTGTTCAAGAATAAGTTCGTCCAGGCGCTCTTCGTGGAAGCAAAGGGGCACCTCATAGATATTGTCGACATCCTTGGCTGTAATAACAGCCTCGGTGGGCACATTACAAAACAGGGAAATTTTCTTTTTAAGACCAATATCAAGATCAACCGCGGTACGGCAGAGCAGGATATCGGGCTGGATACCAATGGCCCTGAGCTCCTTCACCGAATGCTGGGTGGGCTTGGTCTTTACCTCGCCGGCGGTGGACAGATAAGGCACCCAGGTGACGTGGAGAAATATCGATTGCTCCCGGCCCACATCGAGGCGAAACTGACGGATGGCCTCCAGAAAGGGCAGGCCTTCAATATCGCCGATGGTGCCACCGATCTCAACAATGGCGACATCAGCATCACCCTCCAGGCTGTGGATGGCACTTTTAATCTCATCAGTAATATGGGGGATTACCTGCACTGTGCCCCCCAGATACTCACCACTGCGCTCCTTGGAAATCACGGAATGATATATGCGGCCGGAGGTAAAATTGTTTTTCTGGCCCAACTTGGCATTGGTGTAACGCTCATAATGGCCAAGATCAAGATCGGTCTCCGCCCCATCATCCGTGACAAAAACCTCGCCATGCTGGAAGGGATTCATGGTGCCGGGATCAACATTGATATAGGGATCAAGCTTCTGGATGGTAATGGTCAGCCCCCGGCTTTCCAGAAGGGCGCCGATGGCGGCGGCTGCCAGCCCCTTACCAAGGGAAGAAAGAACTCCTCCGGTGATGAAAATAAACTTGGTGGACTTGTTTGGTTTTTCCATGAAGATTATGTTGAGAAATGGTTTAAAGGAGAGACCACAGGCACTGCGCATAGCAGCCCAAAACCTCTGACCCAGATGTAAAAACGTAGTGTCTTGAGATGGGCATAAAACACTTTCTGGCACGGCTGTCTTGACGACGAGTTACTATATCGCAAGCGTCTTTTCTTTTCCACCCATTTTCCTTTTTTCCATGCCTTACTTTTTAATTTCTTCTCCCCCAGTTCACCATAGCTCCCACAGTCGTCCATCCCCTTGCAATGCTTGTAAATTTTGAGTATTTTCTTTAGCAGATATCCCCTGCACAAACCAGGCAGTGGGCAACCCTCAGCTTTGTGAATAAACGCCATGTTAAAGCCTCTCTTTCTTACCACCGCCATTACCCTGCTGCTTGCCAGTGGTTGCTCCCAGGACAAGGTGGAAGAAGAGGCCACTCCGCCACAAACGACCCTAGTGCAGGAACCTGCCAGTTACAGCTGCCAGGATTGCCACTCTCATATGCTTGACAACCATCATACCTTTGCCTGTACCACCTGCCACCAGGGCCATGACAACAGCGCATCTGCAGAGGAGGCCCATGTAGACCTCATCGCTAAACCGGCCCACCCCGATTTTATGATGAAGAGCTGCGGCAGCTGCCATAAAAAACAGGTTACATCAAGCCACGACTCCCTTCACTTCACCTCAAGAAATGAGGTAAATACGGTACGCCGGGCCTTTGGCGCCAGCCACGACTTGGCCCGGGCGGATGAAATCCCGGTTCATGAAAATCCGGCCACTCCCCTGGAGCTTGTTGACGATCTCCTGCGCCGCCGCTGCCTGCGCTGCCATATCAGCTATGATGGCGATAACTACCAGGAAACCCTGCGCGGCGTGGGCTGCGCAGCCTGCCACCTTGAATTTAGCAACGGTGAGCTGATAAGTCATGCCTTTGTCCGCCGCACCCCGGACCAGCAATGCCTCCACTGCCACAACAGTAATTTCGTCGGCGCTGATTATTACGGACGATACGAACACGACTTCCACTGGGATTACCGTACCCCTTATAAAAAAGACGGCAGCGAGGCAGACCGTCCCTATGGTGTTGAGTATCATCAGCTGAGCACCGACGTCCACCAGAAGGCCGGCATGGCCTGTATCGATTGCCATCCCGGCTCCAGCCTGATGTCTCCAAAATCGCAGACCCTTTCCTGTCTTGTTTGCCACGACTTTCAGGCGGGCAAGGCGCCCCCATCTTTAACGAACAATGACGGGGAAATTATCTTCACCACCGCGGAAAGGTCCTACACCGTGGCCCAGATGGTTAACGTGGCCCATAAAAAATATGGCGCTACTGCCACCTGCACGGCCTGCCATGCCCTCTGGACCTATAGTGACGAGGGTACCCACCTCCTCCGCCAAGACGCCGAGGAGTATGATGCCTGGGAGGCCTTGACCGTCCAGGGCTCCTACGAGGTGGAGCGCGAACTCTTTGTCAACTTAAACACGGATGAAGGCTACCCCTACCCCTTTATGTCAGACAAATTAAGCGGCAAGGGTTATTTTGGTCTCTGGCACAAGGGCTATGAACTCCGGCGCTGGGAATTTCCAATTATCTGCAAAGACAAAACAGGCAAATTCGCCACCTGCCGCCCCATACTTGATCTTCACCTGACCTGGATGAATAGTGATGAGGAGGTTATTTTTGACAATGCCAAACCGGGCCAAGCCCCAGCCTACGGCTTACTTCCATACACACCGCACACCATTGGTAAAGCAGGCCCTTTTTTCAAAGAACGGCTCAAGACCAACCATCATCTCCTTGATCAGCCCCTGAACCTGGATAAGGGTCCCGGCTTAAACCCTGCCATGGAGGCAAAACCATGAGACGTCTATCCCTCTTTTTTCTCCTCCTGCTCCTCACCATGAGCGGCTGCACCGGTCGTGACCGAGCGATCTCAGTCCCTGCCAAGAAATGGGTGGCCACCCCTGGCAAATACGACAGCACGGACAGCAAGGTTCCCGGCACCCAGCGCCCCTACGAAATTAAAGGCAAGACCTATTACCCCCTGCCCTCAGCAGAAGGTTTTGAGCAGAAAGGCATTGCCTCCTGGTATGGAAAGCCCTTCCATGGCCGCAAGACTTCCAACGGCGAGACCTACAATATGTACAGCCGCACGGCCGCCCACAAAACCCTGCCCATGAACACCCATGTCCTGGTGAAAAATCTCGAAAACGGTAAAGAAATGGTGCTGCGCATCAATGACCGCGGCCCCTTTGTCCGAGGCCGCATTATTGACTTGAGCCGCACCGGCGCAAAGGAATTAGGAGTTCTTGCCAAGGGTACGGCACGGGTCCATATCAGTGCCCTTGGTGAGGCGGTGACAGTGCAGGAAGAGGGCAAAAGAGTAAAACGCTTTCTCCCCCATGAGAATTTCAATCGCGGTAATTTTTACGTACAGATAGGCTCCTTTACCAACCGGGATAATGCCCTTCGCCTCAAGGTTAAAATGGAAGGCAAAGGATATGAGATGGCTGTTCGCACCTATAATCGGGGTGACAAGATTTTCCACCGGGTCCAGGTCAGGGCCGGTTTTGAAATGGCTAATGCCAAGAAGGAGCTGGACCTCTTGACCCAAATGGGCTATAGCGGCTCCTTTATAGTGGCCCAATAAGAGCTGCAAGAAACCAAACTTCTTTATAAAAGCATCCGCTCTTCGCCTGCCTCTACTCTTACACTTCCACGGCTAGAGCATTCTTCACCGCCGTGCCCAGCTCTGCCATGGTGTAAGGCTTTTTAATTAATTCTCCAGCCCCTAGCCGCTGTACCTCTTTGACATTCTCATTTTCTGAAAAGCCGCTGGCAATGATAGCTTTCTGGCCAGGATTCTTTTCAACCACAGCGGCATAGGTCTGGCAGCCATCCATGCCCGAGCCCATGACCATGTCCAGCACGACCAGATCAACTTCATTGCGGCCCAGATAGTCGAGAGCCTCCTCGCCAGAGGCAACAGTGTGGCATTGATAACTAAAGTGAGCAAGAAACCTCCTGGCGATATCACGCTGCTGGGCCTGATCGTCAACCACCAAGATTTTCTCGCCGTGCCCCATCAGGTCCTCAGCATCCACCGTCTCTTCGTGGCCCTTTAACTCCTCATTACTGACAGGGAAATAAAGCTCAAAGGTTGTGCCCTGCTCAGTACTTGTCACCGTTACCATGCCATCATGATCCTGCATGGTATTCCAGACCACAGCCAGCCCCAGACCAGTGCCGCTGCGCCCCATTTGCTTCTTGGTGTAAAAGGGCTCAAAAATATGCCCTATGTCCTTCCCGGCAATGCCAGCGCCGCTATCCCTGACGCTGAGCACAACATATTCACCTGCTTCCAGCCCATGTTCCTCTGCCAGCTCCGGGGTCAAAAAATCATTGCGGGTGGCTATAAATAGCTGCCCTTGTTGATCAATTGCTTCCGCACCGTTTGTCAGAAGGTTCATCAGAGATTTTTTGACATGGACTGCCGAGCAAAAAATATTGGCATGATCCGCAGTCAACTCCTTACAACAGGTGACATGATGATGAAAAAAGGCAATGCTCTGACATTCCGGGGATTTCATATACTCCCGAATGAGAACATTGAGGTTTTCCGTTTTTTTGACACTGGCCACACTACGAGCCACGGTGAGCAGGTCCGCCACCACCGCTGCCGCCTGCTTGCCGGATTCTTGCACAAGCGTGATGGAGTGCCGAAGTTCGCTCTTTTCAGGAAGCTGCATGAGAATCAACTCAGGATAACTGACAATGCCTGAAAGAATATTGTTGAGATCATGGGCAACCCCCCCGGCCATAAGACCAATGGCCTCCATCTTTTTGGTCTTGGCCTTTTTTTTCTCCAGCTCTTTCTTCTCCCGCTCCAGCCGCCTCTGCTCTGTCTTGTCGTTGAGGGTGATGACCATCCGGTCCTCAATGAGGGTATAGGCAAACTCCACCTCTTTGACAGAACCATCCTTGCAAACAATGGAACGTTCTTCACCTGGGATAGTGGACGTTTTCTTTTTAGCTCCTTCCAGATGTTGCTCCCATCTCTTCAGGACAATATCCTGAAGATCTTCGCCGGAGTATACCTTGGAAAACCAATCCTTCATGGTGGGGATATCCGTTAAGGTATAGCCATAGAGTTCCACACATTTTTCATTGAGAAATTCAATGGTAGCGTCATTAATATTGACCATGGCAATGGGCACATGGGCGTCATTAATAAATTTACTAAAGAGTCGCTGGCTTTCTGCCAGTTTCGCCTCTGTCTCCTGTCTTTTCTGGTGGTTCTCAAATCTAAGGCGCGTACGAATTAGCGAAGAGGCGTAGAGTAAGAGAATGGTAACAAAGCCGGCAAAGATCACAATCCACCAGCGGCCAAAGGACACCACCGCTCGCAAAGCCTGCTTTTCCGGGGTGGCCACTACAATCGACCAGAGGTTATGGGGAAGGACAACGGGATGATAAACCGCATGTTTGAGGATGGTTTCCCCCCTCTTTCCCTTCAAGCGATCAGAGGTATATGTTGTCTCTCCCTCCATCCCCGCCATCATGAACTCTGCCATTTTGATAACAGCTGGAAATTTGCTGGACGTTTCATAAACGGACCGACCTGTATGGCCGGGAACCGGGCAGTACAGCTCTACACCATCGTGATTCATCATCCAGGCATAGCCGTTTTCTCCGATAACCATTTTGGCCAGATAATTTTCAGCAACCAGGGCAAAGGGGATCCATATAGAAAGACAACCAGCATATTCACCATGGTCAAAAACAGGCACAGCAAGCGCCACCGTTTCATAGCCCTGGACAGCTTGAAAGACCGAGCTGACAACAGTCTCCTGTGTTGCCATGATCAATTGATTATGGGGCTGCCAAGAAACATCCTGGCCAACGGCATCCTCTTGATAGGGAGCGGTAAAAACAATATGGCCACTGCTATCAATACGGGTAATGGCGCTGATGGTCTCCATGTTGGCATGAAAAAACTCATCAAGCAACTTTCTCCCCTCATCATTCAAATTAATGACGGTGTCGTGTTTTATCAGATGGCCAAGGAGCCCTTCATAGGTCTTAAAAAGTTCCTCAATGCCATGGGCAGCCTGCCGGGCCAACAGCGACTGCTGGGTATTTAAAGAGTCAATGGTGCTCTGGCGCACCATCTTATAGGGAAGATAAAAAATCCAGGCGGTTAGAAGAAGAAAAAACAACAGAAAAAAGAAAGATTTCAACAGGCTTGGCGGGTTCGTTCCTTTGTTCATAAAAGACGAGTAACAAAACAAACAGCTAGGTTAATAGAAAATGCTTTTTCAATAAGCAAAGTTTATCATTTCAAAAGGAGAACAGGCAAATGCTATCCTCCTTTTGCCCTGTCTTTTCTCTACGCCTTACACAAGATCGAACACTTTGCTCCAGACCTGCTGACCACTCCATGGATAGTGCCAGGGAAGCTGTTAATTATTTCGGATAAAAAGGAGGGGCAGGGCATAGATTTTTTCCAGCTTCTATACTCTGCCATTTCCAACTGACAGGCTATCTCCTTGTCCCAGAGGTATGTCCTTTTTTTTGCTTTCAGGCCAAAGGAATAGGCCTCCACCGTTGAGATAAAAAAGCTGAAAAGCTCAACAAGATCCGCTGTTATTTTTTTAATGCACCGGGATAGAAGCACCTGCCCCTCGTGCCATTTTCCACCCAAGGGCTGCTGCCAAAGCTGGCGATGTAATGCAGTGAGCTGATTGATCCCCTGTTCTAGAGGAATGATAGCCTGCAATGTCTTTATACGACAGGGACGACGGGACCTGGCAAGAATGGTGGCGGAAAAAGAGTGAAAAAACGGAGGGAGTCTTTTCGCAGTCTTGCGCAGACTCTTTTCCCAGATTATCAAAGCGGCCTTGGCATCGATTATTTCACGACCCATCGGTTTTGTTGCAGGACAAACCATAACCACTTCAAGCTTTGCTCTGAGCCGGATGAATTCTTTCTGAACCAGCTGATAATGGGGAGCGATCTTCGTCTGCTGTCTTTCTTGCCGTCTGGTCATGGCATTGCCTCCTGTTTTTTGAAATATTTTCCTTTATGACAAGAAGGTAACCCAGCAGGTAGGACAAATATTGTCCGACATGTTTTATTTGTTTAAGAGCTCGAAATTTGGAGGATGGCTGACCTAGAAATGAATAAAGAGACGCAGAAATAGCTGGTCGGCCTGGATGCCGAATTCATCATCATTGCCGCCGTGGTAGATAAGGGCTCCGGCGTTTAGGATAATCTCGTCAGCCGCGCTGTAGTTGAAGGAGGGACTGATAAACGTGCCATGGTCATCAAGGTTGACAACCCCTAAAATTTGACTGCTCCACAGCATGGAGAACTGGTAGGAGAATTGCCCGGCCAGGTAATCGAGCTGGCTTTCATCGTTATACCTGTACTCAGCAAGAATGGTCAGGGAATTGGCAAAACCATACTCAGCGCCGAAAATGAACTCGGTGTACCGTTCATGGTCTAGGCGATCATGGAAACTGCCGCCCTCGCTGCGCACCTCAAGGCCTGTTTCACCGATTTCGCCTTCCAGCTCCCAACCGATAATGTCCCGGTCATTCTCATCGTCCCAGACAGCAAGAAGAGCCAGATCCGCCACCTCCAGGTAGCCCTTGAGCCGGGCCGCCAACTTCTCCCTGGACCCGGTGAGATCAAGATTTGCCAAACGGCTGACAGCATACTCATAATGGACAGCCTCGGTGCCGCGCCGCTCGCCAGTCTCTTTGGCCTGGAAATCGATGGGATCAAAGACATCAATGGGATTCCAGACCCGACCAACGCCAAAAGGAATACGCTGGCGACCAATGGTCCAGAAATGGGTTTGACCTCTGTACTGCAGGTAGCCACGGTAGATGAGGGTTTTATTTACCAAACTGCTAGGACGTTCCACATATCTGCTCTCATTATCAACAATGAGCTTGGCAGAAAAATTCTCGTATTGCTGGTGGACCAGGGAAAGGTCCACCCGAAAACGGTTAAAATCTGTCCAATGCCGGACCTCATCATAGCTGGCAATATTGGTGTTCTCCAAAGTAAGCTCTGGAGTAACGGCAAAAAGAGAGGCGGCAAGGAGACTAACGAACATGCTCATTGGCAACGACCTCGCCATCCCTTAGGACAATGGAATGTTTGGCCTTGGAGATTACCAGGGGGTCATGGGAAGAAAAAACAATGGTGATGCCCTCGTCCTCATTAAGCTGCTGCATCATATCCATAAGATTGGCAGCGCTTTTGGAGTCAAGATTGGCGGTGGGCTCATCAGCCAGGATAAGCTTTGGTTTACTGGCCACAGCCCGGGCCACAGCCACCCGCTGCTGCTGACCACCGCTTAGATGGTTAGGCAGTTTATCAAGAAGATGACTAATATCGAGCTTACCTGCCACCTCTTCTATTCTCCAGTTGCACTCTTCCTGTCCGTGGCCCTGGAGCCGCATGACATATTCAATATTTTCGCGGGCCGTCAGCACCGGAATGAGATTATAGGCCTGGAAGACAAAACCAATATGATCACGGCGCAGGCCGGAAAGCTGCCTCTCATCAAGGCCGGTCACCGTGATGCCGTCCAGGACAACCTCACCGCTGCTGGCGCCGTCAAGGCCGCCGATGATATTGAGCAGGGTTGTCTTGCCGCTGCCTGAAGGCCCTGACAAAACAGCAAACTCTCCCCTGTCGATATTAAGATCGATATGGGAGAGGGCCTTTAACTCAACATCCTGCCCCGGCGAAAAAACCTTAGCCACCTGCCGTATCTCAAGAAATGACGAATCCATTCATAAACCTCAGCTGCTCTTTAACAGTAAGCAGATTTTTTTAGCCCGGAACCCATTAAATCTTGTTAATGGCCTCGATGGGGCGGGCCTTTTGCAATATGCGCAGGGGTACTAAAACGCTGATCAGGGTGGCCCCTGTAACGGCAGCCAGGGCCGTCAAAAAATAACTGGGCCGGATCAGGGCATAGGTGATGGCATCCATGCCAAAGGCATCAAGACCGGCGCTGAACATGGTGAGGTCCAAGCCATACTGATAAAAATAGAAAAGCGTCAGGCCACCCAGTAGGGAGCCACAGCAATATCCGCTCAAGCCAAGGATGAACGATTCCACAAAAACAATGGTACGGATCTCTTGGAAGGTGGTGCCAATGGCCAGCATGATGCCGAACTCCCGCAATCTTTCTAAAACCGAAACAAGCATGACCCCAAAGATACCTAGGCCCGCCACACAAAAAACAAGAAGGCTGGTTATCAGGTTGAACACCTCCATCATTTCCCGCCCCTGGTGAAGGGCTGGATAGAGTGAGTTCCAGGCCATTACATCGAGATTGGCAAACTGAGCAGCAAGCTGTTTTTGTACTGCCGGCACCTCCTCTTTATCGTGGACCATAATACTAATCTGGCTGGCCCCCGCCGGGAGCAGGAGCAGCTCCCGGGCTTTGTCTATCCCGATAAAAACGGCGTTTTCATCCAGGGCCATATTATTGGTTTTCAAGATACCCGTCACCCGCAGGGAAAGGGCGGAGACATCATTGTCTCTGTTCTGGGCCGACAGAATAATTTTCTTCCCCAATCCCACCTTCATCTTGGCAGCCAGGCGGGAACCAAGAATAACGCCGCGGCCCTTCTTGCCGAAGTCATATACCCCCTCACGCAGATAACTTGCCAGCCTGCCGTGACGCTCTTCAGCCTCAAGTTCCACCCCGTAGATGGCAGCGTTTCTGGAATAATGGGCCGTGGCAATAAGCCCGTCCTGGCGCAAACGCCTGACATGGCTCCTGATCCGGTTGTCGGCGGTAAGTACATGTTCAATCTCATCGAAACGTTCGATGGCCTTCTCCAGGCCTGGATCAAGACGGTATCCCTTGGCAAAAATAGATATGTCGCCACTGTCGCTCCGGATGGCATTATCAATAAACTGTTCGGTCATGCCGTCATAAATCCCCTCCATGAAAAGCAGGCCCCAGAGGCTCATGGCAATCATCAGAACAACCAGCATGGAGCGGGATAACCGCCGGCCCAAGGAAGCGAGGGCTATGCGCAGCAATACCCTAAACATGGTGGATCGCCTCAATGGGCTTGACCCGGTTGGCCTTGATAATGGGATAGAGAGTAGAGCCCACCGACAAAACAAACATCACCGCCATATCACGCATAATGACCAAGGGGGCAAAGGCGGTGGGCATGGCCGAGGCCGCAAGTCCATACTGCTTAAACTGCTCCTCGGAAAAGGAGAAGTAAATAGGATGAAGGTGGAAATAATAGGCCAGAGCAGCGCCGATGATCCCGCCTAATACAACACTACAAAATGCCAGCAGGACACTTTCTGTCACCAGCATCTTAAAGATCTGACCGGGCATGGTACCCACGGCCCGGAGCACGCCGATCTCCCGCATGCGGGCAAAGACGGTAAGCCAGGTATAGATAAGAATAACAAAGAAGATAACGATAAATATGACAGACAACGTCAGATAGCCAAAGATGGAATCCACCAGCATGGCCTGAACCAGGCCCTCCATGGTGGTGCGCCAGCTTTCAGCCAGATACTCTGTATCAAGATCACCATTTAACGCAGTGGCAATGAGATCCGCATCATCCGGGTTGGCAGGGAGAATAATAAAATGGCTGGCGTAATTTTCGGCAGCCATCACCTTGTTAAAATAGCTCTTATTGACAAAGGCAGCCGAGGCATCAAACTCAAAGAGACCGGTCTTAAAAACACCTTTGACCTGAAGATTATCAGCAGCAAAGGAGTAATCGGCACCGGTACCGACAAAGGAAAGATGGTCGCCCACCTGCACCTTAAGACGTCGGGCCAGCTCATAGCCCATATAAAGCTTGTTGTCGTCCTGGTTGTCCAGATAGGCGCCGTCCACCAGAGATGATGCCAGCCGAGACAGTTTTTGTTCCTCTTCCGGTTCAATACCGGTGAGCATCCCGCCCACCGCCTTTTCATCCCCGGCATAGAGGACAAAGGTCTCAAAACGGGCGGCAAAGCCTTCAATTCCAGATCGTTGCCCCACAACCTGCCTGACAGCACCGGCGTCAAATATCAGATTATCAAGGCTGGGTTTTTGCCGGAAATCTTTCTGGGTCACCTGGATATAGCCGGGGTAGATCTCCACGGCGTTTTGCAGCATTTTTTCATGGGAGCCATCCATGAAGGCTGTTGCAAAAACCAGCATGGCCGTGGTCAGGGTGGTGAGCAGAATAGTCACCAGACTGCGGTTCCGGTAGGCCCGGATATTTTTCATGGCAAAATTGACAAACATCATCCTGGTTGGCCGTACCTGCCTTTTTTTATTAGGGTTCTAGCGGGAAAAGCGTTTCAAGGCCCGTTTGCTGAAATAGGCCTCATCAATCTTCTCATCAAAGACGGCATGCTCAACAACGATTTCCGTCAGGTGGCCAGCCTTTTCCTCGTCCTTAGGTAACATCAGCCAGCGGGTGGGATAATAATGTGCACCAAAACTTTCCACCTCCAGATAGTCAAGTACACGGACAAGAATATCATCCTCATCATAGTAGCTTACCGTGGTGGGCAGATAATGTTTTTTGGAGATATGCATACGGATACGGCCCCAGACCACGGGTGCCTCTTCCCTGGCATGGAGGTCAAGGAAGTATTCTTTCTCATCCTCGCCAACCAGGGTGGCCTGGTAATCCTCAGAGATGGAACTCTCCCTCACCAGATCATCATTTGAAAAATCGCTGCCCATCCAGCTTTGCAGCATCATAGAGGCCGGAATCTTAATGATTTTTTCTATGCGCGGCACATACTGCCACATGGCCTTATCCACCTTGAGAAAGGTGATGCCTCGGTCTTTGCCCGGATAGGTAATCTTGATAAAACTTTTATCCTTACCGATGGACCAGCTATCCATCTTCATGGTTCGCTTGCTGCGTTTGGTCTGAACCACCATGGTGAACTGAAGATAGGCTGTCTCGCCGTTAAGATTGTCCTCCACCTTTTTGACGATATCATCAACAGAAGAGGCTGCCAGTGATGCTCCAGTGTTAAAAAAAAGGACATAAAATAATATCACCAGCACAATTTTTATATGGTTCATAATTTTTCAACTCTCCTTCCTAATTCAGCGTCTTTTTCAAAAAATCTCCTTTATCCTAGCAAATTAGACGCCAAAGGCGAAGACTAAGAAGAGCAGCAAAGGACAAAGACTTTAGCTCTTGACCACGGACAGGTTTTCACATTAGGTTTGGGAAAATACTCAGGTCTTCCCATATCTTTATACCATCAGGATGGACATGCCATGAAGCTCTTCCGCTTAAAAACTATCGTTGTTGTTTCCAGCCTGTTGCTCATCATTGTACCGGCCTCTGCCGAAGAAATCTTAACCAACCGTTCAGTTGAGCGCATGGTTGCCGCCGGCTTAAGCCCTGACGTTGTCAGGGCAAAGATCAAGGGTACAAAGAGTAATTTTGATGTCTCCATTGATGAAATCCTGGACCTCAAAGAAAGGGGCGTTCCTGATGATATCATCAAGGCCATGGTGGATGCGGCCGCCAACAAAAATATAGCGCCGCCACGAAATGATTATGACCAGGGCGGTCAGTATCATGAGCCAGGTCAACGATATGAGCCTAACACCAATTATTCCGGCGCCTATCGCCCCCAGGTAAAGGCTGATCCCATTGCCAAACTGACGAGTGATATCAACGAGGCCCAGACACTCAAAGATAAAAGGGACTATAGCTGGAAGGGAAAGGCCCATGCCATAGCCGTTGCCCTGAAAACTATTTACCCATCCAACACCCACAATATAAAGTACTGGTGGGCCTACACCCAGTATTCGGTGCTGGTGGAGAAAGAACACCATATATTAAAAGGCATCAAAAAGGTCCTCTATTTTGATGGCTACCACGAGGATGCCCTCATTCTTAAAGGGGACACCTCCTTTACGGCGGCCAAAGAGATGCGTCCCGGCGATGACAGCGGTGGCTTCAGCCAGGAAGACATGGCGGACGATGCCAAAAAGGCGTACAGAACGGCTCTGGAAATACCAAAGCTGTCTGCCGCCAAGAAATCAAAGGTCTATTATCAACTTGGCGAAATAGGAAAAGAGATAGGTAAAAGCAAAACAAGGGCTAAAAAATATTGGCAAAAGGCCATGGACGAAGACCCCAAAGGCCACTGGGGACTCCTGGCTGCAGACAGATTGGGTCTTGTCCCAGAGGAAAACAGCGAGCAATATCAGCCGCCACTTCAAAAACAACAAAGCCTGCAGGAACAACATCCTTGAACTCTCAAGGAGTTCATATGTAAAAACTCAGCGCCCGCGGCTAACCTGGGCGTTTAGTTTTTGCACGAACGATACACCAGCCCAGCTGCCACCTGCTCGGCCATCATTTTCCCTGCCAACGTATCCACCAGGGCCAAAGCAAATTCCATGGCCGTGCCCGGTCCTTTACTGGTCATGATTTGACCGTCGGCAACCACCATATCATCTACCGCTTGGCTGGCGGCAAGAAGCTTATCTTCCAAGCCAGGATAGATGGCGACCTTTTTGTTGGCAAGCAGTCCGGCCTTTTCAAGGACCAAAGGCGCTGCACAGATTGCGCTGACAAGGCGGCTTTGGCCGGCATGTCTTATCAAAATATCCCGAACATCATCCGAGGCCAGCAGATTATTCGTGCCTCCCATGCCCCCTGGCAGAATCACCGCATCAAAGAGTTTCTCCGTGACATCGGCAAGGGATGTATCGGCCTTAATCTCAATGGCATGGGCACCTTTGACCAGCAGCGATTCCTTTAAGCTTGCTGAGGTGACTTCAATATTACCGCGACGCAAAATATCGACAATGGTCACCGCCTCGGTCTCTTCAAAGCCCGGGGCCAATATAATCAGTGCTGTCTTCATGGATGCCTACTCAACAAAAAGGTTCATCACGGATTACCGTGGGAAGGTCTGTTGTTTGTATTGTTTTTCTTGCTTCGAATGTTGTTTCGTTCATTTTTGCTTGCCCAAAAACGA
>JBDLIE010000029.1:0-31061 GCA_039715015.1 Thermodesulfobacteriota bacterium
TCATCACAGCCAGATCATGTTGGGAGGGCGCATTCATAGTTTTCAATAAATAGTAATAATTCTTATTTGCATAGTATGGATTTTGTTGTTGGAAGTCAATTAAATTTTTAGTCCTTCAGGTGACTGGTCGATTTGGTGGTGAGGAGGAGTTGTTGCCAGCCCTGTTTAAACTAGACATTTCAGGGGGTAGTTTAAGATGCCGACAATAGAGATCGGAATAAGAAAAGAGACGTTTTAACTCATTATAGCTAAACAGTCAGGCCGTTTTACAGCAGTTATCTGATGATTTTTGTTTTAGCCATAACCCTGCGTTACTTTCCTAATTTTATCTCAAATACAGGACGTGTAGGCTCACTGCGCGAGAAAGAATTTCTATATAACGCACAAAAAAAAGCGGACCGGTGATTAACCGGCCCGCTTTTTTAAGGATAATGAGAGTCTCTTGCTGGTTTAATGAAGAGCCATTCTCGTTTCAACCTGCAGTTGATCACCTAGGGCACCGTTGACCATGGTGATCATCTCGTTAAGAACAAAGGTGGGGAAAATCTTGAAGAGTTCCGCCATGGGACTTCCTGCCTCAATAGGGGCATCAAGCCAGAATGCAGCAAAGAATACCTCCGGGTTGGTGATTGCTATATTGATATTAACGCCGTCATCCCAGACGAGCAAGCGACACGGCATAATGGTCTGATGAAATAGACTACCTGACGCCTGCAGAGCAGTCTGAGCGTAAAACGGTTGACAAACAGAGAGTTCATACAACCCCGGAGTAGATTCCGACTGCATAAGCTTAACGGATTTCCACTGCTGGAATGTGCCGCCCATGTTCCAGACATAAGGAGCTGTTGCCATCACCTGCTGCATCTGCTCAACGGACATCTCACCGGTCATGACCTGCTGAAACATACCAGGTAAAACAGCCTTATCAGCAGCATCAACCACACTGTCTTGGTTAAGGTCGCCAACTCTGGGAGTGTTGATGGCAACCTCAAGGGCACCGACCACAGCATCAAGCGCCGTGCTTCCTTCAGGAATCATGCTGGCAGGCACAGAGGCTGCTGAGATTGAAACCATGGGTGCCACAGAATCACTATTAATGGGGCCGATCATTGACTCGATACCCTGTAGCACCTCTTCTTTGATCTGAGTGCCCTTGACAAGCTCGTCTTCAATTTTGAAACCTTGGTCGCCTCCGTCTTGAAGGGTGCTGATCACAAAATTTTCTATGTCGGCTCGAATAACAGCTCCCATCTCCTCATATGTGGCTTTATCATCAGAGTCGTTGAAGAAAACCCTCATAGTTGTTTCAGGCAGGCGTAGGGCAATTTTGATGTTGTCGCCTTCGGTATAAACAGCCATAGGCCAGGGCATTGCCGACATGTAACGGGGATTATCAGACATGCTGAGAATGTCGTCATTCATCTCATGCCAGAATTCGACATTACAGCTGGCGGAATCGGCAACGCCATCCATGTTCATATCGGTAAAAGGAAAATTTAAAACTGCTTCATAGGCAACACCGTCAAGTTCGCTGGGAATGGTTTCCACTGAAGTAATTGCACCCAACGGGTCGGTGCTGGAACTGAGGTGCTCACAGATATGGAGCACTTGGGCTTTCTTTTCCAGAGTGGTCAAGTCAGATAACCCGCTGACTTTTTTTTCAGCGATTATCTTAAATGCCTCTTCTGCAGGGGCGGGAGATGCCGCCAAGGATGTACTGGCAGAGCAGCAGGTTATTGCTGCAGTTGTAATTGCCATTGTTTGTATAAATTTCTTCAACATCATACCTCCACGTGCATAAACTTGAGTGAAAATGATCCAGAGAGCGATTTGACGTCGTTCCTCCTTTCCCCTTTTTTTGTGTTACTCTTACAATAGAGCTGTTCCCTGGAAGACAGTTCTATTTCCGTGATTGCCCCCCCAATAAATGTTTAAGCGAAAATGCTAAGCGCATTCCCTGACGTCTTCTTTTGAATTGTAGAGACGAGGTTTACGCATGAAATTACCCCTGGTATACACTGACAGAAAGGATAGCCTGCTTCGGCTGATGGTTAAGGAATTAATTAAATGCCATAATTTCAACAATTTATCCCATAATGTGTAAATTATAATTTCCATAACAGTTGCAAGTTTGGCTTTCAAGCTTTTTTGTAAAGAAATCAATGGGAATGCTTGCGTGATTTGCCAGGCGAAAGAGCATTGAGCAGTCAACTGGTCAGGTGAAAAGGGGGTGGATAATGAAAATTATTTAAGAGGCGTCCATAAAAAAGCGGCGCTGATATGATAAGGGGCCTGGGCCAGTTTTTTGAAGATCTTCGGGCTCTGGTGGCTCACCTTCAAGTCCGCCTTGCGGCAGACATTTTCGAACTCTGGCATCATAATGGACATATATTCTTATGGAGGCGGTTTCATTCTTGCCAGTCTCCATTATGCTATTGTTTTTCCTGGTTTTTTCAAGGTCATGATTTATGATGGATGCATGAATAATCCAGGGCATAAACAAGCTGTTAATATCCATTACGGCTGGTATGTGGTGGCAGCTGGCACCCTATGTGTCTTTGCCTGCCTTGGCCTTGGCCGTTTTGCCTTGGGTATGCTGCTGCCATCCATGGGAGAGGCCCTGGAGCTCAGCTATAGTCAAATGGGATTTATCGGGACGGCAAATTTTGTCGGCTACCTTGTCGCTGTGCTCCTTTGCAGCAGGCTGTCAAAGAGATTTGGTGCTCGGAAGCTCATTGGCGCTTCTCTTCTCATGGTTGGTTTGCCCATGATTTTTATTGGCCTTGCCGCCAATTTTTATCTGATCAGCCTCCTTTATATTGTCACGGGCATGGGCAGTGCCCTGGCCAATGTTTCCATCATGGCCCTGATCCCTGTGTGGTTTGCCAGTCGTAAAAGGGGGAAGGCTGCCGGCTTTGTGGTGATCGGCAGTGGTTTTGCTATTATCCTGTCCGGCAAGCTCGTTCCCTATCTGAACTCATTACATGCTCATGGCTGGCGTCTGAGCTGGTGTGTGTTGGGTGCCATTGTGCTGCTGGCGGCGGCTCTCTGTTTCCTTATATTACGTGACAGGCCTCAGGACCTCGGACTACAGCCAGTGGGAAGTGTTGAAAGGGATGTTGCCGGCTATGGAGCTGCCCTGGCTCAGGAAACGCAGGTGAAGGCCGGGGTTATTTACCACTGTGCCGCCATCTATTTTCTCTTTGGTTTCACCTATGTGATCTATGCCACCTTTATTGTCACTACTCTGGTGCAGGAGCGGGGCATGAGTGAGGCAATCGCCGGAAATTTCTGGGCCTGGGTTGGTTTTTTGAGCCTCTTTTCCGGGCCGCTGTTCGGGACTATCTCGGACAGGTTTGGCCGCAAGCATGCTTTGGTGGCAGTTTTTTCCATTCAGGCCATGGCCTATCTCTTTATTGCCCTTAATTGGGGGGATTTTTTTCTTTATCTCTCCATTGGCTGTTACGGCATAGTCGCCTGGAGTATTCCGTCGATCATGGCAGCGCTGGTGGGTGATTATGTCGGCGCCCAGCGGGCTGTCCACGTCTTTGCTTTTGTAACGTTTGTCTTTGGGCTCGGCCAAGTGCTGGGGCCTTTTGTGGCCGGGATTTTGGCCGAAAAGGCGGGCAGTTTCATCAGCAGCTATCTCATGGCCTTTATCCTGGCCTTGAGCGCCGTGCTGCTTTCTGGTTTTTTGCCCGCTAAGAAGAATATCTAATAGACGTCCCAGCTGCCGCTTGCGTAGTAGCGGTAGAGTACGGGACTGAGTTCGCTGTTGACCTCAACCTTTTCGAGCTGCTGAGGGCCAACCATGTCTCTGCTGAAATGGCCCATGCTGACCATGGCGTCGTTATCGAGAAAGCGGCTGGGCAGGTCGTTGAAATCAAGCTTTAAGACTTTCTCCTTAAGCTGATTTGTGTCCATGCCTTTTGCCTGTACCCCGAGCACCCAGGCCCATTCGCCCATGGTGGGGATCTGGTTATGGTAAGGCAGGACAGTAAATCCGGCAGCCTGCACCGTTTTATAGATCGACAAAAAGGCCTGTTTGGCAAACCAGGGGCTGGTGGCCTGGCTGACCATGACCCCCCCCGTTGTGAGATGGCGGCCCACAAGTTGATAAAAATTGCGGGAGTAGAGATGCATAAGGTCGATGGAGTCTGGATCAGGCAGATCAATGATGATTACATCAAAGAGCTCATTTGTTTCACGCAGAAAACGGGCAGCATCCTGATGAACCACCTTGAGGCGTTGGTCATTCATGGAGTTTTGATTAAGGGCAACAAGGGGCTTATACTCTCTGGCCAGCCTGGTCACGGCCGGATCGAGATCCACCATGGTCACCTTTTTCACATCTTGATGTTTCCAGATTTCTCTTAGGGCCAGACCATCGCCGCCGCCGAGGATCAGGACGTTGCTGCGGTGGCCCGCAAGGAGCATGGCCGGGTGGACCAAGGGTTCATGGTAGCGCTCTTCGTCATAGCTTGAGAACTGCTCCTGGCCGTTAAGAAAAAGCCAGATATCCTCTTTCCAGCGGGTAAAAATGATCTTTTGGTAGGGGGTCTGTTCAGAGTAGATGATTTTATCTTTGTACTGCTTTTGTTCGCCATAAAGGAGGATGGGTTTTGCCAGCAGGGCCGTGCCTAAAAGGGTAAGGGTGCAGCAGGCAAGGAGGGCCAGCACGGTTTTCTTTCTGACCAGCAGGCCAAAAAAGGAAAAGACAAAGAGGCAGGCAATAAGAAAATTAATGGTGCCGAGAATAATGGGGGTGTAGGTCAGGCCCAGATAGGGCAGGGCGAAAAAAGCAAAGAAGAAACCGCCCACCAGGGAACCGAAATAATCCTTCTCCATGATATTGGCGATATTGACCCGCAGCTCCTCGTAATTTTCATTAAGACGGGTAACCAGGGGGATCTCAAAGCCGATCAGCATGCCGATGGCCATGGCCAAAATATAGATGATAACCTGGATTTGGCTGGTCCAGGCTGCAAGACCAAAGGCGGCAACCGCTGAGATGGCGCAGCAGATCGACAGGCTGAACTCGACAAAGATAAAGACATCGAGCAGATTTTTAGAAATCAGCTTGCTTAGCCTGCTGCCGAGGCCCATGGCAAAGAGCATGAGCGACATGATAATGGTCCACTGAAAAACCGCATTGCCAAGCAAATAGGTAGCCAGGGTGGAGAGGACAAACTCGGCAACAATACCGGCGCAGCCCGTGGCAAAGATGGAGATTTTCAGGATGAGGCCGGCCCGTCTTCTGTCAGCTGCCTCCACCTCGGTTACACGCACCAAAAGATGATGAAGGCCGCGGCAATATAGGAGAAGGCCTCAATAAAGGCGGCACCCAGGTTGGCCTTTTCCTGGCCGGCAATCTCATCGCAGAGCGACACCGTGGGCAGCAGCACCCTGTCGGCAACAAAACGAATGAGCGGCAAAAGAACCAGGCCAAGGGCGGCATACCCTAAATATTCCGGCAGGTTATCCTGCCAGGAGGTGAAGTCGCCGGTTCCGGCCAGGCCGATGATAATACCCATGCCCGCCATGGCCCCGCAAAAGCTGACGCCTGCAGCAATATTGTCCTTTTCGATCTCAGCATGGACATCGTAGCCGATGATCAGGCAGTAGACCCGCTCGGCAATGAGCAAACAGATTTGGCCCAAGAGCCAGTAAACACCTACGGTGATCAGCGAGCCGCCCTCGCCTTCCACGGCGCCATGGATGATCAGGCCGGAGGCCACGCAATAGCCGGCCACCACAGCGCCGGTGCCCAGGTTATGGTCTTGAACCAGTTCTTTGGTGATGGAAAAGGTGCGCAGGATCACACGGTCGGCCACAAGCCAGGAGAGGTTGACCAGAACAATGCTGGCCGTACCATAGATGGCGATGTCGGTGAGGTCCTGAACCAGTCCGGCCGACGGTCCTGTCACAGCGCCGCCGATGGCAAGGACCAGGCCCAGGTAATAGCCGGCCATGGCCAGGCCCATGGCCGGGTTGTCATGTTCCACCAATTCCACTGTCAGATTATAACTGCGGTGCACAATATCGTTGACAAGTTTGCCGATAAAAAAGAGCAGGAAAAAGGCGCCAAGAAGGCTGGCACCACTACTAAGCACTGAAAGATCCATTATTTCCCCCTCCCTGTTGAACGTGAGCGCATGCTGGAGTTGGTCCTGCCTGTCTTGGCCGAAGCAGCCGTTGCCTTGCGGGTGAAGTAGCCGGGGAACATCTTCTTGGTAAGGCTACCGCCGGTACCGTACTGCTTGTTCATGCCAAAGAAGGGCGTGCGGTTTTTGTGGGCCATGCTGTAGCTCTTGTAGCTGTCGCGGCCAATGGCGCGGCCACCGAGCATCCGGGTGTAATGGCCATATTGGGGATGATAGTTCCAGTAATCCTTACCTTTTTTCTTGACCCACTTGCCATATTTTTTTTTGCCGATCCGGCTGAAACCAGGGGGTTCAAAATACTCATCATCCATGTCCCACTCAGTGTTACGCATCCAGACCACCATGCCCAGAAAGGGCAGGTAGCGGGTGAAGAGATTTTCCGGCACCTCGTACCAATCGGTGGAAAAACTGCGCAGGTCAGTGGCAACCTCATACTTATGATACTGTTTCGGAAAGAGAGAGCCTTCCTGGCGCATATCTTCGAGCATGATGGAGTAGGCAGACTCATCATCCAAGGTGGAACGCAGGACATCAAGCGGGTTTTCCGGCTCACCGCAGCCAGTCAAAAAAAGAGCTGGAATGAGGGCCAGGAAAAGAGTTAGGGACGTGTTCCTCATTAAAACCTCTCGGCAAGATGGTTAACGGGCATCAAGGATGATTGGTAAGGTCGGGGTGGACTTGTCTGGCTTACTTTTTCCGGGCAAGCACGTTGACAGGGCAGATAATTAGCTTCATTATAACAGCCAGTTTTATGATGACAAGGGACAAAACCCTTGGATTGTTTGTCTTTTTTTATTTTGGCCCTGCCTGGATATGGCTGCCAACAAGCAAAGGAGCAATGATGTCCCTGTTTCATGGCCCGGAGAAACGACTGGAAATACAGCTTGCTGATCATGGCTCCGACCTCCTTAGTTTTGACCTGAAGATCTGGCAGGGGTTTGTTCAGGCCGCCGGAGCCCAGATAATCGATACCTGCCACGCTCCGGGCATTACCTCTTTTTTGCTCTCTGAATCGTCTCTTTTTATCTGGTCAAAGCGCTTGGTCCTCCTCACCTGTGGCAAGACCAGCCCTCTACCCGCCCTTGCCCATCTTTTGGCGGAAGTCGATCAGCAAGAGGTGACTTTTTTTCGCTATGAGGAGAAGGCCCTGGCCCGGGAACATTTTTGTTACCCTGACTTCAGGGAAATTTTGGCCCCGGCCGCCACCTACTTCACCGATATCGAGTTGGCCAGCCAGGGAAAAGGCGATGGCGATCGAATCTTCCATGGCCAGAGCGGTGCGAGTAAGAGGGCACCCTGCAGCCAGCTTCTCTGCCACGGCCTTTCTGCCCAGGCGGCCTCTTTTTTTTCCGCACCCCATAAGCAGGGCCAGCAGGCCATGGAGCTGGTTGAGCGGGCCAGCAGCCACCAACACTGGTTTAGCCCCCAGGGTTATTCTGAGAACGGCATCATCGCTGATAATTATTACGCCCTTCATGCCACTCCCCAGGGCGACAGGTCCTATGGCGGCTTTGAAACAGACCTGGACCTCGCTGAATATCCGCAATTGGTTGACCGGCTGCTGTCTCTTTTTGAGCCAAAGAGATTTACCTTCTTTGCCGCAGAAAAACCCTGAATACCGGTGCTGGGAATTCTCTGTGGGCCGCGGCTTTTTCTCTGCTATAATCTTATTTTATCTTGAAGACATAAATAGGGGAGTAACTCATGGCTGAACAGGTAGGTTTTGTCGGGCTGGGCCTTATGGGCTCAAGGATGGCGGCCAATCTCATTGCAGGGGGGCACGATGTGCTGCTCTATAACAGGACAGTGGCAAAAGCTGAGATCTTGGCTGGGGCGGGAGCCACTGTGGCCACAACAGCTCAGGAAGTAGGGCAGCAAGCGCAGACTGTTTTTATGATGCTCACCGGTCCTGATGCCATTGAGGCCATTCTTTGGGGTGAGCAGGGGCTTGTTAATGAAAAGTCGCGATGCAATATTATCGTTAATATGAGCACCGTGCCTCCCGCCTATAACAGGGAACTGGCCCATAGGCTGCAGGAAAAAGGGATAACCTTGTTGGAAGCGCCGGTGTCCGGCTCCACTGATGCCGCGGCGGCAGGCAGCCTGGTGATCCTCACCGGCGGCGATCCGGCCCAGCTTGAGAGTGTCACCGCATACCTTATGAGCATGGCCAAGAAACTTGTTCATTGCGGCGATGTTGGCCAGGCAACGAGCATGAAGATGGTGATTAACATGCTCCTTGGCACCATGCTCAGCGGCCTTGGCGAGGCCGTTACCCTTGGCGAGAAATGTGGTTTCACTACGGCACAGGTGCTTGATACCATCCTGGCCGGTCCCCTTGGCTGCGGATTCTATCAGGCCAAGGCGGATATGTTTAAAAAGGGCGACTATTCGGCCGGGTTTCCCATAAAACATATGCTGAAAGATCTCAATTTCATTAATAAAACTGCTGACGATGCCGGGGCAAACACTCCCCTGGCAGGCACAGTGAAAGAGTTGTATGAAAAGGCCATGGGACTTGGCCTTGCCGACCAGGATTTTGCTGCGGTGAAGAAGGTTTTCGAGAGCTAACTTTTGTGACTATCAGAAAGAAACGGTGAACAGCGATGTATGATTTTGATTTCCAGAACCCTACCAAGATTATTTTTGGCCTGAATGCAGAGAAGAGTATCGGTTCAGTGCTCAAGGATGCAGGCCATGGCAAGGTGTTGCTGGTCTATGGCAGCCAGTCGGTCAAAAAAAGTGGGCTGCTGGATCGCGTTAAGGAGAAGCTGGGCCGCAAGGGCATAGACTTTGTCGAGTTTGGCGGCGTTGTTTCCAACCCTGTTCTTTCCCATACCAGAAAAGGCGTAGGGCTTGCCAAGGCAGAGAAAGTGGATGCCGTCTTGGCAGTGGGCGGCGGTTCGGTCCTTGATGAGGGAAAGGCCATTGCCGTGGGCGCACTTGCCAGTGAAGATGTCTGGCAGTTTTTTGTCGGCAGGGAGGTTAGCGCGGCCCTGCCCATCTATACCATTTTGACCCTGGCTGCCACCGGCAGCGAGATGAACGGCAATAGCGTGGTCACCAATGAGGAGACCAGGCAGAAGTATAATATCGCCTCCCCCCTTGTTTACCCCAGAGTCTCCATCCTTAATCCGGAGTTGACCTGCACCGTACCTGCCGACTATTCGGCCTATGGGGCCGTAGATGCCATTGCCCATCTCATGGAGGCCTATTTTACCAAGAACCCTGGTACCAGGCTGGCCGACAGACTGGTGGAGAGTATTGTTAAAACGGTAATTGCCAGCCATAATGTGATCAGTAAGGAGCCGGATAATTATGAGGCCAGGGCCGAGTTCATGTGGACGGCTACCTTGGCCCTAAATGGTCTGACCCCCTGTGGCGTAGGTGAGTATTCCTTTCCCAACCACATGATCGAGCATTCGTTAAGCGCCATCTATAATATCGCCCACGGTGCTGGCCTGGCCATTGTCATGCCAGCTTGGATGCGTTGGTATAGTAAGCATAATCCCGATCAGTTTGAGCGCTTTGCCGATAAGGTTTTTGGTGTTAAGGGAGCCGATGCCGGCATCAGCGCCCTGGAGGCATGGTTTAAGGAAATCGGCGCGCCCATTCGTCTACAGGATGCTGGCATAGCTTCTGACGACATCGACATGATAGCTGAAAATGGCTCGGGACTTGCCAAGCTCTGGGGGATCGATGGCATCTACACTCAAGAGGTGATTGCCGAGATTCTCCAGCTTGCCATCTGATCTTCTTGCCGGAATGTTTACCTGAGCAGGTAGTGGTTGATGACAACGGTTCGCTATCAGAGGTTATTTTGGAGAGAGAATTTCGTCGGCAAAATCAGGGTAGAGTTTGCGCATGCAGTCAGGACAGATGCCGTGGCTGAATTCGGCCTGGGAATGCTGTTGAATGTATTCGTCCACCTGATTCCAATAGCCCTTGTCGTCGCGGATTTTTTTGCACGAAGAACAGATGGGCAGAAAGCCGCTTAAGGTTTTTACCTTGTCCAGGGCTTCCTGGAGCTCAAGGATAAGCTCTTCTCTTTTCTTTTCAGCCTCGATTTTTTCAGTGACATCCTGCATGGCCCCAATAAGCCCGGCTACCTGTCCATCAGAAGCATGAAAGGAGGCTTTGTTGAAGATCACATGGCGCATGCCCTTGTCGACGTGCTTCACCTCAAATTCATATACCTGGACGCCAGGTTTTTTGAAAAGATCCTCATCTTTTTCCTGGTATACCTCAGCAAGATCTTGCGGAGCGAGGTCATAAACGCTTTTGCCTATGATCTCTTCTTTGGTAAGGCCGAAAAAGTCCATGAAGCTCTGATTGCAGCCTGTATAAACATAGTCGCTGTCCTTATAGAAGATAGGAACGGGAATTGTGTCTAATAGGTGTTGCTGAAAATCAAGAGCGGCAGAAAGCTGTTGTTCGGTCTTTTGTTGCTGGGCCAGTAACCTGGCGCAGATCACGCCAAAGATGATGAAACAGGTGAGAATAAGAGACCTGATGTAGAGCTCATGATTGGGGACAGCTAAAACAAGCAGATCAAAAAAAGTCCCTTCATAAAAGATGAAGTAATCGAGCAGGGTGTCAGCCAGCCAGAGAAAGAGGCCGAGCCCGCAGGAGAGCAGAATGATTTTTATTTGCTGTTTCATAGAGGCAGGAGGCGAGATTTTTAAAAGGTGATAATCTCGTAGCCCTCATCAAGATAACGGCCCATACTGGGGTGGCCGTCCATGTCATCCACCAGGGGCAGCTTCTCAAATTTCACATCATCTAAAGCGCCCAGCTTTGTAGCGCAGGCCAGGCAGACAGCATCTATGAGGCCAAGTCCTTTTGTCTTGGCATAAAGGGCATGGAGGAAATGGCTGTCCAGCGATATTTCGGGAATGAGGGTGACAGCTTCACCCTCAATGACAATCTTGCCCTCTCGGCCCCGTTCATGGAGGTCAAGGGCGTTTAACAGGACATGGACAAAGCACATGGGATTGCCCTGGAAGGCAAATAGAACGGTTTTGTTGCGGCACTCTGACATAGCTCTACTCCTATTTGTTGGGGGCCATGAAAAAGAATACGCCATTATGTCAGGGTTGACCAGCGATAATGACGTATTCTTTCAGGCCAGCAGGAGGGGCTGCCGTTATGGGACAGAAGATCTATTCAAAGGCCTGACCGGTCTTCCACTCCTGCCAAACCTTGGCTGCATGGGGTGCAGCAGTTTGTTCATTTGATTCGGTTTCTTCACCTACAAGGCCACCTGTAGGCCTGGCACAGCCAGCGTTGCCTTCGTCCGCCATGGATACCTCCTGGAATAGATTTTTTATTTCTGATAGATAAGTAAATTACTTAGATGATAATAATTATCAATTTTTTTAAAGATGTAATTTTTGCCATTCTTTTTTCTGCGACGCTGCAACCTGCTGGTTAACAAGCAGGCCATCAAACAGATTGATTCCCCGGTAGAGGGCCTGGTCTTTCCGGGCTGCTGCTTCAAGGCCCTTATTGGCAATGGTAAGGCAATAGGGCAGGGTGGCGTTAGTGAGGGCAAAGGTGGATGTCCAGGGTACGGCCCCTGGCATATTGGCCACGCAGTAATGGAGAATGCCGTCAACCTCAAAAACAGGGTCAGAGTGGTATGTCGGCCGTGAGGTCTCAAGGCAACCGCCCTGGTCAATGGCCACATCAACGATAACTGAGCCCTTTTGCATCAGGCTGAGCATCTGGCGCGTCACCAGTGTCGGGGCCCGGCCACCCGGCACATAGATGGCGCTAATCAGCAGGTCTGCCTTGCTCAGTTCTTCTTCGATATTATGGTGATTAAGGGCCAGGGTGGTGAGGCGGCCTTGGTAGAGGGCGTCTAGTTCGGCAAGTTTTTTTAAATTCCGGGCCAGGATGGTGGTATGGGCGCCAAGGCCCATGGCCATTTGGGCGGCATTGGTGGCCACGGTGCCGCTGCCGAGGATGGTGACATGGCCGGGCTGAACTCCAGGCACCCCTGCCAGGAGCACCCCGCGTCCCCCTTCCTCTTTTTCCAGAAAACGGGCGCCCTCTTGGATGGCCATTCGGCCTGCGACCTGACTCATGGGAGCAAGCAGCGGCAGGAATCCATTATCAAGCTGCACGGTTTCATAGGCAACAGCCCGAACCTTGCTCTTGAGCAGGCTGTCTGTAAGCTCCGGGGCCGGGGCGAGGTGGAGATAGGTAAAAAGGATCTGGCCGGGACGAAGGAGGGATAATTCCGGGCCCAGGGGCTCCTTGACCTTCATGACAAGGTCGGCCTTCTCGTAAATTTCTTGGGCGGATGAGCTGAGGCTGGCTCCGGCATCACCATACTCGTTGGCAGTAATGCCGCTGCCCGCACCAGCATCCTTTTCAACAAGAACTAAATGGCCCGCTTGGCTAAGGGCTTTAACTCCAGCCGGGACAATGCCCACCCGGAATTCCTTCTCTTTGATCTCTTTAGGAACACCGATAATCATTGTTTTCTCCTGTGCGGTAATGGCGATCTACAAAAAGTGTATATGGAATTCCGAACCCAGTTCAATTTTTTTCTTGAGAAGAAAAAGACCAAGATTATTTTATAAGTAATATCGGGCAGATGTGGCTTGCGGGGCAATGCCGCAGCTGGAGAGGGGTCAGGTGGTGAGGATGCGGTACATATCCGGCATGCGGCGCGGCAGCTTTTTAACGTCGTCAATAAAGAGGTAATTGACCTCGCCGAAGAGGTGGGAAATGTAGTCCTGGGCCTCATGGTCGATGGTGATGCAGAAAGGGTGGATACCCTTGATCTTGGCTTCGATCAAGGCATGGCGGGTGTCTTCAATGGCGTATTCGCCCTTATAATCGTCATAATCCTCCGGCTTGCCGTCGGTGAGGATGATGAGGAGGCGCACCCGTGCCTCCATCTCTGAGAGTATGTTGCTGAAATGGCGGATGGGTGGTCCCATCCGGGTATAGTCCTTGGGGCCGAGGGCGGCGATGCGGCCCTGTACCGTGTCGTTATAGGGCTCCTCCATTTTCTTGACCCGGAAAACCTCACTGCGGGTGCGGCGCATCCCTGAAAATCCGTAGATGGCATAACGGTCGCCCAGGCTCTCCATGGCTTCGGCCATGACCAGCAGCGACTCCTTAATGGCCTTGCCCACCCAGCCCTCGGTGGATGAGGACATATCAACCAGAAAGAGGGCGGCAATATCGCGCTGGTCGCGAAGCTGGCGGATAAAGAGGCGTTCGGAAGGGGGGAGGCCTGCCTGTTGGTCGGCAAGGGCTTCGGTGAGGGCGTCCAAATCGATGTCGTCGCCGTCGCGCTGTCTGCCAATGAAACGATGGTGGCTGCGCATCTGTTCAAACTGTCTCTTGAGCTGCTTGATCACCCCCCGATGCTCGTTCAGCGCCGTGCTGATAAAGGTGCCGCCGCTGGGCTGAATCTCCTTTTCCAGAAGATGGCACCAGTTATGGCGAAAACCCTGGCGCCGGAAATCCCATTCGTCATAGAGGCTGGCACCGTTTAGGGGTGCTCCCCCCTGCTCCTCAGTGATCATGTTTGGCTCATAACTGCTTCCTGCAGCCATTTTTTCGGCACTGTCCAGGTAAAGCTGGGGCATGTTGCCCAGATCGTCCATGATCTCCCTGCTCAACTCCTGAAGCTTTATGTCCAGGCCAATCTTTTCATCATCCAGGCGGATATGGCGGACTACCTGGTCATGGCCAGGCTCCTTTTCCTTTTCTTCATCCTGCTGGCTGGGAAGGCGGAGGGTGAGGTTGGCGCCACTGTCCGGTTGCTGAGGTTGATCGGCTTGGGCGGACTGCTGATCGCCATGTTCCTCCTTTTTTTTGGCAATGGAAGGCAGAATACGGATGGAGAGGGCCTCTATGAACTGTTGCTCCACCTCTTTGCGACGGGCCAGGCGGCGAACATGGGCCTCTTCAACCTGGAAGCTACCCTGGAAGAAAGGAGCTGGCGCAATGCATGGGCCTGATGTTTCTCTATACACTTCTTCATAGACTCGGGCCGTATCAAGAAAGATCTGGCTGGGGCTGCTCCGCCAGGAAGAGGAGTTGCAGTTTTGCCGAAAGGGGCCGGGAGGTAGCTCCAAGGGGAGATTTTTGCCAAGTTGTTCTAGGAGAAAGGAGTACTCCGCAGCGAGGAACGAATTTTCCTTCTTAACAGGAAAATCTTCAACAACCCTCTGAAAATAGGTCTGGCTGTCAGCCATAAGACCAGGCAACCTTTTTTGTAAAAAGCTGAGGGCGCGAAAGGTCTGCAGGAAATGGTAGATTGTCATTGCCAGCTGGGGCTGGGTAAATGTCCCAGAGAATCGGTGCAGGAAAATTTCGGAGTGACGGTTCTTTACAGCCGAACGGTCTAATGCCTTAAAAAGGGCATCTTCATCATCCATTTCATGACAATAGAGGTCAACCCGGATAAAGGCCCATTGCAGGGAGGCAAGGAATTTATAGACCAGGAAATTTTCATCATTTTCAGAAAAGATGCTGATGTCTTGCGGCAAGAAGATGGTGGCGGTATCAGTGCCAGGCAAGGTCGCTTTTTCCAATTCAAAAGGCCGGCCGGCCACGCCACGCAGGTAGAGGCTGAGGCGTGTTTTTACATCAGTGAGGAGGAGGCCGCTCTGGCCCTTTAATGTGCAGATGAAATGGCTGTCGAGATCTGCCATGAAGCGCCGGGCTTCCTGGAGACCATGGGCCTCATAGCGGCCGAGAATGCCCCGGACCCATTCGGCGAATTGCTTCTCATCCAAGCAAGCCAAGGCAGGCCGCACTGCATCAAGAAAGGCAAGGCAGAGCGAGTGACTCACCGGCCAGATAACTGACAGTTGCTGTAAGAGGAGGCCCTGTTGAGGTTGCGAGAGTTCTGTTAAACATTCGAGCAGTTCTTCGCTTTCCCAGCTATTAAGCTCTTTTTTCGGGATGATTTCATAGAGCTGCCGGGTGATGGTGTTGTCGACTGCGGAGTCCATGGCAGGGGCCTTAGGTGTAGAGGGACGAAATCATCTCATCAATGGCCGCCACCAGTTCATGGTCGTCGCTCAAGGTTTCGCTGATTGTTACCTTGCAGGCCTGACGGGGAGCAATACCGCTGTTGATAAGCGTGCCGGCATGGATCAGCAGCCGGGTGCTTGCCCCTTCCTGGAGGCCGGCATCTTCCAGACTACGGGTCATTTCAGCAAGGCGCACCAGTTTTTCGGCCTCCTCTCTGCTGATCTTGGCCTCATGCTGGACGATCTCCGCCTCAATGTCTGGGCCTGGGTAGGCAAGCTCAAGGGCAATAAAACGCTGGCGGGTTGAGGGTTTGAGATCCTTGACCACGGATTGATAGCCTGGATTATAGGACAGGGCCAGCATGAACTGGTCGGTGGCAGTGAGGATTTCCCCCTTTTTTTCAATGGGTAGCTCGCGGCGGTCGTCGGCCAGAGGATGAATGACCACAGTGGTGTCCTTGCGGGCCTCTACTATTTCGTCAAGATAGCAGATGCCGCCGTGGCGCACGGCCAGGGTCAGGGGGCCGTCCATCCACACTGTTTCACCGCCGCGGATGAGGTAGCGACCGACAAGATCACTGGTGGAAAGGTCATCGTGACAGGAAACCGTTACCAGGGGCCGTTTTAGTTTCCAGGCCAGATATTGCATAAAGCGGCTTTTGCCGCTGCCGGTGGGGCCTTTTAAAAGCAGGGGGATTTTATGTTCGTAGGCAGCCAGGGCAATGGTAAGCTCCTGGCCCTGCTCGCGATAGTAAGGTTCTTTATCTATGAAATGTTCCTCAATTCGTTTACCGTGCATGGCTTTGTCTTCCTAGCTGGGGTTAGGGGAGGCCTTGAGTCACTATTAATTAGTAATTATTCTTATAAGTTAAATAGGAATAGACAGGAGTCAACCTCTTAAATAGGAGCCGTGGCCCTGTTGTTTCGACATTTTTGTCGAACTCTGGCTTGTTTTTGTCGAATCAGAGAAAAAGATCATACCTAAATTTGCCGTAATCCCGGGCTTGAGGTAGTTTGTTTCGGTGGCACGCATGTTGAATGATGGGCAGGCGTGAGGTTTCACCCCTTGCATTTTCTCTCTCTGACAGGGGGGGGCGGTTAAATACGGCAGCCCCTGTCATTATAACTGCATCTGAAGGCTTTATACAGATGCGGATAAAAAACAAAGACCTAAAGGAAGAATGGCAGATGGCAACAGTTAAAAAAAGGATTGAACAGGCGCTCACAGGTTTTACAGAAAGGCTAATCACCTGGCGCTGGGGGCTTATTGTCTTGATGGTTATCCTGGCAGTGGCCTCAGTCAGCAGGTTGCCGCATCTTGAGATAGATATGTCCGATGAGGGCTTTCTTCATCCTGAGGACCCAATCCTCCAGGACTATACCGAATTCCGCGATCAATTTGGCCGCGACGACCTCATTGTCCTCACCATTAAAGGTGATCAGGTCTTTGGCCAAGCCTTTTTACAGAAGCTTAAAAAACTGCACACCGTCCTGGAGGACACCGTTCCCCACCTCAACGACATCAACTCCATGGTCAATGCCCGTAATACCAGGGGCGTGGCAGAGGGCATCATTGTTGAGGATCTCCTGGAAAAATGGCCCGCAGACGAGGCGGCCCTGGCCCAGCTCAAAGAGCGGGTGATGGCCAACCCTCTCTACATCAATCGCCTTATTGCCGCGGATGGCAGCTATACCACTATTACTCTGCAGACCGATGTCTATGGCGCTTTGGTGGCCGATGACGATGTCCTGGCCGGTTTTGACGATGAGGATATGGGTCTTGGCGGCCAAGAAGATGCGTCCCAGGAGGAGCCTGCCTATCTCACCGATAAACAGCGGGGCGCCATTGTTATGACGGTAAGGAAGGTGGCCAGACAATTTCAGGCCGACGATTTTCAGATCCATATTGCCGGCAGCCCAGTGGTGACCCATTCTGTGAAAAAGACCATGCGCGAGGATATGATGCTCTTTCTGCGCCTGGCCATCGGGGTTATTGGCATTTGCCTCTTTCTCATGTTCCGCCGGCTGTCAGCGGTGATCTATCCCCTGCTGGTGGTGGGGCTCAGCCTGGTTTCCACCCTGGCCCTGATGTCTGTCTTTGGGGTGGCCATTAAGATGCCCACCATGATCCTGCCCTCCTTTATCCTGGCCGTGGGCGTGGGGGACAGTGTCCATGTTCTGGCCATCTTTTTTCAGAATCTGCGTACCTATGACAAGAATGAGGCCCTGGCCAAGGCCCTGGGCCATTCCGGCCTGGCCATTATCATGACCAGTCTGACCACGGCCGCCGGACTGGCTTCATTCTTCTGGGCCGAGATCGCCCCGGTGGCGGATCTTGGTATCTTTGCCGCCCTGGGGGTGATGCTGGCCCTGCTCTATAGCATTATCTTCTTACCGGCCCTGCTTGCCGTCACCCCCCTGCGCCGCAAAGAGGTAAAGGGAGATGATGACAGGGGCAGAATAATGGCGATCATGGACTTTTTTACCCGCCTGTCCACCGGCAAATACAGGCAGATACTGGCAGTTTCAGCTCTCCTTGTCGTTGTGGCGGGCATCGGGATCAGCAGGCTCTCCTTCTCCCATAACACCCTGTCCTGGCTGCCCCAGGAGATGCCGGTGCGCACCGCCACCCAGGTGACGGACGCCAACCTCAAGGGCTCGGTGACCCTGGAGCTTGTCCTTGATACCGGCAGGGAAAATGGTCTTTACGACCCTCTGGTCCTTAAGAAGATGGAGCAATTATCCACCGAGCTTGAAGGAAATATTGGCTACGCCATGCCCGTGGGTAAGGTGATGTCGGTGGTGGATATCATCAAGGAGATCCACCAGGCCTTGAATGAAAACAGGCCTGATTTTTACGTGGTCCCAGAGGATGGCAAGCTCATTCCCCAGGAGTTTCTGCTCTTTGAAAACTCCGGCTCAGATGATCTGGAGGATGTGGTGGACTCCCGCTTCCAGCTGGCCCGCATTACCATCAAGATGCCCTGGCATGATGCCATCAAATATGTGCCTTTTATCAGCCAGGTGGAAGGCCGGGCCAAGGAGATCTTTGGCCCTGATATGAAGATTACCTCCACCGGGGTCATGGCCCTTTTTGGCCGGATCATCTATGCGGCCATCCATTCCGCCGCCATCTCCTATCTCATCGCCTTTGGGGTGATCACGGTGATGATGATGTTTCTCATCGGCAGTGGGCGCTTAGGTGTCTTATGTATGATCCCCAACCTGGCCCCCATTGCCGCCACCCTGGGTATCATGGGCTGGATTGGTCTGCCCATGGATATGTTCACCATGCTGATCGGTTCCATTGCCATTGGTATTGCCGTGGATGATACGGTCCATTTTGTCTATAATTACCGCAAATACTTCAGCGAAACCGGCGATAATGTCGAGGCGGTCCGCCGTACCCTGCACACCGCCGGCCGGGCCATGCTCACCACCACGGTGGTCTTGTCCCTGGGCTTTTTCATCTTTATGTTCGCCTCCATGAGCAATCTTTTCTACTTCGGCCTGCTCACCGGTGTGGCCCTGATCCTGGCCCTGGCTGCCGACTTCCTGCTGGCCCCGGCCTTGATGACCCTGGCCTCCGGCTTTGCTGTGGGCCGGGCCGAAATTATGAAACGGTAAGTGATTATGAGAAGTTGAGAAATAAGAATTTGAGAAGTTGAGAATAAGGTGCTTTTCTGAATTAATAATCTTCCTTCTCAACTTCTTATCCCCTGCCCTGTATTGAGGAACCCCTATGAACCTTTCTTTTGTTACTGAAAATCACCGGATGAGATACCTGCTGGTATCTGCCATCCTCTTGCTACTGACCATCATTCTGCCCGTTCAGGCCCAGGCCCTCACGGCCCGGGAGATCATGGAACGTGCTGATGCCCGTGATGACGGCGATAATATCACCGTTGACTCGGAGATGGTTCTCATCGATAAGAACGGCCATCAGCGTACCCGGCTGATGAAAACCTTTTTCAAGGATAAGGGCGATGATACCTGGCGTACCCAGTTTTTCATTGAGCCGGCTGACGTGCGCGACACCGCCTTTCTCACCTACGATTATTATAGCGGCGAAAAGGACGATGATCAGTGGATCTATCTGCCGGAGCTCCATAAGACCAAGCGCATTGCCTCGTCCGATAAGTCATCGGCCTTTATGGGCTCTGATTTTTCCTACTCGGATATGAACCGCCGGGTTCTGGATGAGTGGAGCTATAAGGTGCTTAAGGAGTCCACTGTTGGCGGCCATAAGGTCTGGCTGGTGGAGACCACCCCGGTAAATAAGGTGGTTGAGGAGCGCTACGGCTATACCAAATCGGTGCTCTTTATCAGGCAGGATATCTTCTTTCCTGTCCGGGCCGTACACTGGCTCAAAGAGGGCAAGAGGATCAAGTATATGGAGGTCAAAAAGCTTGAGCAGATTGATGGTGTCTGGGTGGCCACCGAGACCCATATGAAGACCACCAAGAATAAAAAGACCAGCCACAAGACCATCATGCGCTGGAGTAACGTCAAGATGAACCAGGCCATTGATGAAGGTATGTTCACCATCCGCCGTATTGAGAAGGGGCTCTAGGCAGAAGCCATGGCTGTTTCAACCACAAAAGTTCTGCTGATTTTGGGCTGGCTGCTCTTTTCCCTCTGCCCTGCCATGGCTGGGGCGGATGATCTTGACGCCATCCTGGATGGCTTTGCTGACGAGGAAAGCACAGAGGCAGGTGATGACCTTGATGATGCCCTGTCAGGCTTTGGCGACGATGGCGAATTCGGAGGCAGCCAGCCTGGACCAGCGGCGCCTGCCCTGCTGCCGACCTGGCTCAAGCTCTCCGGCGGTCTGACCCTGGCCTCCTCCTATAATTTTAGCCACCAGCGCCCCGACCCTGGCACCACTGACCAACGCGGCTTTTCCAAGCTGCGGACCACGGCGGACCTGGATGGTGATATCAAGCTGGGCGGCGGTTGGCTTGCCCGGCTGGGCGCTAAGGCCTTTTATGACGCGGTCTACAGCCTGCGCGACCGCCAGCAGTACAGCAACCAGGTCCTGGATGAGTATGAGGATGAGTGGGAAATAACCGAGGCCTATGTTCAGGGCTCTGTCACCGATAAGCTCGATGTCAAGCTGGGCCGCCAGATCGTGGTTTGGGGTAAGTCAGATAATATCAGGGTGACAGACATCCTTAATCCCCTGGATAACAGGGAGCCGGGCCTGGTGGATATCCGCGACCTGCGCCTGCCGGTGGCCATGACCAAGGTCGATTATTATCTGGCCGACTGGAACCTCAGCGCCCTTGTCAGCCATGAGCTCCGTTTCCACAAGGTGCCGGTCTTTGGCAATGATTTTTATCAAGCCCCTGCGCCTGCCCCCCATGAAGAGGACTACTCCGTGGCCTGGGACAACCAGGAGTTTGCCCTGGCCGCCAACGGTATCTTCCAGGGCTGGGACCTCTCTTTTTATGGCGCTTATCTCTACGATGACCAGTCCCACCTTGAGATGACCAGCCGCGGCCCGGCCTTGACCCACAGCAGGATCGGTATGGTGGGTTCAGCCGTCAATATTGCCAAGGGTAACTGGCTGTTAAAGGCTGAGGCCGCCTACCTTGACGGCCTGGAGTACACTATTGATGTGGGTAAGAAAAATCGGTTTGATGCCCTGCTGGGCGCCGAGTATCAGGGCATCTCGGAAACCTCCATCTCCCTTGAGCTTGTTAACCGCCATATCATGGCCTTTGACAACCGCCTTGAGGAGGCCCCGGTTTATGAGCGCCAGGACGATTTTCAGTATGTCCTGCGCATCAGCCGCGATCTGTATAACGATAAGATGCAGCTCACCGCCCTGCTGTCAACCTATGGCGTCACCGGCAACGGCGGCGCCTTCCAACGCTTCAGCGCTGCCTATGACTGGACGGATGATATCACCATGACCGCAGGCCTTATCACCTATCAGGACGGCGATAAGGCCCTATTCCAGGATATCAGTGATAATGACCGTCTCTTTCTGGAGGTGCGTTACGCCTTCTGATATTTCAAGGTTTTTGCCGCTGTTTCCTTCCTGTTGTGTGCCTGAAAAGAATCTGCTGTATCTCTTGTCGAATTTCACTATATAATGGTGCAAGCAGGCCTAGCCGCCTGACATTACATGATCTTTTTTAGGGGGAAGACTATAGATGGTTAGACATAAACACCTTTTCCTGGCGGCCCTATTGCTCGGTTTTTTTTCTTCAGGTTGTGGCGTCCGCTTGCTGCCTTCGACTCTGGACACGGTCAGGTCGCCCTGGGATTCCTTTGAAGAGGCCAAAATGGCTTTTGATGAGGTCGTCATCCATGAAACAGACCTGGAAGGACTTAAGAAACTGGGTTTTGATCCATTCTCCACTTCCAATGTGGAAATTCTCACCTATCTCGATATTATGGACCGGTTCATGCCCAACCCGGCCATCAAGAAAGAGGATCTCGATAGGGGGATCTGCGACTGCATAGAAAATCAGCATGGCTGTCAAGCCTACGAGATGACTGTGCGGGTCTTTAGTTCGGAGAGGAAGGGCAGTGTCTTTCTTGATCTCTTCGGATTCAAACGTAAGACCTATCGGAGCGGCTGGCAGTTTAGCTCTCTTTTTGTTTTTAATGATGGGTATGTGGTTTATAAATTGTGGGGCGGCAAACCCCATGTCAATGAAACCGCTCTTCAGAAAAAACCGTTGGGACCGCTCCAGGAAATTGGCACGGCTGTGGTCGGCGCCGCCAAGGCCGTCTTTTAGGTGGCCCATGGGACGTTTCCTGCCTGCCTTGTCTTGTCTTTTTGGGGTGATAGGGCTGCTCCTTTTCTTTTCAGTGGCCAATGCCAAGGCTGAAGATCATCTGCCCTTTGAGGTTGGTGAAAGAATCACCTACCAGCTTAAGTGGGGAGTGATCCCGGCCGGCAAGGTGGTGCTGGAGGTTCTTCCCCACACCACTATTGATGGGCGACCTGCCCGCCATTTCCGAATGACCATCCGCAGTAATGGCTTTATTGATCGTATCTACAAGGTGCGGAGTTATATCGAAGGGTACACCGATCTGGGGATAGATCACTCCCTCTATTACCGGAAGAAACAGCGGGAAGGGTCATCTAAAAGAGATATTGAGGTTCGTTTTGATCGCCAAAAAATGACGTCCCAATATCATAATCTAAGAAAAATGGGGCCCCGGGCCCCCATCTCCATCCCTGAGGGCTCTTTTGACCCTTTTTCAGTAATTTATTACTGCCGCCTTCTTGACTATGACGGTGTTTCTAGGGTGGAAAGGCCGGTCACCGATGGCAAGAAGAGCGTTACCGCTAGACTGGATAACAGGGGCAGGCAGGATCTTGTCATTAAAGATAAGAGCTATGACACCTACCTCCTTGAGCCTGACATCAAGCATATCAGCGGCGTCTTCAAAAAAAGCAAGAATGCCAATCTCTTCATCTGGATGAGCACGGACAAGCGGCGCATCCCGGTCAAGCTCAAGAGCAAGGTCATTGTCGGCAGTTTTACTGCCGAGATGATCTCCTACCAGGCGAAGTGATACTTTACCTGGGTTGTTAATCCTTAGTATTCATGCCGCACCGCAACAGCGCATTGTTCGGAAAAAAGTTTGTGAATTCTCTTTAGACGTCTACTGTTGACGCCAAAGTCTGAGTAGCCAAGGCGAGAGGCGGAGCGCACATCGATTTTGCGGGCCTTGGGATCAAGAAGAAATTCTACATCATCAACAAAGCGAAAGATGGGCGAAGTAAACTCCACATGGAGATAGGTCCCGGTCTGGCTGATAATTTCCGCCCTCTTCATATCTCGTAAAAGGGCCGTAAGGGCCTGCCAGGCCGGAAGACTTTGCCCTGCAAAATAAAAGGACGAAGTGCCGTAGTCATCATTTTCGGCAAAGGAGCTGAGGCATTTTGGCGAAGGCGGGCAGGGCCGCAATTGGCTATCAACAATTCCGAGTTCCGGACGTGTACCTGAACAGCCTGCAACAGTAAGGGCCAGGCCCAGCGTTAATAGAGTTTTTTTCATGTTTCCCCCCCATTTGAAATTTAGATATGCGCAGAAAGTTTCCTGGCCCCTTTTTCTATGGGCCAGGAAGAAGTGGCCCAGGCCGCCAGCAGGCTGCCTATACCCCAGAGGCCAGCGGCAAAAACAGCCTTTGTAGCGAAGGCTTGTCCCGCCAGCCATGATTTGGTCAGCTGGTACATGGGCCAGGCTCCTGCTCCGGTTATTATCACCACAATGGCCATTGCCGTAAACAAAAAAAGTATCGCCCCCAGGCCCCCAACGGCAGCGGCCCTGTTTTCGGCGTTGAAATCACCGTATACGGCCCCGAAACCCACAGCCAGGGCAACAATCCACCAGGTGAGGAGCTGAGAGCAGGCCAGGGAAAACCACCACATGGGGCCCTCTATCCGTAAAAGATGGTCTGAAACAATGACCAGCAGCAAAGAAAAGAGGCTGAAGGGCAGGATGTAGGTGATCAGCTTGGCAACGAGGAAGGAGCGAGTGGTCAGCGATGCGGCGGCAATGAGATAGAAAGCCGCTCCTTCTCCGGCGATGGATGGATAGACGAAACGGGCGGCCAAAGAGCTTGCCATAAAGGCCACCAGACCGATATTCAAAAAGGAAATGATATTGGTCAGATATTCGGCGGGCATGGGGACCCGTTCCACAGGCAGCACCATGAAATTGTAGAGATAGACCACGATGAGGGCGGCAATCATAAAGAGCTGGGACCATTCGGTGGAGTCGCGCCGGAACATCTTGGTCTCTTTGCTAAAGAGCCACAGCGCCAGACCCCGGGCCTATAGGCGCCTCCATGCCAAGCCTTCATCATTCTCTGTTCAATATTTTGCAGTTTAAGAGGGCCTTATCATTTGTGGGTTATGCCATAGGTCGCCATGCGGATATGGCTTCCTTTACAGCGGGGGCAGCGTCCGGGGCGCTTCAGGCGTTTGCGGTCTTTAAAACTAAAACCGCACCCCAGGCAGGTGTAGGGATTAATAACCAGTTTCTTGCCCTTCTTGCTTAGGGTGCGGATGACATGCTCAAGGTGGAGGGCAACCTCCTTTTCGCTAATCCCCACGGCCTGGGAGATCTCCATGGCATTCATCTCCTCTTGGCCGAGAAGCTCCATGATCTGTTGGCGGATTGAGCCTTCAGCCATCACAAAAGCCTGCTACATTCTAATCTTGGCTTCGGTTTTTTCCGGATGTTTTTCCAGATGAGCATAACGGTTAAGGGCCGTATCGGTAAACCGGTCCAAGACATTGGGCAGGTCCGAGCTGTTCCAGATGTCAGTAAAGGAGGTGGAGGATAACAGGCGGTCGCTTAAGACATACTTGTCGTCATTACCTGGCTGCAGGACAACATCTTCAAACTCTAAAGAAAGTTCTCCGGAAAAGGCCTTGTCGAGAAGTTGTAAGCAGGTTCGGGTGTAAAATGTTTTTACATCTTCAGAGGATTCGGCCATGTTGATCTTTTGCCGGAAGTTGGGCAACAACTCCTTTTCAAATTTGGTAAACGACAGCTGTCTACTCATGATGTTTCTCCTCTTTTAGGATTATGGGATAGCTCGTTGCTGATATTTTTTGCAGGGCCTCTATCGTTAATCTATCTTCGCCATCAGGGTCCACTTTATAAACCAGGAGAGGTTTTCTGGGTCCTGGTCCAGGCAGACGATGCCGCTGTTTTGGAATTTGAAGACCAGGTTGTCTGGATTGCCAGTGACAAGCAGGGAGGTCAGCCGTTCCATGAAAGGCAGGTGGCCAACCAGCATGAGCTGATCAGCAGTGGCTAGGGTGGGGGCCAGTTGGCCAACATCATCCAGGGGCAGGAGGCCGGCCCGTTCGGCGACATTGCCAGGAGGGGAAAGGGCGGTGGCCATGAGTTCGGCGGTCTGTTGGGCCCTTTTCTTGGCGCTATGGTTGATTGCTTTTACCTGGAGCTGGTAGCCCTTGGCCACCTCAGCCACCCTTTGCGTGGTGGCGATTCCCGTATCTGAAAGACCCTGCTTCGGGTCCTTGTCCTTGCTGAGACTCAGTCCGTGTTGGACAAGATAGAGTGCCATGCACATCTCCTCATTTCGTCTTGGTGATCACTAAATTCTCGCATAGATCCTCTACAAAAGTCTAGCCCTGATTGGTGGCTGGAGTGGATAATTCTCAAATTACATGACAATGCCTGTCTGGAAAGGGTTCCAGCAAAGAGGGCAGTGTCGCAGGTGGACGATTGTCGTCATCCCTTGCGTCTTTTAGACCTTGCTTGTTTTTGGTAAATTTGGCCGCAAGAGAGATTTTGTTGCGCTGGTAATGGTTGTTATGCACTATAATCAAGCTTGGGAGGCAGCAGGCCTCTTTAAACAGGCGCCCCTGTCGTTGCTTAGAGTGTTAATTTTATGGCCGATTCCATGAATACAATGCGTAAAACTAAGATTGTCTGCACTATTGGTCCCAGGACTGAGTCCTATGAAATGCTCAAGGCCCTGACCATGAAAGGGATGAATATCGCTCGTCTTAACATGTCCCACGGCGACCATGGCTGGCATGGCAAAGTGATTCACCACCTCAAACGGTTGAATCGCAAGGAAAAGAGGGCTGTGGCCATCCTCCTGGACACCAAAGGCCCGGAAATCAGAACCGGTGATGTTAATCCCGATATTCAATTGAAAACAGGTGATTTACTGACCTTCACCATCCGCAAAAAGGCCAAGCTCGAGCCCTACTGTGTCGAGGTCAGTTACGATGGTTTCATTGACGATGTTTCCGTTGGCGATACCATTCTTGTGGACGGAGGTATGATAGGTCTGGAGGTAGTGGAGAAGTCGGCCTGCGATATTCATTGTAAAAGTCTTGATGAGGGTGTCCTGAGTTCCCGCCGTCATCTCAATATCCGGGGTAAATCCGCTGATTTGCCGTCAATCACTGAGAAAGATTGGGCAGATATCGAATTTGCCATCGAACAAGGCATTGATTTCATAGCCCTTTCCTTTGTGAGAGAGGCCTCGTCCATTATCGAATTGCAGCACTATCTCAAAGGAAAAAATGCCAAGATCGATGTGGTTGCCAAGATCGAGAGTGCCGAGGCCATCCCTGACTTAGCTGAAATCATAGAGGCTGCCGATGGCGTGATGATTGCCAGGGGCGATCTCGGGGCCGAACTTCCCATCGAGGAGGTGCCCCACCTGCAGGAAGAGATCATCCAGCGTTGCCGCAAGGCGGTCAAGCCGGTGATTGTTGCCACCCATATGCTGGAATCGATGATCATCAACCCCACTCCCACCAGGGCAGAGGTAACTGACATAACCCAGGCAATCCTTCAGGGAGCTGACTGTACCATGCTCTCCGGCGAAACTGCCACCGGCAAATACCCCCTCAGGGCCCTTGAGGTTATGGACAGCGTGGCCCGGCGTACCGAAGAGCGCCAAAGACTCGATGCAAGGGTGGAGGTGGAACCCTCAAGTATTGCCAAGTATGAGATTACCCGTTCTGCAGCCACCCTCAATAATAATTTGGAGGCCAAGGCCACCCTGGTCTTTACCCGGCGGGGATTGATGGCTGTTTTAGTGTCCCGTTGCCGGCCTAGTCAGCCTATCTATGCCTTCACCAATACCAGCCACGTAAGGCGAAGACTGGCAATCCATTGGGGGGTGCAGGCCTTTATCGTCAAGTTTTCGAACGATCCGGAAACCACGATCTCCAGGGCAATAGAACTGCTCACAGCAAAGAAAATCGTGTCATCAGGAGACCGGGTTGTTGTGGTTTCCGATATCCTGGCCGGCGGCAAGTTTGTTGAAACGGTGCAGGTGCGGATTATTGAGTGATGCCCTGCACCAGAATCAGGGCCCGCTTTTGTATTCCCTCGTCCCCTGAGCCTGTCGAAGGCTATTCGTTTAGGCCTTGATAGGGTAGGTCGGGAGGGTGATCGTAAAGGTGCTGCCGATCTCTGTTTTATCTGAAAGGGTAATCTCGCCGCCATGGCCCTCTATCAGGGCCTTGCTGATAGCGAGGCCCAAGCCGGTCCCGCCCCTGTTTCTGGCGGTGGTAAAGAACGGGGTGAAGATTTTGCCATAATGGCTGGCAGCGATACCGGAGCCATTGTCCTGCACGGTTAGCTGGGGCATGGGATGGGGAGGGCCGCTCTCCTCAAGAGTGATTTCCACCAGGCTGGCCTTGCCGTGCTGCACACTGTTTTCTAGGAGGTTAACAATAACCCCTCTGAAAATATCGGCAGCCATGGCGATTTTCGCTGTTTTGCGGCTGGGGTGAAAGCGGACCCTCAACCCCGGTCTGCTGTAATCGGCGGCCACCTCCTGCACGACTTGCTCCGGCCGACAGCTTGCCTGGCCGGGGCTGGTCATGTCCGCCCGGGCAAGCTCAAGCAGGCCACGGGTCAGCCGATCAATATGGCGGACGTCCTCCTCCATATTGTTTAAAAAGAGTTGGCGCTCTTCGCTGGACATTTCATCACCCATATCCTGGATCAGTTCTATGGAGCCCTGCATGGAGGTAATGGGTGTCTTGAATTCGTGGGAGACATGGCGGGCAAAGTTTTTGATATAGTCTGCCCTGGTCTGTAGAGTGTTGGCCATTTCTGTAATGGATTCAGAGAGTTCGGCCACCTCCATAGTGCCTGGATGGGCAAGGGGGGCCAGAGTGCCGCCATGGACCTCCACCTCTTTAGCCTGTTTCACCAGTTTTTTGAGAGGGCGGCTGATCATCACCGTGGTAAGCCAGGACAAAAAGACGACCAGGGCCAACATTACCACAGCAGCCAGAAGGAGATGCTTGCGGATGAAATAGAGGCCTTTGCCAACACCCACCGGTGAGCGTGAAAGAAGCACAGCCCCAACCACCTTTTGTTGATGGATCACCGGCATAGCCACCAGTACCCGGAGCCAGCCCTTTCTGCTTAACGAGGACAAGAGAGGGGCTGGCTCGTCAGAAATGCGTTTGCGAAGCACACTGGCATAATAACCTTGCAGGGCCCGGCGAACCTCCTGGCGATTGGCCAGGGATAAACCCAACTCGCTGCCGCTGCTTGCCACCACCACACCAGTAGAGTCAAGAAGCCGGATGCCGCAGAGGGTAATGCGCTGGGAATCCTTAAGCACCGAAGCCAGTTGGCGGCCCACGCTCCTGGGAATCTCGTCAGCAGGACTGGGAGGTGGCAGGGCGCTTGGCCCGGGGGGAAGGATGTTGGCAGTGGCAACATCAAGCCGGGGCCGGATGGGGATCAAAGGTGCAAAGCTGTGAAAGAGGGAATCAGCAGGCAGCAGCACGGAATAACCCAGTTCGACGTGCTGTTTATCGGCTCGTTTGCTAAGCTCTTGGCCATAGGTGGAGGTGAGCAGAGCGGCCTGGCCAATCAGGGCAGACTCGGTTTGGCGGACCAGCTCGCTCTCATACATCTTCAAAAGGCCGATACCGCCAATGGGCAGGAGGAGTACGAGAACGTTCACCACCAAAAGCAGGGTGCGGAGCTGAGGGCGAAGAGATAAAGCCATTACTGACAAAAACCCATTCGGTAGCCAACCCCCCTTACCGTTTCAATGGGATCGCAGCCAACATCCCGGAATTTTTGGCGGATTTTACGGATATGGCTATCAATGGTGCGGTCCGTGACCAGGCTACCACCTTTGTAGCCTTGATCCATCAGTTGGTCGCGGCTGTATACCCTTTCCGGGGAGGCCATTAAAGTGGCGATGAGGCCAAATTCGGTGACCGTCAAATCAATCTGCTGATCCTGAAAAAAGACCTGGAAGCGTTGCCGATCCAATCGAATTCCATTCCAGACCAGTTCGTTGCCATTTTCTTCTTTCCCGCCCCCGGCACCGCTCCGGCGCAACACGGCCTTGACCCGAGCCACAAGCTCCCGAGGGCTAAAGGGTTTAGCAATGTAATCGTCGCCGCCCAGCTCAAGGCCCACCACCCGGTCGATCTCATCATCCTGAGAGGAGAGAAAGATAACCGGTAGTTTAGAGAAGGTCCGTAATCGCCGGCAGACCTCGGTGCCATCCAGCTCCGGCATCAGGATGTCAAGAATGAGCAGGTCTGGCTTGGCGCGGCCTGCCAAATCCAAAGCAGCTTGGCCATTTTCAGCCTCAATGGTTTGGAACCCGGCCTTGCCCAAGGCAAAGCGCACCACGTCACGGATATGGGCATCATCATCAACGATGAGTATGGTCTGTCCGGCCATCACGCTCCCCTGCACCAAATTTGCACAAAAAAATCACCAGAACTCCTCCTCCCCTTCACAGCCAATGCACAGAGATATCCTAGTGTACTTTCAGAAACGACACAATATTCAACAATGCAATATGACGGGAGGAACACACCATGGAAGAACAGGGACTCAGCACCAAGCTTGTCAGTTTGGTGAAAAATTCGGCCAGCGTTAAAATCGGGGTGATCGGTTTTATTATTCTCATTCTGCTCATTCCGGGCAGTATGATTTCATCGCTCATCCATGAACGGGAGGTTCGGCGTAACGGCGTGCTGAACGAAATCAGCAATAAGTGGGGCGGCGATCAGCTGGTGAGCGGCCCTGTAATCAGTGTGCCTTTTAAGGTAATCCATCATTACGATACGAAAAAACCAGTAATCGAAACCAAATACCTTCATTTTTTGCCGGAAGTTTTAGATATCAAGGGCAGCCTTAATCCCCAGATCCGCCATCGCGGCATCTTTGAAGCGCCGCTCTATCACGCCACGCTGGACATTAAAGGCAGCTTTGCGCCCCTAGACCTGGATAAACTCCTGGTCAATAAAACAAGTATTCTGTGGGATAAGGCCTTTCTCTCCATGGGAATCAGGGATATGGCAGGCATCCGCCAACAGATGAAAGGTTTTTTGGATGATAAAGAGGTTGTTGTTAATCCGGGAATTATAACTGCTGACGTCTTTAGTTCTGGGGTCTCGGTTGCGCTGGACATCAAGCCCGGCAGGGCGCTGGCCTTTCATTTTCAGCTCCAGCTCAACGGCAGCGAAGAGCTGCAGTTCCTGCCCATGGGCCAGAACACCAAGGTCAATCTTAAATCACCATGGCAAAATCCCAGCTTTTCCGGAGAATTTCTGCCCACTGACTACGAAATATCTGAAACAGGCTTTGAGGCAAATTGGTTGATTTCCCATTTTAACCGCAACTACCCCCAGAGTTGGCAGGGCAGCCGCAAGGATATCTGGAGCTCCGGCTTTGGCGTCAAGATGTACCAGGGTACCGATATCTACCAGAAGACCACCCGCACCTCAAAATATAGCCTGATGTTCATCGTCTTCAGCTTCACCGCCTTTTTCCTGGCCGAGGTGCTGACCAAGGGCCGGGTCCATCCTGTCCAGTACCTGCTCGTAGGCTTTGCCATCACCTGTTTTTACACCCTGCTGCTGGCCTTGAGTGAGCATGTTGGCTTTAATCTGGCCTTTATGGTTGCCTCCCTGGCGGTCATCGGCCTGGTGGGTGCCTATACCAGGAGCATCCTTGGTAGTAGGATGGCCCTGGTAACCAGCAGTCTGCTTATCTTTTTGTACACCTACCTCTTCATCACCCTGCAGCTTGAAGATTATGCCCTGCTCATGGGCAGCATCGGCCTCTTTGCCCTGCTCGGCCTGGTGATGTATGTGACCCGCAAGGTGGACTGGTACTGTTTGCATGGCGAGCCTGACAAACTGGAGGGTTAGCTGGAGAGCAAGGCCAGCATCTTGTCGACGTGACTGCCCGGCCAGTAGATTTTAGAGCAGCTGGGGCATTGGCTGAAGGTGGTGTAATACTTCCTGGTGAGGGGTTCCAGGAGGTGATCAATCTCCTCCTTGCTAACCCCTTCAAGGGGGGTGTTGCACTCCAGGCAGCGGCTTAGGGGCTGGAGCTGGTTGTGGAGGCCGAGCAGGCTGATGATCTCC
>JBDLIE010000030.1:0-30749 GCA_039715015.1 Thermodesulfobacteriota bacterium
TTAATAACAACACCCTCAAGCACAACTTGATCAACCTTGTGGTCAAGTTCCGGCTTTCAAAATGATGAAATTCAGGCTCTATTACAACGAAAAGTCGCACAGGTGTTTTTTCAGAAATTGACCACAAGGTTGATCAAGAAAAAAACAAAATATAGAGTCAAAAAAAAATATTTATTCGACTCTATATTTTCCACCAGATGCTATTTAAAGAACAGGAAGACCATAATTATCCTCCTATAGGGCTGCATCTTAGAAGGAGAAGATCACCTCCAAAAACGGAGAAGAAAATCACCAAAGGAGTGTTGCAACAAGTAGCCCGACAGTAGCCCAGGCCAAAAACACAAAAAAAGGGCTTACGGTAAAAACCGTAAGCCCTTGATATAATTGGTCGGGATGAGAAGATTCGAACTTCCGACCACCTGAACCCCATTCAGGTGCGCTACCAGACTGCGCTACATCCCGGTTGTTCCTGCAAACTCCCGTGAAACGGGAGGATGTTTTTTAGCATTTCAAAAGGTGACTGTCAAGAAATGTCCGTGACGAAAAAAAAATGCGCTTAAAAAAATATCGAGAAAGGGCAGAAGACTCTTATTTATCACCAGCAAGGATCTTTAAGACTGATTTCAAATCATCCTTGATTTCATTTAAGAGAGGGGTCGATTCTGGAGAAGGCGTTGCGGGTGAAGCTTCTTGTTTTTCCTGAATTTCAATAGCGTTACGATGAGAGGCCAGAAACTTACGAGCACCAGAAATAGTCAGGCCATCCTCTTTAAGGAGTTTCTGGAGGCGAAGAAGATTTTCAACATCCCCTCGGCGATAGAGGCGCTGTTTGGAAGATGCCCTTTGGGGCCGGATAAACTGCTTAAATTCCGACTCCCAATAGCGGACAACATGTTGTTTTAGGCCAGTAATCTTGCAGACCTCGCCAATCTTAAAATACCGTTTTTCTGGAATAGAAACGGTGAGGGAACCCTGGCCAAAAGGTTGGTCACTCATGGGATGAGATTGGACCTCTGTAAAATTGATACTACCCGTTTATCTGGTCTCGCAGCCCCTTACTCGCCTTAAAGGTTACCATAGAACGCTTGGAAATTTCCATGGTTTCTCCAGTGCGGGGATTTCTTCCCACCCGCGATGATTTTTTTCTCACGGTAAAGGTCCCAAACTGAACGAGCTTAATGGATTCCTCTTTCAAAAGAGTTTGACGCAGACAAGAAAATACTGCATCCACGAGCTCACCTGCACTGCGTTGTGATAGGCCGAGATCTTCATTTATAGTTTTAGCCAGATCTTTTCTGGTTAAATTTGACCGCTTCATACCCCTTACACCTCTCTTAAACGCCCCTGAAAACGGGACAGGACCATATCAACAATCCGCTGGTGAACCTTGGCAACTGCTTTTTCCTTTAAAGTCTTTTCCTGAGACCTGTATGTAACAGAAATTGCGACACTTTTAAACCCCTGGCTGATATTTTTTCCCTGATAGACATCAAATAATTCGACGTTTTCCACAAGCTTTTGCTTCTCGTCCCAAATGGCCGCCACCATTTCACCTGTGGCAATGGACTCAGGAACAAGGATTGCCGTATCCCTTTGTACTGACGGGTATTTAGGCAGGGGTATGAATTTTTTGGGGGCAGGCGGCAAAGCCGTTAAGGCATCAAAATGGATATCTATAAAATAGACATCCTGCTTAACACTAAAATTATTTAAACATTGCTTGGTAAAGCGACCAAGATAACCAAAGGTTTTACCGTCCACAACCAAGAGTAAGGCCTGGGACGAATCAACATAGGGGGGGTGCTGGGCGTCGGCAACAAAATCAACTTGGGCCAACCTCAACTCCTTTATGAGGGAAAGTGCCACACCCTTGGCATCCGAAAAATCAGTGGCCTTCTGTTCGAAATAAAGCGCCGGTGCCTGGCCATGACGTCTGCCGCTTAACACGATGGACAATCGTGTTTCCTCATGGGGTTGCTTACCGCGACCCTGAGGGGCAAAAACCTTACCTATCTCAAAGAGCCGGACATCACCATTTTGATGGTTGATATTACGCCTGACATTCTCAAGCAAGGCAGGGAGAAGGGAGCGGCGCATAACACTCTGATCCTCGGTGAGAGGGTTGAGTATCTCCACTGCCTGACGGCGCTCATCATCAGCAGCCAAACCTAGAAGATCCGCATGTTCAGGAGAAACAAAGCTATAATTAATAGCCTCGTAACATGAGTTGGCCATCAGAATACCAGAAACATCTTTTTTCAGGCTGCGGCCAGCATCGCGGTTCGCAAAACTCATAGGCACAACAGGCAAAGTGGTGCCTATCTCATTGTAGCCGTGCAAACGGGTTACCTCCTCGATGAGATCGGCCTCGCGTTCAATATCGATACGAAAACTTGGAGGCGTAACACCCAGGGTATCCCCATCAATCTGACGGACAGCCATCTCAATTCCGGACAGATAACCGGTAATGTCATCTGCAGTAAAAGCCGTCCCCAGCAACCTATTAGTCTGACTTATCCGGAGAGTATACTCAACAGGAGTAGGCACCCCGCCGGCCAGATCAACCCCTCCCTCTTCCACGGTGGCGCCGGCAATGTCGGTCAAAACCTGGACAAGACGCTCCATGGCCAGCGGTGCCAGTTGGGGATCAACCCCACGTTCAAAGCGGTAAGAGGCATCCGTGGAAAGGTTAAGATTGCGGGAAGCCTTGCGAACAGAGATGGCGTTGAAACAGGCTGACTCAAGAAGAATTTCCGTGGTCTTGTCATCCACCTCAGAGTTGCCGCCGCCCATGACACCGGCAACCGCCACAGGGGCCTCGGCGTCACAGATCATCAGCATACTGGGGTCAAGCTCTCGCTCCTGGCCGTCAAGGGTGGTCAATTTTTCACCCTGGCGTGCTGTACGGACAACAATCTCATTATGAGCGAGCTTGTTGAAATCAAAGGCATGGAGTGGTTGGCCAAGCTCAAGCATGACAAAATTGGTTGCATCAACCACGTTATTGATGGGCCGTTGCCCCACACTAATTAATCTCTTCTGTAACCACCACGGCGAAGGCGCTATGGTAACGTTGGTCATCCGCCGCGCCACGTAACGGGGGCATAGTGAATCATCCTCAATGCTAATTTTGAAAGAGGAACTCCCCTTAAGTTCAGGCAAAGAATCTATTGAAATCGGCAATTTCAAAGGGTTGCCAGACATGGCGGCAACTTCACGGGCCGTGCCGATCACTGAGGCGCAGTCTGGTCTATTTGGGGTCAAGTCAACTTCGACCATGACATCATCAAGTCCCAAAGCCTCGATGATGCTCTGACCTGACTGGCTGACTCCGGTGAGCTCCATGATACCGTCTGCAGCATCGGCAAATCCAAGTTCCTTAGTCGAGCAAAGCATACCTTCTGAGGCCTGGCCGCGAATCTTGCTCTTTTTAATTTTAAAACCACCGGGCAGGACAACACCGGGCAAGGCAACAGGCACAAAGATACCAGGACGGGCATTGGGAGCCCCGCAAACAATACGTTTCTTTTCTTCGCCGACCTGGACATCACAAACCTGCAAACGGTCTGCATCCGGATGGGGATGGGCCTCGACAATCTCAGCAACCTTGACGTCTTTAAGCTCAGTGAAAATCTGACTGACCGCGTCAACCTCAAGCCCGGCCATGGTCAAACGGTCAGCAAGCTCCTGTGAGGAGTAACTGAAATCTGTGTATTGTTTTAACCAGTCTACTGTAAATTTCATTGGGAAAGATTTCCTTGCCCAAGGCCGTTGGAAGTGAGCAACAAAAAACTCACCAAGAAAATGGCCCTGCTTTTAAAACTAAAAAGGTGAAGGTCCTGAGGAGCTTCACCTAAAAAAATACTATCTCCTCTTTATGCCAACCTTTAAAATTGGCGAAGAAAGCGAAGATCATTCTCATAATAAAGACGTATGTCATTAATGCCATATTTGAGCATGGCAATACGTTCAACACCCAGACCAAAGGCAAAACCTGAATAGATTTCCGGGTCGTAATCAACCTTTTTGAAAACCTCGGGATCTATCATGCCTGCTCCCAAAATCTCCAACCAGCCTGTCTGCTTACAAACACGGCAGCCCTTACTGTTGCACATCACGCAGCCGATATCGACTTCGGCACTTGGCTCTGTAAAGGGAAAGAAGCTCGGTCGAAAACGGATGGGTGTGGTTTCATCAAACATCTTGGCGATGAAAACGGACAGGACGCCCTTCAAATCAGCAAAGGAGACGTTGGTATCCACCAGGAATCCTTCAACCTGATGAAACATAGGGGTATGGGTAATATCGGAATCGCAGCGATACACCTTGCCAGGAGCAATCACCCGCAGGGGCGGCTCCTTGGTTTCCATAACCCGGGCCTGCATGGGAGAGGTGTGGGTCCTGAGCAAAATTGAATCATCCACATAAAACGTGTCATGCATGTCACGGGCTGGATGATGGGCAGGGATATTGAGGGCCTCGAAATTATAAAAATCAGTCTCAACATCTGGACCTTCGGCAACCGTAAAACCCAATCCTTCAAAGATCTCGCAGATCTCTTCCATGATTTGGGTAACAGGATGCAATTTGCCCTGAGGCTGCATCCTGCCTGGCAGAGTAAGGTCTATATCAGAGGCGTCCCCGGCCACCTGGGCCAGGGAGGCTTTCTTTTCATCAAAACGAAGTTGGAGATCCTTCTTGAGCTCATTGGCCAGTTGACCAAGGCGGGGGCGATCTTCCTTAGGAGCATCGCCCAATTGCCGCATGAGCTGAGTAAAAGGGCTTTTCCGCCCGAAATATTTTATCCGGAACGGTTCCAGATCAGCAACACCGGCAATGGCGGCCAGATCACTTGCGCCCTCTTCAGCCAGTTTTTGTAATGCTTCTTCCATGAAATCCAGCCTTAGGAAGCAAGTTTTACTACTTCAGCAAAGGCGTTAGGATCAAGAATTGCCATATTGGAAAGGCTCTTGCGATCAAGCTCGACTTGGGCTTTCTTCAGTCCGCCCATCAGCCGGGAATAATTGGTGCCATTTATTTTGGCGGCAGCACTGATACGGGCTATCCACAGACGACGAAAATCGCGCTTCTTGTTACGGCGATCACGATAGGCATAACATAAGGCTTTATCAACCGCTTCAGTGGCGGAGCGGAACAAACGACTCCGGCCTCCACGGTAGCCTTTGGCAAGCTTGAGGACTCTATTTCTTCTGCGGCGTGCTTTGAAACCGCGGGTTACTCTTGGCATTGTATTCTCCTTAGGGATTTTTTGGGCAGATCCTCTGCCGTCCCATTATGAATAGTTTTGGTTTTTAAGGCCACTTGCTAAAAAAAAGAAATGGATGTCACCTTCATCAGGTCAACGATCCATTCTCCTGGCAACCAATGGCAGCCAACAGCCTCCTGTAAAAACAGGAAAACTGTTACATATATGGAACCATACGCTTGACGGCAGCAGTGCTGCTCGCATCAACGAGACCAGACTTGCGCAGGTTTCTTTTTCTCTTAGTGCTCTTCTTGGTAAGGATATGGCTGGTATAGGCCTTAGCCCTTTTAACCTTTCCTGAACCGGTTGCTTTGAAACGCTTGGCAGCGCCTCTTTTTGTCTTCATCTTAGGCATGGTAATGCTCCTTATCTAGTAACTGTTCAGCTACACCCCATCTTTAAACGATCAGGCCTGCTCACATAGGCAGGCTATAGACTCACAGGTCTGCTTGTTCAAATCTGGGGCATATCTGAACAGTTACAACCTGAGCTAATGCTTGTCTTCTTGCCGAACAGTTACCTTATATATAAATGTATAACTGCTTCATTAGCCGTCTTGGCAGCCAGCCCCAAGGAGGGGGCCAGCCAAAAAACAAAACTCTGCAACAGCCAAGGAACCGAAGCAGAGATACCCTGTAACACATTTTAGCTTTTGGTGAAAGCCAGCAAATGAGGTGAAGGTAAAAAAACTATTTTTTATGGGGGGCGACCATCATTACCATCTGCCGCCCTTCCATCATGGGCTGCTGGACAATAGTGGCAACATCCTCAAGCTGTACGGCAACCTTGTTAAGAACCTCGCGTCCCAGAGTATCGGCATAGACAATCTCGCGGCCCCGAAAACGCAAGGTAACCTTCACCTTGTTGTTTTGTCCCAGGAACTTTCTGATATTACGGATCTTGAAGTCAAGATCATGTTTTTCTGTCTTAGGACGGAGCTTAATCTCCTTTACCTCAACAACGCTTTGCTTCTTACGGGCCTCAGCCTGTTTCTTGGACTGTTCATAGCGATACTTGCCATAATCCATGATCCGGCAAACAGGCGGTTTAGCAGTAGGAGATACTTCAACCAGGTCAAGACCGTCTTCCTCAGCCAGGGCAATTGCCTGACTTGTGGGGATAACACCCAGCTGCTCACCAGCAGCGTCAATGACACGCACCTCCTCAATGCGAATCATGCTGTTGACTCTGGCGCGAACCTCACGCTGTTGTTTTACACTCTTCTTTCTTTTAATGCCTACACCTCACGTCTTGGTTAATTTTGTGCATTTACCCTTCCAGGCCCTGGCTCTTTTTTGATTCACGGCTGATCAATTCCGTGAATTCTGCCACAGGCATAGGATCAAGGTTTTTACCGTTTTTGAGACGGACTGTTACCATACCCGTCTCCATCTCTTTATCACCAACAATGACCATATATGGAATCTTGGCCATCTGGGCCTCACGGATCTTGAAATTCAACTTCTCATTGCGGACGTCCTTGTTTACCCGCACGCCATTTTTGCGGAGCTGAGCATAGACATCTTCCGCGTAGGCCAGTTGGTTATCCGTAATATTAAGGACAACGACCTGAACCGGTGCCATCCACAGAGGAAAGGCGCCGGCATAATGTTCAATAAGCACACCGAAGAATCGCTCCAGGGAACCCATCAAGGCCCGGTGGATCATAATGGGCTGATGCTCCTTGCCGTCCTCACCGGTATAACTGATGGCAAAACGTTCCGGCAGGTTAAAATCCACCTGAATGGTGGAGCATTGCCAGGAACGACCAAGGACATCCTTAATCTTGATATCAATCTTTGGTCCGTAAAATACCCCTTCGCCCGGATCGACCTCATACTTGAGACCTTTTTTGTCCAGAGCGCTCTTCAGGGCATTTGTCGACTGCTCCCAGTTCTCGTCACTGCCCACATACTTATCAGGCTGGGTGGAGAGATAGATATCATACTCTGTAAAACCAAAGGTCTTTAAGATGTGAAGATTGAGGTCAATGATGTTAAAGATCTCTTCTTCCAGCTGACTTGGCAGAACAAAGATATGGGCATCATCCTGAGTAAAACCGCGGACCCGCATGAGGCCCTGCAGAGCGCCGGTTCTTTCATAGCGATAGACAGTTCCAAGTTCGCACCAACGGATGGGAAATTCGCGATAGCTCCGTTTCTTGCTGGTGTAGATACCGATATGAAACGGGCAATTCATGGGCTTGAGCTGATAATCAACGCCATCGACATCCATGGGGGAAAACATATCCTCGGCATAGAAGTCAAGATGGCCGCTGGTGGCCCACAGGTCACGCTTGGCAATATGCGGGGTGTAAAGCAGCTCGTAGCCGTTCTCGTAATGCTCGTTGCGCCAGTAATCTTCGATGAGTTTACGGGCCAGAGCACCCTTGGGCAGCCACAGGGTAAGTCCGGGGCCGACCTGCTCGTTGATTGTAAAGAGCTCCAGCTCTTTACCGAGTTTACGGTGATCCCGCTTCTTGGCCTCTTCAATCTGATGGAGATATTTTTTCAAGGCCTTGGGGTCAAAAAAGGCGGTAGCGTAGAGGCGCTGGAGCATGGGACGTTTCTCGTCACCACGCCAGTAAGCACCGGCCAAACGCATAATTTTAAAGGCCCGCAGAAAACCGGTATGGGGAATATGAGGGCCGCGGCAGAGATCAACAAATTCACCTTGCCCGTAGAGGCTGACCTCGTCATCGGTGAGTTCTTCAAGTAACTCGACCTTGTACTCCTGGTTACGCTCCTTGAAAAAAGCAATGGCGTCCTGACGAGACATGGTCTGCCGGGCAAAGGGGAGATTTTGACCGACAATCTCCTTCATCCTCTTTTCAATGGCCTCAAAATCGTCGGGAGTAAAGGGTTCCGGACGATCAAAATCATAGTAAAAACCATCGGCGGTGGAAGGGCCGATGGCAACCTTGACATCTGTACCAAAGAGTTCAACAACTGCCTGGGCCATGACATGGGCTGCTGAATGGCGCAGGAGATCAAGCCCCTCATCACTTGCAGTGGTAATGGGGGTCAACTGCAGACTCTGGTCAAGGGCGGTCGTTAAATCCAAGGCCCGGTCATCTGCCATAACGGCCAATGTCTTTTTGCGTTCCTTACTGGAGCACAGGGCTTTTACCGCCTCCTGAACCGTGGTCCCGGCGGCGAACGATGCGGCATTACCGCCTGCTATGGAAATTTCAATGTCGGCCATGAAGATTCGAACTCTCTTGCAATACCTGAACAAAAAACTTCGCAACATCAATACAAAATGCTGCGAAGTCTAAAAATGGTAGACCCGGGCGGGATTGAACCGCCGACCCCTACAGTGTCAGTGTAGTGCTCTCCCACTGAGCTACGAGTCTACAAAAATCTATATAACCACCATCCTGCCGGACGGTGATGATTCTAAGAAAAACGCAGAATTAATTACCAGTTCTGAGCATTCCTGTCAATGAGAAAAGGCTGATCTTCATTGAAACCAAAAGAGATCTGCCGCTTTGATATTACGCCTTTTTTCGGGCCTCAATGGCCCGGCTCAAAGTGAGCTCGTCGGCATATTTAATATCCATGCCCATGGGAATACCGCAGGCCAAACGCGTCACCTTGACCTTGGTACCCTGGAGACGGTTGCTGAGATAGGCGGCTGTGGCCTCTCCCGGCACAGTGGAGCTGGTGGCGATAAGCACCTCTTTGACCTGGTGCTTGCGGACCCGATTGATGAGGGCGTCGACCTTAATTTCTCCCGGACCGATACCGTCCATGGGCGACAAAACACCGTGGAGGATATGGTACTTGCCCTTAAAAGTTTCTGTTTTTTCAATGGCCATCAGATCGCCGGGTTCCTCCACCACGCAAACAATGGATGGATCCCGGCGGCTGTCGCCGCAAATATCGCAGGGATCGTGCTCGGAAAAGGCAAAACAGTTGGAGCAAAGGGTAATAGCATCATGGAGACCAGCCAGGTCCCGAGCCAGGCCCCTGGCCTCCTCAGACGGACGGCGCAGGAGATGGAGTGCCAGCCTGGTCGCGGTCTTCTGACCAATACCGGGAAGCCGTTTAAAATCAGCGATCAGCTTTTCAAGAGCCGGGGGGACAACGTTCATGGGCGTTTTTTATATTAATCAATCTATGCCAAGCCCTGGAGGGAAAGGGGGTCTTGGCCGCCAACTCCATCAAGTCGGCAGTTGACAGAAATCAGCTATTCCACAGGTCTTGTTTGAATGCTGCCAACTGCTCACAACCAACTATCTTTTAACCAAACATATTGGGGATATCGATACCAAGTCCGCCGGTGAGTTTGCTCATCTCGGCCTGAATCATCTCCTTGGCCTGTTTCATGGCCTCATTTACTGCGGCAACCACCAGATCTTGAAGCATGGCCGGGTCTTCAGAATTGATGACCTCTTTATCAATGGAGAGGGAAACAACCTCATGCTTGCCATTGACAACCGCAGTGACCATACCGCCGCCCACCGAAGCACTTACCGTCTTATCAGCCAGTTCCGCCTGCATCTCAGTCATCTTATGCTGAAACTGCTGGGCCTGTTCCATAATTGCGTTCATATCCATATCACAACTCCGTTTCTTGAAATGGATGACAAGAGCAGGACTCCCTGCTTTTTCATCCAAATTTATTATCTAAATTTAGGGCCGGTCCGTATCCCGACCACCTTACCGTCAAAAATCTCGGTTACCATCTGCACCAGGGGGTCAGCGGCCAAGGCCCGCCGCTCCTCCCGCGGACTGGATCCGTTACCCTCAACGGTATCACCTTCAATGGAACAGACATCTAAACTGAGTTCGGTCTGAAAAAAATCCTGAGCATAGGTGGCAAGGGCCTTGAGGTTCTCAGGCTGAGAGAGCAACATGCAGTCCGCCGGGTTCTCAAAGCGGATGAACAATTTCTCTCCCTCAAGATGGGGGTTGTCGCAAAGGCGCAGGGTCTGGGCCATCCAGGCCTTGCGCTCTTTGACATAGCCGATAAAGTTCTGCCATTCACGGACTACATCACGCTTGCGTAGCTCAACCACCACCTTACCGGTTTTGGTTTCACTTTTTTGCTCTTCAGCAGGAACGGGGGGAGTCTCTTCCACCTCATCTTGCGATGGATTCTCTTTGATACTGATCGGCTCTGGCGGAGGCGGAGGTGCGCTTGGCAAATCAGCTTGAGGTACTTGCTCGGGGGGGGCAGCGGCCTGAAACTCCGGCTCCGGCTCTTTTGCAATTACCTGCTGTTGGGCTGCAACTTCTTTACTGCCCCGAAACGACAGCCCTCTTTTTTCAGTTTTTTTTTGTGTTGCAGGTTGAACCTGACCAACAGGAACCACACCGCCGCTTGCTTTAATCAGGGTATCAAGGCGCTGGGCCAGCTCAGAGGCCGGCATCACTTCGCCCACCTGACTGGCCCGGATAAAGGTCATCTCCAGGGTTAAGCGCGGCTGGCTTGCATGGCGCAACTCTTCAGCGCCCTGCATGAAGACCTGAAAGAGTTGATAAAGGCTCTCCTTGCTGGTTGCCGAGGCCAAGGCCATCATGTCATCCAGATCCTGGGCAGCCACATCAAGAAGGCGGTCGGGTTCCCTGCTTGTCTTGCAAACCATGAGACCGCGGAAAAACTCAAGAAGGTCATCGCTGAATCTTTTTAGATCCACACCAAGAAGATAGGTCTCTTCAAGAATCTCCAAGCAGCGGGCCAGATCACCATCCATGGCAGAGCGAGCCAGGGTCACAAAGACCTGGCGGTCGACAAGGCCGAGCACCTGGGCCACATCTTCGTCCTTCACTTCCACGGCGCCGGACTCATCTTCCTCGGCAAAGGAAAACATCTGATCGAGAAGGCTGAGGCCATCGCGCACACTGCCGTCTGCCTCGCGGACGATCATCTCAAGAGCTGTGGGGGAAATAGCCACCTTTTCCGACTGGGCAATCCGTCCAAAAAACTCACTGAGCGTATCAACCCCTACCCTTTTTAACTCATAGCGCTGGCAGCGGGAGAGAATAGTAATGGGTACCTTATGGAGCTCGGTGGTGGCAAACATGAAATAGACATGCTCAGGTGGCTCCTCCAGGGTCTTCAAAAGGGCATTGAAGGCCTCGGTGGTGAGCATGTGGACCTCGTCAATGATGACGATCTTATAACGGCTGGAGGTGGGGAAAAAACGGATATTTTCTTTGAGTTCGCGAATCTCTTGAATACCGCGATTGGAGGCGCCATCTATTTCTTTAAGATCAACGGCGTTACCGGCGGTAATTTCCTGGCACGACTTGCAGGCGTTACACGGCACATCAGGGTCTTTTGACTCGCAGTTAATGGCCTTGGCCATGAGCCTGGCAAGGGTGGTCTTTCCTACCCCGCGTACTCCGGAAAACAACATGGCATGGGCCACCCGCTTGCGGCGAAGGGCATTTTGCAATGTCCGCACCACGGGCTGCTGACCAACAACGTCATGGAATGTTTGTGGGCGCCATTTCCTGGCGAGAACGAGATAGGACATAGAAAGAAGGGTCTAAGGCACAAAAAAAGATAGCCAGGCACCCCTGCGGCACACAAAGGGAATCGCTACCGCTGCTTCCTTCCGGACCTGACGGGGTTCGCGAGCCTTTGTTGCACAGGACCCGGCTATCAAAATATTGCATTTTACCAGCCTTAAATCAAGCTGACAAAAGTTGGGCCAAATGTGGCGGAGAGGGAGGGATTCGAACCCTCGATAGCTATTAACTATACACACTTTCCAGGCGTGCTCCTTCGGCCTCTCGGACACCTCTCCGCATCGTTTGAGAGAGCCATGACCTTCTCAAATCGAGGACGACAATCTACCCGGTTGTCTTTCCTTTTGGAAGAGTTTTTTTTCAGCGCCTCTTTTTTTAAGAAGTGCCTCTGCCGCCACCACTATTTACGCACATCATTATACTGATTTTCGGCGCCGGGCCCGGAAAAAATCTTTTAGCAGGGCCGAGGCCTCATCAGCCAAAACACCACCCAGAACCTCCAAGGTATGATTGAGCACCTCGTCGCAACCCACACTATAACACGACACCATACCACCAGCCTTGGGATCATCGGCTCCATAGACAAGGCGTTTAACCCGGGCCTGCACCAGGGCACCTGCACACATAACGCAGGGCTCCAGGGTCACATAGAGAGTCGTACCTGTGAGCCGGTAATTACCCAGCTTCTGAGCTGCTTCCCGCAGGGCCAGAATTTCGGCATGGGCGGTTGGATCGTTAAGAGCGATGGGGCTATTACCGGCCTGGGCCAGGATCACGCCATCACCATTCACCAAAACGGCACCAATGGGCACCTCACCATGCCGGGCCGACTGGCGGGCTTCCTCAAGGGCTATGGCCATAAAGGCTTCATCCACAGAAGGGTCTACCGGCATTACCATAAGAGAGATTACTCCCCCTTCTTCCGCTTCAGGCGTTTGACATAGTTGGCTGCCTCCCAGCCGGCAACACAGCCGTCACCAACGGCCTTTGCCATCTGAAAGGGGCGGCCGGCAATATCTCCGGCAGCATAGACACCGGGAATATTCGTCTCCATCTTCTTGTTGGTATCAATATAGCTAAAGGTCTCCATGTCAAGCTGGACGCCGATGGAGGTGGCCAGTTCCATGGGGCCTTTGGAGCCAAGTTCAACAAAAACACCATCCACCTCAAGGCTGGAACCGTCCTCGAGAACAACCCCGGTCACGGCATTTTCGCCGGCAATCTCCTTAAGCCAAGTACCCTGTTTGACAGTCACCGAGCTTTCGGCAAGAGGCTGACGCATGGCTTCGGAAACGGCGAGCTCTTTGCAGATGAGGGTGACCTCTGAGGCGTATTTGGTCAGGGTGATGGCACCGTCAACAGCGGCACTCCCGTTGCCCACCACCACGACCTTGGCATTGCGGTAAAAATTACAATCGCAATCCACGCAATAGCTCACCCCTTTGCCAGCCAACTCTTTTTCGCCGGGCACCCGCAATTTCTTCTTGGCAGTACCGATGGCGATGACCACACTGGCAGCGTGGAAACTCTTACCTTCAGAACGGACATGGAAACCGCCCTCTTCCGCCTCTACATGCAGAATATCCTCTTCAATTAAACGGGCGCCAAAACGGGTGGCCTGGGCGATACCGATCTCGATCATTTCATGGCCATCAGTAACGCCATTCACACAGAGATAATTCTCGACATGGGCCCGATAAATTGCACTGCGCTCCGGCCTGCCGATGATCACCACCGAGGCCTTTTTACGAACCGCATGCACTGCCGCCTGCAGGCCAGCCGGACCGGCCCCCATAATTAATACATCCACCGCTTCTGTCATCCCAAACACCTTATCTAAAACTATGTATCAATAATAAACTTCTTGATTGGTAGACGATTAACCCCGCCCACTTGCTTGTTTTTTCTATAAAAAAAGTCCATAAATACAATGGCAAAGAGGCTATCATTTTTGACCTTTTTCATATAAGATGCACCTTACTTACGCCCCCTTTAAATGTCAAAAAGGAAAAGGACCTCTGTGAATTTTCTCGCTGATCTCCATATCCACTCTCCCTACTCCAGGGCCACCAGTAAGAATTCGAACCTGGCAGGCCTGGCAGCCTGGGCCCAGGTCAAAGGCATCAACCTCATTGGCACCGGTGACTTCACCCATCCCGGCTGGTTTGCTGAATTAGAAGAACTACTCAGCCCTGCGGAACAGGGCCTTTTCCGCCTCAAAGAACCAAATGTGCCCCTCGCCCTGCCCGGCACCACCCCAGCCCCCCTTGACATCCGCTTCACCTTGACTGCTGAAATCAGCTCCATTTATAAGCGGCACGACAAGGTGCGTAAGGTTCACAATATCATCTTCTGCCCGGACCTTGAGTCGGCCCGGGCCTTTAATGCCCGCCTGGCAGCCATCGGCAACATCCAGTCTGATGGCCGCCCCATTTTGGGTCTTGATTGCCGCGACCTCCTTGAAATTGTTCTTGAGGAGATCCCCCAGGGCTTTCTGGTCCCAGCCCATATCTGGACCCCCTGGTTTTCCCTCTTTGGCTCCAAGTCCGGTTTCGACACTATTGAGGATTGCTTTGCTGATCTCAGCGACCATATCTTCGCCCTGGAGACAGGTCTTTCTTCCGACCCGGACATGAACCGCTTGGTATCAGCCCTGGATCGCTTTACCCTGATTTCAAACTCTGATTGCCACTCGCCAGCCAAGCTTGGCCGCGAGGTCAACCTATTTGACTGCGAACTCTCCTTTGCTGCAATGCGTAGAGCTCTGGAAGACCCGAGCCAGGGCTTTTGCGGCACGGTGGAATTTTACCCGGAAGAAGGCAAATACCACCATGACGGTCACCGTAAATGCGGCATCTGCTTTGACCCAATCACCACCAGGGAGCATGACAACATCTGCCCGGTATGCGGCAAGCCACTCACGGTGGGGGTCAATCACCGGGTCATGGAGCTTGCCGACCGCAACACCCCCCTTTATGGCGACCAGGCCCCTGGTTTTGAAAGCCTCATTCCTCTGCCGGAAATTCTTTCTGAACTCCTTGGCGTCGGCCCAAACAGCAAGACCGTTTTAAAACAATACGCCCGGCTCATCGGTAAATTCGGTTCAGAGTTTTGCCTGCTGCGCGACACCCCGGTGGAGGATATAAGTAAAGACTCCACCCTGCTCGGCGAAGCCATTAAGCGAGTAAGGGAAAGAAAGGTCATCAGACAGGCGGGCTTTGACGGCCAATTTGGCATCATCCATGTCTTTGAGGAGGGTGAGATCGATGAGTTGGCCGGGGCCCAAAGCCTCTTTGCCGGCCAGAAGGTCAGTCGCAAGAAGAAAAAGCCCCTTAACAAGGTGGTGCCGAAACTCTTCACTCCCTTATCAGACAAGAAGAAGCCCAGCCAAGCTCACAAAGGTCCCAAACTAAACAAGTCCCAGAAGGAAATTGTCAGCTGCTCAAACCCTCACATTATTGTTGCCGCCGGGCCCGGCACCGGCAAGACATTTACCCTGGTTGAGAGAATGAGCCGCATGCTCAGTGAGGGACAACTCCCGGAAAACCTCTTTGCCATCAGCTTTACCAATAAAGCGGCCGAGGAAATCAAGGAACGGCTGGCGATTAAGATAGGCGATGGCGCAGCAGGGGTTTTCAGCGGCACCTTTCACACCTTCTGCCTCCAATGGCTTCGCAAGGCCCAACCAGCCCTGGAGGTCATTGGTGACGAGACCAGGCAACTCCTTCTCAAGCAGCTCTTTGCCAACCTCAACCAGCAGGAACGCAACCAGATCAGAGCGGAGATCATCAGCTATTTTCACTTCCTGGTCACCCAGAAGCAGGGTCTGCCAAGCTCGGACCAGGTTCAGAGTTACCTCAACCACCTTGAAGAAATTGTCGCCATTGACCTGGACGCCATTATCCCCACCTTTATTGCCTGCCTGAAGGATGCTGATTTCAAAAAGCTGGTAACCGATCAGGTGCGGGCGCTCTGCGTTGACGAATTCCAGGACGTAAACCGGGCCCAGTACAACCTGGTCAGCACCCTGGCCGACAGCGCCGAAGTCTTTGCCATTGGCGACCCGGACCAAGCCATCTATGGTTTTCGCGGCAGCGACCTCAAATATTTCTTCCAATTCGTGAAGGACAAAGATGCCAAAGAGCTTCAACTGACAACCAATTATCGATCACGGCCTGAGATCTTAAAAGCTGCCAGCGCCCTTATTGCCAGGAACACCCTCCGAAGCGGCATGGCGCTCACTCCCAAAAACAAAAAACCAGGCTCCCTCCACAAACTAGCCCTGGCCAACGCCCAAAAAGAAGGGCAGGCCATTGGCCACGCCATCGAAAAACTGGTGGGAGGCACCAGCAGTCTCACCGTGGACCAGGAAGGGGCAGAAAGTTTTACCTTTAAAGATATTGCCATCCTCTTTCGCATGGGCCGCCAAGCCGCTATCCTGGCTGCCGAGTTAGAAAATCTCAGCATTCCCTTTCAGCAAAGCGGTGCCACTCCTTTTTTCATGAAGCCTGAGGTGCGCCCCCTCTATCATTTCCTTCTGTCCGTAACCGGCAAGGCCAATATGGCCGACACCCTCCTCTTGTTCGGGGCATTAAAGGGAATCGGCCAAACCACCCTTGATCTTCTGGAACAAAAAATCCCGGTAACCAGTCACAATATCTGGGACGAGATCACCCATATTGAGATCCCCCATGGCGCCATGGAAAAGATAGCTGCCCTGCACGAGATGATGGCCCTCTACAAAGAAGGGGCCCAGAAAGACGGGAGCCACGGCCTTGCTCAAGTCGCCCACTTCCTTGGCCTTGACCTTGACCATGCCTTAGTAGAAAAATTCATCAATTTCGCCAGGGCCCTGGGAGGGATGGAGGCTGTAGCCAATCATTTCATGAGCCATGCCCAAGCCACGGTTTATGATGATCGCGCCGAGGCGGTATCGCTGATGACCATGCATAGCGCCAAAGGCTTGGAGTTTCCCGTGGTTTTTATTGCTGGCCTTGAAGAGGGAATCTGCCCCTATATCTCTACCGGCAGCGACCTGGAGGAAGAACGCCGCCTCTTGTATGTGGCCTTGACCAGGGCCAAAGAGAAACTCTTTTTAACCCGGAGCAAGACAAGACACGGCAAAGACTGCGAGCCATCCCGTTTTCTCAATGAGCTGCCGTCAACTCTCTTTACCACTCTTGGAAAACCAGCGGTCAAAAAGAAAAAGAAAAAAGCCGTGCAGTTAAAATTGTTTTAATTTTATTTCACAGCTGTATTAATCATTTCCCATACTGTGACGAAAAAATAACACCCCTGCATGAAGATTTAATTCCCCCTATGGACACTCCCCAACAGCGACTTCTGAAAATCGGCAAGGCTTCGGTTGGCCTTATTGGACTTGATCCTGCCTTGCAAAAGGCCATTGCTGACAATCTCAGCCCCAAAGATGCTGAAAACTTTCTCTTTACCACCATTGCCAAACTTAACTATGTCCCGGCCTCAGCCGAGAAAAACTACCGCGCAGCCCTACGACAAGAATTTGAGCGCCGATTGGCCGGGGACGAACTAACCAGCGACGTCCTTGAGGTCCGTGTCTTCGGCAGTGGGTGTGTTACCTGTGACAAGCTGGCCGCTATGATGTTTGACATCCTGCAACGGATGAATCTGGTGGCTGATATTGAGAAAATCTATGATCTTGATGAAATCTGGCGGCACGGGGTGATCAGTCCCCCGGCCTTAAAGATTAATGGCGAACTCCTCTGCCAGGGGCGGATGCCCACCCCTGCCGAGATCGAACAATGGCTACGGGACCGGCAAGACTAAATCCTTACTGCTGTTTCAAAAAAACAGGCCAAGGCGCTTTCGCGCCCTGGCCTGGTGGGCAGGGTGCTATCCAGGAAGCCCAAAAGAGTCACCTTGCCGCACTACGCAACATCTAGCGAGCTGACCACCAGAAAATACTGCGGCAATTCGCCATGCTACACTTTGTCGCACCGCGATAAAATGCCTCCTGTTCCATGGCCATGTCCAATCGGCGTGGCCCCCGGCTAAATCTCCCCAGGAACCACTCGCTAAAAAACAGTTTGCCGATAAAGCTTTTTGGGAAAAAATGTGATGAACTGCCAGAGACGGGGAGGCAAGGACTAAGACAGGGAAAACAGATATTGGCCCTTGCTTGGAGAAGCCGCCATCGTACTGGTGACTAGCGCAAAAGACCGAAAAAATGGGGCTGATGAAAATCAGGTCTTTCACCTGGGACAGGATAGGCAGCTAAATAACAACGCTCCACGCCCTGGCCATGTATGGCGTAGGCATTGGTATGGGTGAAAGGAGTTGGGAGGTGATCTGCAACCAGTTTCAAAGTGGCCTGCCAGCGGCAACCCACAATCTCGGTTGAGAAATGGCTGGGATGCAGTTTCTTCTTAACCTGGCGGATACCGGCAAGAAGGAGGATAAGATAATGACCGTGGGGGCCCATTTCCACCTCAAGATAATGGCCATTGGCTGCAAGCAAAAAAAGCTCCACTACTTCATAGTCCCAGAGCCCGTTCAACTCACCCTCCCCACCTGCTGGTGGAGGGTCACCATAAAAGGGTGCTGCCACAGTTATCGTAAGCTCATCATCAGTCAGTCGAACAGAGAGATCAACGACATCAGCCTGTGCCACAGGGGAGCCATCCCAAGTCTGGGCAATCTGCAGCTTAACGGTTTCTGCCTTCTTATACTTCGGCAAAAGGAAACTCAGGGTCATCAAGAAGCTTGATCATCCTCTGCTTCTTGCCGGTCTTGCGGTCATGGAATTCCACCAGAGACTCGATGACATCAATCACCTCATCCTCAGTGGCACCCCGCTTAATCCGTCTTCCCTTTTTAGGGTTGGGCCCACCTTTACCGCCCACGTAGATCTCATAGCCTTTCTTGCTGGCATGGACGCCAATATCTGTGGTCATCACCCCAGAGCAGCTCAAAGGACAGGCCGAAAGGGCGATTTTAAACTTAGGCTTGGTATTGGCACGATCCTTAAATCGTTCTAACACCTTGGCATTCAACTCCTCGATATCGACAAGACCCAGGTTGCAGTGTGGCTGACTCACACAGACCCGAGGCAGGGGAAACTTACCAGGCCCTTTGAAGTCGGCGCCTAAGGGGGCCAGGGCTTTTTTTAGTTCATCAACTGCTGACTCCGGCACATTCATCAGACGCAGATTCTGAGCAGTGGAACAATAAATCCCCAAGTCATACTTGGCGGCAAGCTCATGGGCCTTGGCCATGATATCAAGGGGTAACCTGCCGGCAGGCAGCAGGATAGTGACGCTTATCTTCTTTTCTTCAGTCATTATATAGAGAACTCCGATGGTGGTTAGTCTGACACAAGGAGGGGTATAAAGCGCCTTCTTACCAAAATTTAAACAACTGTGCAAAAGGGTATTACACCGGGCAGAGCCAGCTAGTGAATAGGTCTTAATCTTGTTTTAAATTTTTAACAGTCCTGGAAAATATCTATGGATGAAATTGTTACCACAGAGTACAAGGTGAGCTAGAATTTCATCAAACCTCTTCAAAAGAGATTCCCCCACTTTCGGTGGGGAGATATATAAGGAGTCCACCATGCCTTACGCCCATAACCCATACGGTGCTGGTGACCGTGCCGTCCGTTCCATTGATCGTAATCGGGAAAAGGAACGACGGATCATGCTCAAACTTGCTCAGAAGCATGCCGACGAACTGTCAACCAGACTTGTCCAACGCCTGCTGGACACCCATATTATTGAAACGGACAATGTAGACGCTATCCGCGAACATTTCAGCAACCTGTTTCAGAAACTGCGTGACATGGACGAATTTGATCTGCAGTTCAAAATCGCGCCCCTAAGGCAGCTTGCTGCTGATCCGAACTTCCTCACCCTCTATGTTACTCAGCACATCATTGAGGACCTTATTGAACACCCTCAAATTGAAGACATATTCGGTGATGACAAGGAGATCTTTCTCGCTGTGGATTCCATCATGGACAAGCTGAGACCACCGGAATAAATTTCTCTTTCTCGACCCAGGAAAATCCCAAAGGCCACGAACACTTTTTAGTCACTTCGTGGCCTTTGCTGTTTATCATTTCTGCCAATTCAAACGTCTTTCCCGCTTTCCATGTCTGTTGCCGCAAATGACATCCACCCGCGCCGCATGCCCCACCTTCTCTATGCCAACGGCAAGGGCGAGATCCTCGACCTGCCCGACCTTGAGATGGCTGGCAGGGCCGGGCGCTGGTTCTTCAGGCCCGAATTGACAGACATTATCCCCTTACCGGAAAACAGCGACATCTTTGTCCTGCCCAACAGGATGCCCATTGGTTTTGATCCAAAAACCGGCGATCCCGTCCTTGTTCAGGAAAATCCAGACAATCGGCGCGATGGCATCCAGTCAGTGGCGGCCTTTATGGCCCCGGCCCACACCGCCATCTACACTGCAGCCTATGAGAAGGACCAAACTAACCCAACCAACCTCCCTCTTTTCGCCTATACGGCTGTGGGTTGGCTTGACGGCAAATTCTGGGTCTGCGGTTTCCGCAGTGACACGGACACGCGCCAGGAGTTTGACCAGATCTCCCAGGAGAAAATCCGCAAGAAGACCAATAAGAGCCTGCAGAAATATAAAAAGAACAGGTTAATCCAGCATCTCGGCAAATGCTCTCTGACCTATGGCTGCCCGGCTGCCAAGAACCTTTTTCTCGGCCGCTATGAGGCCCCCCTGCCCTGCTCCCCAGCCTGTAATGCCAAATGCGTGGGCTGTATCTCCCTGCAACCTTCCGGCTGCTGCCCCTCCACCCAGGAAAGGCTGAAATTTGTGCCATCCCCTCAGGAGATTGCCGAAGTAGCCCTTAACCATCTGGCCAAGGTCCCCCACGGCGTGGTGAGCTTCGGCCAGGGTTGCGAGGGCGAACCCCTGCTCCAGGCCGAAACCATTGCAAAGGCGATCCGCCTGATCCGCAAAAAAACATCTGCCGGCACCATTAATCTCAACTCCAACTCCAGCCTGCCCGAGGCTGTTGAACGTTTGGCGGCCGCCGGCCTTGATTCTATGCGGGTCAGTATGAATTCCGCCCGCAAGGGTTGCCACACCCTCTATTATCGCCCTGAGGGGTTTAATTTTAAGAATGTTCTGGAATCGATCCTGGCCATGAAAAAGGCGGGTAAATTTGTATCGCTTAATTATTTTATCCTGCCCGGCTTCACCGATGATCCGGATGAGTTTACTGCTTTTTGTGACCTTGTTGATCTCTATCGTCCCGATCTTATTCAACTTCGCAACCTGAACATGGACCCGGACTGGTATTTTGATGTTGTCCAGCATCCGGCCCGCCAGAAACCTATGGGTGTACAAAACTGGCTTCATGAGGTAAAAAAACGCTTTCCGGATCTCAAATTCGGTTACTTCAACCCGGCATTACGTTAATTTTTGGTCGTTAGTTAATTAAAAGACCATCCACATAAGGTTTTCGCAGATGGAAAAGAGAATCATCACCCTGCAAGATTGTTTCAAGCATTACACCTATGACCAGGACAAGGTTTGTTCACCGGAAGAAACCGTGGAACGCTTCAAGGCCCGCTTAAGGGAACAGAAGCTCGATGTCCTTAAAGAGGTAAAACGGATCGACAATGGCCGTCTGGACATTCCTGTCTATTTCAGCGTCTGCGGCAAAGACGCCCTGGAGACCATCGGCAACAAAAAACAGATGGGTAAAGGTTCCACCCCTGAGCAGTCCCGGGCCTCGGCCTGTATGGAGCTTGGCGAACGGTTCAGCTTCTTTGCCTTTATGAAGAACCCGGACAATTTCATCCATGACACCTATGCCGGGGTCAAAGCGGCGGGCCACCCTGTCCTGCCCCTTAAGAAATGGCTGGCCTCGGTGCACGACGAGACCACAAGCGTTGAGACCCTGGAAAAGCTGATCGCAGACATCCCCATCCAATGGGTGTGGGCCAATAACCTCACCAAGGGCGAAGAGACCCTGATGCCCTTTAGCTGGTTCTATGCCATTAACGAGTTCAATGGCCCTTCTGCCGGCAATACCTATGAGGAGGCAGTGAGCCAGGGGTTGTCCGAGATTGTCGAGCGCCATGTCTGCGCCGTGGTCAGTTACGAGAAAAAGAATACCCCCACTATTGATCTGGCCTCTGTCAAAGATCCGGTGGCCCGGGAGCTCATTGAGAAATTCACCAAGAACGGCGTCCAGATCTATCTCAATGATTTCACTTTAGATACCGGCATCCCAACCGTGGCCGCCCTTTGTATCGACCCGGCCACTTTCCCGGAAAAGAGCGAGATTGTCTACACGGCAGGCACCACTCCTAACCCGGAGAAAGCCTTAATCCGCGCCCTTACCGAGGTGGCCCAGCTGGCCGGTGATTTCGATTCCGGTTCCAACTATGTGGCAAGCGGCCTGCCTAAGCCCCTGGCCATGGATGAGGTGCCCTATATCACCAGTCCCGGCATGTCCATCACCATCGATGAAATGGTGGACCTTGCTGATGACAACATGAAGGTGGAACTGGAAAACTGTATCGCAGCCTTAAAGCGTCTTGATCTGGATGTCTTTGTGGTTGATGTGGCCCATCCCGGCCTCAAGATCCCGGCCATCTATACCATTATCCCTGGCTGCCATTTCCGGGAGCGCTCCCGGATCAGTAATGTCGGCCTCTTTGCCGCCAAGCTGGTGAGCGAACGCATCAAAGACCCGGAGGCCTGCGCCCAGCAACTTATGCAGATGCAGGAGATCCTGCCGGACGCCTATTATCTTGAATTTTATCTGGCCCAGAACCTGATCAGCCTCGGTCTCCTTGAAGAGGCCCTGACGCATCTGGAAAGGGCCCTTACTTTGAACCCCGAAGAAGAGGACATCCCGTATATTTACTCCTTCCTGGGCGACAGCCTTAAGGCCCTGGGCCGTTACGATGAGGCCATTGCCACCATTGACAAAGGCAGGCAGTATGATGATGAGAGACCCGACTTCCATAATATTCTTGGAGTCTGCTATTTCAAGCTGGAACGCTACGAAGATGCCATCGAACGTTTCCACCGCGCCGTCCACCTGCACCCCTCCTCGGCCATCGACTATGCCAACCTCGGCGTTAACTACCGCAAGATAGGGAACAACGAAGAGGCGGTGAAATTCTTCGAGCTCGCCCTCTCCCTTGATTCAAGTATCGACTTTGCCGCAGCTCAACTAGCGGCTATGAAGTCAGAGGCGTAAAAGATAAAGCCCCTGCCTCTTTAACGCCGCCAATTCAGGGTGAAAAGGTAACAAAAAAAAGCAAGGAACGTATTATGGCCACAGTTGAAGCAATATGTATCAGCCCCAAAAAGGGCATTGTCAAAAAGGCCGTTAGCGAGGCTGTCTTTGAAAAAGATTTCGGCATTGCCGATGATGCCCACGCCGGCAAATGGCACCGCCAGGTATCGCTTCTGGCTGCCGAGAGTATCGATATCGTCAAAGAGAAGCTACCAACCTTAAAGGACGGCGCCTTTGCCGAGAACATCATCACCAAGGGCCTTGATATTACCGCCATTAAGGTGGGTAACCAGCTACAGATCGGTGATGCCATTGTCCTTGAGATCACCCAGATCGGCAAAAAATGCCATAACGACGGCTGCGCCATCAAAAAGGCCACCGGCGACTGCATCATGCCCAAAGAAGGCCTCTTTGCCAAAGTGGTCGAAGGCGGCACCGCCAAGGTTGGTGATTCTATCCAGTTGAAATAAGCAGTTTCCATCCTTGCGCACAACAGTATCGGCTTCCATGTATCAGGGCCGCAGGCAGCAACAATCTGCCTGCGGCCCTTTGTTTTGCATAGATGTGGACGCTCAAACTCAACGACCTTCAAGAAAACTTAATAATTTCAACACACGAAGCTCATCTGCTCCTTAAAAACTCCTAAGCACTTCTTAAAACTCCACCTGTAGATTACGTTTCAGAGAAAGGAGCTGGCCCAGAGCCAGTTATTCAATAACACCTGAAAGATTAAGGAGTTTAGGAGATGAAAAAGTTTGTTACCTCAGCTGCACTTTGTGCAACTACCCTCTTGGCAGTTAACACAGCATCGGCGGCAACAGCCACCGAACGTGAAATCCTCAAAAAGCTTGAATTCCTGCAGAATAAAATTGCCGCCCAACAAGAGCGTATTACCTATCTTGAAGATAAGGTTGGCAAAAATGACAAAAACGCATCTTCCGATAGCTCTGTAATCACTCTGGCCAACAAGGCCATTGACCAATTGAAAATAAAAAGTGACCTCCGTGTTCGTTACGAAAGACGTGACCATGACGAACCTCAGGGGGAAGATGAAGGACGGGACAGATGGCGCACCCGTTTTCGCCTGGGTGGTGTCTGGAAGAACAAAGCAGAAAAATGGGAAGTGGGAGCCGGCCTGGCAACAGGCGGCTCCAGTGCCACCAGCACCAATGCTACCTGGTCAGAAAACGAATTTTTTGAAACCAGTGATATCCGTCTCGATTATGCCTACGCTAAGCATAAATGGAAAGACTTCTCAATTACTCTTGGGCAACAGAAAGACCCCTTTGCCAAAAGCTGGATCTATCTTGATAGCGATGTCCGCCCAGCAGGTCTCACTCTTCATTATGGCCAGAAACAAGGTGTGTTTATAACTGCTGGGTCTTATGCTCTGCGCTACTATAAAGCAGGTAATGACGCCAACACAGCTATGCTTTGGCACGGCCAGACTGGCTGGAAAGGTAAAGCAGGCAAAGTTTCTTACACGGTTGCCGGTGGTTACCAGGTCTATGATGGCGTGTTCTCTAACCATGAGGCGCCAAACCCAGATTATGATTACGAGATCGCCGATCTTTACGCCACGGCCAGCGTGCTTGCAGGCATTGCCAAACTTTCCTTTTATGGACATATCTGGACCAACCTTGGTGCTGATGGCAATGACGGCCAAGGTGTCTTAGGCAGCACCTTGAATCCCGAAGATGAGGATATGGGCTGGATTCTTGGCATGAAAGCCAAGATGGGACCGGTCAAACTAAGCTATGCCTATGCTGTGGTTGAGGCTGACTCTCTCTATGGGGATCTTAAAGATCAAGATTTTGGTGACGGACTCTCAGATACTGATGTCAAAGGTCATAAGCTCGGCGCCTCATACAGCTTCACCAAAAATTTCTCAACAGGCGTAACAGCCCAATTCTACGAAGCAAACGAGCGTAGCGACGAGGAAGATGTCGATCTCTACCAGCTTGACTTTAAATATAAGTTCTAGTTTTTCAAAAGATATTCTCTCTCCTACCGGAGTTCCCCTAATTCCAGCTTTAAGGGGGCATGGAAAGTCCATGCCCCCTTTTTTTATTATTTCGTCTAACGCACTCTAAGCCGACATAGGTTCTCCAGGAGTCTGACCAATGTCAAAAACATCATGACAGGCAGGACAGATAAAAAGCCATTTCAGGACCCCATTCTCTCTCTTGAACATGGAATGAAAGCCATCCTCATAACCGCATGAGGGACAGATTTTGAATTCATCGCCCATTGCCACTTCTCTAATTTCATAATCCATAAATTTTCTCCCCTAAAAATGCTTAATCTGCATCAACCTTCAGGTAATGTCCATATTATCTCTGCAAACACCCACTCTCCTACTGTTTTCTTTCTGACCCAATCAGAATACAAATAAGGTCAAGATGAGTAGAACCCCCTCCCCTTATCAATTTCCCCTTTCCTCAGAGAAAAAATATCCTTCGGCTGTACATGCACACTTTCTGCCTTATAGTCTATGGCATAAGGAGAAACGACATGCCCCATTTCGGCCTCATGGATGAAAATAAGATGCAGGCAGACGAAGCCGCCCTTATGCGGGCCAAACTTCACTTTCGTTGCGGCAAACGCAGGGTACGCGAAGGCAAACTCGCAGATGGAATTAGCACACTCTATGATGCGCTGTTATCAAGCATGCGCTGGTACGCTCTTAAGAATGAGGCCATCCACGCCGAAATACATCGACAAGGCGAGGACATCCTGGAAAATGATGTCAGGCTCCAGCAACTCATTGCTGCTTACGGGGCCTGGCCTGCTGACCTGAATTTCCAAAAGCTGCTGGCCCTGGTCAACACGGCCTTGAGCAACAACGTCCAGGATCTTGATCGTGATTTATTTATCAATCAGATTGAAAACCTGCTGACAGGCCTTGGGGTACTCCCCTTTGATGAGGCGGCGCTGCCACCGGAAGACCCTGCCACTTTTTAGCCTTCCTGCCAGAGTCTCTTACTCCTCATTCCTGGCTGCTACGGCGACCAAGGAACAATTCACCCCTCTGTTTTTTTAAGCACAAGCAACCATTGACATAAAATAAGTTAGGTCCCATGATAACAAAAAGGACATTTTTGTCCTTCCCTGCCATTTATGACCAGGCAGGAAATAATTTCGGCGAATAGGCCCGTAAAGCAAACTTTCATTTTTAAAAGGAGAAGAACGTCATGAAAAAAAACATAGTGCCCTTTGTTCTTGGTGTTGCCGCACTCTTTTTTACAGCTACCAATGCCAGTGCCCATTGTGAAATCCCATGCGGCATTTATGATGATGGGATGCGCTTTGAAATGATCTTTGAACACATCACCACCATTGAAAAATCGATGAATCAAATCATGGCCCTGGAAAAGAAGGAGCACCATAACAGCAACCAGCTCATCCGCTGGGTGACAAATAAGGAGCAGCACGCCGACAAGCTCCAGGAAATAGTCAGTCAATACTTTCTTACCCAGAGAATTAAACCTTCGGCCAGCAAGTACAACGACAAACTTGCTGTTCTCCACCAGATGCTGATTGCAGCCATGAAGTGCAAGCAGACGACTGACCTTGGCCATGTTAAAAAACTGCGGGAATTAAACAGCAAATTCAAGGCCCTCTACCTGGCCGGCAAATAAAGAGGAAATCTTCAATTACCAATGTCCCTTCTTGCAGCAAGCATCCTCCTCTTTCTGGTCATGGACCCTTTTGGCAACGCCCCGGTGTTTCTGTTGCTGCTCAAAAGGGTCCCGGCCGCCAAGCGGCAAAGAGCCATTCTCCGCGAGCTCTTTATCGCCCTGTCCGTGCTCATCTTTTTCCTCCTCACCGGCCCCTTGCTTCTCCAGGCTCTCCATATCTCCGAGCCATCGTTGCGCATTGCCGGCGGTATTATCCTCTTTTTGATTGCCCTGCGGATGGTCTTTGACAGCGGATCGATTTTCCCGTCCGAATCACCTGAGGAGGAGCCCTTTATCGTGCCCATGGCAATCCCGCTCCTGGCAGGGCCATCTGCCATTGCCGTGGTCATGCTTCTCACCGGGCAAGAACCAGGCCGATGGCTGGAGTGGCTCGGCTCCTTACTCTTGGCATGGGGGGCAACCAGCGTTATCCTTTTCTTTTCAGCCAAGCTTGACCGCTTCATCGGCCCCAAGGGCATGAAGGCCCTCCAACATCTTATGGGCCTCATTCTCACCGCTCTGGCGGTTGAGATGTTTATGCAGGGTCTTCTCAGCATTCTTAACCTTCAGCCATAAAGGCCATCAATCCCAAATGGCATTACCCCCCTTTTCACAATACCTGCAGGGCATGAAAAAGCAGGCACAGAATGCCGAGCTGATTGTTATGGGCAACCAAGGCGCCGACCTGGACTCCATCTCCTCGGCCCTGGTCTTTGCCTGGTATCTGGCAGGGAGGCAGGCCACAAAAATCCCCGTGGCCCTGATTGCCGTTCCCCGTCACAAACTCAGGCTGCGGCCGGAGGCTGCATTTGTCTTTGCAGCGGCGGGAATTAATCCAGAAAACCTGCTCTTTGTTGATGATGTTGATCTTCAAGCGTTAGTCGCAGCTGGGACTGAGATTGTCCTGGTGGACCATAACCAGCTGGCTGAGGATTTCACCAATTTGGAACACAGGGTAACGGCTGTTATTGATCATCACCATGACGGGGGGGGCTTTGCCCATGCTGCGCCTCGGATCATTGAAAAAGTTGGCTCAACCGCTACCCTGGTTGCTGAACTTGTTTTGAAAGAAGATAGCGCCATGGATTCTGCTGCTGCCAGACTTCTGCTCAGCGCTATCCTTCTCGATACTGCTAACCTCGATGGCAAGAGTGGCCGTTGCACCAAGCGGGACCAGGAAGCCGCCTTGCAACTCCTTGCCATCTGCGGCGAAGAGCAAGACTCCTTTTATCAGCACCTGAACTTGGCCCAGTATGACCTGAAGGGTCTCAGCAGCCAGGAACTTTTGGGAAGGGATTATAAGCAATGGTCTTGCCCGGTTGGCAGATATGGGATGAGTACGGTTTTGCTGTCTCTTGCTGATTGGCAGCAACGGGAGGCGGAGTTGGTTAAGGCAATTGCTCAGTTTGCTTTAAAAAAAGAGCTGAGTGTTCTTATTGTGATGCTGGCGAGCCAGAGCCCTGATTTCCAAAGGGAGGTTATTCTTTTTTGCCGGGAGAAAGGGCTTCACGATAAGCTTGCAGCTCATCTGGGTAAGCAGGAGCTGGATTTATGTTCTATCACTGAAGGCCAGGAGGTTGGGGGCGAGAGAGGTCTTGTGAGCCTGTATAGTCAGGGGAATGTTTTAATGTCTCGCAAGAAGCTGCAGCCGATTGTCCACTGCTTTCTTGCCGGCTGTAAAATTCCTCACCACAGCTTACATTAACTTCTTTTCCCTCAACAACCTTATGCTCCTTTTCGACCGCCGAGCTGCTCCTTGTCTAAAAAAGAGCCGAGCCAGAGAAGTGGGCGACAAGGACACTCCAGCATCCCTGGCCTTTGGCACCACTCGCCTGCCGCCGGGCAAGGGGCATTGCCCTTCGACAGGCTCAGGCGCCGGTCTGAAGTACCAAGTTCGTACCCTGAGCCTGTCGAAGGGTGCCCAGCTCCCTGCTCGTTCAGGGCTGAATGGGGAAAAAGCAAGGGCTGTCTACATCTCTCCTGCTGTTATCCAATGATCAGCAGAGCCACATATGGAGCAACATTGAAGACCAGGAAAACCATTTTGAAGAACCCGAGTAACGAGTAAATGACAACGTCAAAGGTTTCTCGGGGAATGGGAAACAGTATGCTTTGGGTGCGGTACACCAAATCCGGGGCCAGTGCACACATGGCAATCCAGAAAAACAACAAGGTGCCGTTCATGATGGTACACCACATAAAGAAACTGGTTAGTGTTTGAGTATCCAAGAGGCTCCTCCTTTTCTGGCCTGGTGGGCAGACTGCTTAAAAGCGTTTATTGCCAAAGTTTACTTGTCTTTGCCGGCGTATAGATCCGCCCTTGTAAGAGGAAGGCCGGATGCCCCTTTGGTGGAATGCTTAGTTGCAACGACCTGGCAAATATGCATTGACCCGGCTGTAAACCCGAGAGAGACTCCGGCAAGATACAGCGCCCACATACGGAATTTTTCCAGGCCCACAAAGTTGACAGCTTCTTCTTTGCGCTCCATGAGTCTTCTGTACCAATGACGCGCAGTGAGGCCATAGTGTTCGCGCCAAGCTTCAACATCATGTACTTCAAAGCCGTTAATTTCAAGCAGGTCTACAGTATGGCCGACACTATCTAATTCACTTCCCGGGAATATATATTTCAACAGCAAACGACGCTCGGGCCGGATCTTGCGGGCTGCCCGCTTTGTGCGTTTTGCATGGCGAGAAATTCCGTGGTTTAACAAAATACCCCTGTCCCGAAGAAGAGATTTAATTTTTTGAAAATATTTTGGCATGTTGGCAATGCCGATGTGCTCGAACATACCAATGCTGGAGATTTTATCATACGTATCTTCAAGGGTTGAGTAATCCCGGAGTTCGATTTTTATGCGTTCCTCTAGGCCAAGTCTTTTAACCTTAGCAGTTGCAAAGTCGAACTGTTTTTGAGACAAGGTGACACCATGCGCCTTGACGCCATAGTGTTGAGCAGCATGACAGATAAGCCCTCCCCAGCCACAGCCAATATCGAGGAATTTTTCCTCCGGCTTCAGGCGCAATTTTTTGCATATCATATCGAGCTTGTCATATTGGGCTTGATCAATTGAGTTGTCGGGATCAGTGAAGTAACCGCAGGAATATTGCATCTCGTTGCCGAGGAACAAGGCATAAAAATCGTTGCTTATATCGTAATGAAATTGAATAAATTCTTTGTTGTCCCTTTGTGACTCTTTTCGCCCTACTTCGTCATCGCGATATTCATGCTGGACGCTTATTTCTTCAGAAAAGGTGAGTAAGAGCGGCAGGGCTTGTTTGAGAAGGAATAATTTGTTTATTTTTTTTAACTTCTTTTTAGGTCGTTTTTCCCGGGCAACCGCCACGAAATCAATAAGATCGCCATGAATATCTATATATCCGTTTACATAGTGCAAGAGCAGGTTCTCATGCGTCGGTCTGCGTAAGAGGGCACCTATCACTCCTGGTCCGTTAATGGCAATAAAAAAATCAGGATCGACATTCTTACCCAAGGGGACCAGGGACCCATCCCAGAGGCGTATGGAAAAGCGGGCATTGATTATTTCGCCGACATACTCAAAGATTTTTCGTGCGCTAGCCAATTTTTTTTCGTCTGAAAAAAAGGTCATATTGATCCCGGTTATGAATTAGAGGTTATGCAACTATCCAATGCCTCATTAATCAGCTGTAATATTATACGAGTTTTGTATTTGTCATTCTAACGGAGCAGGTGAGACGCGGTAAACGGGCAAGCGTTTATCCCGTCTAACCCGACCTGATTGTTAGCGTCATTTCTTTAACACGTTCTATAGCCGAAAATGTTTCATTGGCAATCACTGCTAACTCTTCATTTAATTCATTCGCTTCTTCCTCAGTCAGTGGAGGATTATGTGACTGTGGCATTATAATTAACAAATCATCGATATCGCATGTTGGTGCAAATTTTAGCCACAGTTCCTCTAGAAATGAGAAATCATTATTTATCAATTTATTAGACGCTTGTTCGGTTAATGCCGCCCAATCATTTATCCCACGCCTCACAAATAAAGCATGAGCTTCGAATAATTTAT
>JBDLIE010000031.1:0-30430 GCA_039715015.1 Thermodesulfobacteriota bacterium
GGATGAGGGATGAGGGATGAGGGATGAGGGATGAGGGATGAAAAAGCGAGCTGGCGCGGCCTGCAATGACAAACTTTTAATTAGATTTTTTCACTGTCCACGGGCTGCTGGCCGCCGAAAAGGCGGATGAGGAAACCAAAGACCTTCTTGATGCCCTGCCAGATCTTAGGAAGAAGCCAAACCATAAGCAGAATAAAGAGGATAAAGCAGACCAGGAAGATGTACGGATGGCTTAGGGCCAGCCAGATACTGGCCATAACCGCTATATCTTCTGTGAGGGAGGCAAGCCAGTTGGAAAAAGGTTCCGGTGAAGCATTGATCAGCACCCGGCTCCCTGACTTGGTGACATGACTCGTGGTGGCAATGGTGCCGCCGACAATGGCAGCGGCCACGGTGAGATCAGGATTCACCTCGCCGATGGCTCCGGCAGCCAGCAGGGCGCCAGCCGGGATACGGATAAAGGTATGAATGGCATCCCAGAAGGTATCAAGACCGGGGATCTTGTCGGCAAAAAATTCCACAGCAAACATGACCCCTGCCGCAGTTAATACCATTGGGTGCTGCAAGATCTGGAGCTCAGCGGGCAGCACCATATTACCGGTTACTGCCAGCACACCCAGGGTCAGCATGGCGGCATAAAGGTTGACACCACTGGCCCAGGCCGCGCCCATGGCCAGGGTAATCGCCTGGATGATCTGGTCGTACTGTTCCATCTATTTGCCGAAAAGGTTGTCCAACAGACCCTTGACCGCCTCACCAGCGGCCTTCTCCTCGGGGCTGGCATCCTCACCAAGGACCTCATCAATGAGAGTACCTGTGGCCTGCCGCCGCACCTGGCGTCTATCAAAATTTACCCTGGGCGAAGTGGCCATGCCGTCAACAGCCAGGTAGACCTGGATCCGATCGCCCTTCTTCTCCAGGTAACGAGCGGCCTTAAGACGACTGGCCACCCTGGAACTCAGGTGGGGCGATAGGCTTAAAGACACCGGCAAATTAAGGCTGCCGTCAAGGCCGACGCTGCCATTCATCTCGGCAAAGAAGGAAGAGTTCTTGGTGCTTGAGCGAATCTGCGCCACCCCTTTTTTAATCGAGAAACTGCCAGCCATGTCCTGCAGGTCAAGGTCATTCAACTCCTGAAGATCAAGGAGGGAGGCCAGGGCCTTCGTGAAATCAGCACCGGTAATTCGAGCACCCGGCATGGAGAATTCTCCCAGGGCTGAAATATTTTTTTTAATCTGGTCAGGATTGATGCCCCGGCCATCAAAGGTCATGGCGCCACTCAGCGCTCCTAAGGTCTGGGCCGGTGAATTTGCAAAAAAGGTGTTCTGGAGTTCGCTCAGTTGCAGGCCGTGCATGCCCATTTTACCTTCATAGGTCGGCACCTCCTTCAACTGGACAACGGCTTCACCCCGCATTTCGCCTCCCATACTCGTACCCTTGAGATCGCTGACGGTAAAAACACCTTTTTCAAGGGTATAGTTTAGTTGAAAATCAGACATTTCCATCTGCTGATAAAGCGCCTTGACTATTCGTACCTCACCCTTGGCAGAAAGATCCTTTGGCACAAGCGGACCGCTTTTTTTACCAGGAATTGGTGCAGGTTTTGGTTTTGCAGGCTGGCTGCTGTCTTTTTCAGAGAGGATAGCGAGGGAGGCGAGGAGCTGGTCAATATTAACCTCAGGGGAGGAGACATTGACCACAACTGGCGGCAGATGTGAAGTATCCATGTATTGGGCCACGGAACCGGACAGCTGCAGGGATTGCTTATCAAGGGTGAGATCAACAGTGAAGCCCAGTTTTTCCTGGTCAAAATCGATCTTGCCCTCCTCATGAACCTCCAAGCCCTTATAGACCGTATCCACCACAAAACGCAGGTTGCCGTTATAGCGCATGTCTGCAATGGTTTTGCCCATCTCCAAGCCGATATCGGCATTGGCAATAACGTCGGTGGCCGGGATTTCCTCTAAAGCGTCCAGCACCTGCACTGTGCCATTTTCCAACGAGAAGTTTTTCACCACCACATTAAAAGGCAATGCAGCCTGGTCCTTTGTTGACTGGCCAGGCTCCTGCTCAGCGCTGGGGGCCTCCTTCTTGTCCAAAAGGGCCAAAGAGGCGAAATTAAAGACGCCGCGCCAGTCCCGGGCCACCCGAATCGAGGGATCTACCAGGCGGACATCCCGGAAAACTACCTTTTTCTGGAGGAGAGGGAGCAATTCATAGCTCAGGACAAACTGGCTGGAGCTGACAAAATTATCCTGGCCGTTTTCCTCTTTTACAACAAAGTCATAAACCTGCAGTCCGGAAAGGAGAGAAACCTTCACATGGCCGATTTCCACGGTGCGGCCCAGGATCTTTTCTGCCGGAGGAATAATCATCGCCCGTATCCGGCTATCGGTGAAATAGGCACGCAGAGCGAAACTGGCACCGACGAGGGCAACAACCAGTAAAGCGCCGAGAATAATTATAAATTTGAAAAATTTTGCCATGACTATTCCTTGTGATCTTTAGGTATCTTTCTTTGTTGTTGAAGTCGCCAAGTCCAACAAAGAGGAGATCCCCACTATTGTCCGAAAACCTTCTTCAGCAGTTCTGTTGTCCGGGCAGCAGGGTCTCTACGAATTTTCCTTTCTTCATCCGCCATCAGGGTAAAAAGGCCATCCAGTGCCTTATCGGTTACATATTGATCAAGATTAGGCAGCCTCTGCCCCAAAGTCATGGAGACAAGGGGTTGGCTGACAATATCCTGATAGAGGCTGGTGGCCCCGACATTGTTCAGGTTTTCTTGAATGACGGGCTTAAAACGCCGGCTTAACTCGGCGCTGGTTGTACCTTTAAAAAAATTGGTGACAGCATGGTCGTCGCCCTTCCATAATTTTTTCACATCAGTAAAGGTCATTTTCTTTATTGAAGAAAGCAGCACCGGCATGGCCTCTCCGGCCGCCTGGCTGGCTGCCTGATTCATGGTGTAACGAAAGTCGCCAACCTCTTTACTAAGGCCGACCTGGCTCAGAAGAGTCGCTGTGTTCTGCAGGGACTCCGGCTCTGGAATCCGAATCTGGGGATTCTTCCAAAAGCCCTCCTTGGCACCGGCAGAACTCACCGCTTTTTCAAAGCCAACGGTGAGGGCCTCTTTGAAGCCAGCGGCTATTTCCTCGTTAGAAAGCAGGCTATCCAGGCTGCCTCCGCCACTGGTGCTTTCTGTAACCACATCACCAATAACACTCCCCACATCATTCCAGAAGCCAGCCCAGGCCGGAGAGGAGTTTAGTGCGAGCATACAAAGGATACAACCGGTTGCCTTCATTCTTATATGTTTAAAATTTTGCATGCACCACCATAATATGGTGGCGCCCTGCGATGCAAGGGTTTATAGCGTAACGCCGCCCTTTTTCAGGTTTGCCAGACCACAAAAATATACACTAAGTTAAGCCATATGACGGCAGTAAGCGCCTGCTCTGCCTTTTTCGGTCAAATTGTGCCGCACCTCCTGCCCGACTCTTCCGAGCCCCCCACTCCGGTCTCACCCTACGTGATATGGAGCGCGAAATGATCAGAAATACCCTTGAGCAAACGCACGGTAACAAAAGTGAAACCGCCCGTATTCTCGGCATTGTCCGCCAAACCCTGCAAAATAAGATTAAAGAATACAACCTCAGCTGAGCAGACTGCCTAATTTTTAGACACCCATTGCCACGATATCTCCCTTCCCATGTCTATTTTCTAGACACCCCTTCTCCCCGCCCCATCTCCCCCCAGAGAAAAAATAAATTTATACTTAGTGTTTTCAGATAGATAGCCCTAGACAATGCCTCCTGTATAGTGTTGGCACGGTTGATGCTTTTTTATTAAGTAGAGGTAAGAATAAACCGACAGATAAACACTTAACACAAGAGGAGGTTCGTCATGAGAACTACTATGAAATCACTTTCCCTGTTCACGGCCCTTCTTGCCCTTACAGTTTTTGCTTGTGCAGGAACCGTAAATGCTGCAGAGAAGGATATGGTAAAAACCAAGCCTGTCATCACTGATAAGTTTGAGATGAAAACCTCAACAATGCCTAACAAATTTTTTCACAATAGGCGGGGATACTATGATCGCTACAATGATGTATGGGTTTACAGAGTCAGAGTGAGGTAACTCTTTGTCCTTGAGGAAGTAATTCATTTAAGGGAGGCCTTGGTTTCTTCTAAATGAATGAGGGGTCATTACTAGAACAGCACAATGAAATTTGTGTTATCTTCTAGAAATGACCCCATTCTTTTTCATAGGGAGGCCACCGGCATCATTTCCCAACACAATGTTTCATCTGAAACGAACGACTTTCTCTTATCGTAAATAGCGGCCATGGCATCACCACCAATGGCCGCTTTCAACAGGGCATCATCCTTTTTCATGAGTCCGGCCACGGTGGCAGTATCCACCACAGGGAAACCCTTTTCGGTGAGATACTCAACAATAGCGCCTTCATCAGCGTTGCGTCCCGATTCTTCCTTAACAAGAACCATCATCCGCGGTTTATCCATGGATTCGAGAAGAATCTTTAACGCTGCCAAATCCTGGCGTATCTGCGCTTAAGAGACCGCCGCCCGAATCTTGACGAAATAGGTCATCCCCTCCTGGCGCTCACTAAGAAGCCGATAACTGCGCACCGCGCCAATGGTCCGGGAGAGGACCAGATCCCTTTTCAGGGCAAAATTTTCCACCTCGGTCTCGGAGATGAGCAGGCTGCCAATCACCTTCTGCAGGGCCTCTCTCTTAGCAGCGAGCAAGGCGTCATGGCGGGAGACGCCACAGCCCTCACTTTCCACCATAGTACCGTCTTGGCCAATGCCAAGACTCGGCAGCAAAGCCGCCAATAACAATAAAGGCAACCACATATTTCTTCCCATGGTCCCACCTCAGAAGGGGGTCAATCGTCTACGAAAACATATAGCACCCAGAAAAATGGCCAAATGAACAAAAGGGGCTCCGCACCTAAAGAATAGGTGGCTTGAAAAAGCCTGAGAGAGGGAAAAAACAATGGCGTGGCGCAGAAGTGGAGGCTACTGCTTTGAAAGAATGATATCGCCATACCAGGCCGTAGCCTCTTCGCCGGTATCATCTGTATCGGTCATAATGGCAATACCGGAGATGGCTGGCGGCTCCTCGCCAAAGGCGCGCTGGTAATCTTCAACAATATTGCGCGAGGCGCTGCGCCAGGAACCAACATACTCCGCACCGCTTTCCACGGCAATCATCTGAAGCCGATCGGTGTAAGGGTTGGCAATCACACTATCCAAAGGCAGCCTATTGGCCCAAATATAGGCCAGGGCATTAATGGGCGGATACTCGCCATAGAAAAGTTTGACCGTGTTAAACTTGACGCCTTCCCAGAAACCGACCTTATCATCATCATAGGCAAAGGTGATATAGAGACGGGCCGGATAGTCATCGCCGCTTTTTTTACTGGCATCCCCGGCGCTAAGGACCCGGTCCACCTTCCAGCTCCAAGAGATTACCGGCCATTGGCTCGGCTCAATCTCCTCCTTATGAACAAGACCTGACGAGCTATCCTTGCTGTCGGCCCGGATGACGCCTCGGCCATTTTCGACCACATGCTGGTAGCTGGTATGCCTATCTATTCTATCAAAAAAAAGGGGTTCCCAGCTTTCTGGAAGCTGGTCTTCGAAAGGGAGGTCAGAGAAATGACCAATGATGCGCTGAGTCAGCTCGGCACGGGCAAGCGAGAGCAAGAGGACAAGGGCAGACATTGCCACTAACCCCATGGGCCATTTCCGCATATCAGCCATCACCTTACTAACCTAATCAAGGACATACAGCCTGTTTTTACTGTGCTGCCATGAGCGTTGCAGCCTATGACCACAAAAATTAGGGCCAACAAAATAAGAGGGGTTACAAATCTCATTTTCTCTCTCCAAATGGTGTTTTTCAATTATCCGGCACCACCCTGGCCCCGGAACCAGCCACTCTATAAATCGAAAAACCCGAAGAGAAAAATAGATAATTTCTATAATTAGATCCCTTCCTATTGCTTCTTACAAGAGCCCCTTTACATCCTCGGAAAACTGCTCAAGAGTGCGAGGGCCATAATAGCGTTTGACGATCTTGCCTTTTCTGTCCACCAGAAAGGAGACAGGCAGGCCGATGCCAGCCCCAAAGTCCCGGGTCACTGCCGAGGAGCTCATCACCATGGGGTAGACATGACCATTTTTCTCGACAAATTTCCTGACACTGCTCTTTGACTGGTCCGTTGAAATGCCAATCACGGAAAAGCCCTTTTCAACGAAGGTCTCATGAAGACGCATGAGATCAGGATACTCCTCCACACAGGGGCCGCACCAGGTGGCCCAGAAATTAATAAGCAGGACCTTGCCCTGTAAATCATTACTCTTCAGGTCCGGGCCTGCCACGGCAGAAGAAAGGACAAATTGGGGCATCATGCCGTTATCAACCTTTTTCTTGCTGCTGCCAAACCAGCTCCAGGCCTCACCGGCCTGCATAAAAACAACAACAAGGGCAATCAACCAGACACTCCAGCTTTTTGCAAAAACTTCTTTTCTCACCACGGAACTCCTCCACCAAAAGGGGGCAAAAATAACAAAAACGCTGACAATGGCCATGAGGCCTCCAAAGACCACTGTCAGCAAGAACTTTCTCTAATGAGACTCTACTTTTTCCTTTATTTCATTTTCTCCAACCTGGAGAAAAAATGCTCATCAACCGCAGTCGTTGGCGTCATTGGGGTCGTAGGTGTTGGCGCCAAACCTGTAGAGGTAATCATTGAGCTTCAAGGTCTCTTCTAAAGTCAAAGAATCCCACTCGCCATCCTTGGCGCATTGGGGATATTTCTGGAAAAAAACTCGATTCCAACCCTTAGGTGATTTTGATTCCATGTAGAGAAAGGGAGCCCCCTTATCATTGTCTCGGTTATGACACGACTTACACTTGGAGCGCCATATCTGTCCTCCAGTTCCCCACCAACCCGAATCAAAATCAAAAACCCTGCAGGTCTTTGTCCCTTCATCCCAGCGTTTTGAAGGACTGGCCCAGGCCCCTGCCGCGAATGCCAGGCCCACCAATACCATCAAACAGGTTACCATACTTTTTTTCATGCTTGCCTCCTTGCTAAGCAGCACTCAAGTTTCTTCCCCTTATCACTCAAAAATTTCATGCCTTTGCAGCAACCCCGCGCCATATGCACTCCCATGCCTCCTCAAAAAAATCTAGGAGAGGTGCATCCAGTAGGCCGTCGACCTTGAGAAGCATCAGGCGCATAGGGCTACCAAAAATCGTCGTTACCAGGACCACAGGGTCCATCTGCCGTACCTCACCTCGGTCCATGGCCCGACGGCCGGCATCAATCAATAACTCGAAAGGCTTGGCGGTACAGATCGGTTTTTTGCTGGTCAAAAACTCTCGGTGGCGGGCATAGAGCAAAAAATGAAGGGCATGTGGCTTTTCCTCAGCCATTGAAAAAAAATGCTTGATCAGATCCTGACAGGCCGCCGCGAACGTTCCCCTGGTGATGAGATAATGACTTGTTCTTTCGCTCATTTGTTCCAGAAGGGAGTCATAGAGTGCGGTGGCGATCTCTTCCTTATTCTTAAAATAATGATAGATAGCACCGATACTCACCCCGGACTCTTTGCGGATACCCTGCATGGAGGTCGCAAAATATCCGCTGGAGGAAAAAAGCCGAAGGGCAGCCTCCAAGATATCCTGCTGTGGTCCAGACTGATTTATTTTCATTTTTTTTTCACATCTTCAAGACCTAGAACGAACGTTCGTTCTACAGTAGCGAATATAAAATTAAAAGAATACTTCTTTTTTGTGCACCTCTGTTTTTCAAAAAAACACCCTGCAAAAAAACATTTCGAGTATAGTGGGGCATTCACAACATCTGGAGATTATCATATGAAAAAAGTCATTGCCTTTATCCTTGTCCTCATTCTTATAACTCTGGGAACCTACCTGGGGTTCGGACTTCTGGCCAAAAAAAACTATGAAGCTGCCATTAGTGAAATGCAGGCAAACTTCCCGGGTCAGGTCGAATCTACCTTTGAGCAAGGCCTTTTTGCTTCAGAACTGTCTGTACTGCTGACAATCCCTGTTCCAGCCGCCAATCCTGGCAGCCCGGAGGCAATTTCCACCCGGATCAGGCAAACCATTCATCATGGCCCCTTCATTATCAACAGCAAACAGCCAAACAGTTCTCCCTTTACTCCCCTCCAACTCTTTGCCTACGGCACCCTGGAGCTTGAGCCATTCATGGCTAACGAACCAGCGTTTATCAGCGAATTACGCCAGCTTGCCACAACCGATATCACCGTGCATGCCCCCCTCAAAGGGCGGACTAAAGTCTCTTTCACAGGCAGGCCCCTGCACAGCTCTCTAGCACTGGGCAGCGAGAATTTTGACCTGAACTGGCAGGGCTTTACAGGACAGCTTTATCTGGAAGGCAGCAACCTGCTCACCTACGATCTTGACTTTCAAGCCCCAGGACTTGAGATGAAGGGTAAGGGGGCTGAGGGAATCATCATCAAAGAGATAACCACCCAGGCAACGATGAAGGAAGGAAGCCACAATTTATCGATGGGCACAATAACAACAACAATGAAGAATCTTGAGGCAACTCTGGGCAACGGCCCAGAAGACAAAGTGACCATGAGCGGCCTTAACCTCCGCATTGCTAACAGTGAAAAGGACGGCCTTCTCCGGGTGGAGGAGAAGGTCAGTATGGACCGACTCCAATTTTCTGACAAAAAATATGGCCCCGGAACTCTACAGATAAGTCTAGCCAATCTAGATGCCCAGGCCGTGGCCAAGCTCACCGAGGCCTATAAGGAGTTGCAGGCCAATCCTGCCAATGACGAGGTCATGGCCCTGGGTCTTCTGAGCAGCCACGCCTCGGCCCTGCTGGCCAAATCACCGGAGATCAAGATAGAAGACTTCTCCCTGACCAGCCCGGAGGGGGCCTGTCAGTCCAGTGCCCACATAACTTTTAATGGTGATGGAGAGGTAATCATGAACCCCCTCTTTCTTCTGGGACGTCTGAGTGCCGAGGCTGATTTCAGTGCCGACGAACGGTTCCTTGCCGTACAGGCCAAAAATTTCATCAAAGAAAATCTCTGTGCGGAACGTACTGATCCAGACTGCGATCACGAGGCGGCCCAGGAAGGGAGTAAGCAACTCAAGGCCCTTATCGACCAAAACGTTCTTGTCCTTAAAGGCGGCAAATACACCCTGACCGCCAGTTTTAAAAATGGCCAGCCCATGCTCAACGGCCAGCCTGTGCCCCTTAGTTTTTGAAATGATTAATGGGGGTCAGAAGGAGTCATTTTTATTCCTCCTGCCGACTTTCCTTTTAATTCCTGCTCCGCAACCCGGCGGACATCAGCCAGGCATCAACGGCCTGCCGGGTTGCTCTCAGCACAACGGCAGGTTCCGGCCTTCTTCTCGGCCATGATTTTTTCCATGATGGTGGAGCGGTCGTAGCGCCTCGCATCGGCCCTGATATCCTCTTCAAAAAAGCCAAAGCAGTAACAGATAAGTTTCCCCTTTCCCATGGTCTCCTCCTGGATCTTTGTCGTTTTCGTGTGGTTCTTAAGCGTGGTGCCGCAAAGCAGAAAAAGCTCTGCCCTGAAACTGTTACGTTTTCGTTGAATTTCTTTGCCGGTGGTATATAGTGGTTTCTCGGTCATTGATCTTTTTTAAAGCATGAATCCGCCAACATGTCCTATTTTCCCATTAATGTCGACATACGCAAGCGCCCCTGCACCGTTATAGGTGGAGGCCGGGTTGCCCTACGCAAGGTCAAGGGGCTCCTCGACTGTGGTGCCGCCGTCACCCTTATCAGCCCAGCGGCAACCTCCGCTCTTGCCGAAATGGCAGGGCAAGGGCGCATCACATGGCACGAGCGGGGATACAGGCAGGGCGACCTTGCCGGCTCCTTCATGGTCATTGCCGCCACTGATGACGAAACAGTACAGGAACAGGTCCATGCCGAGGCCGAAGAGGGCAACCTGCTCCTCAATGTGGCCGATGTCCCGAAATGGTGCAACTTCATTCTGCCGGCCACTGTGCGCCAGGGTGATCTCGCCATCTCCATTTCCACTGCCGGCAAAAGCCCGGCCCTTGCCAAAAGGCTGCGACAGGAACTTGAAAAATCCTTTGGCCCCGAGTATGACCTGGCCTTGGAACTTATGGGCACTTTACGGCCCGTGGTTCTAGCCAAGGGCCTTCCCCACTCTAAGAACAAGATTATTTTTGAGGATCTGCTCCACCCTGATCTTATCCCCCTGCTTAAAAAGGGAGACTGGCAGACCATCACCAACCATATCCATGCCGTGCTGGGAGCTGATGTTGACCTGGGTTGCCTGGATACTTTCCGCCACAACCTTCAACAAAACAGCGAGGGGAAATAATGCTCTTCACCGGTACCTATATTGTTTACGCTGTGGCGGTCAGCCTCTATCTGGTCTTTTTTTCTTCCCAGAACAAGAAGGTGCGCACCGTGGCCAGGCAGCTTCTGCTTGGTGCCGGAATCCTCCACACCATCACCATTGCCGCCCGTTATATGGCCTCCGGCCACACACCGCTCACCACCCATCATGATACGGTTTCTTTTTTTGCCTGGTCGGTGACCTGGGCCTTTCTCTCCTTTCGCTGGCGCTATCAGATAAAAAACTTCGGCACCTTTGTTTCCCTGGTCATTTTTGCCCTGATGACTGTGGGTCTCTGTTCGTCCAGAGTTATTAATGAACTCCCTCCGGCCCTGCAGTCGATTTGGCTACCAATCCACGCCTCCATCGCCATTGCCGCTAACGGTTTTTTGGCCCTGGGCTTTTGCGGCGGCATCATGTATCTCCTCCAAGACCGGGAATTAAAGAAGAAACGCTTCGGCGTTTTTTATTACCGCCTGCCCTCGCTGGAGGCCCTTGACCAGTTGAGCCAGCATTGTCTGACCATTGGCTTCCCCCTTCTGACCTTAGGCATCATGACAGGATCCATATGGGCCAAGCAGGCCTGGGGCGCCTATTGGCAGTGGGACCCAAAAGAAACATGGTCTCTTATTACCTGGCTGCTCTATGCCGGTCTGCTCCACCAACGTTTTGCCATTGGCTGGCGGGGCAGGAGGACGGCCATCATGTCCATCATCGGCTTCAGCGCTGTTCTTTTTACCCTGTGGGGAGTCAACTTCCTGCTCAGCGGAGCTCACACATATGTCCGTTGAGCACATTTTAATCCTTGGCGTTAACCACAAGACAGCGCCGGTGGAAGTCCGTGAGAAACTGGCCTTCCCCGACATTGAGGTGCCGCTGGCCATGCTGGGCGAGGTCCCCGGCTGCGAGGAATTTTGCTTTCTGTCCACCTGTAACCGGGTGGAGGTAATCTTTACCTCTCCCACCCCAGAAAAGACCATTCGCCATATCCGCGACTTTCTCTTTGCAGCCAGTGATCTCTCGGAAGAGCAGGCCATCGAATACACCTATCTCCACCAGGGTAACGAGGCAATCAGTCATCTCTACCGGGTGGCGTCCAGCCTTGATTCCATGGTGGTGGGCGAGCCGCAGATCCTGGGTCAGCTAAAAGACGCCTATCGGGAAGCCTCGGACAGAAAATGCACCGGAGTTATTCTGAACCGTCTGATCCACAAGGCATTTTCAACGGCCAAGCGGGTCCGCTCGGAGACCAATATTGGCTCCTCGGCCGTATCCATCAGCTATGCTGCCGTACAGCTTGCCAAAAAAATATTTGGCGATCTAAAAAACAAAAAGGTATTGCTGGCCGGGGCTGGGGAAATGGCAGAGCTTGCAGCCGAACATCTGGTGACCCAGGGCTGTACCGAGGTCATCGTTGCCAACCGTACCCTGGAGAATGCCGTCAAACTGGCCAAACGCTTTAAAGGCAAGGCGGTCAGTCTGGCTGAGCTCCACGACCAGCTTGAGAGAGTGGATATCATGGTGAGCTCCACCGGCGCCCCTAACCTTATTTTGGAAAAAAATGAGGTCCAACCTCTGATGCGGCCTCGCCGCAACCGGCCCCTCTTTTTCATCGACATTGCCGTGCCCCGTGACCTTGACCCTGGGATTAACGATATTGACAACGTCTACCTCTACGATGTGGATGATCTCAGTCAGGTTGTGGAGATTAATAAATCAGAACGGGTCAACGAGGCTGCCAAGGCCGAGCGTATTGTCCTGGACGAGGCCCTGAAGTTCCTGGGCTGGCTGGGCAATATGGCCCTCTCCCCCACCATTACAGATCTACGCAAGAAGGCTGATGAAATACGGCGGGCCGAGATGGATAAAACCCTGGCAAACCTCGATCTTTCTGCCAAGGAAGCCAAGGCCATTGATAAGCTGACCTCATCCATCATCAACAAAATGATGCACCATCCCATTCTCCACCTCAAGGAGGATTGTCATCAAGACATAAAACAGCAAAAACTTGACATGATCCGCCGCTTCTTTGACCTGGACTCCCAGCAATAACCCCTTTTAGCCTTGGGATCTCTGCTGCCACAGGCCCTGCTCGACGCCATCCATACCAACGAAACCCTGCTCTGGTGGTTGGCTGGTTCTTCACTACTTACCTTTATTGCCTCCCTGCTTCTTATTCCCTTTCTCCTTACCCGCCTTCCTGTCGATTATTTTGCCCATGGCAAACGACATCGCCCCCCCTGGGCCCACCATCATCCAGTTGTGAGATTCTTTTTGCTGTTGAGTAAAAATATTCTGGGGGTTGTTTTCCTGTTGGCCGGATTCCTCATGCTCTTCCTACCCGGCCAAGGCCTGCTGACCATGGTCATGGGTGTTGTCCTCCTTGACCTGCCGGGCAAATACAAACTGGAAAGGTGGCTGGTGGCGCGGCCCGCCATTCTAAAAAGCATCAATTGGCTCAGACAGCGCTCCGGCCACCCCCAATTCACTCTCTATCAAGATATAGAAGGCTGAAACAGCAGCGCCCTTCGCCGCCTCAGCCGCCGACACCACCACTCGCCCATCTCCCCAGCTTTTTTTGTCTTTTTCAAAATTTCTGCCACTGGCAGACTATTTGCTTCTCAAATCTTGAGAAACAAGCAGAAATGACTTGCGAGGAACTCTTAAAACATCCTTACAGGGATTATAAACCGCGGGAGAAAACACAATGACTGATTTTGGCCGCACAACCGCAGATATAGCTGCATGGAATCTTTCGGGCTTCAGTCCGATTCCCTCTACTAGACTGGAACGCCAAGTTGAAGGGCTTGCGCTCCTAGATGCTGAAGTCGTCACTCTTGTCGAGATCAACCCACTTTCAGCGATTGAAACTTTGCAGCAAGGACTGCAAGGCAAAGGCGTAAAGTACGACTACACCATTCTCGAACAGGAAAACGACTTGAACATTGGCGTCCTGTATAAAAACGGGGTGACTGCTGCAAATCCACGCTTCATAGATGGCTCCGACCTGGGCGATTCCAGGAGGCGCAAGGCCTTTGTCGTGGACATGAAGGTCGGCAAGTTTGACTTTCTGCTCATCGCTGTTCACCTTAAGTCGGGGCGGGGGGCTGCAGAGCAGAAGGTTCGTGACGACCAGGCAAAGGTCATTGGAGCCTACATCCAACAACTGCGCGCCGAAAGCCGAGAGGACATACTCTTAGTCGGCGACTTCAACATGATCCCTGGCCAAGATGTTAGCAACTTCCACCATCTCGGTGGCGACGACCTGATGGATTTTCTGTCATCCTGGGACCTTCAGGCCCGTTATTCACACATCTTGGAGGCTGGCAGAGCAAACCTGCTGGATGGCTTTGCCATAAGCCGGACATACAGTACGGAGTACATTCGCGGCAGCCTTCGCGTATTTCCAATGCACTGGAGTATGGACATCGGCCGTGAGCGGTTTCGCGAGAAGGTCTCGGATCATTTGCCTTTCGTTGCTTCGTTCAGAATTGATCGCGCTCGGGACTAGACGCCTAACCTTACTCTATCCACCTTGGCTTGTTGACGCCATCAGGGTTACAGCACGGGGCACTGCAAAGAGCATCCACACCTAACAGGCTTCCCGTGTTATCAGGAAGAACATTCATGCTTTACTCATTTTTAAGTATTAGCTGGACTCATATCCCGCATCCGCCCATTTTAAGTCCATTACCAGCCCTCCTGCGGCCAGTTTCTTCCTAATTTACGGAAATTTATTTTCCCGGATGTCGGAAAAAAGTCCTTTGCCGACCATATTATTTGCTTATCTATCTAATATATCGTCTCTTTAACAATGGGCGCCCACTGGCAGAGTTCTTGCTATTTTGGAGATTGTTGTACGCAAAATTCATTGAGAGATAAGATCATCCGTAAGAATTGTTCATTCCTGTAGTGCGTGCGCCCTCTATCAAAAATAGAAGCGGGCAATTGTGGTCACAGCGAAGGCGAGCGCAAATAAATTTAAACCACAAAGGGGGAACTGAAAATGCCAGCGAAACAGATAACATATAAAGAGGCCAGAGATTTGATGCAGCCGGGTGATGTAATTGCTTTTGGAGGGAAAGGCCATTTTTCAGAAATAATAAAATTCGCCACATTCTCCAGCGTTTCTCATGTTGGCGTAATTCTCCAAACCAAAATACCTGAAGATGACACTGGCAGACTCTTTAACCAGATCATTGAATCGACTTCATTAAATGGCTTCAATGGGGTTAATGTATCCAGGTTTAGCGACAGGCTGAATACTTATGAAGGAGAGCTTTGGTGGTTGCCTTTAAACAAGAAAATTCGAGACAGTTCATTCGATAAAAGTAAGTTTTTTAATTTTCTTTTTAATCAGGCCAAGGAGAGGAAACCTTACGATATGCCTCAGGCCATAAAGTCAGCTGTTGATGCATTAGATGAGCTGCCATTTGGGCTGCACGGCCCCGCATATAATAAAGAAGATTTCAGTAAATTCTTCTGCTCTGAACTTGTTTCAGCAGGCTTAGAAACTGCCGGCGCTGTTGGCAGCGTAAATGCTTCTGAGGTAACTCCAATAGATTTATGCCGGTGGAGAATTTATGAAAATAGCTACTATCAATTAAAAGGCGAATCAAGCAAACGAATATCACGTTTTAACACTGCATCACCAGCAGATTGGAATGTCTAAAAAGTGAAAATTCCCATCTTACAACTCTGGGAGGCCAGCTTATTAATAAGCCGACTTACTGCAGATAATTTTGAAGCGATTGAAGAACTGACAAGAGACAACAATCACCAACATCCTCCCTGCACATAACCTTGGCCAGGAAACTAAATAAGAGGAAACCACCAAAAAAATCTCCGCAGCCCTGACCTGAGAGTACCGATCTTTCGGGCCAAAAAGGCCGGATCAGCTCTCCCTCCTATTGCCCCCCGTCGAATTAAGATAGTGGATCTTCACCTTCTTGCGTCCAGCAGGGCGCAGGTAGGCTTCCCTGCCGTAACCCACAGCAATAACGGCGTAGATCTCTTCATCCGGAGCCAGGTTCAGGGTTTTTCCGATGTCCCGGTCATGGCGCATGGCTTCTACCACAAAACCGATAAGGCAGGTGCTCAGCCCCAGGGCATGGGCGCCGAGCAGGATATGACCGCTGGCAAGAAGGGCGTCTTCGGCCGGGCAGCTGGCCTCACTTTGTCCACCGACCAAAATGGCTGCAGGTGCGCCATGGAAGAGATGATCCTTGCCGCGCTCTTCCCAGTCGGCAAGGCCGTCGCGCACCGTCTGATAATGGCGACGATAATAGCGCCCCAGGCTGTCCCCGGCAAAAAGCTTGGCAGCCAGGCGCCAAAGGGGGTTGGCCGCCTTTTTATTTAGTCTGCGAAAAAAAGCGGCCGTTAATTCACCAAGCAGCTCGACTTCTTCACGGTTTTTAAGGAGGGTAAAGGTCCAGGCCTGGCTGTTCGTACCGGAAGGCGCTGTAGTACCGATTTTAACCAGATCTTCAAGCAGCAAGCGCGGCACCGATTTTTCTTGGTAACTGCGCACTGAACGGCGAGAGCGCAGGAGTTGGACGAGCTCAGCGGCGTCACTGGAACCCGGTGCCAACCAGCCCTTTTTCTCTGCAATATGGTGAAATCCCAATTCAGCAGAGACTAGGCCGACCTCTATGGCCTCGGCGGGACAGACGGCCTGGCAATGGCAGCAGGCCATACATTTATTGCCGCTGATCCGGGCCTTCCCGTCAACCAGGGTAATGGTCTGGTTGGGACAGACAGCAATACAGAGGCCGCAACCAGTGCAGAGTTCCGCATCTATTTGAGTTGAAACAGTCATAAAAGCATCATTCCAAGAAATAGCCCTTAAAGCAATCCCCACCTATGGCGTTTATTCTTTCTCATCAGTACAGCCGCAGCTTTCCAGCTCCTGCACACAACCAGGGCAAAGCGCCATGCCCTCTTCCTCATCAATCATAAGCTCAGACAGATTTGCCAGCTGGCCACAGAGACCACAGGCAACTTGGCCGTTATCCTTATCCTCTCTCATCTCGTGCCCCAATTTGCCAGGCGGATGCCAAACAGGGCAAGGCAGATACCCGCAACCTGGATGGCCACCAGACCCTGGCCCAGAAAAATATGCCCCCAGATGCTGGTAAGCAGGGGTTGGAGGAGAAGCAAGGTTGAGGCCGCTGCCACCGGCACCTTCTTTAAGGAGGTGACAATTATCCACCAGCCCGCCACTGAAGAGACCAGGGCATGGATAGCCAGAATGGCCGTGGCCCTTAGGTCAGGAAGGAGCATGCCATCCTCAACAAGGGTGGGCAACAGGAGAAAAAGGGCGGTGAGGGTAGCCAGCCAAAATAATGTCTGCTGGGGAGTTGTCTCAAACTGCTCCAGATATTTAAGGAAAATAAGGAAAACAGAATAGGTGAGCGCTGTAAAAATACCACAGAGGACACCAAGCAGAACATTGCTGCCCAGAGGGTTTGTCAAGGTCAGCATGGCGATGCCAGCCAATGCCAAAAAGGTGCCGGGCCAAAACATGTTCTTCAAGCGATCGCCAAAGAAAAAGACAGCAAGAAGCGAGACAAAAACCACCTGCAGGTTGCCTATCAAGGTGGCCGGGCCGGCGCCGATATAGATTATGGCCCGGTGCCAGGCCCAGAGATCAACGGCAAAAAAGAAACTGAGCGCCACCAGGATTCCAGAACCTGAAAGCCTTTGGACAAGGGGAGCGAGCTTTGCCACGCGGCAGACAAGCACTCCTTCTTCTTTCAGGGGCAGAGATGCCAAGGGCCGGGTAAAGCCATAGGGTATGAGCCAGAATATGGCGCCAAAAAAATTACGATAAAAAGCGGCCTGGGTGGGTGGCACCTCTGACAGGGTAATCAGAATGGCTGAGGTGGAGATACAGCAGACCCCAAAAATGAGAAGAAGGTACCATTTCATAAAGAAAGTTTGCAGCCATAGTGGGCACCAAAACCAGCGGGACCAGAACAAGGCTCATTACAGTGGCTATTAACTGCCGGCTGTCACCTATGCTTTTTATGAAAGGCCACCGCCTCAGCATAGGTCATCGTTGAGCCACCAAAGATATCAAGGGCACTGCCCACTGTGGCATCGAGTTTGCCCTTACCGAGGTCAAGAATCTGCTCCATATCCGCCAGGTTCTTCACCCCCCCGGCATAGGTGGTGGGAAGTGGCGTCCAGGCCCCGAGCTTTTCGGCAAGCTCCTCCTCAATCCCCGCACATTTGCCTTCAACATCCACGGCATGGATCAAGAACTCACAGCAAAAAGCGCTGAAGTAGTCCAAGGCTTCCTGGTTAACCACCACCTCAGTAAAATTCTGCCAGCGATCAGTGACGATGTAATAGTCGTCCCCTTTCTTACGGCAGGAAAGGTCCAAGACCAGATACTCCTTGCCCACCTCGGCAACCAGGCTGTGCAGACGGTCCTCATGAATTAAACCATCCTTAAAGACATAGGAGGTGACAATAACGGCACTTGCTCCCCTTTCCAGCCAGGAGGCGCTATTTTCGGTATTAATGCCACCGCCGATCTGCAGGCCGCCAGGATAGGCGGCCAATGCCTCACTGGCAGCCTCAACATTACCAGGTCCCAACATGATGACATGGCCACCAGTCAGCTGGTCATGCTTGTACATCTCGGCATAATAGGAGGAGGGATGGCTTGATGCAAAATTGGTTTGCAGGGCGCTGTCAGAAGTATCGGAGAGGGTGGAACCGACAATCTGTTTGACGCGGCCATTATGGAGATCAATACAGGGACGAAATTTCATGACAAGATCAGCAACGAAACAGGGTCAGGGTCTGGGGATCAAGGCGCATGGCAGCACCCTCCTCTGCATAACCGGCATCATCCTTAACAACAGAGAGGCTGATTGTACCGCCAGAAGAATCTTGCAGCTCAAGAACGGTATCCGCCTGCTCCTTAACCTTGCTAGCAAGATCAAGGCAGGAAAGCCAGAGGGTGATATTGCGCTCCTGGGCATAGGCCCGTAGTTCGGCAAAGATGGCAGCCGACTCAGTCCCCTGAGCGGCAAGGCCGTCAATCACCACACAGTCGGGCAGGGAAATGCCATGCCTGCTTAAACCGTCAAGACGCTCGGCCAAGCGGGCAGGGCTGAAGTTTTCGGCCATGAAGGTCATGAGCAGGCGCCGGTCCATGGTTTCGCCCTCCACCTTGTCTGGCTCGGCAAGTTCCACCTGGCGGGCCTGAGCCCCAAAGGCATGGCTGTACCAAAGCTTTATATTATTGAGCTGCTCATTGATGCCAATATGGACCACATGTTCGCCGCGCAGGAGCTTATCCAGGGCAATCTGGACCAGGATGGCGGTTTTACCGACGCCGGCAGAAGACTTGACCAGGGCTAAATGGCGACCAGCCACCATACCACCATCAGAGGGGGAGATGAGTCGTAGGGGGTTTGTCTCAATAAGTTCTTGACGCTTCATGATAAAAAAACACGAAAAAAAATTTATTTTACTGCGAACCGTAAAGGGCTATTGCTGCTCTTTAAACCGTTCTTCAGGGTCCTTATAATATTTCTTACCGGCATGCTCTTCTGCTTCCAGGCTGTCATCGCGAAGAGCTGGCTGTTGCTGCGAGGAGGGAATAAGGTATTTGAATTTCTGAAAGGCAAAATAGAGCACCGTCAGAATCAGGAGAAAAAGAAGCAGCCGCACAACCCAGCCCCGCACCTCCTCACTCTTCCAGCAGAGAACAAGCATCAGCAGGACAAAGCCAGCAAGAACAAGCGGGTACTGTTGGCCATAATCGATGATTTTCTCCATCTCCTCCTCCCGAAGGGTTAACTCCATACAAGTCCAGAAACAACAAAGCCCAACCACAGTAATCCTGAAGTTGGGCTTTGTACACTATAAAAAGCAGGTCCTGGTTTGACCGGTGGCGAGGATGTCCATCTCCGCTCAGGCCATTCCCCTCCTAGCTTATTTTTTTGCCCTCTTTTTAGCCAGCTCGGCCATCACCTCTTCGCCAATAGCCTTGGGCACGGCACGGTAGGAAGCAAACTCCATGGTAAACTCGGCCTTACCCTGGGTGAGGGAGCGCAGAACCGTGGAATAACCAAACATCTCGGACAGGGGAACCTCGGCCTCAACGACGGTGTAGTTGGCATCCTCGGTGGTGCCCTGAATAATGCCGCGCCGCTGGTTGATACTACCCATGATGGCGCCCTGGAACTCGGTGGGACCTTCCACGGCAACCTTCATGATCGGTTCCATCAGAACCGGACCGGCCTTCAGATAACCCTGGCGGAAAGCGCCTTGGGAAGCAAGCTGGAAGGCAACGTCCGAGGAGTCAACGGCATGGAAGCTACCGTCATTAATGACGCAGCGTACTTTAGTGATAGGGGCCTCGGCCAGGGAACCTTTGGCCATGGACTTGGTGAAACCCTTATCACAGGAAGAGATGAATTCGCGGGGGATAACACCACCGACGATCTTATCGACAAACTCGTAGTTTTCTTCGAACTCGTCGTCATCGGCAATGGGTTCCATATAACCGGCAACCCGGCCAAACTGTCCGGAACCACCAGACTGTTTTTTGTGGGTGTAATCAAACTCGGCCCGCTTGGTAATGGCCTCGCGATAGGCAACCTGGGGAGCACCAACCTCAACCTCAGCTTCATACTCACGCTTCATACGCTCGATGTACACCTCAAGATGAAGCTCACCCATACCCTGGATGATGGTCTCGTTGGTCTCATCATCAACAAAGGTCTTGAAGGTGGGGTCTTCCTTGGTGAAGCGGTTCAGGGCCTTGGACATATTGGTCTGAGCCTTATTGTCCACCGGATTGATGGACAGGGAGATAACCGGGGCCGGGATATGCATGGAGGTCATGGAGTAGTTGACGTTGCTATCGCAGAAAGTGTCGCCGGAGGCGCAGTCAACGCCGAAAAGGGCGACAATATCGCCACCGCCGGTATCGTCAATCTCTTCCATCTCGTCGGAGTGCATGCGCACCAGACGACCGATCTTAACCTTCTTGCCGGTACGGGTATTGAAGATGGAATCGCCCTTCTTCAGAGTACCCTGATAAACACGGATATAGGTAAGCTGACCGTAGCGGCCATCCTCCAGTTTGAAGGCCAGGGCCACAAGGGGATCCTTGACATCGTTACTCACCTTTACCTCGGCCTCATCATTATCGAGGTCTAGGGCGATATTCTCCACATCAAAGGGAGTGGGCATGTAGTCAATTACACCGTCAAGCAGGGGCTGGACACCCTTATTCTTGAAGGCAGTACCGATGAAGACGGGAACGAATTCCAGATCCAGAGTACCCTTACGGATGGCACGCTTGATCATCTCGACAGTGGGCTCACCCTCGAGAACGGCCTCCATCAGGTCATCATCAAACATAGAGGCGGCATCAAGAAGCTCCTCACGCAGGGCCTCAGCATCGGCCTGGTACTGGGCCGGGATATCCTCTTCACGGATATTCTCACCATTATCGCCGTCAAAATAGAGGGCCTTCATGGTCACCAGATCAATAACACCCTCCATGTCACCTTCAAGGCCCATGGGCAGCTGCATATGGATGGCATTAAGGCCCAGTTTGTCGCGCACCTGCTCGGTGACGCGGGCAGGATTGGCGCCGGTGCGGTCACACTTGTTGACAAAGACAACTCGGGGAACGTTATAGCGCGTCATCTGGCGGTTAACCGTGATGGACTGGGACTGAACACCACCTACGGAGCAGAGGATCAGGACTGCGCCGTCAAGTACACGCAGCGCACGCTCAACCTCAACGGTAAAGTCAACGTGACCAGGAGTATCAATAATATTGATGTCATTACCCTTCCAGTTACAGAAGGTGGCAGCGGACTGAATGGTAATACCGCGCTCTTTTTCAAGCTCCATGGAGTCCATGGTGGCGCCGACGCCGTCTTTGCCACGAACCTCATGGATGGCGTGGATACGGTCGGTATAAAACAAGACACGCTCGGTAAGGGTGGTTTTACCTGAATCAATATGGGCCGAGATGCCGATATTTCTGACTTTTTTGAGATCTGCTAGCATTGGTACATCCTCGTCGTAATAACGTAATTACTGTGCTGAATGAAGAACAAATCAGCGCTTGTAGAGACTAAAAAAAATAGGCCGGGGAAGAGTCCCAAGCCGTATAAAAAACGGCCCGCAAAATGGGGCCGTTATCACTTATATGGGAATGAAAGCGCGCAACAATACCTTCAACTCCCGGCGCTGTCAAGAAAAAACTACGCAGTTCCAAAGGCATCGGCAAAAAGTTGCTCGATGGCCTGTCTGCCCTCTGTGGTGAGGTCGCGAGTGCCTGAGGCGCAAAAGGTCTCATGCTCTATTTTGGGCTGATCTTCCTGCCATTTTCCCTCTTCCCAGGCAAACCACTGTTTTTTTATCTGATCATAAACAGACACGGGGCGCTGGAAGAGCTTGGCCAGCTCCACAGCCCAACCCGTACCGCCCTTGACCGTGCCATCATCCAGGATGGTTCCCACCACAAAGACCTGGTGGCCGGAGTTGACCATATGGAAGATAAGTTGGAGCACCTTCCTGATCTTTCTCTTCTCGTAATAGGTGCGGTTCATCATCTTGGAGGCCAGCTCCATGGAAATATCACCGCGGGCAAGCTCCTCATCTGAGAGATGATGGATATTGCAGTTGCGCTCCACCTTATGACCCATGAAGGAGTAATTAACCTCCTTTACTCCCCATTTTTCTGCCATTTCGCCAAAGACGCTTTCCACGCCGCGATGGCCACCGGAAAACAACGTACATTTATGCCTATCAAGCATTGACACGCTCCATTTTGTTGCTGTGAAGATACAAAAATATTTCGGGGTTGATGGGCCTCGTTGTCAAGAATGAGGCTAAGGAGAAAAAGTGTACAGGAAAAGAGTGCCTGCTGGCAAGGCCTTAGACTATTTTTCAGGTAAAGAGCGCCGCCAGGTCTTGTTCCAGCTCATCAAACTCTTGCCGGCAATCGCTCTCCCGGCCCTGGCAAGCATCTTTTCCAGCCTGGCCATCCGTAGTCCCAACTCGTTGCAGCCAAGATTTAGCGGGCTGCCTTTCAGGCTGTGAACACTTTTCTCAAAGGCAACCACCTCGTTACTTTCAAAATCTTTGCGGTAACTGGCAACCTGGAAAGAGAGGGTGCAAGGGAGGAATCGACAAGCTCTTCAACCTTATCCGGGCCAATGCGATATGCGTCGCTGAGATGATCAATAATTTTCTGAACGAGCCAGTCAGGTGCGTCAGCGGCTAGCTGCCCTATTTTTTGCAATAATACCAACAAGGTCAGCAAGTGCCTTCTTGTCATAAGGTTTACTAAGATAGTCATCAAAGAGATCTTTTAAGCCAGCAGGTTGTTCATCCCCAAAGGGCACATCGCTTACGGCTACCAAATAGGTGTGATGCCCTTTTAGGCGGGCACTGAGCCAGTCAACATCATAGCCAAGCTCAAGGCGCTGCACCTCTTCCCCCCTTTCAAAGGCACGGATATCCAAGGCTGTACTTCTGCCGTCCAACACCGGCATGTCCAGATATAAAAAGACGACTTCATATTGAAACTTCGCCATACAATGCAGCGCTTCAATACCATCGCCCACGCCCTTAACCCGGTGGCCACTCTGCTCCAGAATACGTTGCCCCTTTTCTCGCTGGCCGCTCTCGCTGTCCACAAGTAAAATCTCCAGGGCCCGGGCCGGACGATCTTTAGGTTCCAGTTCAGCAGTCCAGGGCGTTTCCGGGCCGGAAAACTTCATTTTTACCAGAGGCAGCGACAGGGTAAAGACGCTGCCCTGATCCACCTCACTCTCAACAGTTATCTCGCCGCCCATAAGCTTGACGAGCTGATTTGAAATGGCCAGGCCAAGGCCGGTACCTCCATACTTTCTAGTCACAGAGGCGTCGCCTTGGGCGAAGGTGTCAAATATGGTGGCGAGCTTCTCCTGGGCAATGCCGATACCTGTATCACGAACCAAGATAACGGCAAGCAGTCGATGATCATCCAACTCTTCCAAATGAGCCTCAATCTTCACCTCACCGCTTTCCGTAAATTTAACGGCATTACTGACAAGGATCATGAGGATCTGGCGCATGCGTAAGGCATCGCCTTGGACTATAAAGGGGGAATCGGCGACTGCCGCCTGGACAGCCACCCCCTTTTTCCCTGCTTCAACTTTAACAACCTCGGCAACGGAGTAGACCAACTCTTTGAGGTCAAAAGGCTTTTCAGCAAAATCCAGCTTCCCGCCTTCAATTTTTGAAAAATCAAGAATATCTTCGATCAACCCCAGCAATATTTCACCAGCATTCTGAATCCTGCTGAGATAGCGATGCTGGGTGGGGCTGAGCTCCGTGTCCAGGACCAGGCCGGTCATGCCGATTATGCTATTCATCGGGGTTCGGACCTCATGGCTCATGGTGGCGAGAAAATCGGACTTGATCTTATTCGCTGTACCAGCATCTTTTTTAGCCTTTTCCATCTCCTGACTGACAAAGCAAAGCTGACTGTGGGCCGCATAAATCTGGCGGGCAATAATCCAACAAATAACAAAAATCCCTAAAACTATCGCCGCCATGATGCTTAGAGCAACCTTAACATAGATGGCTTTGCGGGTGGAAATTTCCGTTTTGAGTCGTTCCAGATTTCTATGGCCCTGGTAGTAAAGACCGTTGGCATTTTCATGGAGCCGGACAAAATGGGACGGCGACTTTTTCAAGAAAGCGAGAACTTCTTCTCTGATGGCCATTTTGGCCGCCTGGTCACTGCCGCTGAAAATACTGTTACGTTTGGCAACCAGGTCAACCAGGGTCTGCATGCGCTCCTTAATCTCCTGGACCTTAGGCCTGATATCTATAATCTCAAGAGCATAGCCCTCTTCCCCCTTTGGCCTGTAGACAATGGTTCGGCTAAAATCCTGCACCCCTTCCTGGTTCAAACGAATAATAGCCGTGAGAGATCCTCCATTGTTAAAAACGTTAAAGGCTTGCTCTATGTGCTCAAAATAGACCTCGGTCCTGGTGTAAATATTTTCCAAGTTCCTACTGCCGGTGGAGGATGCTACCAGCTGATAATAATTACGTTCGATCTGGTTAATATTGCTTATAATCTCTTCGCCGATGGCAATCCGGGACCTCTCGTTGCTCAGCTCCTGATCAAACTGGGAAAGGAGGCCCATAAAGGAAAAATGGAGGGCCAACAGGAGAAAAAAACCCACCGCAAAGACGATGACAAGACCCACGACATATCTCAGAATTTTTTTCGGGGATTTCAACATGTCATTTATCTTTGGAGAGACCCCTGACCGGCAACCTGATCAAGAAATCCATATTTCTTAAAAATTTCCTGGCCAGAGGGAGAAACCGCATAGAGCATGAACTCTTTGGCCAGCTTGGGGTTATCGGAAAAGGAGAGAAGGTTTAAGAGTAGTTTCTTCTTGGGGGCAATAGACGCGGGCAGAACGAGGACGTCCATGAGCGCTTTATTTTCCTTAAAATTTGCCGTGGCCCGCCAGTTCATCGCCAGGTCTATGCCATCTTCGACAATGCTTCTTCTAATGTTACGGGAGGCTGCAGGGAGGGCCACACTGTTTCGCAACACCTCTTCATAAATCCCTGCCTTCTCCAAAATTTTCTTTGTATGCAGGCCTATACTGCCACTTTCGGGATTCCCGATGACCACCGTATATCTTTGATCTGCTAAATTTTTAATATCGCTGCTGATATTCTTAGGGTTGCCCTTCTGGACAATCAGGGCCGCCTGATTGTCACCCACATAGACATAGTCGGCAAACAACCCCTCAAACAGATACTTTTGGCGGTATACCGGCGAACCTGGCAAATAGAGGTCTCCCCGGCGACTCAACCTTAAACTCTTATACAAATCTTCTGAACCGCCCTGGATAATAGACACACGGCAGCCATGCATTTTCTCGAAATGGCTGGCAATCTCCTGGATGGCATGCCTCATGGTGATTCCGGTATAAATCACCAGGCGATCTGCACCCTTCTCTTCATCCGCCGGGCTACTGCAGCCGGCCAGGAGAACGGCAAGAAGAAAAATATGCAAAGTTTTAAACAGGCTCACAGGTGCTCCTTAATAAAAGAGGTTCCTTTTATAGGATAGTGAACACTGCTGTGTAAATTCAAGTTGTTTATCTCCCCCCTCCGCATGGAGACAGCTCAACAACCTTGCTTCATCATAAGAAAATTCTCTGCAGCCACCCGTTGTTTTATTTTTTTGACATCGACAGAGACTCTCACTATCCTTTTTTAGAAGGACTTTTCTTTTCAAGAAAACCTTTTTCGAGGTCGGAGAATACCCATAAAACTCTTTCTGCCAAGCAATGACTTCGCCCTCTTAAAACAGCTCTTCCCTGGAATCTTTTATCCGCCTGTGGGCCTTTATCGATGACTAATAAGGAGAACCAATGACTATCCATAAAATCAGCCCGGAAGAGGCCTATCATCGTTGCAACCTGGAAAATTTCTCCTTTGAAACCACGGAGGAGGTGGAGGAGCTTTCCCATTTTATTGGCCAAGACCGGGCCCTTGAAGCCGTTGATTTCGGCATTGAGATGCAGCAACAGGGCTATAACCTCTTTGTCCTTGGCCCGGAGGGCTCCGGCCGCCACACCATGGTGGAATCCTTCATCCATGATAGGGCCAGCAAGAATGCCACCCCCAGCGACTGGTGCTATGTTCATAATTTTCATCACGCCCATAAGCCCCTGGCCTTGGAACTTCATGCCAGCCAAGGCATGGTCTTCAAGGCCGAGATGTATGAGCTTATCGATACCCTGAAGACCACCATCCCCGCCATTTTTGAGGGGGATGATTACCGGGTTCGACGCAAGGCTATCAATGACCTTCTTTCCCAGAAAATTGAGACTCTCTACCACGAGGTGGAAAAAAAGGCAGAAGCGCAAAGTGTTGCCGTATCGCGAAGCGAGCAGGGTTTTCGTTTCTCCCCCACTGATGGCAAGGGCGAGCCCCTCAGTGTAGACGAGTTTGGCAAGTTGCCTAAAGAGGTCAAAAAAAGAATCGAAGAGACCATTGAGAAACTGCAAACCATCCTGCAAGAGGCCATTCACCAGATCAGTGTCTGGAAACGTGAAAATGAGGAACAGTCGCGTAAACTCAAGAAAGAGACGGCAAAACTGGCGGTCTCGCCCCTCATCGAGACCCTGAAGGGCAAGTATAAGGATAACGACAAAATTATCCATTACCTTGAAGACGTTGAAGAAGACATCAGCGAACGGGTGGATGATTTCCGCGGTGATGAGCAAGAGGGCCAGAACCCTCTCATTCTTGCTGTTGGCGGCGGCCATGCTCCTTCCTTTGACCAGTACGAGGTCAATGTCCTGATTAGCCATGAAAACAACCATGGCTCGCCCGTTGTCTATGAAGATCTGCCCACTTACCAGAATCTCCATGGCCGCATCGAACACCAGGCCAAGATGGGCATGCTCACCACCAACTTTACCCTGATTAAGCCTGGTGCCCTCCACCAGGCCAATAACGGCTATCTGATCGTCGACGCCAGAAGACTGCTCATGCAGCCCTTTGCCTACGAAGGACTGAAAAGAACCCTCCGTTCTCGAAAGATTCATATTGAACCTGTGGAACGGCTTCTGGGCCTGATGAGCACGGTCTCTCTGGAGCCGGAAGCCATGGATCTTGACATCAAGGTCGTCTTGATCGGCGAACCCATGATCTACTATCTCTTGAATGCCTATGACCCTGAATTTATTTCACTTTTCAAGGTGCAGGCCGACTTTGAAAGCGACATGGAACGCAGCAAGGGGAGCCAGGACCTCTATGCCACCCTCATTGCCAGACTGGCCAAGGACAAGAGGCTTCTGCCCCTCCACCGCACTGCCGTGGCCCGCCTCATTGAACAGGCCACCCGCGAGGCCGGTGATCGGGAAAAGCTGTCGCTGCGGATTCGGGATTTTGCCGACCTGATGCAGGAAGCCGACTTTCTGGCCAAGAAAGACAGCAAAACAACCATTGATGACAGTGATGTGGAAAGGGCCATTGTCGCCAGCCAACGGCGGGGCGGCAGAATCAAGGACCGTTTCTTCGAGGCCATGGAGAACAACATCCGCCATATTGAGACCGAGGGCACCAAGGCCGGACAGATAAACGGCCTTTCTGTACTCATACTGGGGCGCGATTCCTTTGGAAGTCCGACCCGGATCACCGCTCTAACCAGGCCGGGCAAGGGCAAGATAGTCGACATAGAGCGAGAGGTGGAATTGGGAGGCCCCATTCATTCCAAAGGGGTGATGATCCTCTCCTCCTTTTTAAGCAGCCGCTATGCCCGCTCCACCCCCCTTACCCTCCACGCCAGCCTGGTCTTTGAACAATCCTACGGCGGCGTGGAGGGCGACAGCGCCTCCTGCGCCGAGCTCTGCACCCTGCTCTCCTCCCTGGCCGATGCCCCCATCAAGCAATCCCTGGCCATCACCGGTTCGGTGAGCCAGAAGGGTGAGGTGCAGGCAATCGGCGGCGTCAACGAAAAAATAGAGGGATTTTTCGACCTTTGCCAGAGCCGGGGCCTCACCGGTGACCAAGGGGTCATTATCCCAGCCAGCAATGTCCGCCATCTGATGCTGAAAAAAGAGGTGGTTGAGGCCATGGAGCAGGAGTCATTTAGTGTGACGGCAGTAAATACGGCAGACGAAGCGGTTGAGCTTCTCACCGGTGTGCCGGCAGGAGAACGGGATGAGGAGGGTAACTATCCCGAGGACTCGATCAATGGCAGGGTGGAGGCCACCCTGCTTAATTTTGCCAAGACCTTGCAGGAGTTTGATAAGGAGGGAGAGGGGAAGAAATAAAACTGGACGACCTTACAAAGCATGCGTTGCAATTGCAGGCCACAACGAGAAAGAAATTCAGACGTCCTTGTACCCTTGAAAACATCGAGCGTCACAGCGATACGCATTGTCAACAAAGCAGTGGCCGGAACCATGCCGGCAAACTCTTCCGCAGGATGCGGTGGATGATCTGCCCGCCTCGCTCAGCATCTGGCATCTCCGGAGGCCCACAATCGCCTCGGGCCGCCTTTTTACAAACTTCAGCGGCCCCAGAGAAACAAAAAGGGCCCAGTCAAAACGGCCCTTTTGCCTATCAGAGAGGCACAGCTCACTTCATTTTACGTCGCATGGTCTGGATAGTGGCCACAACCCGGCGATTGGTCTGCCGGCCTGACTCTGTGACATTGCTGGCAATCGGCTTTTCTTCGCCAAACCCTTTGGCCGTTAACCGTTCTGGGCTAATGCCGTAATTTTCAATTAGATAGAGGCGTACCGCCTCGGCCCGTTGTTGTGACAGGGACTGATTGTACCCCGCACTGCCGGTGGAGTCGGTGTGTCCTTCAATGACTGCCGTGGCATTAGGGGCCTTCTTGAAGAAATCACCAACCTCCTGCAAATTTGAGTTATACATGGGGCGGATCGTTGCCTTGTTATGGTCAAATTGAACATGGAGATTGACGGAGATTTCCTCCATGACAGGACAGCCCCTGTTATCAACCACGAAGTGGGCCAGCGTCTGCGGGCAACGATCCAGATCGTCGATGACGCCGTCCTTGTCACTGTCCTTCACTGCTGGTTGAGGTGCTGGCTGAGAGACGGCAGCCGGGGCAGGAGGCACTGGCGCTGGCCGTACTACCGGTTGTGCCTTGGGCCGAGGCGTAGGCGAGCCGCCAAAGCTATAGGTAATGCCGACGAGAGCTGCCAGATTATTATAATGATCGTCAAATGAGACCATGTGGCGCACATCCCCGCGCAGGGAAAGCGCATCGGTCAGGGCATATTTGAGGCCGGCCCCATAATTGATCAAAAACGCAGAGTCTCCTCCATCCGGCATATCATCAAGGGTGATGCCGCCGAGGCCCGCCGCCACAAAAGGGGTCAGCTTATCATCTGCATTGAAGTGGTAGAGAAGGTCTACATGGTAGAGGTAGCCATCCAGGTCTTCATCATTAAGGGTGTCATCCGTTTCCGTGTCAACATATTGGACAACCGCTTCCATGGCCAACTCTCTGGTCAAGAAATAACCTGGCGCCAAGCCGAAAAGTACGTCGTCCTCCACATCTTGGTTGCCTTCAAAAAAATAATACCCTATCTGTGGAGTCAGGGTGAAGGTACCTGGTTCCGGTGTGGCTGCCAGAACTGTTGCCGGCAGAATAACACTTCCTACGATGAGGCTTGCATGGAGAATTGTTTTGAACATGATGACGTCCTCTTGGCGTTGATGTGCTTGAGAGAAATTCAACTTTCAGTGATACTTATTTCTATCAAGGCTAAATTCATAATTCAAGACAAAATGAATGGTATTCGACTCCAACCTTCTGTCACAAGACTATCAACAATGTTAAAAAAATACCATGTCCGTCACTGTTAACTTCCACGGCGATCTCGCCACCCTGCTGCGCCGCCAGTGGCGCGCGCAGGGGCACATTCAGGTAGCGGCAGGCCGGATCGCCTCCATCAAGGATGTGGTGGAATCCTTTGGCCTGCCCCACACCGAGGTGGGCAGTCTCCTGGTTGATGAGTGCGAGGTGGGCTTCAGTCATCCTGTAAAGAGCGACTGCCAGATTGATGTCCAGCCCATAACCGCGCCCTGGGATATTATGGAGCCCTGCCTGCTCAGGCCCCAGCCCCTGGCCAAACTACGTTTTCTGGTGGACATCAATGTCAACAAGCTGGGCCGCCTGCTGCGCATGGCCGGTTTTGATGCTGCAAGCCACCCCCACTGGGATGATGCCGAGCTGGCCGCCTGTGCCGAGGCTGAGCAGCGCCTGCTGCTCAGCAAGGACCGCGGCCTGCTCATGCGCAAACAGGTCCATTTCGGGCGCCTTGTCCGGGCCTCTGATCCCACTAAGCAGCTCCAGGAGATCATCAGCCTGCTCGGCCTCCACAACCAGCTCCAGCCCCTAAGCCGCTGCCTGGAGTGCAACACCCCCCTTG
>JBDLIE010000032.1:0-28781 GCA_039715015.1 Thermodesulfobacteriota bacterium
TCATTCCACTTTTTGTACTTTGCCTTGCTGCTCAATCACATGCGACTCCTTTTAAAATCACCCTCACTAACCTCAGCAATAATGTCCTTACCCCGGCGCCTTTTATCACACATGATGCCTCCTTTGATTTATTCACTGCAGGGACTCCGGCATCGCCGGAAGTTGAAGCGTTGGCGGAAGGAGGTGACGTCACAGGCGTGACTGCTTTGGCAGCTCTGGCAGTTGGGACGTCGGTGCTGGATTATGCAGTCACCCCTGGAGGCCCTCTCACTCCAGGCACCTCTGCCTATGTCATGGTTGAGGCCGACACGTCATACTCCATGCTGAGCTTCATGAGCATGCTGGCCGTCAGCAACGATGCCTTTATTGGCGGAGCTTACGGAGATGGTGCAATATCCTTGTTTTCAGGCGCTACACCTTTGGCGGGCAGCTATATGTTTTTTGCCATGGACGTCTGGGATGCCGGAACCGAAGTAAATACTGAATTAGCAGCACATGTGCCTGGATTCTTCGGAGGCATGGGCGGACTTGATGAAAATGGCAACATTTTTCGTCCTCATCTTGGCATATTAGGAATTGGCGATATCGACCCAGCAATCTGGGGCTGGGCTGAAGGAGCTGTAGCTCGAATAGATGTTGAGCCAGTGCCAGAACCAGCGACAATGTTTCTTTTCGGAAGCGGTTTAGCCGGTCTGGCTGGAAACTTCATCAGGCGTAAAAAAATAACCGCCACCCAATAATGCTTTTTCTATCCAAGGGGTCATCCTAAACAACTTGAACTATTTAGGGTGACCCCATTTTTCCAGCCTGGCAAAATACCAAACTCCGGCAATAACAAAATTTGAAGCTCAAAGACGTTACTTGTTACTCTCACTCACCTGCCCCTTCCCTTTTCTTTTCATTTTTACACTCTAGCCCTTCAACAGTATCTTCATCCTCTTTTTCAAGCCGCCCCGGTCACGAATTTCTGTAAAATTGCAAACATCAGGGTTTGATGCGTCTTCAATGATCTTTTTTCATATTCAATTACCTGGCCCATAATAGCTTGTTCATCAAGTTGCTAGCTTTCGGCGCCTAAAAATGCCTCTAACAGAAAAAAAGAAAGCGCTGGCGCCCAAATAGGGATAGAAAAACAACCATGAATCAATATCAAGGAATCATGGCCCGGGAACTGCAGATATAGAGCAGAGCAGTCACGTAGCGACCGTTGCGGACCTGCGAGGAGGAGGATGTTGTGGAAAATAGAGATTCAATCACCAACCTGCTGAAACAGCATAAAGCTGATATTTCGGCGGTGAAGGCCAACAAGATCCTGGTGGCCCTCGGTCTGCTCTTGGAGAAGGAGCGGCCAAGTTCAAAATATGCCGGCAAGATGAAGAAGTATAAGGCCCTCAGTGAACAGGGTTTGGAATACGGGGTAAACGTCGAAAACCCAAACAGCCCGGGCCAGACCACCCCCCATTACTTCGTCGATACCTTTGGCCAGCTCCTGGCGCTTATCCTACAAAAAATCTAGGGTAACTTGAAACATTGCTTTTTCTGCCAATCTCTGCCTGGTGCCCGGAATTTTCTCCTCAGAGGCCAGCGCGCTTGCAAGACTCCGCTATTGGCCATCAACCTGTGGTAAAATTTTTCATATGCCGTGATTTTGATCGAATAATCTCATCTTTCGATGGTACCCTCAAGTTCAACAGATAAAACAAAAAAAGGAGCGCATTATGAAGAGTCATGAGCTGGATTACGAAATCATCGGCGCTGATATGCAGATTGTTGAGGTGGAACTTGATCCCGGCGAAACCGTTGTTGCCGAGGCGGGAGCCATGAACTACATGGATGACGGCATCTCCTTTGAGGCAAAGATGGGGGATGGCACAGAGGCCCAGGAAGGTTTCTTGGCAATGATAAAGGGTGCTGGCAAGCGTGTTCTTACCGGCGAGTCCATGTTCTTGACCCATTTCACCAACATGGGTGCAGGCAAGAAAAGAGTGGCCTTTGCCGCCCCCTACCCCGGCAAAATCATCCCGGTTAATCTGCAGGGGGTGAACGGCGAATTTTTCTGTCAGAAGGATGCCTTCCTGTGTGCGGCCCTGGGCACCAAGGTCGGCATTGCCTTTACCCAAAGGCTGGGCACCGGTTTCTTTGGTGGCGAGGGTTTTATTCTTCAGAAATTAAACGGCGACGGCATGGCCTTTGTTCATGCCGGTGGCACGGTGATCAAGAAGGAGTTGCGTGGCGGAAAGATCCTTGTTGATACCGGCTGTTTGGTGGGGTTCACCCAGGGGATTGACTACAGTATTGAAAGGGCTGGAAACCTGAAATCGATGTTCTTCGGCGGCGAAGGACTTTTCCTGGCAACATTACAGGGAACGGGGACCGTTTATCTGCAAAGCCTTCCTTTCTCCAGGATGGCGGAGCGCATTATCGCCCATGCCCCGTCTGGCCGGGGACGCGATCAAGGAGAGGGCTCTGTGCTGGGCGGCATCGGTCGCCTGCTTGATGGTCATTAAAAAAACCGCAGGCAAGGTTACCAAAGGCGTGACAAGTCCTAGAGCTTAGGATCAATATTGCCGGGACCGCCGCACTCCGGCTCGTAACAGGTGATATTCTTAAAATCACACACCTCGCCGCAAGCGGGGCATTTTTCAGGGGGGATTTGGGCCTGGAGGGTGCGCCCGCATTTTCCGCATTTCCAGAAGGGGTTACTTTCTCCCATCATGTAGGTGCCATGGGCTGAATAGCCGCAATGGCCGCAGACATCCTGGATATCTTCATAATTTTTACCGCACTCTTCACACAAACCTGTCTTTGCCTTGCTCATGGCAGACCTCCTTTAGGAATGAGTCCATAACGCGCTGCTCTACCTTTATTATGCGATAAGGCCCGGAGCAAAACCAGCCATTTTATTTTGGACCTTGCGACAAGTAGAAAAACATAAAATCGCCCATCCGAAGACGCCAGGCAACCTGGGCCTGCTGAAAGATCCAAGGGAAATTCACAGGACCCGCCTGATAACTGCCTGCAGGTCCTGAACCTTAAATGGTTTGATAATGGCGGCCAGAAAACCATAGTCCTGGCAGTTAGCCATGATCGGATCATTGGAGTAACCGCTGGCAACTATGACCTTGGCCGCAGAATCAATTTTATGGATCTCCTGCACCGCTTCCTGTCCCCCCATACCTCCCGGAATGGTCAGATCCATAACAATGAGATCAAGGGGTCGGCCACTCTCCCGGGCCTCTTTAAAGAGGGCAACAGCCTCCTCACCATCCTTGGCCTGAAGAACTTCGTAACCGAAACTGACAAGCATGCCCTGCATCACCTTTCTCACCATCTCCTCATCATCCATGATCATTATTCTGCCCTGGCCGGCCTCCGCCTGCACAGCCCTCTGATTGTAGGCCCGAACAAGTTTTTTGCCCTTTGCCGCAGGGAGATAGAGGGTAAAGGTTGTGCCCTCACCCAGACGGGAGTCAGCCTTGATATAGCCATCGTGCTTGCTAATAATGGAATGACTAACGGCAAGCCCCAGACCGCTGCCCTGCTGTTTGGTGGTAAAATAGGGGTCGAAAATCTTTTCAAGCATTGCCCTGTCAATACCTATACCGCTGTCCTGGACGCTGATTACAACATAGTCCCGCGGCCTCAGGCCGAGGCTCTGGGCCAGGTCTTTGCTGACATTAGTGCACCGCACCTCAACAACACCACCTTCCGGCATGGCCTGGTTGGCATTAATAATAATATTCTGAATGACCTGGCTCATCTGGCCCAGGTCTATTTCAACAGGCCACAAATCCTTATCAAAGTGGAAATTGCAGCGGACATTGCTGCCCCGCAAAACAAAGCGGGCAGAATCCTGGATAATATCTTTGATGGCCGCCAGTTCTTTTACAGGTTCTCCACCCTTGGCAAAGGTGAGGAGCTGCTGGGTGAGATCTTTGGCCCGCAGAGAGGCCTTTTCCGCGTCCTGCAGCAAGGAATGGCTCCTGTCGTCAGGATTTGTATAGAGCATGGCCAGATTGATATTACCCAGGATGGCAGCTAAAATATTATTAAAGTCATGGGCAATACCACCGGCCAGCAGCCCCACTGACTCCAACTTCCGGCCCTTAGCCAACTCCTTTTCTTTCTTTTTTTCCTCCGTAACATCCCGGAAGACCAAGACAACGCCAACAACCTCGCTCTTTTTATCCCGTATAGGCGCGCCACTATCGGCAATGCTGCACTCAGAACCATCCTTGCCAACAAGAACTGTATGGCGGGCCAGGGCAATGACCTTGCCAGTGGCCAGCACCTGGGCCAACGGACTTTCACAACGTTTTCTGGTTTTTCCATTGATTATATGAAACACCTCGGCCAACGGTTTACCTGTAGCTTCCTCATGCTCCCAGCCCGTGAGTTTCTCGGCTATCTTGTTGATCAAAACAACATTGCCGTCTATATCCGTGGTGATCACTCCATCACCAATACTGCGCATGGTTACAGCCAGCCTCTCCTGTTCAGCGGCTAAGGCCTCTTCCGCCTCCTTGCGCGCACTGATATCCCGAAGAACGGCAATGACACATTTTTTCCCGCTAAATTCCGTATAACGCAGGCCCACTTCAGCCCAAAAAAGGTCGCCGTTTTTGTTCTTTACGCGCCAGTCAAAGAGTTGCGGCCCTTTGGCCACTGCCCTTGCCAACTTTCGGGTTCCATGCTCCCCATCATAGGGAGGCTCTCCGGAACTTAAGCCTCCAATGCCCTGCTCCTGTAACTCATCGTGGGAATAGCCGAACATCTCCAGGCCGGCACGGTTGACATCCAGGATAGCGCCGGTGGTTGCATCATGCATGAAGATAGCGTCACTGGGAGCATTATAGATTTGACGATATTTTTCTTCACTGCTGCGCAGGGCCTCTTCCGCCTTGATGCGGTCATGGATCTCTTGCTGCAGGCCTTTGTTGGCCACAACCAGATCCTGGGTCCTCTCGTCAACCCTGATCTCAAGAATATTCTTGGCCTCCACGGTACGCACATAAAAACGAGCCACCAGCAGAATAAGTCCCATGATCAAGAGAAGATATAAATAGAGATAAATAGTAGCATGACGATGGATCGCCTCTATTCTGCCCACCACTGTGCCTTGATGGACGACATCAGCATTAAGTTTGATCTCTGGAATCAGACCGATAGACATCAGGACCCTGTCAGCTAAACCACATTCCGGCCCTTTCACATCAAGGAACACCTCATCGGTGCCGGCAAACACGGTAATGCGTTCAAGATTTTGATATTTAGCTGCAAGCTCCAGATAGGCAACCGGTCCAAGGGGATCAAGATTCCACAGGGCGCTTGTAATGACTTGAGCATTTTCCTGCAAGTCATGCCTGTCATCTGCCAGCTCCAGATGTTCCCAAACAACAACAAAGAGGCAAAAAAGGGCAACAAGGCCCACCAGGATTGCCGTGTTTGTTTTTGCTGGATTTAATTTAATCATTGGGCCACCGGAGAAATGATCATGCCGTCCTTATCCATATGGATAGACATATGGTATTTGTCAAAAATCTCTTTGCGGTGTCCCTCTTTGGCAAAGGCCGCTAACTCTTTATTAAAAACAGCAACAAAGGCCTGCATCTGCTCTTCACGGCCTTCAAAATATTTTCTGGATATGGCGAAACTAAAGGGCCGGGCCGGGCCAACACTGGTTGGGAAAGGCACAACATTGTCAAATTCAGGCCTATGCATTTTCTGCAGATAGAGCCCCAGGCTCAGTTCACAGATAAACATATCCGTCTTACCCTGGAGCAATTTACGAAAATGGATGACCTCTGGTTTCTTGGCAGCCACCATATCAAGCTCAAACTTACCGGCCTTGGCCGCCTCAAAAAAACCGGCTCCATAATGATAATGGGAGGCCCCGATGACCCGCCCCTTCAGGTCGTCATAGGTGGCCCAGGTAAAAGGATCGCCCTTCTTCTGCCAGAGTACTGAATAGATGGAGGAGATGGGATCAGAAAAGAGAATATACTCCTCAGAGCCACCGCCCTCCACCCAGGCGGTCATGGCCGGGTATTTGCCGGACTTCGTCTCTTCAAGGGCGCGGGCAAAGGACATCTCAAGCCACTGGACCTTGTAACCCATGCCCTGCAGGACCGACTCAATAATTTCATTATCCGCCCCCACCCATTTGCCTGATTCATCCTGCATGGTAAAGGGCGGATAGGTCATGGCCGGCATGGCAAGAGGTTCACTCTTGGGTGGCAAGACCAGTGCGGTGCTGGTTAAGGATGGAACGGGATCAGGAGGCGTGCCCTGCGAAGCGGCAGACTGCGTCTCAATGCTTTTTTTTTGAATGGAATCGTCCTGCCCCAGGAAAAAGGCCCTGCTATAGAGTACGGCGATTATGAGAGATAGGCAGACAATGGGCCAAAAAGATCTTTTCATGGGTTACCCCTTTTTCTCTTTCCCTTTGGCGGATTAAAACATATAGCAACCTTCTCTTTTCAAAAGAGATTTGAACAACCCCTTGCCCTTTTATAGTGCAGCATCAAGGGAGTCAGTGTCAAGAATTATGGCCAGACGCTACTGCCCGCCATTCTCATCGAGCACTGACCTGACAACCTGCACCAATTCATTGAGGGCCACTGGTTTTTGAACATATTTTTTGATGCCAACTGCCAGGGCCTCCTCCTCCGAAAGAACGCTACTATAGCCGGTACAGAGGATAATGGGCATAACAGGGGCTATTGCCAGAATTTCTTGAGCAAGCTCGGCACCCGTCAGGCCAGGCATTGTCTGGTCAGTAATTATCAGGTCAAATTGATCCGGGTTGGCACGGATGGCGGCAAGGGCCTCAACGCTATCCGTTGTTGCGCTAACGCTATATCCCAAACTCGCTAATGCCTCTTGGTGCATAAAGGCAATCATGCTTTCGTCATCAACAACCAAAATCCGTTCCGTGCCGGGAGATAGCGATTCTTCATGTTCCGTTTCTTCAGGACTGGCTAATTCCTCTTCCAGGGCCGGCATATAGACATGAAAAGAGGTCCCTGTGCCGACTTCACTCTCTACCTTGATAAAGCCATTATACTCTTTGATGATGCCATGAACTACCGAGAGGCCGAGCCCCGTTCCTTTCCCGGCCTCTTTGGTGGTGAAGTATGGATCAAAAATGCGCTCGCGGCTAGCCTCGTCAATGCCACAGCCTGTGTCATTAACCGACAGGACAATAAACGTCCCTGGGTTCACACCCGCCTCCCCGACGACTTCTTCAGCCCCTATCTCTTGGCGGCTCAACCTTATGGTCAATAGGCCCTTTTCATCCTTCATGGCGTGCAGGGCATTGGTGCAGAGATTTACAACAACTTGATAAAGATTGGTCGAATCTGCGAGAACCTGGCCGCATTCCCCGTCAATATTTTCCTGAATCGTGATGGTTGCCGGCAACGAGGAGCGAAGCATTTTCACGGCCTCTTTGACCATCAGATGAGGCGAAACAGCTTGCAATTGTTTGCCCGACTTACGGCTAAAGGACAGAATCTGTTGAACAAGGGCTGCCGCTCGTTTGCTCGCCTTGAGGACTTCATCAAGATTTTTTTCAGCCTCGCACTCTTCGGGAATATTAAGCTTTGCGAGCTCGGAATGACCCATAATAGCGGTGAGGAGATTGTTGAAATCATGGGCGACACCACCGGCAAGGGTGCCAATGGCCTCCATTTTATGGGCCTGAAACAATTCTTCTTCGAGTTTTTTCTGGGCGGTGATGTCTCTGGCAATATGGGCGAGGTACTGCACCTCATTATTCTGATCAAGGATAGGAGCGGTTGCGACATGAAAGGTCTTTTGCAACTTTTCATGCTCAATAATTTCGGCATGGGGCAGCTTGTCTTGGAGTGTCCCGAACTTGGGGCAGCCAGGACATGGTTCTGAAATATCCCGGAAGATTGCATGGCATTTTTTGCCTATAAAACCCTGGGATTCCATTTCAAAGAAATCACGGGCCGCCTTATTGCCCCGGATAATTTCCATGTTTTTATCCTGCAGGGTGATGATGTCAGGAATGGCATCAAATGTTTTCTCCCACTCCTCTTTGCTGAGCCGTAATGCCTCCTCCGCCTCTTTACGCTCTGTAATGTCACGACTCACTCCTATGACCCCAAGAACATTGCCGTCAGGTCCATTGTATGGAGTCTTGAGGGTGTCAAGGAGGACACGTCTGCCATCCGGGTAATCGACCCATTCTTCATTGCGTTGCGGCATACCGCTGGCAAGCATCTGGCGATCCTTTTCACGAAAAAACTCTGCTGCTTGCCTTTCGAAAAAGTCAAAATCAGAATTGCCGGCAATATCCTCCTTGTCTCTGCCCGCAAATGTGGCAAAGGCGTCATTACAACCCAGATAAATGCTCTTATTGTCTTTGTAGAAAATAAGATCCGGGATGGAATTAATCAGGCTGTCGAGCAGGGCATAGGAGGAGGCAAGCCGTTCCTCAACGTCTTTCTGCCTCACCTGAGACTCCTCAATATTGCTAACCATCTGGTTGAAGGTAGCCGTTAACCGGCCAATCTCATCATGGGCAACTATGGGAAGATCATGGATAAGTTCCCCCTGGCCAACTTTGTCAGAGGCAATAGCCAGGGACTTCAGCGGCTTATTTATGATCCTGGCAAAAAATAATGCCGCCAAAATACCCAGCAAACAAACAAGGCTGGTTATGGCAACCAGCTCCTGTCTGAGATCTTTTATCTTTTGCCTAATGAATGCCTCTGAAAGGCCGAGATGAATTTCTCCGGCCTCGCCGTCCATGGAAAGAACAGCAAGTTCAGAAATGATATTTTCGTCACCATCGAACAGCAGATGGGCATGGGAGAATTGCGCCCCCCCATGAAGGGGATTTGCATCTAGCAATACCTTGGGAAAACCTTTTGCACCAAAGGTATGGGCAAAAATATTTTTTTGTGAATCCAGGACAAAGAGATACTCAACATCTTTCTCAGTGGCCTTAATATTGGAGAGGAGCTGGTGAAGTTTGATCCTATTGTCGGTGAGGAGAAGATCAACGCAATCCGCAGCCAGGTTGCGTGCTATTGTCAGGCCCCTTTCCTGGTGTTCAGCATGGATGGCGTTGCTCAGTCTGGATTCAATAAAAAGTATGGAAACAACCCCCATCATCAAAACAACCCCGCAGACAACAGAAGAAAATTTCCAACCGAGGGGAAGGTCGTGGAGTCTTTTGATTAAGGGGTATCTATTTTTCATCGCCTATCCATTTCTGCATGGCTCTGACGTTATCATAAATATCGTCTGACACCTCTACGAAGCGATCTATCATGATTTCAGCGAGGATCTCCCGCCCCTGCGCATCTTCATGCATGTGGAGAAAAATGGAGCGCAGCTCTTCCTTGAGCTGGTTATCCAACCCCTTTGGGACCACCAGCGGTGGAATACCATAAGGCGCTGATTTGCTGATAATTTTTGTTTTTGATGTATAGAGAGGATCCTTGAGGCTCATATAGTCCCAGACAAGACTATCAACCGCTGCGCCATCAACCAGTTTTTTTGCCACGGCCTCTATGGATTTATCGTGGCTGTATGTGAAGGTGAAATGGGAGAAAAAACGATTTTCATCTTCGCCCATCAGTGCCAGCATATACGTTGGCGAGAGCTTCCCTGTATTTGACATGGGATCGGTGAAGGCAAACCTCTTGCCCCGCAAATCGCGCAAGGACTGCGCCGTACTATCCTGGGGCACGATAATATAGGAATAATAAACGGGCTTGCCGTATGCCACCGGGGCAACAAGCAACTCCATGCCAAAATCATCATGGCCCTGAACATAGGCGCCGGTACAGACAAAGGCGGCATCCAGCTCGTTTTCTTTGAGCAGATTGTTGACCTCTTCATAGGTTTCACGTTGGACAAGCTGGATGGGAAGGGATATTTTTTGCGAGATATAGACAAGGATTTCTTTATAAAAACCAAAGGTCTCCTTGGGGGAGATCATTGCCGCAACAGCGATTTTAAGTGATTCTTCTCTTTTCGCGGCTGTCGGTACCGTCAGGATCTTTTCACTTTTCTGAAGGGAAATTTTTTTCACATCTTGGGGCTGATCGCATCCGCAGCCAACAAAGATCCAGGCCATAAAACCGAAAAACAGCATCAAAGGCTGCATTTTCGGTTTCATGGCATTAAAGATTTCCCGACTCATACCAACTCCCTTTCAGAGAAAAGTAAACACCCCCATCAATCATTTAAATAGTATCACATCAGCATGGGAACTTAACAAAAAAAGGCGGCGTGATTGGAGGTAAAAATGGCTGGATCGCGGCGGAGGATGGCTGCCACGGCTGGGTCGCGCTTGAACTCCTGATCGAGGAAGCGTCTGACTTCTTTACGGTCCCAGCCCAGGGGATGGCTGAAGTCGGTGTAGAGGGTGAGATCGCCGCCGTAGAAGCTGTGCACTGCCAGAGTAGTGGCATCAGGCCCGCAGACCGGCATATTAAAGACGGCAAGGTTGAGAAAGGTGATTGCCTCCTGGTGGCGGCGGACAAACTCTAAAGTCTTTCTCGCCTCGGCAATGGACTCACACGGGGTGCCGAAGAGGAGATAGACATAGGTGGCTATCCCGGCTTCACGCAGGGCGGCAAGGGCCCGCGACACCAAATCAAGATCAATGCCCTTATCCATCTTGTCCAGTACTCCCTGGTCCCCTGATTCCAAGCCAAGCTTGAGCATCAGGCAGCCTGACTGCCGTAACCGTTTACAGAAATCAACATCGGCCAGGAGCGGTGCCACCCTGGCAAAGCCGTACCAATCCAGCCCCGGGGGTTCCTCGGCCAAGGCCCTCATAAGGGCCGGACTAACGGCGTTGTCGAGAAGATGAAGGAGGCGGGGCTGATGACGCCTGGTCAGCTCGGCAAGATCGGCAAGCACCGCCTGGGGCGGCACCTGTTGATAAGGATTGTCTTCGGCCTTTTCCGGGCAAAAGGAGCATTTGTTCCAATAGCAGCCTGAGGAGGCTGCATAGGGCAGGATCAGGCCGGGGGCCAGATAATCATCCAGCGGCAGGCCATCATAGTCCGGGCCATGGAGATCTTGATTAGCAGTGACACCAAAGAGTGCAAGCAGCGCGGCCCCTCCCGGCCCGGCCACCAGGTGGTCGACCAAACCGGCAAAGGGATCAACAAAGGCGGGATTGCTGAGCCACGAGGTGACCAGGCCGCCGCCCAGCACCACCGGCAGGTCTGGGTATTTTTTTTTCAGGAAGCCAATCAAGGCAAAGGCGGCAACGGCCTGGCTCAGGTAGTTGAGGGAGATGCCGACCATTTTGGGGTTTTCAGTGTTGATCAGCTCGGGCAGTCGAGCTGCAAAATAGGGATGAAAGATATTTGTCTCTGGCGTTGCTGCGGCGCGCAGCAGGTCCTCACTCCGGAGCGGTGACAAATCTTTATCCTGATAGTTGGCAAGACCGATATCCAGGCCATGGGAGCGACCGATCATATCGACAACCCTGCCAAGATCAGCCACGGCCCGCTGGTAGCGAGCCTGGTTGGTGTAGAGCTGCGCATCTTTGAGGCTGGCCAGGTTGGCGACCAGACCCCGGCAGGCGCGGCGACTCCAGGTATCAGTAGGCCCAGGTGGCGAGTCAAGGAGATACAACAACCCCTCAAGGTTGGCGTCCACCAAGGTGCAGGGTAAGCCATTGCCGCGCAGGATTCCAGCGAGGAGGGCAATGCCCGCCGGTGGTTCGCAAGGCTTGGCAACAGGAGGGAAAATGAGCAACATCGGTGGGGCGGCTCCCGGGAGATTAGGCCGCTATCTTCTGCGACAGCTGGTTTTGGAAAGAGAGCGCTTTTTTCGGGCAGTTCATCACGCAGTTGGAGCAGCGCAGGCATTCGATGGAGGCCACTTGGCCGAGGCCATCTTCTTTTTTAAAATTCCCGGGGTAGGTGGATAGAGGACAGACCTTCTGGCATTTCTTGCACTGCACGCAGCTCTCATCCACGGTGAGCAGATAGGTGTTCTTGCTCATCACGCCCTGCAGCGACCCCATGGGGCAGACCGTGCACCAGATCCGCGGCTTAAAGAAAATACCGAGGCCAACGGCAAGTGAGGTGGAGATAACCCACATCATCCGAAACACAGCACCAATTGCCCTGCTATCTCCCCAGGCCATATAAAGGCGCGAGAGCATCAGCCCCATCATTGCCACAAAGAGCAGCCAGCGAAACCAGCTTGACTTGAAAATGGGCAAAATTGGCCGTTTGAAGCTCAGCAAAGCAAGAAAGCGCTCATGAAAAGCGCCCATGGGGCAGAGCCAACCACAATAAAACCGCCCTCTCCTGCCGGCCAGCATAAGAAAGATGGTGATAAGCCCTAGAACCGTAAAGCCGATCCTCGGGCAGAAATACCCCCCCACAATAACCAGTGGCAGAAGCAGGGCCATAAGATACTGACTGATGTTACGGCAGCAGACCTCTTGAACCTTATTTTTAGACTTTGCTTTGTTCTTTTTGTTTTTCATAAGTTATTTCATCGTCCGATATAATGAATGTTTCTCAGGGACATCTATGCTGAAAAATACCCCACTGGCCAGAGGAAAACCAGCAACAAAAAAACCGGGCCTCGCCCCTATTTCTTAATTTTCTCCTGGCGCCGGCCTTGAAGGGAATTGTTTATGAGCGAAAGCAGGTCCCTTGAGAGCCTTGAGGCACATGAATTTGGACCTTTTTCCTCTTTAGAGAAAGGTGGAGCTGATAGCGCTGACATTTGAGTGCAAACTTCGCAAACAGCCGATTCGAGGATGGCCTTTTTAGACGGGCGGCCGGCAAGAGCCCACATAAGAAAAGAAAAACGCCTTCCAGCGAAAATCAGAGTGGCCGGGGCTATGACAATTAATGTTTTCAGCAGAATTCATTATTCCTTATTTGTGATGGAAACGGCACTTCAACAGGGGGTTTTGTTCAGGAAAACGGAATCCAGAACAATCTACAAAAATAGAGACCGGAAGAGCTACGTCAACAACGCAACTAATTTAATACGTTTTTTTCCATATCACCTTTTCGCCAAAACGGCATAAAAATTGCCTCATAACGACTAGGACTCCTTTGAAAAAGGCCTTTTTAAATACAAATTCAAACATAAGGATAATAGATCATGCTTAATTTAAACATGTTGGGCGCACATGTGGGGCGTGCATTTCCTGACGAGCTCTATCTTGCTATCCTTCTCCCAGACGTCCTCCCGGCAAAACAATACCGTCTCTTTGCCGACATCGTTCATGCCGAAGATCAATTTAATCCCAAAATCGCTGCTGTTTCCGTAGAACTCTCCGGGGATGAAAACGGCATGTGGAGCTATGAGGGGCGTTTGAGCGACCTAGACCGTCCCATCGGTGGCCACATCGGTGAAGCAGGCCGTTATCTCTACCGCTATCGACTGCTGCGGGGGAGCGAGACATTGGTTCATTATTTTGCTGATCCCTACGCCACCACCAGTGGTACCGGCACAAACTCGGCCTTCGACTACCCAGCAATACCTGGCCACCAATGGCAGGATCAAGATTTCAAAGTTCCTAATCTTAATGACGTTATCATGTACGAATTAATGGTGGATGACTTTGCCGATAATTTTGAAGGGGTAATGGAGGCTCTTCCCTACCTGAAGAGCCTTGGAGTCAATTGCCTTGAGCTCATGCCAGTAACCAATATCCCCGAGCCTTATCGGTGGGGATATATGCCCATGAGTTACTTTGCCATTGAAGAGCGTTATGGCGGTCAGGAAAAACTAAAAGTCCTGGTGGACGCCTGCCATGGAGAAGGAGTTGCTGTCATCCATGACGCTGTTTATGCACACATGCATGAAGAATTCTGCTTCCGAAACGTTTACTGGGCTGCTGGTGAGGACAATCCAATGATCGGGCCTTTCGCCGGTGACATGTTCGGGGTTGGTCCAGATTTCAATAAAAGCTTCGCCTATGATTACTTCATGGCGGTCAATAATTACTTTATCAATGAGTTGCACATAGACGGATTCCGTTACGATTATGTGCCCGGCTTCTACGACGGCCCTGTCGGCAACGGCTATGCGCGACTGGTTCATGACACTTACCAGGCCACTAAAAATATCCCCCGCTTCAACAGCGGCGGCCATAACCACATTATCCAGGTTGCAGAGTATCTTGACAAACCCAAAGAGGTTTTAGAGAAGACCTACACCACCGCCAGCAAACGATGGTGGCCCATGCTCAAAGCGCAGCAGATGGTACGCCAAAGCGGCAAGGTACCAGAAGGCTTTGTTCATGATATGTTGCTGATTGACCTCGGCTCACCCTGGCCCAGTGAGTACCGCAACGGTGACGACCACTTTCCTGTTGCGCCATTGCAGTTCATCGAATCCCATGACAAAAGCCGTCTGATGTATTTTCTAAGCGGTGAGCACTCCCCTTATCAGGGTGGTTTCGACCTCTTTAACCGTGACCGTAAACAGTGGTACCGCCTCCAACCCTTTGCCATCGCCCTCATGAGTTCGGTGGGCGTCCCCTTGCTGTGGCAAGGACAGGAGTTTGCTGAAATTTACGGCAAGGACGATGATGGCGGCTCAAGGGTATTAGCAGCACGCCCCTTGCACTGGAACTACTTCTATGAAAAAGGAGGGCGTGATCTCGTCAACCTCTACCGCCGCCTGGGCAAACTGCGCCAACAATACCAAGCCTTGCGGAGCCGTATCGCCTATTATTATCACCATCACTCTGACCTGGACCGAGGGTTGATTGCCTATCAACGTATCCCTGATAACAGTAATGAGCCAAGCGTTATGGTCCTGCTCAACTTCGGCAATTTCAGCGGCACGCTCCGGGTTCCTTTTCCGAAGGCTGGACCTTGGCATGAGCAGCTCAACGGCCATGAGGATATTCTCGAGGTGCCCAGCGACCTTGCTGTCATGAATATCGATATCCCTTCAAACTATGGCAAAGTTTTCATCTCAGCGTAGAATAGGCTGCCTTACTCCGGTATGAGGAAAACAGCATGGGGATCATTCGGGGGTCTGTTCCCTAATCTGCTTCAACCTCTTCTCTACTCAGTGCATGGTGGTCTTGAAGGAGGTTGCCTGAATTTTCCGTCTGCCCATGGGTTCTCTGAAAACGGCCAGGGCGCTTTCGAAAAATGGTTTTACCCATATAACCCCTCCCAACACTCTCCAATGAAATCGCCACAACGCAACTCTTTGCCTGCAGGGACATAAACCGCAAAAACACTAGAGGGCCAAAGGCAAAAAGAAGCCTAACAAAGTGGCCACAATTTTTGGATAAGTTCGTTTCATTTTCCAGGGGAAAATTGCTATGCTTTATGAAGCAATACTCCTTTGAGTATTTGTGCGGATAAAAAAGTTGTGCTATCTACCGGGATATCACCCTTGCTGGGTTTGTCTGGAATTATTGCCATGAGCATACGCCCCATTGAGCTGACCCGTTAGGAGGCTTTTACCGACGCCCGGGGCAAACATGATCAGCAAAGACCAGATTGACAAGCATCTATCAGACCATAAAAAACATAAATCTCTGCGATATATCGTGCCCTTAGCCGTTATTGTTGCGGCTGCCGGCATACGGGTGTGGCCACTGGGCGCTCTGGAATTACGTATTCCCTGGGTGACGTTTTATCCGGCCGTAATGGCCACCGCTCTCTACGGCGGCTTTTCCTCCGGCATGCTCGCCACTCTTCTCGCAGCCCTTACCGTTATATTCTGGTCACCCACCGACCTCCCTTTCATTGATGATCCCGGCGATTGGCTGGGCATGGCAGTCTTTAGTGTCAACGGCACCTTGATCTCGCTGATGAGCGGCGCCATGCATCGCGCCAAGGCGGCGGCGACACGGGCAAAGGAGCAGGCCGAAGCGGCCAATCAGGCCAAGAGCGTTTTTCTAGCCAACATGAGCCACGAGCTTCGCACACCGCTCAATGCGATTCTAGGGTTCACCAATCTGTTGAGCAAGGCCCCTGATCTCTCCCCCCAGCAGGCGGAAAAGTTGGCCATTATATCTCACAGCGGTGAAAACCTGCAGGACCTCATCAATAACGTGCTGGACATCTCCAAAATCGAGGCCGGTCACATGGTGAGGGAGGATAGCGAGGTCAATCTGCTACGGCTGCTCCATGAAGTAGAGGCATTAATGTCTGTGAAGGTCATGGATAAAGGGTTGAGCTTCAACATGGTGCTGTCAGAGGACCTTCCCCGGGATATCACGGTTGACCCGGGCAAGTTGCGCCAGGTACTGACCAATCTCATTGCAAACGGTGTCAAATATACCGAAAGAGGCGGCGTCTCCCTTAAGGCGTCAATGGTGGAACAGCAGTCATCCGGCCTGGGGCGGCTGCGGGTCGAGGTGGAGGATTCAGGCATTGGCATTCGCCAGGAGGATCACGGGATTATCTTCTCCCCTTTCGCACAAAGCGGCGAACAGCCTGCCACCGAAACCGGCACCGGCTTGGGACTGCCCATTTGCCAACAATTTATTGAACTCATGGGCGGCCACATCGGCGTTACCAGTGAGCCGGGCAAGGGATCAATATTTCACTTCGAGATCCCGGTACAGATCTCTTCCTCGCCTGCTAAGACCTTCGCAGCCCCGCATCATGAGCGCGTTACAGGCCTGGCGGCTGGCCAGCAACGCTATCGTCTTCTCATCGCTGAAGACAAAATGGAGAATCGACTGCTTCTCCGTAATCTTCTTGAGCCTCTGGGTTTTGAACTTCGCGAGGTGGTCAACGGCCAGGAGGCGGTGCAGCAATTCGAACAGTGGCACCCTCACCTGATCTGGATGGACATCCGTATGCCCGTGCTGGACGGATTGGAAGCAACCAAGCGTATCAAGGCAAGCAAGGCCGGTGCTGACACCAAGATCGTCGCCCTCACGGCCCACGCCCTGGAGGAGGAGCGCCGCGAGATACTTGAGGCCGGCTGCGATGAATTCATCCGCAAGCCATACCGGGATACGGAACTCTTTGATGCCCTGGCAAAACAGCTGGACGTCCGTTTTATATACGCCAAGAAAGAGCTGCCAGCCACGGCTAGCCAGGAGCTCAAGCTGGACGAAGAGCAACTGAAGAAGATCCCCTTAGACTTGCTCACAAACTTGCGAGTGGACGCAGAACTTTTGGACGAGGAGCATTGCCTTATAACTGCCGGGAAGGTGAGCGCTCATAACCAGGGCCTGGGTGAGAGTTTGCGCCACATGGTGGAAGAATTGCAGTACAAGGAAATTTTGGCGGCCGTGGACAAGGTAACCAGCCCGGGAGCAAAATGAGCAAGGACTACACACAGCATCTCAGCCACGGCGATATTCTGGTCGTTGATGATGAAACGTTCAACCTCAAATTTCTGACGGAGGTCCTCTCCCAGGCCGGCTACCGGGTGCGGCCCGCCACTGATGGTGAATTGGCCCTGCGCAGTGTCCTGGCCAAACCACCCGAACTGGTCCTGCTGGATATAAAAATGCCTGGCATGAGCGGCATCGAGGTGTGCCGCCGCCTCAAGGCTGATCCAGTCACACAGGATATTCCGGTTATATTTCTCAGCGCTCTGCAGGAAACCGACATGAAGGTAAAGGCCCTCAAGGAGGGCGCAGTTGATTATGTCACCAAACCCATCGAGTCTGCAGAGGTCCTGGCCAGAATTGCCAGCCATCTTAACAGCTACCGGCTGCAACAGAGACTGGCCAGCCAATCTGAAGAATTGCTTAAAGAAATCGAAGAGCGCAAACGGGCAGAGCAATCCCTGAAGGAGGCGGAACAACGCTTCCGCCTCCTTTATGAACAGGCGCCTTTGCCCTACCAGTCCCTGGATAATGATGGTCATATCATCGAGGTGAATGGCGAGTGGCTGAAGACCTTGGGCTATAGCCGGCAGGAGGTAATCGGCAGGCCCCTTACTGATTTTTTGCCAGCCAGAGGGAAGGATATCTTTGCTGAAGAATTCCCCCGGTTCAAGGCCGAAGGCGAGGTCCTTGGGGTGGAGATCGCCATGCTCAAAAAGGATGGCCGCACCATCATCGTTTCCTTAAACGGCAAAATAGCCCAGGATGATCTGCATCATGCCATCCAGACCCACTGTATCTTCAAAGATATTACGACGCAGAGGCGCATGGAAGAAAAGCTGCGCAGGAGCGAGGAGAGTTACCGGGAACTCATTGAATCCACCGGCGATCTGGTAACCCGTGTCGATGGTGAGGGGAAATTTGTCTTTGTCAATCATATGGCCGTAAAGATTTTCGGCCTCGCCCCTGAGGCATTAGTCGGCATGCCTGCCTTCCCGTTTGTCCATCCGGATGATCAGCAGGCAACAGAGGCCTGGTTCGAGGAATGTGTCAGCGCCAAGGCCAGCCAGGCCACTTTTGAAAACAGGCAGGTGCATCAGGGAACTGGCGAGGCCCATTGTCTTCTCTGGACCAGCAATTTCCACTATGATAACAACGGCGAGGTCGACGGAGTCTATGGCATTGGCCATGACATCACCGAGCGCAAAGAGGCGGAAGAGAAGCTCAAAGACATGAGCGAGCAGCTCTCGTTACTATTGGAATCCCTGCCCGTGGTGGTCTACACCCGTCAATGCCAAGGCGATTTGGGCCTCACCTTTGTCAGCAGCAGGATCGATGAAATTACCGGCTTTGCGCCGGACAAATTTATTACGGAACCAACATTCTGGGCCGACCATCTCCACCCGGAGGATAAATACAAGGTGGTGCAAGAACTGGCAACCGTTCTCCAGCAGGGGAGATCTTATGATTCATATCGCTTCCAGAGTGCTGATGGCTCCTATAAATGGTTTAGCTGCACCTGCCGCCTTGTCAAATTTCCTGACGGCAGCAATAGCCATATTGTCGGCACCTGGCAGGATATTACCGAGGAAAAAAGGCTCCAGCTGGAGTCTGATCAGCAGCTGGAGCAAATTATCCAGGCTGACAAGCTCTCCTCCCTGGGGGAGGTGGTGGCTGGGGTGGCCCATGAGATCAACAACCCCAACAGCTTTATCACCTATAATGTCCCTCTCCTTGCGGAGATCTGGCAGGTGCTGGAGCCCCTGATTGACCGCCAGACCTCTCCCCTTCTGCAATCAGGCCTCTCCGTCGCTGAATGCTGTCAGGACATGGAGGAGATAATCAGCGCCATCCAGACGGGTTCTGAACGGATAAACAAGGTGGTGAACAACCTCAAGGACTTTGCCCGTTTGGACGAGGACTCTCACTCTGAGCCTGTGCAGATCAACGAGGTGGTGGACAAGGCCTATAGTATTGTCGGGGCCCAGGTCCGGAAATCAACCGCTCATATCACCCTCAACCTGGAACAAGACATGCCCCTGATCCAGGGTCATTTCCAAAAGCTTGAACAGGTGGTGGCCAATCTTTTAATTAATGCGGCCCATGCCATTAACGATAAACAGCAGGGCAAGATATCTGTTTCCAGTCATTACAGTGAGAGATTACAGTCCATTGTGGTGAGCATTGAGGATAATGGCATGGGCATAGATCCTGAAACAACAGCGCGCATCTTTGAGCCCTTTTTCACCACAAAAAGAAACAGTGGCGGCACCGGCCTAGGCCTTTCCGTCTCCTATGGACTCATCCAGGAGCATAACGGCCTTATCGCCCTCTATTCCCGTCCGGGTCTTGGCAGCCGCTTTTCCCTCTTGTTGCCCATTACCGAGGAGAGTAAACCGCTGCGGCTGCAGCCGGCCATCCTTTGCCTCTGTGACAAAGAGCCTTGCCAATGCGCATCATTTTTTGCTGATGCTGACCAGCAGATGTTCTCTATCCCCCCAGAACCGGCCAAACTTCCGGCCTTTTTAGCGGACCATCCGGAGGTGGACCTTGTCTTTATTGATCTGCGGCCTTCTCAAAACAGAGCGAAGATTATGGGCCAGCTTAAAAAAGACTTTCCTTTACTAACGATTATTGCCTCCTCTTTCCCTGTGGAGAAAGAGGAGGACAAGGCTGCCTCACTGGCTGATTTCCTTTTGCCATACCCTGTGCAGCTTCCGCAGGTTCTGGACCTGGTTAACTCCATCAGCAGGGTGCGACTATGAGAATACTCCTTGTTGACGATGAACAGATAGCCCTCACCTCAGTAAAACGCCTGCTCAAGCATCAGGGCCTGCGCCAGGTGGACATTTGTGATAATGGCCAGGAGGCCATAGAGGCGATCAAAAATAATGACTATGATGTGGTCCTCCTTGATCTGCTGATGCCGGAGATTGACGGTCTCCAGGTTCTGGAGGCCGGCAAGCCCTTTAGGCCCCATACCGAATTTATTCTCCTCACGGCGGTGGACGATATCAGTCATGCGGTCAAGGCCATTCGCCTGGGGGCCTATGACTACCTGATCAAACCGGTGGAGAATGAACGGCTCTTCCGGGTCATTGACCACGCCTTTGAGAGACGGGCCATGCGGACCAGCCTGCCCAGCACCTCTTCTCTTCAGGAACAGGAAGAGGTCAGTCAGGCCTTCCCGGAAATTATCAGCCAAAGCCCCCGCATCCAGAAGTTACTCCACTATGCCGAGATGATGGCCCGCACTGATAACCCCATTCTCATAACCGGTGAATCCGGGACAGGTAAAGAACTGATAGCCCATGCCATCCACCGCCTTAGTGGATATGGCGAAGGGCCCTTTGTGCCGGTTAATGTCTGTTCTGTGGCCGAATCGATGTTTGAGAGCCAGTTCTTCGGCCATGTCCAGGGGGCCTTTACCGGGGCCAATCGAGATTATCCAGGTTTTTTTGAACAGGCCCATGGCGGCACCCTGTTTCTCGATGAAATAGGCGAGTTGCCCCTTAACCTGCAGGCCAAATTCCTCCGCGTCTTGGAAGAAAAGACCATCACCCGCCTTGGTGACCCGCAGCCGGCCAAGGTGGATGTCCGCATTGTCTCAGCCACCAATGTTGATCTTGATAAGGCCTGCCAGGAGGGTAAATTCAGGTTGGACCTTATCTACCGTCTCAAGGCCGCCCACATTTACCTGCCACCCCTGCGGGAAAGACCGAGAGATCTTTCCCTTCTGGCCCGTCATTTCCTGCAAAAGGCGGCTGCCAAGCATAACAAGCATATCCATGATTTCAGCCCTGACGCCCTGGATAGCCTGGGCCAAAAACAATTCCCCGGCAACATTCGTGAATTAGCCCAATTGGTTGAAAATGCCGTCCTCCAGGCTGATGAAGACCTTATTTTACCCCACCATTTTGGTGAAAAGCAGGCGCCGGCCACTTTCTTGGGACAAAGTTTATGCAGCCTTAAGGAGAACGCTGATAAACATCTGCTCTACGTTCTCTCCCAGAGCAAGGGTGACCGTCCACAGGCCGCCAAGATCTTGGGGGTCACCGTTCGCCAGGTTCAACGAAAACTGGCCAAGCTCAAAAAGGACCCGCGCTGGCATGAGCTCACAGCAAACCTTTAAAAAACTATTCCCCACTGCCCTTGACCATGTGCCAGCCCCTCCCATTGCAGCAGGCCTTCACTCATCTCCTGACCAACGCCTATCAAGCCATTGAGGAGCAAGGGGTCATTACCGTGACAACAAGGCCTGAAAATAATGGCGTTAGCCTTTCCATCGCCGATAACGGTACCGGTATCCCGGCCAAGGACATTGAGCGCATATTCGAACCCTTTTTCACCACGCAAGAGGTCGGTGCTGGTATGGGGCTCGGCTTGAGCCTGGCCTACGATACAATCAGCAGCAAAGATCACGGCACAATCAAGGTCCAAAGCAATCCTGGACAAAAAACCATCTTCACCCTCCATATTCCCAGCCAAACATAACGGAAAAAGCTGGTGGCGGGCCTGCGCCCCGCACCAGGGGGACGCAGGCCCGCCACCGGCTGCGACTTTTATGTCGTTTGCCGGGGGACATAAAGGTCGCAGCCCTCCAAACCCTTGGCAGGCAAGGCATCCGACGGTGTGCTTCTTATCTTCTCAACCTTTGACGTGCCACCCCATGACATTTCAGTCGCCAGAGGGCCCAGTGCCACTCTCCTATCCCATAGATTTATCCAGAATCATTACAACCTGTTACCTCTTTTTTCTCCCTCTGCATGGCTGTGGCACAGTGATTGCTCAACAAATAAGAAGATGAGGCAAATAACAGCCTCGGGCACCTCATTGCATTGGCGGACCGGCAGACATGGTTAAAAAAATCAAAAAAATTCTGATTGTTGATGATGAGATACAGATCGTTAAGGCAATAGAACGCCATCTGTCCAGAACCGGATTTACTGTGGGTTCAGCTGATACCATCAAGGAGGCCAGGGAGAAAATAGATAAGGAAGCCCGTAACCACGCGCCCTTTGACCTGTTGATCACTGATGTCATGATGCCAAGCGGCAGTGGCATTGACCTCTCGCAGTGGCTCAAAAAAAGTTACCCGGATATTTCAGTACTCTTTATCTCTGGATACGGTGTCAAAGACCTGGTTACGGATGCAGTGGATTTGACCCTGGATGATTTTTGCCAAAAGCCCTTTACCCCCAGCAAACTGCTGGCAACAATTCACTGTATTGACCAGAGACGCCAGAAGCGCAATCTGGTCCCGGGCAAGGGACAATAATGACTTCCTTGCTGACAAATTTTTTCAATAAACCCCGCCGGATGGCGGATCGCCCTTTTCTATTTTTCTTTAATAAAAAACAGAAAATTTCAGCTGATTTTCAGCAGCAGGTAGCAAACAGCTTGCAGGAATTTATCAGCAGCCAGGAAAAGGCCTTGGCTGCTGCTGATTCAAAATTCCTGGCCCTGGGCCAGGACATGCAAAATCTGTACAGCGACACCTCGGCCCTGGCCCTGAAGATTCGTGAATCTGCGGGGCTAATTGCAGGGGATGAAGATGAAAGCGTCCTGACTCGGCTTGGCCTCAGCATTAGAGATTCCCTAACCACCCTTGAGACGTGCCAGGATGATGTTGGCGCTAACTTGCAGCATATTGACAACTTAAGCAAGCAGCTCCATGATTTTTACCGGATGTGTCCGGTACTCGAAAGAATAGCCCATTATCTCAGGATTATAGGCCTGAACATGTGCGTTGAGTGTTCCCAGTCCCCTGAGGCCACCAAACTCTTTATGGTCAATGCCCATGAGATTAAAAAATTTGCGGAAAACGTCGTTGAAATCACCGGCATGCTCCAGGATGACTCCTCTACTGCCAGAAAGGACCTGTTAACGGTCCATGGCCACATCTCTCAAGGGCTCACAGAGTTGCAGGACTTAGCCCATTCTGCCTCGCAGATTATCCGAGAGGCCTTTCAGAAAATTGAAGAATTAATCCAGCTTGCTCTGGCGGCCATGGAACAGGCCAGTGGTCGCTCCCAGGTGATTGCCAGCCAGGTGGGCGATATTGTTGTGGCAATTCAATTCCATGACAGCATGAACCAACGCCTGGAACATGTGCATGACTCCCTGCATGATGCTGTGCGCCGTTGTCTGGCAGAAAGTGAAGGTTCTGCCTCTGAACAGAAAAAACCCGAGAGAATGGCTGATCTGCGGGCCCTCATCACTCTCCAGGCCGGTCAGATCAGAGAGATTATAAGCGGCATCGAAGAAGTTTTTGGCCAAAACAGAAACGCCTTTGCTGAAATCGGCAAGGAAGTGGCTGGTCTCGCCGCCATCCTCGTTTCCCTGGCCACTGACCGTGATCAAGGTTTATCCAGCCCTTCAGAGGTGCCGGCGGATTCCTTTGCCGCCTTGCAATCCGCCCTTCACCAGTTAGGCCCACTCCTCAATCAGGGCAGAGACCAGGTGGTCCAGATGGAGGACACAGGTAGCCAAGCAACTGAGACGGCTGGCCGATTGCTGCGCCATATTGATCAGGTCCGGGCCATACGCCACGAAACCTTGATTAAGTCACTCAACAGCATTGTTAAGGCCTGCCGGCTGGGCCAGAAAGGCAGAGCCATTGCGGTCTTGGCAGAGGAAATGAAAAAACTGTCAGACCAGTCAGGTGATTTCGTTGTCGATGTCGAGAAAATCCATACCCGTATTGGCCAGGCTATTAGCAAGCTCCAGGTCCAGGACCAGGAGAAATTAGCCGAAGACCATACTGGTCCAAGCCTGGACAGAGATATTAAAGAGACAAGCCAGGCCTATGAGCTCTTTGCCAGGGGGTCAGCCACGGCATTGCAGCAGGCCAGGGAGCTAGAAGAGGTCATTGCTCAAATTTCGACGGACCTTGATTTCCTGCCCACCCTGGCCAGAGAACTTAGCAAGAACCTGGGGCAGCTTGAGGAGCTTGCAGAGCGCCTCTCGCCCTGGGCCAGTGAACTCAGCTCAGAGGCAAAGGCAGAGGCTGCTAAGTTGGCAACACGATACACCATGGACCAGGAGCGCCTGGTTCACCAACAGGTTGTTGGCGCTGACAATACTTCCTTTGAGATTGCGGCAGAAAAATCCCCCCAGGCTGAGGGAGAGATCCCGGCGGGGGATGAGCTGGACGATTTTGAGCTCTTTGCTGATGACAACGATGATCTTGACGGTGGCGAGGAAGCAACCATGAGTGCCGCCGCCCCCAGCGATACTCCTCCTGGGCCGCCAGAGGAGCGGAAGGACGATGATGATTTCGGCGACAATATTGAACTCTTTTAAGGGGAGATCTTGAAAAAGGACATGGAATCTAAATTGGAAATAACTGATGGGATTGGTGAGTTGCTGCTTGTCGGCAGCCTGACCATAGAGCAGGCAGAGGACTTAAAGGCGCTGTTGCTGCAAGCCCTGCACGATACGGAGAGCTTGACCATTGACCTGGCCCAAATAACCAGGGCAGATCTCTCCTGTTTACAGCTCTTGAACTCAATCAGCACTAACTACCAGGGACTAAACAAAGCCCTGACCTGGCAGGGCAAAGATTCGCAGGTCATCAAGCAGGTTATGGCAGAGGCGGGTTACAGCTGTTTGGGAACATGTAGCCTGGATCATGATTAAAAACGGATGAAAGGCGAAGGAGTTTAAAAATGGCAAAAATTATCGTCACTGTTGATGATTCGGCAAGTATACGGCAAATGGTCAATTTTACCCTTACCAATGCCGGCTATGAGGTAATAGAGGCCGAAGATGGCCAGGATGCCTTGAGTAAACTGGGCAACAGGGCTGTGGACCTGGTGCTCACGGACCTCAACATGCCCAATATGAACGGCGTGGAGTTGATCAAGGCCCTGCGGGCAAATGCCGTCTACAAGTTCACGCCCATGGTGCTGCTGACCACCGAATCCCAGGCAGACAAAAAACAGGAGGGCAAGGCCGCCGGAGCTACGGGCTGGATAGTCAAACCCTTCAAGCAGGAAAAGCTGTTGGCAGTGGTAAAAAAGCTGGTGGGTTAGGGGAGGATTTTTTTAATGGATAGCCATCAAAAAGCATTTCTGGAAGAGGCCCATGAGCTTCTTGCTGAACTTGAGGTCTCTCTACTGGAGCTTGAGGAGACCCCTGACGACATGGAGCTGGTTGGCCGTGTTTTCAGGGCCATGCATACCATCAAGGGCTCAGGGGCAATGTTCGGTTTCGATGCTGTCGCTGAATTCACCCATGAGGTTGAAACGGTTTTTGATCTGGTCCGGGACAACAAGGTGGCGGTGACCCAGGAGCTTATTAATCTAACCCTCTCTGCCCGTGATCAAATCATGGGGATGCTCAGTGGCCAAGGGGCCGGCAACCAACAGCAGGCCCAAGAAATTATTGCCGCCCTCAAGGCATTGATCCCTGCTGCCCAGGTTGAGGACAAGGAATCAGCCGCGGAGGCCGGCCCTCCGGAGAACGTTTCGCCCTCTCTGCCAGCCGAGGAGGCGTCTACCTACCGTATCCGTTTCGAACCGTCCGTTGATATCTTTACAACCGGCACCAATCCTCTCCTCCTGCTTGACGAGTTACGAGAACTTGGCGACTGCGATATTGTCGCCTTCATCAACAACATCCCTGACCTGGAAGAGTATCAGCCTGAGGCCTGCTACACCTCCTGGAACATCACCCTCACCACCAGCCAGGGGATCAATAGCATAAAAGACGTCTTTATCTTTGTTGAGGATGATTGCGCCCTTGATATTCAGATCATTGCGGAGCCGGGCCTGGCGAAAGAGGAGGAGGGGGGGAAAAAACTTGGCGAGATTCTGGTTGAGCGTGGTGATATCAGCGCCGCTGATCTCCAAAAAGGCCTTGCCAGCCAAAAACGGATCGGCGAGGTCTTGGCTGAGTCCATGGGGGTGGATAATTGTGCCATCAGCGCCGCCCTTGCTGAGCAGAAGCATATCAAACGTATCCAGCAAAAAAAACAACAACCGGCAGCGGTGTCAAGCATCAGGGTTGATGCCGGTAAACTGGACAGCCTGGTGGACCTGGTGGGTGAGCTGGTTACGGTCCAGGCCCGCCTCAACCAGAAGGCCTCCTCCCAGGGTGACGGTGAGCTTCTGGCCATTGCCGAAGAGGTGGCCCGCCTCAGCGAAGAGTTACGGGACAATACCATGGGTATCCGGATGCTGCCCATCGGCACCACATTCAACAAGTTCAGACGGCTTGTCCGCGACCTCTCCAATGAATTGGGCAAAGAGATCGTCTTAAGCACCGATGGCGCCGAGACTGAACTGGACAAGACGGTGATTGATCAACTCAATGACCCCATGGTCCACCTTATTCGCAACTCCATTGATCATGGTATTGAATTGCCAGGGGTCAGGCAGGCTGCAGGTAAAGAGCCACAGGGACGCGTGCACTTGTCGGCCAGGCATTCCAGCGGTTATGTCCTTGTCGAGATCTCTGACGACGGCGCCGGCCTTGATCCAGAGGTGTTGCGGGCCAAGGCCATAGACAAGGGGCTCCTTGCCCCTGGTGCCAGCCCCACGGACCAGGAGATCTTTGCCCTCCTCTTTGCGCCGGGATTTTCAACGGCCAAGACCATTAGCGATGTCTCAGGCCGCGGGGTGGGGATGGATGTGGTGAAACGGGGCATTGAGGACCTGCGCGGCACCATTGAAATCAGCAGTAAAAAAGGTTCCAGCACATCAATTATCCTCAAGCTCCCCTTAACACTGGCCATTATCGACGGTCTGCTGGTGAAAATTGGCGAAGACCATTTCGTCATGCCCCTTGCCGCCGTTGAAGAGTGTATTGAACTGAGTGGCGATGAGGCCATCCAGGCCAGGAACCGCAACATGATAGACTTCCGGGGCAAGACGCTCTCCTATCTCTGCCTGCGGGAGCGTTTCAAGGTCGGCGGGGAACTCCCTGCTGTGGAGAAGATTGTCATTACCGAAGTAAACGGCTTGCAGGTCGGTCTGGCCGTGGATCAGGTCATTGGCCAGCACCAGACGGTGATCAAGTCGCTCAGCGAGGTGTATGAAGGGGTGAAGGGTTTTTCAGGGGCAACCATCCTCGGCGACGGAACCGTGGCCCTGATCTTGGATATCAATATGCTTGTCCAGTCGATGGTGCAGGGCCCCTTACCTGGGCAGGGGTGAAAAGGCGTTAGAAGATGGCAAAAATCAAGGTCCTTATAGTTGATGATTCCTCGGTGGTCCGCCAGACCCTGCAGGAAATTCTCTCCTCTGATCCGCAGATTGAGGTGATGGCCACGGCCATGGATCCCTTTGTCGCCGTAGAAAAAATTAAGGATGAAGTCCCTGATGTGATCACCCTTGATGTGGAAATGCCACGGATGGACGGCATCACCTTTCTCCAAAAAATCATGAACCAGCGCCCCATTCCCGTGGTTATCTGCTCGACCTTGACCGAAAAGGGTTCGGAGACCGCCCTCAAGGCCCTTGAATATGGCGCTGTTGAGATCATCCTCAAGCCAAAGCTGGGAACCAAGCAATTTCTGGAGGAATCCAGGGTGCGTATCTGTGACTCGGTAAAGGCGGCCAGTAAGGTCAGGGTAAAGCCGGTTGCCAAGAGAAGAAAGGTGGCGCCCAAACTATCTGCCGACGCCATTATTGCCAAGCCAACCTCCAGGGCCATGGCAAAAACCACGGAAACAGTGGTGGTGGTCGGTGCTTCCACTGGCGGCACAGAGGCCCTGCGCGTCTTTCTTGAAGATCTGCCTGAGAATTCCCCAGGCATCGTCATTGTCCAACACATGCCGGAAAATTTCACTGCCGCTTTTGCCAGTCGGCTCAATGGAATATGCCGCGTCTCGGTTAAGGAAGCGGCGCATAATGATACCGTTTTCAGCGGCCGGGCCCTTATTGCCCCCGGCAACCGGCACCTCTTACTGAAAAGAAGCGGCGCTCGTTATTATGTGGAGTTAAAAGATGGTCCCCTGGTTTCCAGGCACCGGCCATCTGTGGATGTTCTTTTTCGTTCTGCCGCCCGCTATGCCGGCCCAAATGCCTTGGGCGTCATCCTAACCGGCATGGGCGATGACGGCGCTCAGGGCATGCTGGAGATGAAAAAGGCAGGGGCATTATTAAATATTGCCCAGGATGAGGCGAGCTCAGTGGTCTTTGGTATGCCTCAGGAGGCCATTAAACAGGGCGGGGTGGATAGCGTTCTTTCCCTGGAGACAATTGCCAGAACAATTTTAAAACAGTGTGCATGATGAGGAGCGGCATTGGCCTCAAGGCAAGAGAAATCAAAGGATTCTGAGGCGCCGTCATCCATCGCTGATGCGATGGCGCCTTGGGCATGGATACAATTTTCAGTGTGTGAAGTAAAAAAAAGAGGTTCTTCACGGATTACCGTGGAACTTCTGGTTTTAGATGTTTTGGTTTTGCCTTCCCCCCATTCAGCCCTGAACGAGCAGGGAGCTGGGCAAGGGAAAAGCATTGTGGACTGTCTGAGCGAATGCGAG
>JBDLIE010000033.1:0-27662 GCA_039715015.1 Thermodesulfobacteriota bacterium
AGGTGATCGCGGAGGTGCCATGAGAATATGTTCAGCTGACCAGATGCGTTTTCTAGACAAAACAACCATAGATGAGAATATTGTCCCTGGCCTAGAGCTCATGGAGAACGCCGGTAAAGGGACCGTTGACCTCATGCGTGAGTATTATGGTGATTGTAAGGCGCAGCGGGTTGCTATCTTTGCCGGGCCCGGTAATAACGGCGGCGATGGTTTTGTTATGGCCCGCCATCTCAATGACCTTGGTGCCGAGGTCAGTGTGTATCTTCTGGTGAGGCCTGAAAAAATTAACGGTGATGCCGCCGTTAATTTTAAGCTCCTTGAGGAAGGTGTCACCATCATATCCCTTCTTGACGAAGTGGAGGTCCGTGGCCTGTCTCTCCAATATGATATTATCGTCGATGCTCTTCTGGGAACCGGCTTGACCAGGCAGGTGAGTGGTGTTTTTGCCCAGGTTGTGGAACTCATTAATAGGACAAACGTACCTGTGATTGCCGTGGATATTCCGTCCGGCCTGGATGCTGACAGCGGTGTTTTTTGGGGCTGCTGTGTGCGGGCAGACCTTACTGTCACCTACGGGTTGGCAAAATCCGGACTTGTTCAGTACCCAGGGGCTGATTGTGTCGGCCATCTTGAGGTTGTTGATATTGGCATCCCGGCATCAGTAGTCGATGCTGCTGAGATTAAGAGTTTCTATCTTTTGGATGAGCTGGCTGCCGGTTTCTTGCCGCAACGAGAAAATATGGGGCACAAGGGCAGTCATGGTCATGTTCTTATCCTGGCAGGTTCAAGGGGTAAGACAGGTGCGGCTGTCTTGGCCAGTGAGGGAGCATTACGGAGTGGAGCAGGGTTGGTCTCACTTTGTGTGCCCGAGAAGCTGAATCATATCTTTGAGGTCCATTGTCTGGAGGCCATGACAATTCCTGTGGCTGGTTTGGATGGCTACGCCCTGGCAAACAGTGACTATCAGGAGGTTGTTAAGGCTGCTACGGGCAAGAGATGTCTGATGATAGGCCCGGGGCTCGGTGCTGCCCCCGAAACAGCCGCTCTAGTAAATCAGCTGGTGAGAAGTTGTAACCAGCCCCTGGTCCTTGATGCTGATGCGTTAAATGGTCTTGATCTTGAAAGTCTTGCTGTAAGTGGGGATGATCGTGTTCGTATCATTACTCCTCATCCTGGTGAAATGGCAAAATTAACCGGCCTGACCTCAGCTGAGGTCCAAAAGAATCGTTTGCAGGTTGCTGGTGATTTTGCCAAAGGACATGGCGTCATAGTTGTGCTTAAAGGGGCAGCCACCGTCATTGCCGATCCTGAAGGGCGGCTTGCTGTTAATTCCACAGGGAACCATGGTATGGGTACAGGGGGAATGGGGGATGTTCTTGCCGGTCTCATTGCCGGCCTGGTGGCCCAGAATGTCAAACCCTTTCAGGCCGCTTGTCTGGCCGTTTATGGCCATGGACGGAGCGGCGATATTCTAGCTGAAACAGGTCCCTATGGCTATCTCGCCTCTGAGCTTGCCACTGTGGTTCCGCAGGTATGGGCAGAGTTACAATTGGTTCGGTAGAAAAAGGTCTTTTTATTGGCAAATCAATTCAACTTTTACCAAGCCTCTGACTGAGTTGCCCAGATAGAGATTGTTGCTTGCATCTTCCAGGTCTTCTTGGAAAAGGATCCTCTCTTTTACCTGCTCTGGAAAGCTGGTAAGGAGATGCTCCCTGAACACACCTGGAAGGAGTCCGGAGCTCACCGGCGGTGTGTAAAAAATTCCCTCTTTTTCAAGAAATAAATTTGTGATTGCCCCTTCACAGATTTCCCCCCGTTCATTTTTTATAATAACATCAAAAAAACCTGTTTCCTGCGCCTCTTGCCAAAGACGGTCATAGGTCTGGCGGTTGGTGGTTTTGTGGTAGAGAAAGATGTCGCTAGAGCTGGTGCACTCAGGGGCCAGGTACGTTTTAGGTAATGAATCCTTGTTTGGCGCTGGCGGCAGACCGAGATTTTTCGGAGTCTGGCAAGGGCTGTGAGAAAAGGAAAGAGCCCCTGTGCTATCAAGCAACAGGCGTACTCTGACTGATTCTTTGATATGGTCGGCCTGATATCTGTCAAGGGCAGATCGCACCTCATTTTTGTCTAATGGATAACCGAAATAACGAGCTGAGGCCCACAGTCTGTCCAGGTGTTGGTCAAGGAGCCAATAGCCTTTTTCTGGGGTCCAGAGCATGGTCTCGATGAGCTGAAAATCTTGACGAGGTTTGCTCAGAAAATGGGCCTTTAACTGGCACTCTTGCCATTCTTTTTCTGGATTTGAATCAGCAACAATCCCTGAGCCTATCCCCATTTCTCCGGCGTTGCCATCAAGGACTACGGTGCGAATGGGCACGTTGAAAAGGGCGTCGCCATTGGGGGCTAGATAGCCTATGGCGCCGGTATAGACTCCCCGGCGCGCTGCTTCCAGTTCATGGATAATCTCCATGGTTCGTATTTTAGGGGCGCCGGTTACTGATCCACAGGGAAAGAGGGCCTTGAAGAGTTGGTCAAGGGGAAGATTAGCAGCTGTCTTGCTGGTGATGGTGGAGGTCATCTGTAACAACGATTCATAGGTCTCGACATCAAAGAGGGATTTGACCTCAACTGATCCCAACTCTGCCAGTCTGCCCAGGTCGTTGCGGAGCAGATCTACAATCATGACATTCTCAGCCCTGTTTTTTTCATCGTTTTGCAGGCGAGAGGCAAACTCCTTATCCTCAAGCAAATTTTTGCCGCGTGAGCTGGTACCCTTCATAGGGCGCACTGTGCACATCTCATTTTTTTTAGAGAAGAAAAGCTCTGGAGAAAAGGACATGATGCGCTGGGCATTATGTTTGAGATAGGCACTGTAGCTCACTAACTGGTTACGGCGAAGCTGGAGATAAAGCTCGTCAGCAGAGCCATGAAGATCAAAAAGAAGCTTTAACGTGTAGTTGACCTGGTAAGTGTCGCCAGCAGCTATATATGCTTTTATTTTGGCGATATTTTTTTCGTAGGATTCTTGGCTCTGGCTCAGGCGAATATTGTCAACCTGGCAGGAGTCTAGAGGCATCTGGCCTGCTGGTATGTGGTCGTGGCTCCACGTCCCTTGTTGATGATCATAGGAACAAGGAGAATGGTAAACACCAAGATCAGCTAGAACAATATCATGAGCCGGAAGGAGGTGGCTGAGACGTGGCTCAAGACCCAGGCCGAATTCATAACTAAACCAGCCTGCCAGATAGAAACCACGTTGGAGCATTTCCTGGCATTTTTCGAGGAATTCAGCCGGGGTGCTGCCTCCAGCGCATTGGAGGCGATCCACGGGATTGTGAAAAAGATGGCTCCTGAAGTTGTCTGCAGTAATCTTTGCTGTCTCCAGGAAGACAAAGTCACCCTCTAAACCAGCCAGAAGCGCGGTTATTTGGTCTAAGGAAAAAGGTTGGGGGTGGTGGCTCATGGTGATGGAGAAAGAGTGTCAGAGGCAGTGGAATGGATAATGGCGAGGGGTGTAAGATTGTTTGGGTGCAAATAAAAGCAAGGAGTCATGTGTCCTTTGGGCGACAATCTACACATGGAATACCAAAAAAGCAAATAATGCCAGGCTCTCAGCATGAGAGACAAAGACAGCGAAATAGCGGTGTTTTTTTTAAATCTCATCTCGGTTATGGCCGTCATCATATTAATAGTCTGTTATAATAGAAATTGAGTGAGAGATAAAAAGATTTATCGTGGAGTTCTTTGCAAGAAATGATAAGATGGGTAGGTAGAAATACTTACAAAATCATCCTGTCAACAATGTTGCGAGAATGGCAGGAATATTTTATAAGAACATTGAAGAAAAACCATAGTGATTTGCAAGCTTAAGGGCATGCCCCTTATTTAATATTTGAAAGATATTTTTTGTGAATGAACAGTCTCACAGGGAGGAGAAATTAATATGTTGATTCAAGATTGGATGGCGAAGGATGTGTTAACCGTTGATGAGAATACCTCTCTTATGCGCGCCACCCGGATAATGAAAGAAAATTCCATCCGTCGTTTGCCTGTTGTTTCCCATGGCAAGCTGATTGGTATGGTTACTGATCGTGATGTTAAAGATGCCTCTCCTTCCAAAACCACCTCTTTAGATGTTCATGAGTTGTATTATCTTCTGAGCGAGATGAAGGTTAAAGAGGTAATGACTCCTGATCCCATTATCCTGAATGGCTTCGACTCCCTGGAAAAAGCTGCTGTTGTTATGCTGGAGAAAAAGATTTCCGGGCTGCCAGTGGTTAATGGTGACGGTCACATCGAAGGCCTGGTCAGTGAAACTGACGTACTGCGCGGTTTTATTCATTCTACTGGAATTAAGGACGGCGCCATTCAGTACGTTTTGGATCTTGAGGATGTTCCTGGCTCCGTGACTAAGGTTGTCCAGACCTTGCGGGACCATCATGCCCGGGTAATCAGTGTTTTAACCTCCTTTGAGGATGCGGGCGATGGTCTTAAAAGGGTGGCTATCAGGGTAATCGCCTTAGAGGGCTGTGATTGTGAAGATCTTACCAGCGAACTCAAGAAGGAATTCACCGTTGTATATCATGGTATGGATGAGTTGCAAGAAGATTAGAAAAGTTCTTCATGCTAGCTTGCATTAAAAAACCCCAGGCCCTTCAGGGCCTGGGGTTTTTTAATGCTATTTGAAGGCCAAGGCGTCGGGTGGTCCTTTATGGTTCATTTGTGTTTCGATGTCACTGGTCCAGAAGGGCAGCCAGCGCGCTTTATTCCGAATGTCAGGATCATAGACGCCTGTGTTGCGATTGGTTGGTAAAAAGGTGATTCCTTTTGGAATCTGAAATCTTTCCGCCTTCATGCCAGCCATAGCCTTCTTCATAAAATCAAGCCAAACAGGGGCGCAGGTCTTGCCCCCGGTTTCTCTTTTCCCCAAGGTTTTTTTAAGATCAAAGCCCATCCAGACACCCGTTACCAGGCTTGGGGTGTAGCCGATAAACCAGGCATCCATATTCTGATCAGCGGTTCCTGTTTTGCCAGCAGACTCCCCGCGCAGTCCCCAGGCATTTTTGCCGGTTCCGTGGCTAATGACTTCTTGCAGCAGCCTGGTAACCTGATAGGCAGCCCGTTCATCAATGGCCTTGTTTTGGCGAGGGATATTGTTCTCCAGAACCCTGCCGTACGGGTCGAGGATACGGTCAATAAGAATAGGGCGGCAGAACCTCCCTTGATTGGCAAAAGCTGTGTAGGCTGAAGTGAGTTCTAATAAAGAAAGCTCAGAGGCGCCAAGAGCTAAGGAGAGGTTGGGGTGAAGGCTTGACTTAATCCCCACCTTACGGGCCAGGAAAATAACATTCTGGATGCCTATTTCCTCAAGAAGCTTAATGGTAACAATATTTCGAGATTTGATCAGAGCCGTGCACAGGGTGGTTGGTCCGTAAGATTTCCCTGAAAAGTTCTTAGGCTGCCAGAGAACACCATCCCGATGGCCTGGAAGGTTGAGAGGCTCGTCAACCATGACAGAGGCCGGACTAAAACCAGAGCTAAAGGCCTGGGCATAGACCAAAGGTTTAAAGGCAGACCCTGGCTGTCTTTTGGCCTGACTTGCCCGGTTAAACTGGCTTTTGGTGAAATTCACTCCACCGGTAAGAGCTCGAACCTTACCGGTTTTGCTTTCCATAGCCACCAAAGCGCCTTGCGGGGCGATGCGCCTGCCTCGACCACTGCGCAGAGCCCATGAGGCGATGCCCTTTTCTATAGATTGAGCTGCCTGTTTCTGGAAGGTTAGGTCCAGGGTCGTTTCAATACTCATGCCCCCCTCATAGAGCATTTCGCGGCCGTAGCGCTTGGTTATGTCATTGCGGACGAATTGAAGAAAGTAGAGAGCTTCTGGATAGTTTCTGTGGCGCGGCGCCCAGAGAAGGGGCTGTTTAAAAGCCTTGTTGGCGGCCGAGGAGCTGATGAAACCTTCATCGGCCATCCGGTTAAGAACATAGCCCTGTCTTTTTTTTGCGGCTGCAAAATTGTGGAAAGGAGAGTAGCGGCTTGGTGCCTGGGGAAGACCGGCAATAATGGCGATTTCCGCAAGGCCCAGCTCGGCACTCTTTTTGCCGAAATAGGTGTAGGCGGCAGCTTCTACGCCGTAGGATTTTTCGCCTAGATAGATCTGGTTGAGATAAATATGGAGCACTTCTTTTTTGGTAAGAACCTGATCGATGCGATAGGCGAGAATCGCCTCTTTGAGCTTGCGAATATAGGTTTTTTCTCTGGTAAGTAGGAGGGCACGGGCCACCTGCTGGGTAATTGTTGAACCACCCTGGCTTTTACCGCCGGACCGAAGGTTGTTGATAGCCGCCCTGGCGATGGACCAGGCATCCACTCCAGGATGTTCGAAAAAACGCGCATCTTCTGCTGCAATAAAGGCCTTGGGAAGAAGGTCAGGCATGTCGGTAAGGGGAGTGACAATTCTATTTTCCGTATAGACCCGATCAACAATCCGGCCATATCTATCCTTAATAAGGGTGGTTTGTTTAGGGTGGTAGCGCGTCAGAGAGTTAATGTCAGGTATGTTTAGGGTAACAAAAAGAAAAAGCAGGACGGTGATAAAACAGGTGAGAAGAAACGCCGTAGACAGCAAAAATATGCTGAGATGGATATGATTCCAATACCAGATACGAGGGCGTGATGGGGGAGAAGGTGACCGACGAAAAAACATGGATCCAAGTATATCTTGATATCAATAAAAAGTCAGTAGGCAACTCGTGTAATAGATAGGGAGGACGCTGAGAAAGGGAGAAAAATGATTGAGGAAAAGAATAAAAAAAGGCTGCCTGAAAGAGGCAGCCTTTTTGCTATCTAACTTGAAAAAGAAAGCGTCGAGAGATTAACAACCCTCAATGACTTTTTTCTTCTTAGGATGGCAGGTGTTACACTTGGTGGAAGCACCTTTAGTCTTATGACAAGACTTACAACCCTCTTTATGGGCGTAGTTTTTGTCGGTAGCCATCTTCTTTACATCAAGAGCTTTATGGCAGTCGTCACAGGTGAGTTTGCCTGTCTGATGCTTAGCATGGGGAAACTTAGCAGGCTTCTTGCCATCAGCCTTAAGGGTCATTTCGGCAGGTCCTTTGTCCTGAGCCATGGCGCCACCAGCAAGGGTGAAGCTGAAAAGCATGGTGAAAGCTGCTGCGCAAAGTACTGATTTTTTCATTTTCTTTTCTCCATTGTTTGTTATGTGAACTGTTAGTAAACACAATATAAAACAGGTATTGATTATTCTGTTCAATGCGGTTTGTCAAGTGTTAAGTAAAGAATTTCTTTGAGAAAAAAGACAAATTTTTTACCAGTTTTCCCGGTGAATCTGAAGGCTTAACTTGCGCCGTAACTATGGAGGCCGGAAAGGAGATAGTTTACCCCATAATAGGTGAAAACAACGGAGAGAAAACCACCAATGGCCAGCCAGGCAATACGGCTACCATGCCAGCCGCGGGTGAACCGGGCATGGAGGATGGCTGCATAGAAGAACCAGGTGATCAATGACCAGGTTTCCTTGGGGTCCCAGCTCCAGTAAGTACCCCAGGCTGAGTTGGCCCAGATGGCTCCGGTGATAATACCTGCAGAGAGCCAGAGGAAGCCGTACACCATGCTCTTGTGGATAATGTCGTCAATGACTCTGAGATCCGGCAGGGTGGCAAGGAGACCTGTACTTTTAGGAGAGTTGCTTTTGATGAGATACATCACAGCAATACCGCAGGCCACGGCAAAGGCGGCATAGCCGATAAAACAGGTGACAACATGGGCGATGAGCCAGTTGGACTGCAGGGCCGGGATCAAAGGGTTAATCTCCTGATTTACCCAACCAGATGAGGCAAAGGCCATGGCAATAAAGGCAAAAGGCATGGCAAAAGCGCCCAGGTTCTTGTTCTTAAATTTATACTCTAGGATCAGGTAGAACGAGGCGATGGACCAAGAGAAAAAGACCAGGGACTCGTACATGTTGGTCAGGGGGGCATGGCCTGCTCCAATCTGATACGACTCATACCAGCGCAGACCTAGGGCTCCTGTCTGGCCAAGAAAGGTGAGAATCGTCAGAATAGTACCGGCCAGCCCGGCTTTTTTTGATTTAAAAAGAAAGGCGGCCAGGTAGGCGCATGAAGCAAAGAGGTAGCCAAAGGTTGATAAGCTTAAAAGCTGAGAACTGTCCATTATTGAGCCTCGATTTGGTTAATGTCAGCCACAGTATCGCTGAGTGTGTTGAATTCAGTTTCAAAACCGGCCTTGTTCTTATTAGTGGTGCCGGCAAGAAAAATATTGGTGGAGCCGTCTTTGGTTCTGACCAGAACCCAGATTCTTTTGTGGAAAACAAAAAATGCTATGGCAAGACCAATCAGCATGAGGATGCAGCCAATATAAACCGTCCAGACTCCCGGGTCTTTAGCGACCTGCAAACCTGTAGAGTAGAACTCTTTGATATGAAAGGTGTATTTGCTATCGTCTTTCATCTTGACAGTAAACTGCTTGTTATCCTCAAGAATGTAGAGGCTTTGCTCGCCTTTGCCGTCGGCAACAAGCAGTTTGTATTTGTAAACGCCCGGAGTTGATGTGGGGATAAGTTCCTGGATGCCAAAGAGGAGATCCTCGTCCTGCCAGCTTACTGCTTGTTGTGGGGGGGCCAGGAAACGTTCTTCCTTCTTGGTAACGCTATTAGCCACAGAGAGAATAAATTTCCTGTGGGACTCGTAACTTGATTGATAAAATGTCCAGCCCTTATAGCTCAGGGGGCCGTTCACCTCGATGGTCTTTGTCAGGACTTCCTTGCCATCTTCAATAATAACAAGTTCAGACTCGTACTCTTTCGGTGCTCCATTAGGATACTTGGTTAGATGAAACCAATTACATTTAACCGTGAACCCAAGATCTATAGGAGTGCCGGATCTGAATTGATAAATCTTGTCTGTGGTCAGGGTCTCGGGAATATTAACCCCGCCCTTTTGTCCCCAGATGGATCCTATCATGGCGCCGACAAAGATAATCAGGATAGAGGTGTGGACTACATAGACACCCAGACGGCTCCAGGGGGCTTTCTGGGCAAAAAGCAAGGTGCCGCCGTCACGGTCACGCTCCGAGGTCTGCCAACCGTTGCTTTTTAGTTTGGCGGCAATGGCAGTGGAGCTTTCCTGAACAGACATCTCAGATGTATACACCCTGCGGTTACGCATGGATGTTATGCGATCAAGAGCAGTATCAAGGTTATCCATGACAACCAAACGCCAAACATCGGGTAGACGTTCTATGGTGCAGACAATAAGATTTAATGAAAGAAGAAGAATGAGGCTACGGAACCACCAGGACTGATACATGGTGTCCAGGTCGAGCAGGAAGGTAATTCGGGTAAAAATTTGAGCGGTGTTGACACTGACCCCCAGCTTGGAGGTGTAAAATTGACTGTAGACTCCTGCGGCTTCCCCCTGGGGTAGAATGGTGCCGATAATGGAAGCGGCAGCCAGGAGAAAAAGGATAGAGAGCGCCAATTTTACCGACGCAAAGAACATCCAGATACTGTCTTTTTGTTTGCTCATAAGGTTCGTTTGGGTTTGTTGAGGATGATATTGCCTCGATTTTAATGATTAAAGTCGAAAAGTAGCTATCATTACCATGACTTTTTGTTGAGTGTCAAATCTAATACGAATGCTGGCGAGGGAGGTTGATGAGGTTTTTCTTCATGATTTTTATTTAGGCCTTCTGGTGCGGCATTATGTTCCATGAAAAATAATTTTCTGCGGCTTTTTTACACATCAAAAATAAGGATAAAAATCTTGCCAAGAATCGTGGGAACGGTTATATACATTGCTTCTCTTTCCTGATAGCCGGGTTAGACTTTGTTTTTTAAGCGTATAAGTAAATAAAATTTAAGAGATCGGCTGGCCACTGTATACAGCTGATTTTTCTCGTAAGGAGAAATGTTATGGCTCGTGAATGTGCAATCTGCGGGAAAAAGCCGGTAACCGGCAATAATGTAAGTCATGCTCATAATAAAACCCGTCGTCGCTGGCTGCCAAATCTGCAAAGCGTAAGAATGGCCACCCCAGGTGGTAATTCTAAAAAGGTTCGGGTTTGTACCAGATGTCTGCGTTCCGGTGCCGTTGTTAAACCGGCAGCAAGAACTGCCTAGATATCTTCTCATAAATTTGTAATAAAAAAGCCCGCTGGTTTTCCAGCGGGCTTTTTTATTATGGTTCTTCGCCGATTAGCTGGAATGACTTTGTTTTTGCCACGGAATCCACGGAAAAACTGGCATAAAGTGGAAAAACTTTAGCCTGCCAACTTGTACCTAACCACCTTTCCCGGACTTCGACGAAGAACCTTTTTTATTTGTTCATTACGGCAAAGGGATTGTTACTTGTCTCTTTTCTTTTTCTTATCTTCTTTTTTCTTTGGTTCGGTGATAAAACCCAGGCCGCCGCACTCGGGGCACTCCTCCCAGGAGATGAGAAATCTACTCACCCCTTTGAAAAAGCTGATCTGGCCTGATCCCCCGCAGGCTGCGCATGTTTTTTCATGATCTGACCCCATAACCTTACCCTTGCCAGTTTTTTGTTTACTGGCGCTTTGCCTCCATTACGCCATTAAGTTGGCGAATGCGCTGCAACACTGCTGACAGATGATCGAGGCTGGTGACCTCAATGATAAGGTTAAGACGTGCCACCCTGTCCTTGGCAGAGTGGGCATCAATATTGACGATATTGGCGTCAGCATCACTGAGGACATTACAAAGTTCGGCAAGAAGACCTTTGTGGTCTTGGGAAATGACGTTGATCTGGGCTCGGTGGCTTTTTTGGGAAGTACTCCAGCGAACCTCAAGCCAGCGCTGCGGGTCGGTGTTGAGGAGATTGGGACATGTCGCCTTGTGGACGGAAATGCCGCGGCCTGCCGTGATAAAGCCCATGATCTCCTCTCCGGGCATAGGCATGCAGCATTGGCTGATGCGGATCATCATATCGTGGATGCCGTCGATGGTGATGGCATCGTCTGATTCCTTTCCTGGCGCGACTGTTGCCGCGGGAATTTCCTGAATTTTTTCTTCTTGCTCCTCCACTTCTGTTTGATCAGGAAGAAGGATGGCCGTGAACTGTTTGGTGGTGATCTTGCCAGAGCCTACTCTGACAAGAAGATCCTGCAGGGAGTTACAGTGCAGCTTCTTTAGGAGCAGTTGCAGTTCTCTGCTTTTAGTAAGCTTTTTGAGGGAAAGGGTGTGTTTCTTCAGTTCCCTCTCAGTAATCTCCTCGCCGATTCGCAGGGATTTCTCATGCTCCTCCTGACGCAGCCAATGGCGAATACGGCTTTTGGCCCGCCCGGTTTTTACCAGGTTGAGCCAGCCCTGATGAGGATGCTGATTCTGGCTGGTAATGATCTCAACAGCATTACCGTTTTTGAGCTCTGTCTTCAGCGACACCATGGTGCCGTTAATCTTGGCGCCGGTGCAGTGATTGCCAACCTCGGTATGGATTGCATAGGCAAAATCAAGTGGGGTGGAACCGCCCGGTAATTCCTTGACCTCACCATTGGGGGTGAGGACATAGATCTTTTTGCCTGGTGCAAGTTCGTCCTTAACGGTGTCGAGAAACTCCTTGGGATCTTTCAGCTCCTGGAGCCAATGGACGAGCTGTTTTAACCACTGGAAGGTAGAGGCGTCCTGTTCGGAAATTTTTGCGCCTTCTTTGTATGCCCAGTGGGCAGCAATTCCTTCTTTGGCGATCTTGTCCATCTCCTCAGTACGGATCTGGATCTCCATGAATTCACCAGACGGGCCAATCACGGAGGTATGCAGAGATTGATACATATTGGGCTTTGGCTGGGAGATATAATCCTTGATACGATGGTCAATGGGCGTCCACAGGGAATGAACCATACCCAAGGCCTGGTAACATTCACGTACCGTTTTTAAGATGATCCGAAAGGCGACCTTGTCATAGACCTTGTCCAGGGTAATCTTCTGAACAAGGAGTTTTCGGTAAATTGAGAGAAGATGTTTAGGGCGGCCAAGAATATTAAACTCACTAATGCCGTGCTCTTTAAGCTTTTCGGAAAGGAGATTCTTAATGTCAGTGACGTATTTTTCGCGGTCCCCCAGAGAGGAGTCTATCCTGCCCTCAAGGTCCTGATATTCCTTGGGGTGAAGGACTGAGAAGGCCCGGTCCTCAAGCTCTCGTTTCATCCAGTCAATACCCAAACGGCTGGCTAGTGGGGCGTAGAGGTCCAGAGTCTCCTGGGCAAATTCCACCTGCTGTTCGGGGGGGAAGTCGAGGATCTGCATGTCATTGAGACGGTCGGCAAGCTTGACCAGCAAAACGCGAATGTCTGATGACATGGCCAGAAGCATCTTGCGGATGTTTTCGGCCTGATAATCGATTTTCGAGTTGTACTGGACCTCAGATATCTTGGTGGCGCCGCTAACAATATGGGCCACATCCTTGCCGAATTTTTTGCTGATCAGGGCTTCGTCAATCTCGGTGTCGTTTTCTTTGAGGATGCCGTGGAAGAGGCCTGAAACAATGGTGTCCACATCAAGACGCATGGCAGCGAGGATCTGCGCCACCGAGAGGACGTGGGTAATGTAGGGGTCACCGTTTGGCCGGACATGCCCTTCGTGGGCCTCGGCGGCAAAGGCGTATGCCTCTTTGATAACCGGGATCTGTTGGGCAGGCAGGTATCCCTGGGCCCGGTTCAGGAGGTCATCAATGGTGATATGGTGTTCAAACTGCGTCATTCTTTATCTGATTATATGGAGAGTAGATTTTCGTTTAATTAGGCAATTGCATTTTTGATAAGGTCGACCACGGTTGAAACCGTCTCACTAAGGGGTGTGCTGAGTGTTTCGCCGTTAGCCCGGCTCCGTACCTCGATCAGGCCTTCTTTGCTGAAACTCTTGCCCACCGTGATTCTGAAGGGGATACCAATGAGGTCTGCATCCTTAAATTTAATGCCAGGGCGTTCATCACGATCATCAAGGATGACCTCGATATTTTTTTTCTGCAGAGCCTGATAGACAACCTCTGCTGCTTTGCTGATCTCTTCATCCTTGGGAGAAAGGTTGAGAACTAAAGCCTGGACCGGCGCTATGGTTGCAGGAAGTTTAATGCCGTCTTTGTCGTGGTGTTGCTCAATGGCAGCGGCTACAACTCTGCTGACACCAATGCCGTAGCACCCCATAATAAAGGGGGTTTCAGCTCCCTGGTCATCAAGGAAAGTGGCCTTGAGGGACTCGGAATATTTTGTGCCCAGTTTGAAGATATGACCAACCTCAATTCCTTTGGTGAGCTCAAGTTCGCTGCCGCATAGAGAGCAGCGATCATCGGCAGTCACTTTGCGAATATCACCGCTTAAGGTCGGGGTAAAATCACGGCCCATATTAGCGTTTAGCATGTGGAAGTTCTTTTCGTTCGCGCCCACTGCAAAATTGCGCATATTGTCAATTTCCAGATCAGCCACAGTTCTTATTTTCAGGCCAATGGGGCCGAGATAACCAGACGGGGTGCCGGTGGCATCGAAGATCTCTTTGTCATCAGCCATACGCATATCTTCATCGCTGACACCGAGAATATTGGCAAGTTTGATATCTTCAACCTCATGGTCGCCGCGCAGGAGAACTGCCACGGGTTCATCTTTGACGATATACACCAAGGTCTTGACCAGCTCTGCTGGTTTGATATCAAGGAAATCACAGACCACCTGTACCTTACGTTTGCCCGGAGTTTCTATCTTTTTGATCTCTTGCAGAGCAATATTCTGGGGGGCGCTGCTCTTTTGACATACCGCCTTTTCCATATTGGCGGCATAGGAGCATGATTTACAGATAACAATGGTGTCCTCGCCGGTATCGGCCAGCACCATGAATTCGTGGGAAAAGCTGCCGCCAATGGAGCCCGAGTCGGCATCCACGGCCCGGAAGGTCAGGCCGCAGCGAGTAAAGATCTGCTGGTAGGCATCCTTCATCTTCTCATAGGTCTCTTCAGCTCCTTTGTCCGTGGCATCAAAACTATAGCCATCCTTCATGATGAATTCCCGGCCACGCATAAGACCGAAACGGGGCCGGGCCTCGTCACGGTATTTGGTCTGGATCTGGTAGAGGTTGATGGGCAGCTGTTTGTAGGAATGGATGTTTTTCCGTGCCACATCAGTAATGACCTCTTCATGGGTGGGGCCCAAACAAAAATCGCGGTTATGGCGATCCTGGACGCGGAGCAACTCCTTGCCATACTCCTGCCAGCGCCCCGATTCCTCCCAGAGGTCAGCAGGTTGAACCATGGGCATAAGAAGTTCCTGGGCACCGGCCCTATTCATCTCTTCCCGGACAATCTGTTCAACCTTGCGGATGGCGGCAAGGCCCAAGGGCAGGTAGGTGTAAGAGCCACTGGTAAGCTTGCGGATATAACCGGCCCGCAGCAAGAGTTTGTGACTGATGACCTCTGCCTCTGAGGGGTCTTCTTTTAATGTCGGGATGAGAAGCTGGGAAAAACGCATGATAAGTCCTGGTAATAAAGTGATTTTTTATAATAGAGCCCTTTTAGGGCTATTTAATATCTTTAATAGAAGTCACGATTGTTATTTACTTTGTACTTCCTTGCTCATGGCATCAAGTTCTTTGACAAAGACTTCAAAAAGATCTGCCTCAGGCACCTTTTTGTAGAGCTGGCCTTTTTTGAAGATAATACCAACGCCATTACCTCCGGCAAGACCAATGTCAGCCTCTTTGGCTTCCCCGGGTCCGTTAACCACACAGCCCATGACCGCCACTTTAAGAGGGGTTACCATTTTCTGGATATGGGCTTCCACCTTTTCCGCGAGACCAAAGAGGTTAATCTGACAGCGGCCGCAGGTGGGGCAGCTGATCAATTCGGGGCCACGTTCTCTAATCTTTAGAGAGCGCAGAAGCTCGTAGCAGACGCGGATTTCTTCAACCGGATCGCGGGTTAGAGAAATGCGGAAGGTGTCGCCGATTCCTTCGTAAAGCAGGATGCCGAGGGCAACACTTGATTTGACGGTGCCGCCGATAAGACCGCCGGCCTCGGTGACTCCTAAGTGCAAAGGATAATCTGTTGCCTCAGAGAGCTTACGGTAGGCATCAATGGTGGTGAGCACATCAGAAGATTTGATGGAAATTTTTATCTCATAAAAACCAAGATCTTCAAGTAGGGCAACATTCTTAAGGGCGCTCTCCACCAAGGCTGCTGGGACAGGGTGGCCATATTTTTTGAGGATTTCTTTTTCCACCGAGCCGGAATTAACACCGACCCGGATAGGAACATGGTGACTCTTGGCAGCATCCACAACTTTTTTCAGCTTTTCTTTGCCGCCAATATTGCCAGGGTTGATGCGAATCCCCTGGGCGCCATGCTCCATACTGGCCACGGCCAGGCGGGAATCAAAATGGATATCGGCAATAAGAGGGATGGTGATCTGCTCTCTGATATTTTTGATGGCCTCAGCCGCCTCAATGTCAAGAACTGCCACCCTGATGATCTCACATCCTGCACCTTCAAGGGCATGGATTTGCGCCACGGTACTCTCGACATTGCGGGTGTCCGTGTTGGTCATCGATTGGACGGTAATGGGTGCATCACCGCCTATTTTGACGTTGTCCAAGGTAATTTGGCGCGTTTTTTTTCTTGTAATCATCATCGTTCTCTTTTGCGAAAAATAACAAGCGAGTCACCATACCTGAAAACGGTAATTTCGGCATTATTTATCCGCAACATCGAGGTGTATGTCGGGAAAAAGTTGCGGTTTCTGTTCACTGGGATGCAGGTTGAGCAAGCTGTTGAAATTATGGGCTCACCTTGCTACTATGCCGCCATGAAATTATTCATCTCCCTTATCGGCATGGTATTGATTTTTGAGTCATTGCCCTATATTGCCTTTCCTGATTCCATGCGCCAGTGGCTCAGGCAGCTATCGGAAATGGAATCGCCGGTTCTTCGTATCTTTGGTTTTTTTGCCCTGGGTGCTGGTTTGCTTCTCTGTTACTTGGCCCAGCGCACCTCGTGGTTCTCCTAAATTATTTCGTGTTTCATATAACGTGAGTGCAGATCATTTTGATATACAGGCCTATGACTTTGAGCTGCCTGCAGAGTTAATTGCCCAACATCCTGCTCCCAGCCGTGATGCCTCAAAACTTCTCTCATATCATGCCAAAGGGCTAATTATTGAAGATCGGCCTTTTCGGTCAGTGGTGGATTCTTTCTCCAGCGGTGATGTGCTGGTGGTCAATAATACCAAGGTTTTTCCAGCCCGCCTTCTTGGCAAGAAAGAGACAGGTGGCAAGGTGGAGCTTTTACTGCTCTCTTTTCCTGCCATGGAGCCGATTGAGGTTGCAGGCCAACCCGGCTGGCGTGAAGTGGAGGCAGTGGGCCTTGTTAAGAGTTCCAAGCGGCCGCGGGTTGGTACCACTCTTCTCTTTGGTGAAAATCTGAAGGCAGTTGTCCATGGGCTCCTTGATGATGGCAAGGTCGTTGTCCTTCTTCGCTTCACAGGCGCCCTGTATGATCAACTTGATCAATCAGGGCAGCTTCCCTTACCGCCTTATATCAATCGAGATAAGGGGCAAACTCCGGAGGATAGACAGCGCTACCAGACTGTCTATGCCGCCCATACCGGCGCTGTGGCGGCTCCCACCGCTGGACTCCATTTTACCAATGAAGTCATAGAGGAGATCAAAAAAAAGGGGGTGATCATTGCCCCGGTTACCCTCCACGTTGGTTATGGCACCTTTGCGCCGGTGCGGGTCAAAGATATCCGCGACCATCAGATCCACTCCGAGTATCTGGTGGTTTCGGAAGAGACGGCAGATCTTGTCAATAAGGCAAAGGCCGCTGGTGGCAGAGTATGGGCGGTGGGTACCACCAGTATCAGGGCCTTGGAGTTTGCCGCTGATGACCAAGGCCATCTTCATGCCAGGGAAGGAGCGTGTGAGCTTTATATTTATCCTGGCTATCGTTTCAAGATTGTTGAGAACGTCATTACCAATTTCCATCTGCCCCAGTCTTCACTGCTCTTTTTGGTCAGTGCCCTGATAGGACGAGATGAATTGCTCCGTTGTTATCGCCATGCCATAAAGGAAAAGTATCGCTTTTTTAGCTATGGTGATGCCATGATGATTGTCACGGTCTGAAACTTAGGTCCAGTGGGGTGGAATGATTGTGACTTATTGTGCAAAGAAAAAAGCCGCAAACCATAAAGGTCAGCGGCTTTTGAAACAGATGCGAAGATCTCTTAGGAAGCGCAGGGACAGCTCGCGGCGTTAGGGCAGGATGCTTTTTTCTCTGTGCTGTTGGCACCAGTGCTTTTTGTGTTGGCATTACCGTTGCTGCTGTAGCCGTCTGCATACCAGCCGCCGCCTTTAAGGTGAAAGGCGCTCTGGGAGATAAGTTTCTTTACCGAGCCGTCACATTCCGGACAGGTGGCCAGTGGCGCCTCAGACATCGATTGGCACATCTCAGTAACTTTATGGCATTCTTCACATTCATATTCATATATGGGCATTGGTCACCCTCCTACGGAACTGCTTAGTTTTATTTGAGAATTTTACAGATATTTTTAGACCTGCTTGAAGGTACGTAAACATAATGTTGGAGCCGTTTTTTGTCAATGGCCGCAGGTGAAAAAGAGATTAAGTGTCATGCTGGTTCTGGCCGATAGGTTGTTTATCATTTTTTATTACTAGTGTTTGCCCGCCAACTTTATATATTCTCTATTTTAGAAAGTCGATCCAAGTAACAACTAAACTTAAAATTGTAGGCTGCAACGTGCAACAAATTCTCTGTCAACAGGCTGCTGAAGGGATGGTGCTGGCCAAGGATGTCCAGACCCCGGAAGGACGTACCCTTTGTGGGAAGAGCACCCCTCTTACCGAGGCCATGATTGGCCGCTTTATTAAAATGGAAATCAGCCATATCGCGGTTGAGGGTCATCCCGTAAAGGTGGCAGGTGAAAAAAGTTTAAAAGAAGAGCTGTTGGATATTGAAAAAAGGTTCTCCCGTGTGAAGCATGTGCCACCGTTAATGTTTTTGAAAAAGAGGATTATGGAAAGAATGGTCGAGTCTCGCAAGGAGCAGGAGGGCTGATGGAAAAAGATAATAAAGCAGAATTTCGCAGGGCTCTTCGCGAGGTAAAGAACCTTCCCACCTTGCCCGGTATTGTTGCCAAACTTACTCGGATGGCTGATGATCCAGATACCACCACCGAGCAGATGGGCAAGGTGATCAGTAAGGATCATATCCTTGCCGCTAAACTATTAAAGCTTGTTAACTCAGCCTTTTATGGGTTTCCTCAAAAAATTAGCTCCTTATCCAGCGCTATTATCCTACTTGGTTTTAACGTTATAAAAAGTTTGATCATCAGCGCCTCAATCTTTGAGCTGATGGAGAGCTCTGATGTGGAGCTTTGGGAGCACTCGCTGGGGACAGCGGTTGCGGCAAGTATCCTCGCTAAGCGTCTGGGGATCAAAGATCCAGAAGAGGTGAGTACCGCCGGCCTTATTCACGACATCGGCAAGGTGGCAGTGAAGATGGAGCTGCCGGAGCAGTATGATGAAATCTTGAATACGGTTGAAATGAAACAGATCTCTATGGCTGAGGCGGAACGGCTCGTTCTTGGCCTTGATCACGCCGAAGTTGGGGGGTGGCTTGCCAAGGGCTGGTTTCTGCCCAAGAAGCTTGTTGAACCCATTGCCTGTCATCATCTTCCCAAAAAATCAAAAGAAGAACCCCTTGCCACTGCCATTCTTCATTTTAGCGATGTCTTGATCCGGGGCCTTGGTTATGGGCATGGTGCCGATATTTGGGTCCCGCCTCTGAGTAAAGTCGCCTGGGAAGAATTGGGGCTTTCTGCCGCTGATCTCGATGAGGTCCTTGAGGAGGTTGAAGAGAATCTCTGGGATGTGAAAGGCTTCAGCCTTGATATCCAAGCCGAATTAGAAAATAAATCAGCGTAAGTTCTACGGAGTTTTCTGCTTATGGCACGCCTTCTTTTTGCCGGTGAAGTCTTGGACAGTGAAGAGCCGAGTCTCATCCTGAAGGCCAGTGGCTATCAGATCCTCAGTTTCTCCTCCTCCCAGGATGCTATCGCCGTTGTTCTTGAGGATCCCCCGGACATGCTCATTATCGACAAAGAGCTTCCGGGATGTATGGACCTTCTTAATGCAGCTAAGGCCTGTTTGCAGAAAACCAATATGCCCATCCTGCTTGCTGTTGAGGCAAAGGGACTCAGCAGCCTGGACTGGCAAGAATATTCCGTTGATGATGTCCTCGTCAAACCGGTTGATTCGGAAAATCTCTTTGCCCGAATCGGCCTAGCCCAAGCCAGGATGGGCAGGGTTTTTGATAATAATCCCCTGAGCCGTCTTCCCGGTAATACCTCTATTCTTCAAGCCATCCAGTCGACTATTGAGTTGGAGGAAAGCTATGGTGTCTGCTATGTGGATATTGATAATTTCAAACCATATAATGACCGCTACGGTTTTTCTCAGGGTGATGATGTCATACTTATGGTGGCGCGGATTATTGTTAATGTCATGGAAGAGGTGGCTCGCCATAAGAGTTTTGTAGGACATGTAGGGGGTGATGACTTCTTGTTTATTGTTCCTGAAGAAATGATTGATGAAACATGCAAACGTGTGCTTGCTCATTTTGAGGTGGTTCGTAATCTGTTCCTTACAGAGGAGGATGTTGAAGCAGGTTGTTATGTTGAAAAAGACCGCCAGGGAAGGGAAACAAAATTTGGTTTGTTAAGCCTGTCTATTGCTGTCATTCCGACAGGAAATCATGAATTCAGCCATTCTGCTGAAGTCTCTAATGCCGCATCTCAACTAAAACATTTTGTTAAGCAGAAGGAAGGGTCTAACTATGTGATAGATCGCCGTCGTAGCAGCAAAAGTTGACCTCTCTTTTGTCGTTTTCTTAGGCGCTATTTTCTGTTGATGGTCTTATTGCTGTCTCCTGCCAGGTGGGCTATGTGTTCGTTTTTTCTGTAAATTGTTTAAGTTTGTGGTTGGCCTGTCTTCTTTATGTCTGTTTTTGTAACTATGTGTAGGTCGCCTTTGTGAGATATCTGCAAATTATTTATTGGATAAAAATAGCAGTAATATTTGATATAAAGAAAATGTAGTGATATGGTATGTTTCGCTTTTTACTAGGGGCTAATATATTCTAACAACAACAAGAGAAAAATTACAGAGGAGAGAATGATGGCTAAATCCCTTTTGGAGATGGCTGCTGATATTGTTAAATCACAATGCCAAGGTACCTCAATGTCAACCGAAGATGTTACTGCTGCCCTGAGCAACACCTTCAACTCATTGCAGTCTCTGCAAACCATGGAGTCACAAGGTGAAGCAGGCGAGGTTGCAGGTGCACCATCCGCAGTTGTTGATATTAAACCTGAGAAGTCGATTCTGAAAAATAAGATTATCTGTCTTGAGTGTGGAGAGTCTTTTAAAATGCTCTCTCCCAAGCATCTTCGTTCCCATGATCTTGATGGACGTTCTTATCGTCTGAAGCATGGCTTGCCGCTTCGTCAGCCTCTATGCGCCAGGGCACTTTCTGAAAAACGTAAGAAGGCTGGTAAGGCGCGTGGACTTCCCGATAACCTTCGCAAGGCAATCGAGGCAAGAAAGGGCAAAACAAAAAAGAAAGCTGGAAGGCCACGTAAGAAAAAATAATTTTAGGCCATTATTGATGTTTGAAGGGGGATCTGGTTTGTAGCAGATCCCCTTTATTTTTTGGTTCATCGCAGATTATTGTGGGGCGGTCTGTACCCTGTGCCTTTCCAACTCCGAATGTTGTTTTGTTCATTTTCGCCCACTTCTCTGGCTGCTTGCCAAAACCAAAAACGAACCAAGAAAGGGCACCCTTTACAGCCCTGGCCTTCGGCTCCCTGCTCGTTCAGGTCTGAATGGGGAAAGGCAAAATCAAAACCTTTCAAGCCAGAGGTCCCACGGAAATCCGTGATGAACCTTATTTTTTGGCGCAGGGACCTTTTTTCTATGTTAAGAAATACGTGGTTGTAGAGGTCTGATTTTGGTCATTTTTATGGTTACGAAATGGTATTTGATGTTTTGAGAGTTTATTTATGATCGGAATTTTTGATTCTGGCGTTGGTGGCATGACTGTGGCCCGCGCTGTTGAAGAGGTACTGCCGGAGAGGTCAATCATCTATTTTGGTGATGTGGCCAGAACTCCATACGGATCCAAGAGCCCAGAAACCATTAGCCGCTATGCTCGCCAAAATAGTGATTTTCTCCTCGCCAAGGGAGCCAAAATAATAATAGTTGCCTGTAATTCGGCGGCAAGTGTCGCTGGTCATCTTCTTCAGCAAGAGTACGACGTACCCATCATGGAAGTGATTAGCCCGGCTGTAAACCAGGCTGTCCAGCACTCAAATTCCGGTCGAATTGGGGTTGTCGGTACCAGGGCTACTATCAATTCCAATGTTTACGAGCAAGAGATTACAGCACTCAACCCTAAGGCCCGGGTGTTTTCACAGCCATGCCCCTTGCTGGTCCCATTGGTGGAAGAGGGATGGCTGGCTAAGCGGGAGACAAAGATGATCCTTCGTCGCTATCTCCACCCACTGAAATCCCATGGGGTGGATACCTTGGTTCTCGGTTGTACCCATTACCCCCTTTTAGGTCATATGATTCAGCCACGCATGGGCCGCCAGGTACGGGTCATTGATTCCTCTCTGGCCGTGGCCCATGAACTCAAAAGTTTCTTGGCGGATAATCCTTCTCTTGCCGATAGCCTGGCAAAGGGGGGAGAACGGCATTATTATGTATCTGATGTCACTGAGGCGGCCCAAAGTACGGCCAGCCGCATATTCGGTCGGCAAATGAATTTAGAATTAGCGCAGGTTTCCTAATGATATCTTGGTTCAATATCCAGAAATTTTCTTTCTTTCTTCTCGTGTCTTTCAGTTTTCTACAGCCAGCTTATGGCATTGATGCTGAAACCATTGCCCGCCAGGTCCAGCAGAAATATGACGCCATGCTTTCCATTGAGGCTAATTTTCAGCAACTAACGACCCTGAGCGGTCTCAGTGGCCGGACCCAGAAGGGCAGTGGCATTGTTGTGATTCAGAAACCTGGGCGTTTACGCTGGGATTATGAAAAACCCCATCGCCAGGTTTTGGTATGCGATGGGGATGAGGTCTCTTTTTACCTGGAGAGAGAAAAACAACTTATTGTTTCCAAGGCCACAGCCTATCTCGAAGAAGACCTTACCTATGCTTTTTTCACCGGCAAGGGCAATTTGCTCACCGACTTCCTTGTTGAGCTGGCAGCCGAAAATATGAAAGAGCCGGGAAGCTATAGCCTGAAATTGACCCCGAAAAAAGCCCATGCCCAGGTCCACCATCTCTTTCTCTGGGTGGATGAGGAAAGTTTTAATTTAATGCGTATTCGCCTTGTTGACCATCTGGATAGCGTCACTGATATCAGGTTTGAAAATATGGTTTTTGATAAGAAATTTGCCGATACATTCTTCCTCTTTGTGCCGCCGGAGGGCACAGAGATTATTCTCCAGTAGTTTCTATGAAAATAGGCGCCACTTTTATCTGCATCTGGATCGGGTGTCGCCTATACCTATTTTTTGACCTGAAAATTTAGAGAAAATTCATGCAGGAAAAACATCCAGCCACAGTTTTTTTTCTCGGCGGTTGCCGGAGCGGTAAAAGCCGTTTGGCAGAAGAGTTCGTGGTCAATAATTTTAGCCGGCCTTGCTATGTGGCGACCATGACCCAAAGCGCTGATTCCGAATTGCATGAGCGCATCAAAATACATCAAAATAGACGGGGTGATTCCTGGCAACTCATTGAGGAACCCCAAGATTTATGCACGGTCTTATCACAGCCTGAGAGTGATGTGATCCTTATTGATTGCCTGACCATGTGGCTGACCAATCTTTTGCTTGCTGATCTGTCTGATAATGATATTAGGGTGAAGGTTAATGAGTTCAGCCGGGCCATCAGTAACTGCCCGGCATCGGTGGTGATGGTTTCTAATGAAGTGGGGCTGGGAATTGTGCCTGATTCAGTTCTGGGTCGGCGCTTTCGAGACCTGGCAGGCTGGCTTAACCAGCAGGTGGCTGAGGTGAGCCAAAGGGTTATCCTGGTTGCAGCCGGTCTTCCTCAAGTTTTAAAGGACGAGTAGAGCAATGGCTTTTATTCACGGCGGTAATATTATCAGTATGGCCAGCGATCTTGGCCTTCAGGTTGATGAACTCATTGATATGAGCAGCAATCTTTCTCCGTTGGGTATGGTCCCTGGCCTCAGGGAGGTACTTGAAAAGGGAATTGATCAGGTAGCCTATTTGCCCGAGGCCACCAGTGACACGCTTTGCGCCTTATTTGCCGACCATAATGGTTGCCTGCCCCAGCAGGTTATGGCTGGTAATGGGACCACTGATTTTATCTATGATCTGCCTGCCATGGCCCCCTTCAAAAAGGCCGTTATTGTTAATCCGACCTATTCTGATTACCGGCTGGCCTGTGATTATGCTGGTTTGGCCTGGCAGAGTTTTACCTTGGAATCCCCTGATTTTTCAATTGATTTCAGCAAGTTGGCTAGAGTTCTTGAGGGAGGAGAGCTTCTTTTTATCTGTAATCCGAATAATCCAACCGGTCATCTGGTTCCCAGTGATGTTTTGCGGGCCTTTATCAAGGAGCACCCGCAGACTACCTTTGTCATAGATGAGTCGTACCTGCCTTTCAGTAAAGAGCCATCTTTGGCCAGCGGAGAGCTGCCTGAGAACCTCTTTATTCTCTGTTCATCTTCAAAAATTTATGGTATTCCGGGCCTTCGTCTAGGTTTCCTGGTCAGCACTGAGCAGAATATGGCCACTATCAAAGGGCGCTGCCGACCATGGACCGTTAATCGCCTGGCCCAGCTTGCAGGTGAATTTTTACTGTCCCAGGCTGACCCTTATGTTCGGGAGGTCCAGGCCTTTATGGATAAGGAACGAGCCTTTGTTGTCAGTAAACTGCAGGGTATGCCGGGCCTGGCTGTGGTGCCGGGGGTAGCAAATTTCATCCTGTGTCGATTGTCGAATATGGCCGCCAGCCAACTTGCTGAAAAGATGCTTGCTGAAAAAATTATGATTCGTAACTGTGCAAGTTTTGACGGACTTGATGGCAGCTATTTTCGGTTCTCCCTTAAGAAGGCAGGTGAAAATCGCCTCTTTCTTGATGTGCTGGCCTCTGCCTTAAATAATTAAACTGTTTCGTAACAATGCGTATTGCCATTCTTTCTGATACCCATGACCATATTCCTAACCTGAGGTCCGCCGTTACCTATTGTAATGCCTATGGGGTGCAGATGATGATCCATTGCGGTGACCTGATTTCGCCCTTCATGCTCATGGAACTTGCCGAGTTTTCCGGACCGGTTCATCTTATCTATGGCAATAATGTCGGCGACCAGCATCTGATCTCGCAGTCATGTGGGGTTAAATATGCAAACATTACCCACCATGGCACCTTGGGTGCGGTGGAGGCCGGGGGCATCAAGTTTGCGTTTAATCATTATCCCCAACTTGCCCGAGGCATTGCTGAACAGGGCAGCTTTGATGTGGTGTGCTGCGGCCATACCCATCGCTATCATGTTGAAAAAATCGGTGACTGTGTGCTCATTAACCCCGGCGATCTGCATGGTGGCAAGAAGCAGCCCGGTTTTGTCATTTTTGAGACAGCTACGAAAAATATTGAAAGGGTCGATATTGGTGAGCCCTTTTTTCCGGAGAGTCCGGAGTAAAAAAGATAATTGTTAGCTTGGTGCGACAAATCGAATTGAAACTCAGAGTCTAAGAGTCCGGCAGTGCCTTAGATTTGTTCGTTTGGGGCTTAGAATTATAGCCCTCTATATATGAGAAGTCCAAAACGGACGCACCCAGAAAGAAGTGCCCTTGGGGTAAAGATGAGGTGCTGCTGAACTCTTACAGAATACGAGGATATGTCGATGACAGAAGAAACAGGTAGCTTTGCGGATATGTTTGAGTCTTCCCATGTTGAGACCAGCAAACTTGAGCCGGGCCAGAAGGCGGAGGCTGAAGTTGTCCGGGTCGAAAAAGAATGGGTCTTTCTTGACATCGGCGGCAAAAGTGAAGGTGCTTTGGCCTGTTCAGAAATCCTTGATGACGACGGCCAACCCACCTTAAAGGAAGGCGACACCATCACCGCCTATTTCCTCTCTGCCGATCAAGGCCAGATGCTCTTTACTACTAAAATGAGTGGGGCAGCGGCCCTGGCCCATCTCGAAGAGGTCTATAAGGGCGGCATCCCCATTGATGGCGAGATCACCAAAGAAATCAAGGGCGGCTTTGATGTCAAAATAGCCGGGAGCAGCAGGGGGTTTTGCCCTTATTCCCAGATCGCCCTGCGCCGGGTCAGTGATTCCAGCCAGTTCGTCGGTCAGGTCCTGCCTTTTGTGATTATTGAATATAAGGAAAATGGCCGTAATATCATTCTGTCCCGTCGCGCTCTCCTAGAAGAAGAGCAGGAGGAAAAGAAAGAGGCCCTGAAGGAGAAACTGCAGGTGGGCGATATTGTCACCGGCACCATCACCTCCATCCAGAATTTTGGAGCTTTTGTCGATATTGGCGGTATCGAAGGCCTTATTCCTGTTTCGGAAATCAGCTGGGGTAGGGTTGCCGACATCAGGGCCACCCTGGAAGAGGGCCAGAGTGTTGAGGTCTCGGTGATGAAGCTTGACTGGAAGGCCAACCGTTTTTCCTTTAGCCTGAAGGCCACCCTTGCAGACCCTTGGGAGAGTGTTGAATCACAATTTAAGGAAGGCCAGTGTCTCACCGGTGTTGTGGTTCGCATTGCCGATTTCGGCGCCTTTGTTAATCTGGCGCCTGGCATTGACGGCCTGGTTCATATCTCCAACTTGGGAGCTGGCCGCCGGATTAATCATCCCCGTGAGGTGGTTGGCGATGGTCAGGAACTTGAAATCCGTATTGATCAGATAGATGCGGAAAATAAGAGGATCTCTCTGTCCATTCCTGAGATGGAACGCAAGAGGGAGGAGATCATAAATAAGAAACGGGCTGCAAAGCAAAAAGAGCCTGATCTTCGTGAAGAGTTTGATCGCTTCAGTAAGGATAAGAAGGAGCCGGGTGGTGGTATGGGAACCTTTGCTGATTTGCTTAAAGGCAAGAAGTAGCAACGGATTGTCTAAAATGTAGTTTTAAGGCCTGAACGAACAGTTTTGGTGATGAGGTATTATCAAATCTGATGACATTCACAGTAGCAACCTTCACCTGAGGTCGGTTTGATAAAATCAGGTCTTGGATGTGGCAATGGGCTTGTTATGTCAACCCCCAAAAACAGACATATGAGGAGATAGAAAGCAAATCATGAGTGAATTGAACGAGGAAGAGGCGCCCGAGAAACTGGACACCATTGATTTTCGCACATTGGCATGGAACACCGAACTCGGTAATAACGTTAATTCTCTAGAAAAACTCAAGCTCTATTTTTCTCTGACCGAAGAGGAAGAACTCTCCATGCAAGAGGTGTTGGATAATCATCCCATGAATATCCCGCGCTACTACCTCAGTCTCATTGACCCAAGCGACCCCAACGACCCCATTCGCAAGCTGGCAATTCCCACCGCCGAGGAGTTGGTTGTCGCTGGTCAGATGGGCGAAACCACTGGAGATCCTTACGGTGACGATAAACACAATAAGGGCAACGGCATCCTCCACAAGTATCCTTACTCAGCCTTGGTCGTGGCCACCGAATACTGTTCAATGTACTGCCGCCACTGCTTCCGCAAGCGCCTGGTGGGCCTGCCCAACGACAAGACCGTCGAGAACTTCCAGAATGCCGCCAAATACATTGCCGAACACAAGGAAATCACCAATGTGATTATTTCCGGTGGTGATCCCATGATGCTGCCCACCAGGGTCATCGCTCAGATGCTGGATGCCTTAAAGGATATCGACCATCTGAACTATGTCCGCATCGGAACCCGTACTCCCGTTGTCTATCCCCTGCGTTATTTTGATGATGAGTTGATCAAAGTACTGGGCGATTTCAACCAGCACAAAACTCTCTTCATACCAACCCACTTTAACCATGTGAATGAAATCACCGACCTGTCCAAAGAGGCGGTGATGCGCATCCGTAATGCCGGTATCACCGTTAACAATCAAGCCGTGTTTCTCAAGGGGGTCAATGACAGCGTCGAGGACCTTAAAGACCTGATGAACGGACTCACCAGGATCGGCGTGAACCCCTACTATCTGTATCAGTGCATGCCCGTTTCCCGTGTACGCCATCACTTTCAGGTGCCCCTGAAGCGCGGCGTGGACATTGTCTCCGAAGCCAAGCGTCAGTTGGACGGATACGCCAAGCGTTTCAAGTTCATCATGGGCCATGACATCGGCAAAATTGAGATCTGCGGACGTAAGGATGATATTCTGGTGATGAGCCAGATCCACGCTCGCCCCGAACATCCCGAAGAGGCATCCCGTATTCTGATGGGCCATCTGACGGAAAACGCCGGTTGGCTCGAAGACCTTGACCTGATGGAATAAGAGCGTTTCCACATCTTATCGAGATGTGGATTGGCAAGATCATGTTTTGGAAATTTGATTGAGGTGTAGATGTTTCCTGAG
>JBDLIE010000034.1:0-27449 GCA_039715015.1 Thermodesulfobacteriota bacterium
TTATTCGGCTTTACTCTTCTCTCTCCAAGGATACTGTTGCTCAGGTAATGGGTAAACAGCTCTTAGGCTCTGGAACTTCTGTTGGGGCGCATTATTGGGGAGGCTGTTCGGTCCAGGTCTGATGCCGAATTTGTCAGTAAATTACAGGGCGGTATGCAGGAGCTGGAAGAAACTATCTATTGGTTTGAGCTTCTTGTTGAGGCTGAGATAGTTGCAGAGTCCCAGATGGCTGATTTGATTCAAGGGGCAGATGAACCCATGGCGACTCTGACCACCATTGTAAAGAATACAAAGAGGAAAAAACGAAAATGAGAGCCAAGGCGAGTAAGCCCTTATCATCTCAGGGATTTCATCCCTCATCCTTCATCCTTCATCCTTGTCATGAGGTGGCAGCATGATTATAAAACCAATTACCTCATCAAGCAGCAAAGGGAAGAAAGTCCTCGCCGACTTGAGCGATCGCTTTCAACTGGCTGACCCGAAATGTCAGGAGATTGTCACGGATATTCTGGCCCAGGTGCGGAGCCGCGGTGATGAAGCAGTGTTGGAATACACCCGTAAATTTGATGCCCCGACGATGAGCATTGATTCCTTACGAGCCAGTGAGGCTGAGATGGCTGCCGCCTATGAGCAGGTGGAAGAGTCTATCCTGACCTCCATCCGCCTTGCTAAGGAGCGAATCTGGCAGTTCCACGAGCGGGAGATGGAAGAGTCCTGGGTGGTGACCAGGGAGGACGGCACCATCACCGGCCGCATGGTGCAGCCGGTGGCCTCAGCCGGGCTCTACGTGCCGGGTGGCCAGGGCGGCAAAACGCCCCTTGTTTCCTCAGTGCTGATGAACGGTATCCCGGCGGCCATTGCCGGGGTCAAAAAGAGGGTGATGATGACCCCGCCTTCCGAGCACGGCTCTGTCCATCCTGCCCTGCTGGTGGCTGCCCAGGAGATCGGTATCAGCGAAATCTATAAGACCGGTTCGGCTTGGGCCATTGCGGCCTTGGCCTTTGGCACCGAGACCATCCCCAGGGTGGATGTCATTGTCGGCCCTGGCAACCAGTTTGTCGCCGAGGCCAAACGGCAGGTCATGGGCCGGGTGCGCATTGATATGATTGCCGGTCCCAGTGAGGTGTTGATCATTGCCGACGAGCAGGCCAAACCCGCCAGCTGCGCCGCTGATATGCTGGCCCAGGCCGAGCATGATCCCCAGGCCCTGGCCATATTACTGACCACCAGCGACAAGGTGGCCCAGGAAACTGTAGCGGAACTTGAGCGTCAGTTGCCTTTACTCTCAAGAGAAGAGATTGCCCGCACCTCTCTTAACGAGCGCGGTGTGATTGTGGTCTGCGCTGATCTGGATGAGGCCATGGGCCTGGCCAATGACATTGCCATTGAGCACCTGGAACTCATGGTTGCTGAGCCCTTCCTGCTTCTTGGTAAGGTGGAACATGCCGGTGCGGTCTTCTTGGGTGATTATTCGCCGGAGGCCTGCGGTGACTATGTGGCCGGTCCCAACCATGTTTTGCCCACCATGGGCACGGCCCGGATATCTTCGGCCCTGGGGGTTGAGACCTTCCTGAAGAAATCCTCCATCATCGCTTACTCCAAGGAGGCCTTTCTTGCCGATGCCGACCACATCCAGGCCCTGGCCAACCTGGAAGGCCTAAGCGCCCACGCCCGCTCCGTGGCCGTCCGCCTGGAAGAAAAATAGGCTGTAGCAATGACTTGCCTCGAGTTTCTGGAACAGGGCTGTGGGCAACTGGGAATTGATCTCTCTCCAGCACAGCTTAATGCTCTTTGCCGTTATTACCAGGAGCTTGCCAAGTGGAGTAAAAAGATGAACCTGGTGGCCAAGGCTGGGATGAAGGAAATCCTGGCCAGCCACTTTCTCGACTCCCTTACCCTGCAACCCCACCTGGCGGAGAATAATTTTCGTCTGCTCGACATAGGAACCGGTGCCGGTTTTCCTGGTTTGGCCCTCAAGGTTGTTTGTCCACAGATGCAGCTCACCCTGGTGGAGCCCCGGACAAAACGGGTGAGCTTTCTGCGTCACATTATCCGTACCCTTGACCTCTCTGATGTCCGGGTGGTGGCCGAGAGGTTGGAGGCAGACAACAAAGAACAGCTTGCCGGCCTGGGTGTTTTTGATGTGGTGACAAGCCGGGCCTTGGCAAATCTTGAGATTTTTTTACCCTTGGTGGAGGCGTATTGCGCAGAAGAAGGCCAAGTCATCTGTATGAAGGGGCCAAAGGCCCAAGAAGAACACCAGGAATGGCTAACCAGCCACCCCCAGAGCTGCCTAGAGCTGGTGGCAACTCTCCAATACATCCTGCCTGAAACAGCTCAGAGCAGGCAGCTCATGATTTTTGAGAAGAAATAGACCCCATAGCCTCGATAAAATATTTATGTTTGATCAACGCACAACAGCAGCCAACACCCCAGCCTTGATGTTTCAAGGGACCTGCTCTAATGCCGGCAAGTCGATTTTGACCGCGGCCTTTTGCCGGATTCTCCTGCAGGATGGTTTGGCGGTGGCGCCGTTTAAGGCCCAGAACATGTCCCTGAACTCCTACGTCACCCATGCGGGTGAGGAGATGGGGCGGGCCCAGGTGGTGCAGGCCCAGGCGGCCCGGCTGGACCCGGACGTGCGCATGAATCCAGTGCTGCTTAAACCCTCTTCCGATACGGGCAGTCAGGTTATTGTCATGGGCAAGCCGGTGGCAAATATGAGTGTCGGCGATTATCTGCGCTATAAGCCGGAGGCCTTTGCCAAGGTCCAGGAGGCCTATGACTCACTGGCTGGTGAGTATCAGGTGGTCATCATGGAGGGTGCTGGTTCGCCTGCCGAGGTCAATCTCAAGCATCATGATATCGTTAATATGCCCATGGCCCGTTATGCCAAGGCCAAGGTTCTCCTTGTCGGTGATATTGACCGGGGCGGGGTCTTTGCCTCCTTTGTCGGTACCATGGAAATCCTGGATGAGTGGGAGCGCGACCTGCTCTCCGGTTTTGTGGTCAACCGTTTCCGTGGCCAGAAGTCACTTCTTGATGACGCCCTGCGTTATATGGAGGACAAGACAGGTAAGCCGGTGCTGGGGGTGGTGGATTATCTCGCCAACCTGGGCTTGCCAGAAGAGGATTCGGTAAGTTTTAAAAACGGTCTTTTTGACCAGCAGTCCCAGGGCCAAGCCGATATTGATCTGGCCCTCATCGACCTGCCCCATATTTCCAATTTTACCGATTTTGAGCCCTTTCTGGCCGAGCCTGATGTCCGCATCAGATTAGTGGGAAAGGTCGAGGAGCTGGGCCGGCCCCATGCCATCCTGCTGCCCGGCAGCAAGAATGTCGTGGCAGACCTGCGTTATTTGCAGGAAAGCGGCTTGGGAGTTGCCGTTAAGGAGTTGTCCGAGCAGGAGGTTGAGGTAGGAGGCATCTGCGGCGGATTTCAGATTCTTGGCCGTCACCTCGGTGACCCCCACCATATTGAATCAGAAGGAGAAAGTCTTGCCGGGCTTGGCCTTCTTGATATCGATACAGTGTTGGAGAAAGAAAAAACTCTGACCTTGAAAAATGGTGTCCATCTCGGCTCCGGCTGTCAGGTGCGGGGCTATGAAATCCATCATGGCATCAGTGCCAGCCCGAGCCAGCCCCTGCTCAGCCTTGACGGTGATGAGGAGAGCGGGGTTGTTTCCGATACCGGCTTGATCTGGGGATCTTATCTGCATGGTATTTTTGATGATGATTCGTTCCGGCGCTGGTTTATAGACCGCTTGCGCCGTCGTTCAGGTCTGGCGCCCTTGGGCCACGTGCAGGCCCGTTATGATCTGGAACCCGCCTTTGACCGTCTGGCAGCTGCCGTCCGTGAGCAGATGGATATGGACCGGGTCTATGAGCTTCTCGGCCTTTAGATATGCTTTCACCTGTTGTCCATATTGGCCTGGCCCTTATCCTTGATCAAATCCTCGGTGATCCGCGCTGGCTTCCCCATCCGGTCCGTTTAATTGGCGCCTTGCAGGCCGTCCTTGAGGAGAAATCCCGGCAGTTTATTCCCCATGCCCGGACAGCCGGAGTGGTGACCCTACTCATCACCCTGATTTGCACAGGCGGTGCGACCTATGCCCTTCTCCATGGGGCCGGGATGCTCCATCCCTTTGTCTATGATGCGGTGGCAGTCATTCTGCTCTATACGAGTTTTGCAGCCAGGGATCTGGCCCGGCACGCCTCTGCCGTCTATCAGGCCTTGCGACAGGATGATATAGCCTTGGCCCGGCAGCGGGTGGCCCTGATTGTCGGTCGTGATACAGCTGATCTTGATGAGGCCGGGGTGACCCGGGCCGGGGTGGAGAGTGTGGCGGAAAGCCTGGTGGATGGAGTGACAGCGCCGATTTTTTATGCCTTCATCGGCGGACCGATGGGTGCCATGCTCTATAAGGCCATTAATACCGGCGACTCCATGTTCGGTTACAAGAATGAACGGTACATAAAGTTTGGCTGGGCGGCGGCTCGGCTGGACGATCTCGCCAATTTTTTACCAGCCCGCCTCACAGCCCTCCTTATCCCTCCGGCTGCCCTCTTTCTTGGCCTTAAGGCCCGTGGTAGCCTGCATATCCTCCGGCGTGACTGCCGGGCCCATGCCAGCCCCAACTCCGGCTTTCCAGAGGCGGCTGTGGCCGGTGCTCTTGATGTCCAGCTTGGTGGTGATAGCTCCTATTTCGGCAAAACAGTCAGCAAGCAAACCATTGGTGACGCCAATAAGAAAATTGTTGCCGGCCACCTGCGCAGCGCTGTCTCTCTCATGCTCCTCACCGCACTTTTTTTCTTTGGCCTTGGCGTTCTGCTGAGCATCTTATTTTAGAAGGAAAATAAAATAGTTATCTGTGAAGGCGCTGAAACGGTGGCTGTGCTTCCGCCTTGTTCCTAGTAAGAACATCTCTCCCCAAGCCTGGAGGCATGATTTTCCACCCTTTTCTTCTGATCTTGATTTGAGTCAGAGAAAAAGAGTATTATGGGTGCTGGGAACTGAAATTGTTTGTGAGGAATGTGGGCAGGATGCCCCCTGGCAACAGAAACTGTACTCCATTCATCTCACCCGCCGCCCAGAAATTACTTCTTATTTCTCAGAAGATTCTTTTTTTGGGCGATAACCATTTCATTTCAAAAATCCAAAGAAGGAGGTGACGAGCTATCGCTTGAGTTCACTTGATAAACATTAAAATCAAAGGAGGGAGCCCATGAAGATAAAAGCAACACTTGCCCTGTTTGCCATCGGCCTTTTAGGACTGTCCCAGGTTGGCATGGCCGCTAAACCGAAGGAGGCCGATACCATCGATGAACTTCTCAAAATCCACGACAATTCTTCCTGCAAGGAATGTCATAGCGAAGCCCATGAACAGTGGAGTAAATCCTGGCACGCCAAGGCTGTAATTTCTTCACTGAAAGGAATGCGCAACTTTATAAAGGTCGGTCTGGAAAAGGAGTGGAATACCCCTTTAACGAAAATTCAACTCTTAAAATGCCTGGACTGTCATGCTCCCATAGTCAATTTCGCCTCTGAAAAACTAGCAAAGGAAATCGGCGGATTAATCGTTACCGCTTTTGAAAAAAAGGGGACTCGCGCTGGCGATGCCGCTAAAAAGGAACTCGCCAAACTCAATGTCGGCTGCACCAGCTGTCATAACATAAAGGCAACAACGGTTGCCAAAGGCCTACGTGGCGAACCAGAGTATGGCGTGGTCTACGGGCCAAATGGCAATGATTCTGACGGCCATGAGAGCATCGAGTCTGTGGAAATGGGCCGCTCTCTTTTCTGCATGCAATGTCACGGCATCTACACCGCCCCTGACGGTGAAAAAATCCAATGCAATACCCTGTCCGGTAGTTATCAGGATGCTTATATCAACCTTGGCGGTTCCCAGACCTGCCAGGACTGTCATATGAAGGATACGGGCCATTTCTTTCCGGGCGGCCATGATCTAGCAACGGTGAAAAAAGGGTTGGGCTTTAATGTGCAGATCACCGATTACCGCCATCTGCCCGGTAAGGTCCCTGGCGTAAAGAACAAAAAAGCCTGGGTTCCCAGCGTTTTGGTCACCGCTTTCATTGAAAATAAGACTGGCCATCGTGTCCCAGACGGCTGACTCTGGTCAGGAAAAGTGGTCCTGGATGTGACCGCCAAAGACACAAAAGGAAAAGTTCTGTTTGCAGAGAAAAAGACCTATTTTGAGATCGGTGTGGATACCGACCGTGACATGCGTTACGGTGCCTGGCAAATCAAGGAAATAATAGATCTCACCCTGCCTCCGCTCCAGACCCAGAAGGAGCAATATCTCATGCATTTTGACACGGATACCGACGAGGTCGAGATTGAGGCCAAGCTCTGGTACTACATCAGCGGCGGCAAGGGGGATGTTGTCTATTCGGTAAAGAAAAAAATGGAGTTTGAAACCGACTAAACCAGAATTTCAGGCACCTTTCTTTCTGGACACCGGGCCGCGTTAATCAGGGCCCGGTGTCTATTTTTCAAGCAAAGAAGCAAATCCAAGATCCTACCTCTTGCCTTCCGCCCTGAGGGCAGCCAGAAAAGGTCCGAAAAGATCGTCATACTCGCGAAAGGATTTTTTGAGGATGATGGGCAGATCGGGCAATTCGTTGTCGTTGACGACAAGATTTGTACTGTTGTGCAGGGCCTCAAGATTGTAGAGGGTGTGAAACTCTGGGCCAATAATCACGTAGTAGATATAGCGCCGTTTCTGCATGGGCAGCTCACACATGTGGCTATGAAAGGTTGAGTCGGCCAGCATTCCTTCGTAGCGGCTGTGGAGGACCACTGCGGCAAATTCAGTAAAACGCATGCGGTTGATGGCGTCTGCAGCAGAATCTGGAAAGATAGGCTTGTAGCCCAGACCTTCAAAGACCGTGGAAATGGTGTGGCGGGCCGGATGGTCATTGGGCATAAGAATCATGACCAGGGAGAACTCGTCCAAGACCTCCTTGTCGGCAATGGTCCCTGATTTAAGCCAGTTGAGGCTGGGAGGTTGGGGCATATCCCCCTTAATCTCTGGGCCTCCGACAGCGGCTGTTTGCTGAGGGCTGGCAGTGACCTCCACCGCCATTTGGCAGGTGGGACAACTGAATTTAAGGCTCTTGCCCATGGGCAGGGCAGCATAGGCCTCTTCAATTTTTTTCTGGTGGCCGGCGGTAAAAGAATGCTGGCAATGGGGACATTGTGAAATCATGCTCTAACCTTTTTGTTTAAAGAGTAGCTGCTTATCTGGAGAAACCGTCATTGCGACCATAAGCATCACCATCATCTTCTTCCATGGCAAGGCCGGTAATGCTGGTGGTGGTTTCGCCCTTGGCAGCCTTGAGCTGGTCAAGGCCACGCCCCATGACATTACGTTGGCTGCAGTACTGCAGGGCTGTTTCTTCTGTGACCAAATCTTTTTCAAAGAGGGACAGGATGTATTGGTCAAAGGTGGTCATACCCTGGGCTGTTCCGGCGCTTATGACCTCATAAAAGGTGCGGTCTTCCTCCTCGCCGTGCAGGATGATATCGCGGACACGGAGGTTCATTTTCAGGATCTCAAAGGCTGCTGCTCGACCGCCACCAACCTTGGGCAAAAGACGCTGGCCGACAATCCAGCGCAAGGTCTCAGCCAGCCGGTTTCTAATCTGCGGTTGCTCGTCATGCTCAAACATGCCCAGGCAGCGGTTGACGGTGGAGCCGGCATCGATTGTATGGAGGGTGGAGAGAACGAGATGACCGGTCTCAGCAGCGGTCAGGCCGATCTCCATGGTTTCCCGGTCGCGCATCTCACCCACCAGAATAACCTTGGGCGCCTGACGCAGGGCGGCGCGCAGGCCGTTGGAGAAACTGTCAAAGTCATTGCCCAGTTCACGCTGGTTAAAGGTGGCCTTATGGTGCGGGTGAACAAATTCGATGGGGTCTTCCAGGGTGATGGCGTGGACGGCCCGTTCCCTGTTTATTTTATGGAGAAGAGCAGCCAAGGTGGTTGATTTACCAGAACCAGTGGAACCTGTTACCAGAATAAAGCCGTTTAAGATATCAGTCATCTGCTTCATGGCCGGAGGCAGGTCCATCGATTCAATGGTGGGTATCTCGGTGGGCAGCTTACGAAGGACAGCAGAGTAATGGCCGCGCTGGGAGAAGATGTTTACCCTGAAGCGGGCCTTGTCGCCCAGTCGATACGAGAGATCGCAGGAACCGTTCTTGACCAGGTCGTTAAGTAGACGTTTGTTGCCGGCAATGAGATTGAGGGCAAAGACCTCGGTTTGATAGGGGGTAAGTGCCGTAATATTTGGTTCAATGGGTACCGGGACGAGCTTGCCGGCCGATTCCACCTGCAGGGATTTGTCAACTGTGAAATTCAAGTCAGACACCCCGGTATGGGAATCAAGCATGGTGTCAATCCAATAATCGATTTCAGTTTGTTTCATGGACTCCTCTTATCAACTACCTGTCAATGGGCCGGCTCTTTGGGCTGCTGGCCAATATTTTCGCTGGATACGATTTTACTGCGAACTCGCCGTAAAGACAAGTTGGGGATTAAAATTGCGAAGCGGCCTTTTTCCTTCATCACTCCCGCCTTCCCACCTGCCTTCCTGCCCACCCCCATGTAAAGATCAAGCCGGTGGGCACCTTCAATGGCTGCACCGCTGTCCTGGTGGGTAACCAGGCGGGTAAATGGCTGCCAGGCGACTTTGCTATTTTTATTTAACACAGGTCGGCTGCTTGTCAAAACTCCAAGGATTCCAGGTGGATAATGGCTGGCATCCATGGCCACGGAGCGTCCCGGTGTCAGGGGGCAACCCAGGCTGCCTGTTGGTAAGATTTTTCCGGGCTCAGGGGTGTTCAACCTGAAAAAAATATAACGCTCATTGTGATGGAGGATCCTGTCTCTCTGTTCAGGGTGGCCATTCAGGTAGTTGCGGATGGAGGCCAAGCTTACCTCTTCTTTTTGAAGGAGACCCTCTTGGATGAGAACTCGGCCAATACTGGTATAGGGTCTGCCGTTATTAGCGGCATATGCTGCCAGGCGTCTGCTGCCGTCTGGAAGTTGGATAATTCCAGATCCTTGGACATGGAGGAAAAAAAGGTCAAGTGGGTCGGCGAGGTAGGCGATCTCATGGCCTTTGAGTGGTGTGTCGGTGTCAATTTCAGCCCGGCTGAGGCAGCGCAGCTGCTCTTGGTCCGGGGGGGTGTAGAGTGGAAAGCGATATCTGTCTGAGGGGGTCAGGCTCCCTGGAAAAATTGGCGTGTAATAACCGGTGACAAGCAGGGAGGTGGGGCGGCACGATGTGAAATTTTCGGAAAAGAAAAGGTCGAGGTCCTTATTTTCCTTATCTGCCAGGCGATTCAATATCTGGCTGTAGGCACGGCTTAATTCCAGGCCGGAAAGGGATTGGCCGCAGAGGTTGAAAATCTGTTCGGCGGCAGTATCAAAAAAATCACGGCTTTTTTCAAGGGCGGTTTCCAGCCCCGTGTAATTAAGGTCGTCGGTGAGAGGTATAGGAGTGGCAAGGCTACTTTCAGCAAAAGAATTTGTCGCTAGTGTTTGACTGAAAATCAGGGCTAGAAAGAGTAGAAAAAAGGAAGGCATTGGTAGCGGTTTGAGTTCTGAAATTTTTTTTAATATACCATGGCGGCGCTCTGGGTGCGAAAAAAGTTGACACCATTCTTGTTAAGAACGCACAATTAAAAAATTGACTTATCTTTCAGGGAGCCAGGGAAATTTCGCTTGACCTGAATGGGTGGCGCTGGTAAGGAATGGCAGGTAAAAATACTTAGGTAGTTGTACTAGCGTAAAATTACATGCTCCGCAGTCCGTGAATATAAGTAAAAAAAGGCGGAGCTGGAGTACCTTTATTCGTAACGAAGAACCACAGGGAGGCATAATGAGCGAAGAAAAAAATATTGAAAGCCTGATGACCGAGAATCGTATTTTTGAGCCACCGGCATCAGGTCAGGCCACAGCCTATATCAAGAGCATGGATGAGTACCAGGCCATCTATAAGCGTTCCATTGAGGACCCGGAAGGGTACTGGGGGGAGCGCGCCGAGGAACTGATCAGCTGGGATAAGAAATGGGACACTGTTCTCGATGCCGACATGGTCACCCCGGACATTAAGTGGTTTGACGGCGGTCAGTTGAATGTTTCCACCAACTGTCTTGATCGTCACCTCACCAATGGTCGCCGCAACAAGGCAGCATTGATTTGGCAGGGTGAGCCTGAGGAAGATGTCAAAGTTTACACCTATCAGATGCTCCACCGCGAGGTCTGCCGTTTTGCCAATGTTCTTAAGAGCCATGGTGTCAAAAGAGGCGACCGTGTTTCCGTCTATCTGCCCATGATCCCTGAGCTGGCCATCACCCTCCTTGCCTGTACCAGGATCGGTGCCATCCACTCAGTAGTTTTTGCCGGTTTTTCTGCCCAGAGTCTGCGTAGCCGTGTCCAGGATTGCGAGGCCAAGGTGCTTGTTACTGCCGACGCCGTTATTCGTGCCGGTAAAACCATTCCCTTGAAGCCTAATGCCGACAGCGCTCTGGAGGAATGTCCTTCCGTGGAGAAGAGCATTGTTGTTAAGCGTGCCGGTAATGAGGTTGACATGAAGGCCGGCCGTGACCTCTGGTACAATGAGGAGATGAGTGCCGACGGCCTCACCGATGATTGTCCTGCCGAGTCCATGGAAGCTGAGGACGATCTCTTTATTCTCTACACCTCGGGTTCCACTGGTAAGCCTAAGGGCGTTGTGCACACCACCGGCGGCTATCTGACCTATGCAGCCCACACCTGTCAATGTGTCTTTGATATGAAGGATGATGATGTCTACTGGTGTACCGCTGATATCGGCTGGATCACCGGTCATTCCTACATCCTCTATGGGCCTCTGGCCCTGGGCGCCACCTCTGTAATGTTTGAGGGGGTACCTTCTTACCCCGGACCGGACCGTTTCTGGAAGATCTGCGAGAAGTTCAAGGTTAATATTTTCTATACCGCACCCACTGTTATCCGTGCCCTGATGCGTGATGGCGAAGGTCCTACCCAGAAGTATGACCTCTCCTCCCTGCGCCTTCTTGGTTCTGTGGGCGAGCCCATTAATCCTGAGGCCTGGATGTGGTATCATACCCATATCGGCGGTGGTAAGCTGCCCATCGTTGATACCTGGTGGCAGACGGAGACCGGCGGTATCATGATTTCGCCGCTGCCCTTTGCCACACCTCTCAAGCCTGGTTCCGCCACCCTGCCGCTTCCCGGTATTGATGTGGCCGTTCTTGACGAGGAGGGTAACGAGGCTGGCGTTAACGAGGGTGGTCATCTTGTTGTTCGTAAGCCGTGGCCCGGTATTCTTCGCGGTGTCTTCGGCGATCCTGCCCGTTACAAAAAGGCCTATTTCGCCAAGTACGAAAGCATGTATGACCCTGAAGATGGTGTGCGCCGCGATCAGGATGGCTATTTCTGGATCATGGGCCGCCTGGATGACGTTATCAACGTCTCCGGCCATCGTCTTGGTACTGCTGAGATTGAGTCTGCCCTGGTGGCGCACGAGTCAGTGGCCGAGGCCGCGGTTGTCGGCGCTCCCCATCCGGTGAAGGGACAGACCATCTACTCCTACGTTTCACTTAAGGCCGGCGTCGAGGCCACTGATGATCTGGTCAAGACGCTGCGTACCCATGTCCGCACCGAGATCGGTCCTATTGCCACTCCTGAGTTTATCCAGTTCTCCGATGGTCTGCCTAAGACCCGTTCCGGTAAGATTATGCGTCGCATCCTGCGTAAGATTGCTGCCGGTCAGGATGACTTCGGCGACACCTCCACCCTGGCTGATCCATCTGTCGTGGATGTCTTAGTTCAGGGCAATGAGGATATGAAAAAGTAAGACCTCTCCTCTCTTCAAAGGAGAAAAGGCGTTCCGGCTTGCTTGCAGGCTGGAGCGCCTTTTTTTGTGGCGGATCACAGATTGACAGTGAAAAAGAGGAGAGGTATGTTGACCGATCTTAGAAGCGCGCCATGGCCGGCACGGGAAATGAGATGACCTTTTTGCAAGTACAGAAAAGTGGCCAGCACCAGAAGACCTTGGTGTTTTTGCCGGGATGGGGTTTTAATGGCCAGGTGGCGCGCTATGGCTCTTGGCCCGAGGAGGTTAATCTCCTTGTGCCGGCACAATTCTGCCATGGGGGAATGGTGGCAGAGCTCAGGGAATATCTTGCCAGGGCGCAGGTGGCCCAAGTTGCCCTTGTTGGTTGGTCAATGGGCGCCCATCTGGCCTGGGATTTTGCCTCAAGTTATCCTGACTTAGTTTCTTCAGTGTCCCTTCTGGCCGGGCGGAGCCATTGGCCGTCTGCCGAGATTGCTGCTATCAAAAAGGATCTTGCTGCAGGTGTAAACAAATCAATGCAGGGTTTTTACCGGAAATGTTTTCTCGGCTATAAAGATCTTTATCGCCAGTTTGCCGGAGAGTTGGAGGCCGACTATCTTGCCGGCCTGCGCCAGGGCGACCTTGTCGCCGGCCTTGACTATCTGGCCGACCACCCACTTTGCGGATCGGCCCCTGCCGGAATTTCCGTGCAGATTCTTCATGGCCGCAAGGACGTTGTTGCCCCGGTGGCAGAGCGGCCGCAAATAGAGGGGGCCAGGGAAGAGGTGATTGATGCCACCGGCCATTTGATTTTTGCCCAGCCTCATTCCTATCTGTTATAGTAGTAACCATTCAGGAGCAGTGAAGCGGCGTCAACCTCATCTTTGCCCATTTCGCCGTTGTACTGCTGGCCTTCTCACATACGAAAGTATGCTTTGAAGTCCAGGTAAGCGAGGAACGACACCCCGAAATGAACAAAACTAAGGCGCCCCGGAGGAAGTACCCTTGGGTGCACTTCTGAACAGTTACGCTTCAGAAGTGAGGGTAATTTCCTGCCTTCACTGAATAGGTGCTTAGAGTAAACCATGCTGCCCCAAGAGAAAGCCAAGGATCATATCCGTCAGCGTTTCAGTCGCGCTGCCCACTCCTACGACCAGTATGCCCATGTTCAGCGTCAGGCTGCAGAATGGCTGATGGAGTCCCTCACACAACAGCCAGCCGCGATTCTTGAAATCGGCTGCGGCACCGGTAACCTGACAAGACTGCTGGCTGACAGGTTCCCAGAAGCCCGGATTACGGCCCTTGATTTTGCCGATGCCATGCTTGCAGAGGCCCGTAATAAGGTGGGTGGCTCTGGACGTGTTTGCTTCCACTGTGTCGATGGCGAGGCCTTTATCAGCAGCACGGCTGAACGTTATGACCTGGTGATCAGTAATGCCACCCTGCAATGGTTTACTGATCTTTCGGCCACCTTCCATCACCTTGGCCGCCTTCTTAATGATGATGGCAGGGTGGCTCTTTCACTCTTTGGGCCTGGATCTTTCCAGGAGCTGGCCACTGCCATGCGTGAGATTGTTGATCCGGCAATTCAACTGCCCGCCGAATTTTTTTGTGCGGCCAAAGATGCCGAGGCCCTTGCCCGCAAAGTCTTTAACAGGGTGGGAGTCGCCACCCAGGTGATAGAGAGGGAGTATGCCACTTTTTTTGATATTCTCGATCATATCAAGAAAACAGGAACAGGCGGCTATCATGAGAAGGTCCCCCACCTGAGCAGATCTGCCTTAAGGAATCTGGGCCAGTGGTTTGCTGGAAGAGGCGGTTACGCCATCAGCTACGAGATCTTTCTTCTCAACTGCCATGGTGTGCGTAGAGAGGAGGAGAGATGAGTCCCTTGCCTGCAGAAATAATGATCACCGGCACCGACACCTCAGTGGGCAAGACCCTGGTGTCTGCCCTGCTCCTTGATTACTTAAAGAGCAGGGGGACAGATGTTGGTTACCTGAAGCTGGTGAGTTGCGGAGGGGAGCAGGCCGATGATTGTCGCTACTGTGAAGAAAAGGGCGGGGTGAAAGGTGAGGCGGTGTATCATTTCATTCTGGCAGCCTCCCCCCATCTTGCCGCCCGAGAGCAGGGGGAAGAGGTTGATCTCTCCCGTCTTTGCCAGGCATTAGACAAAGAAAAACACCATGAAGTGCTGGTGGTGGAAGGTGCTGGTGGCCTCTGTGTACCACTTAATGACAAGACCCTGCTTGTCGACTTTATGGCCAGCCATCCCATGGCCACTGTTCTGGTGGCCCGTTCAGGTCTCGGTACCCTCAACCATACCCTGCTCAGTGTTGAGGCCCTGCGTTCCCGTAAAATTCCCATCCTTGGCATTATCTTCTCTGATGAAAAAAGCTATGCGGAAGATGATCTCCTTGTTCTGGACAATATGGCGACCATTGCCAGGTTCACCGGGCTTGCCGTTTTAGGCAGGCTGCCCCATTGCGCTAGCTTTGAAGAAGGGCAGCGTTATTTTGCGGAGATTGGCCAGGCTATCCTGTCGTAGTCTTATAATTGCCCAAAGCTTGAAATTCAGCGCCTCAAATTTGCTGCTTCTTTATTTCTTGCAGCACTCCCTCGTTGACGGTACGCCCAGCGCCTTCAGGATAAGACCCAGGGGGCAGAATTTGCTGAAGCCAAATTGGAAGAGATTGGCGCCAACAAAGGCGGTGAAAAAGAGCCAGTATGTATGGTGGAAGATGGGGCTTGCTTCCACGCCTAAACACAGGGAGAGAAGAATAAAAAAGCCGGCTATTGAGTGTATCCAGTCAGTGATAATCATGGGGGGGTATCCTTTGGGAAATGGGTGTAGGTGTTTTTGAAAAAGCTTGTTTCAGGGGAGGTATTGTTCTTGGGGGTGCTAAGTCATCGGCATACCCTTTTTGGTATAAGAGCCTTTACGGTTCGAAATGCTGCTTGGGTTGTTGACGCTCCCTGTGGTTCATGGTTGCGTCTTGTTTAAGCCTGTAAGGTTGGGTGTTTACGGTCATACCCTTCGGGTATAAGGCCCTTTACGGTTCGTCAGGACTCTTTGGGTTGTTGAAGATCCATATGACATCAGCGTTTGGGGGTAGGTGTTGGGCACAAAGGGCCTAAAAATTCCACCGCACCCCTGCATAGACATTTGTGTTGTCTTCAAACTGGCCGAAGAAGGTGTGGTCATCTGAGCCAATGAAGACGTTGCCGCCGCCTTCGACAAGCCACTGGTCTGTAAGCTTGTACTGGACCTTGGGCCTGATGTAGCAATCTTCGTCTGTGGGTGAATAATAGGTGAATAGGGAGAGGATCAGGTTTTGGTTCATCAGTAATTTGGTAAGGCGTAGGGTGAACAGGCTTCGATATTCATCTCTGGCTGGAGAGCCAGGCGCCAGCAAATCTTCATAGTCGTCATAATCCATCATCCACTCCAGATAATATTGGAAGCCGGCAGTGAAGTTGTGGCCGATTTCTCGCTCAAAACCGAGAAGAAGGCGGTACTCGCTGTTTCTGGTGAGAGGATCTTGGCCGCTGTCGGACTGGCCGGAGTAGTAATATCCTGTCTCAATATTGCTGATTCCTCCCCAGAGCGGGCCGCGCAGGGAGGCGCCATAGACTTGAAGACGCGGATAGCGGAGCTTCACGTCAGGCGTGGCCAGCCCTTCCGGCGTTTGCCAGAAACCGTTATAGCCATACAGGGCCAGTTCCAGCGATGAGATGTTGCGGGAAAGGCGCAGGGAATATTCGGCATCGCGGCCTGCACTGTTTCGTTCCTCCAGGGCAAAGATGAAATCTTCGCCGGCGGTCCTGCCCAGCAGCGAGTTCCAGTAGGAGAGGCGCTCGCCGCTGATATGAGCCGAGCCTTCAAAGACAGGTATATAGACAAGGTCGATATTGACCAGGTCAAAGAAAACGCTGCCCTTAATAGCGTTGCTTGGAGCCTTCAGATACTCATCATCACGGCCAATGAAAAAAGATTGCCAGTCCTTGGCAAAGAGGTCGTTGATAAAGAGAAGGTCGCCGGTGCCCCAGGTCAGGGTCTGGCGGCCAATCTTCATATCCATATTGTCCAAGGGGGAAAAAAGTAGGTTGAGGTCCCGCATTCTGCCGGTGAGCTGATCTGTCACGCCATCGGCAAGGATGTCGCCCTTGGCCTTGAAAACTCCCCAGCCAAAATCCTTGCTCAAATCTAGTTGGAGCCGGGCCTCGGCAATGGAGGCATCATCGGCGTATGTGTCATCTTGGCTGCGCACGCCACCTCGCGCTTCAAGGAAACCGGCAAAATCAATTTCGTACTTATCGTAGAGACTATCTTTGAGTTGCCCCATAGCAGCCTGGGCAGGCCCGGCAGAGAGGAGCAGGGCAAGTATGATTGGCAGGTGTTTCTTCATGGTGATTCGCTGCTGCTACTGGCGGGCCTCTTTGGGAGGACGCCGGAGGTAACGTTCAGTGAAAAGTTTGTCATCCAGGCCGAGGTTGTATTTAATTTTTCTAAATTCGGTGACAGTGTTGCCGCCAGTGCCCAAGTCGTTGATCCGGGATTTTGTGACAGAGGTATAGTCTTGAATGGTCTCTACCTCAAGAACTTCCATGGTGCGGTAGATGGAGCCGTTCTTGTCGGTATACTCTGCCTTCATGGGCAGGAAGTTTTTTTTGTCGATCCATACCGTAAAAGAAGAGAATTCAACGCTCTCAAGAACCTTGGGTGTGTTTTTGATTATATAGTAGAGGTCGTCCTCCTCAAGCAGTTCATGGTGGTCGGCGTTCATGTTGCGGCCTGAGACATCTTCATAAAAAAAATGGGAGCCCATGAAACTGGTGCGTTTATCAGAGGCGGCAATGCGCTTAACCAGATCGAGACTGGGAAGATACATCCAGCGATCATCATCCTGTTCAATATGTTTATGGACCAGGAAGGTTGTTTTGCGGACATCACTGGGCCGTTTGAAATAGACAAAATAACGTTGGTTGCCGCCGTCTTGGGTGTCTTTGCGGAGAATGGTAAAAAGGCGCTCTCGGGTGCGGCCCTGCTTATCGGTAATGGTCATGGCTACTTCGGAGCGGCCATCATCACCGCCATAATAGGAGACATTGTTTGCATTGCTGATGATCTCGTCAATGGGCGGAGCGGCAAGGGCAGGAGCTGCTACCAATGCGGTGAGGAACAGAATAGAAAAAAAATGCTGTTTGAGCATGGGGACATCCTCCATAAACAACGATTATGAGTTAGTTTTACCAAAGAGCCAGCCCTGTAGGATGGTAACCAGAGAGGGTAGGATCAGCATGGTTCCCAGGCCGGAAATGGCCATGATGGAGGCCAGAAAGACGCCCACTGTCTTGTAGGGAATAAGCGGTGCCAGCAGGAGCGGAGTAAAGCCGATGGCAACAACGATGACATTACGGCTGATCGCCCGGGATGGTTCTTCAAACATGATGGTAATGGCTTTGGCCCATGAGCCAGTTTTTTTATAGGTGGCCCGGGAGCGTTCCAGAAAATGGATGGCAAAATCCACGGCAAGGCCCAGGGTGAGCGATGAGAGCACTGCCACCGGCATGTCGTAATCCTTGCCGACAAAGCCGATAATGCCGTAGATCCAGGCAATGGTCATGGTCAGAGGGACCATGGCGAGCAGACCCCAGGTGGGAGAACGGAAAAGAACCACCATCATTATAAAGACGATGGCAAAGCTCGAGAGAAAGGCATTACGCATACCCGATACCATCTTCTCCTGCCACACCACATTGAGATAGGTGAGCCCTGCCCATTTATAGTCAATATTCACAGGTGGGGGGTGGCCCACCATATATTTTTTGACCTCCAGGACCACGCGCTCCATGACCTTGTTGTCGCCGTTTTGGAGCTGAACCCAGATATTGGCCTTCTGGTAGTCCGGGGTGACAAGATGGTAGAGGTCATCTGGTTTATGGCTGTTTTGAAAGGAAATAAGGCATTGGGCCACACCACCAACAGTGTCGGGGATGGTGTAGTGTTCCGGGTTTGCTTCAAAGAGTTCTTTGTGGACCTTTTTCACCACGTCGCTCACCGAACTTGTCTTACCCACCACATTGGTGGTGAGCAGGTAGTCCTGGAGGCCTTCAATATAACTCAAGACATCAGGCCTTTTGAAAATCTGGTCCCGGTCGCGGAAGGTGTCAACCTGGGCAATGAGGTCGGCCCAGACGTCATATGCGTCGCCGGCTGCTCTATCCTGGCTGTCCATCAGGTTTGATTCAAGCACGGAGAGCAGGTCTTCTGTTGAGCTCTCTTGGCTGGCCCGAGTCAGAATTGCCAGGGCCTTGGCCACTACAGGTTTGCTGGTGCCGTCGGCGGCCAGCCCTTTGAACATATTTGAGAGTTCTGTTTCTGCCTGGGCTGGAGTGAGCTCGTCGAGTTTAGATTCTAAGACCAGGAAGGCCTCGTAGGTGCCGCGGAAATGTTCATTGAGCACCCGGTCTGCCACCCGTATTTCGTGGTTTTTGGTGAACCAGTTCACCGGGTTGTCATTCACCTGTATTTTGCTGATGCCATAGAAAGCCACAAGGGTAACGAGAATGGTGCAACTAATAATCAGTTTAGGCCATCTATAAACAAAACGGCCAAGGCTGCTGAGAGAGCGGGACATGGCTGTGTTGTTGACGTTGGCGTCCCCATTTCCTTTAAGGCCGAAATTTTTCAAGCTCGATTCCGGCATCATCATAATATAGGCCGGGATGAAGACAATGGTGGTGAACCAGGCGATCATGATGCCCACAGCCACAAAAATACCAAAGGCCTGGACCGGCGGAATGGGAGTCAGGGCCAGAGAGGCAAAACCTGCTGACGAGGTCAGAGAGGTGTAGAGCATGGGCATAAAAAGCTGGTCAATGACATGCTCAATGGTTTTTCGGCGGTCCCCTATTTTTTGATATTCGTCAAAAAATTCACTCATGATGTGGATAGAGTCCACCACGGCAATGGGCATGAGGAAGATGGGGATCATCGAGCTCATTATATGCAGAGTGTTGCCGGTGCCAATAAGCAGACCCATGGTGGAAAGCACCGAGACCATGGCGACGATCATCGGCGAGATGATCAATCTGAGCTGCTTGAAGAAATAGAGCATGAGCAGGAAGATGGCCAGCATGGCCAAAGGCGCCGAGACTGCCATCTGGATGAACATCTCTTTGCCAAAGGTGTCTTCTGCCACCGGCAGGCCGGTAATGTAATACTTGTCGCCGTTACTGTCGAGGGTAGCAATCTTCTCTTTTAGCTGCTGACTCAGGGTGTGGGCAAACTTCTTGGAAGTGATAGGCAGGTAGATGCCAATGGCCTTACCATCCTCGGAAACCAGCGTTCCTTTTAAGAGAGGGTTGTCCAGGGCCAGGTCGCGAATACGCAAAGACTCTTCCTGATTTGTGGGTGGTTTGGCCATAAGCCAGTCAAAGCTGACCTGTCCCAGGCCGGCCTGGACAATGGCATCCACATTGGAAGGAGCAATGATGTTCTGAGGAACTACCTTGTAGTCCGGGTTTTTGGGGTCTGAAAGGGTGGCGGCAAACTCAGTGAGTTCAAAGACGTGTGTCAGGGTCTCAGGGTTGAAGACGCCGTCGGGATGGGTTTCGTTGACAACGCCGAGCACGACAAAGTCGTAGAGGGCGAATTCTTTTTTTGTGGCGGTGTGGAAAAGGCGGACATCTTCATGCTCGGAGAGCATGTTTTCAGGATCTGTATCGACATGAACCTTGGTGATGAGGGCGCCAAGGGCAAGGGTTAATACCACCATTATGGTGGTGATGAGTCTGGGTTTAAGGATGGATGTTTGGACGAGCCTGCTGCCAAGTTTCATGATCTAATTCCTGTAACCGGCTAAGCCGGAAGGTGGTTAAGTATCAAGCACGAGGACACGCACCCCCCAGAGGTGACCTGTGTGCCGGTTGTCAAAAACATCTCTGCCGTTATGACAAGACCGGTATAGTAGTCTTATTCGGTAACTGTCTCGTGGCAGTAGAGTCTGCTCATGGTTTGCATTAACTCTAAGACGCGGGTGTCGTTGATGCGGTTGAAAATGAAATTTGCATCTTTTCGGTAGCCGATTATTCCCTGGTTTCTCAGTATTGAAAGATGCTGGGAAACGTTGGCGTTGGTTGTCTTTACCTCTTCCCGTATATCGCCAACAGTCATCTCTTTATCCTGGAGTAGGCAGAGAATTTTCAGTCTGATCGGGTGCGACATGGTTTTCAGCATGCCGGCAATAGATTCTACCTGGTTGTCTTTCAAAGCGACACCTTAAGTATTTAGTTTTTTTCTTTAATAGGATCGCTCCTATCTGTAAAGCTTTTTTTTAAAACGTGAACGTAATTGTTAATGATATCCAGCTTCCTGATTTTTTCAATCTTTTTTAATCAATTTAGTTAAAAGCTAAATTATCAGTGTGGTGGCTGTTTTCTGAGTGGATTGAAAAAAATAATGCTCCACAGAGTCCACAGGAGAGGTTAACAGCTGTTCATCTGGGGGACGGTTTTGAAGGCCTTTTTCGAGGGGACGAGGAGTGTGGGTCCTGCGGCAAAACGCCGCACTGCTGCAAAGGGGCGCTGTTTCTTGTCGGCATAAATGGGCGCCCAGGATTTGCGAAAAGAGTAAAAAACACACATGCAATGCGCAGTTAGGATTTCTCCGCATTGCAAAATAAGCATCTCTTATTACGGAGTCTTGCTGCTTGCCTCTTCTCCTGTCATGCGTTATTTATTGGCCATAGGGGCTTTTTTTAGGTATTTTTTCACAAGACGGTAAAGCCGCTACCCATTGAGATCTACGTGGGAGAGCGGTAGGTGTCTATTTGTTATGAAAAAACGTTTTCTTACTCTTCTTATCTTTGCGGTCCTGGTCCTTGTCCTTGGTACGACCTTTGTCATCATCAATATTGATCAGGCAATCAGCAGTCTTGATGATCTGGTGGCACGTTACGAAAAGGATCGGAAGTGCACCCGGATCCTTATGGCGATTAAGAAGGTTCAGCATGACGGTATCCTCCATCACAACTATGGAAAGATAGGGGCGGATGGAATGCAGGTGCGGGTTGCTGATCTTGGCAGAAAAGCGGCCTCCTGTGCAAGCTGCCATCATCCCCCGTCTGTTGCCGATAAGGTTCGTGACTTTTCACAAAAGGCAAAGGCTTTTCAAGATGTCATGGTCGAGATATTTTCGCGCCGTGACGATCCTGACCATGAAATCATGGACGTCGAGGCCTTTGCCATGGGGCAAGAACTCTATATCCAGGCCCAGGATCTTTTTACAAAGTCTTCGAAACAGCTGGCCAATGAAACCAAGGTTGCCCGTTCTTCGGCAGTAAAGAGTAAGTGGCTGCTCTATATAGTTACCTGCAGCGGTCTCGTTGTTGTTATTTTCACAACCTTCTTGCTTATTCGCAGTTTTAACAGGCCGTTGCAGAGCTTGTTGGCGGCAACTAAGAAGATTGAACAGGGTGATCTTGATTACCGGGTGCAGGACTTGAGCCATGAGTTTGGCGAACTTGCCAACTCTTTTAATGCGATGTCGGCATCCCTGAAAACGCAGATGCTGCAACTGCAGCGTAGTGAGCAATTAGCGGCCTGCGGAAAGATTGCCACCACCTTGGTCCACGAGGTTCGGAACCCACTGGCTGGTATCAAGGCAGCCATGGAGGTGTTGTCCAGCGAGTCAACAATTTCTAAAGAGGATCGGGAAATTCTCTTTAAAGTGGTGTGGGAGGTGAACCGGATAGAAGGACTGTTCACAAATATGCTTGATTTTGCCAGGCCCAACCCCCCACAATTAACAGAGGTTTCTTTGAAGGAGATTATTGACCGGGCCTTGCTTTTTACCCCCGCTGTTACCAACCAAAAGGTGAAAGTGGCTTGGCAGAGGGAAAAGCCAGTGCCGACCATTCAGGCCGATCCAAACCAGCTCTACCAGGTCTTTCTTAACCTGTTTCTCAATGCGGCTGCAGCCATGCCGGGCGGAGGGACCCTCTCCATTGTCATCACGGCCGATCAGGACGCGGAGACTGTGAACGTGGCTGTGTCTGACACCGGTAGCGGCATCGATGAAGCCCTGCTTGACGATATCTTTAACCCATTTTTTACCACCAAACCTAAAGGGTCAGGCCTTGGCCTTGCCACCAGCAAGACCCTCATTGGTCTGCACCAGGGGACCATTGTGGCGGGCAATAGCCCTGAGGGAGGGGCGCTGTTTCAAGTTTCCTTGCCTATTTTCGGAGGAGGTAGCGATGAAGAATAAAGGCCGAATTCTTGTGGTTGAAGACGACGAATTCATCGGCTCCATGCTGGTTCGGGCCCTAAAAAATGCCGGCTATGAGGTGCGTTATGAGAGCACCACTGAGGATATTCTTGCCAAGATTTCCGGCTGGGCGCCTGATGTCGCCATGCTTGATAATAATCTGCCGGGCATGACCGGCCTTGAGATTCTCGATGAGATTAAGAAGCAGAATATGTCCAGCCAGGTGGTCATGCTCACCGCTGACGACACCGTGGAAACCTCAGTAAAGGCGATGAAACTGGGCGCCAGTGATTATCTTGTTAAACCTTTTAATATGGATGAGGTGGTCTTGGTTCTGACCGGTTTGATAGAAAAGGCAAGATTGCGGGATGAGGTAGGCTATTTCCGCAAGAGGTGTCAGACCCTTAACCAAACTGAGATCATTGGCAATGATAAGAAAACCCAGGACCTGATTGACGAGATAAAGGTTATTGCTCAGGCCGGGGTGGATACAGTTTTGATAACCGGTGAAAGTGGTACAGGTAAGGAGCTTGTCGCGGGTTATCTCCATGAGTTAATAAGTGATGGCAGCCAGACACCGATGATTCGCATTAACTGTGCCGCCTTGCCGGAAACTTTATTAGAGGCCGAGCTCTTTGGCCATACAAAGGGCACCTTCACCGATGCCCAGCAGGATAAAAAAGGACTTTTTGAGTTGGCTGATGGCGGTTGTTTGCTCCTTGATGAAATAGCGGAAATGAAAATGGATTTGCAGAGCAAGCTGCTGCGGGCCCTTGAGGAGCGCAGTATCAGGCGGGTTGGCGGTCAAGAAGAGATTCCGGTCAGTGTAACGGTGCTTGCCACCACCAATAAGGACATTGCCGCCGAGGTGGAGAAGGGCAATTTCCGGCTTGATCTGTTTTATCGGCTCAACACTTTCCAGCTGCAGGTTTTGCCTCTGCGTGAGCGTCTAGATGATATTGCCCCCCTGGCCGACCACTTTCTTGATTACTATAATAAGCGCTACCGGAAAGACGCCATTAAGGGCTTTAGTAAAGAAAGTCTGGAACTGATGCGTAATTATAGATGGCCCGGCAATGTTCGTGAGTTGAGGAATATGGTGGAGCGCTTAGTGGTCTTGAAAGATCCAGCCTCTATTGAACCACACCATCTTCCCCTTGATATCGCCGGCAGTTCAAAATCGCTCCCCTCTGCTGTCAGTGCCAGCGGCTCCTATGTTCTTCCCCCCGGAGGACTCGATGTGGAGGAGTTAGAGAAAAATCTTCTTGTCCAGGCCATGGAGCAAACTGGCAGCAGTCAGAAGAAGGCGGCCAGCCTCCTTCATATGAAATATGATACCTTTCGTTATAAGCTTAAAAAACATGGCTTAAAATAAGAGCAGTCCGGTAAGCTCCAGCCTTTCCCCTCCTGAATCTCGCAAAAAAATCCGTTATCCACCTGTATTAACTTGCTGTGGTTTGCGTCCCTCCACCAATCTTGAGTTCCAAGTGTCGGTTCTGCCACGAAATTATAGAAGAAATCATTGTTGGCCATATGGCTAAAGTGAAGTAGCCATATGGCCATTTTATGCTGCTCCGGCCAGGGTGTGAAAACAGCCTGCCAATTTTTTTGTGTAATTAGGCAGCGATTTAGCGAAGATAGTGAGGGCGTGGCGGGGCAAAACGTCGCAGCGGCATTACTCTTGCAATGGGTGCATGGAATTAAAATAATCAGCTCAGTCACCAGCCCTCAACAAAAGGGGTGGCTCTCATAATTTCTAGATTTCCACATTATTTTTGCGTCATGCAATTTACGTAACAAAATACAAAAAGGAGGAGGAAAAAAGTCCATAAAACAACCGTTTGTAATAAACAGAAAAAAAAGATTTTAGGAGATGCAAATGAAAACAGCTTTATTGACCGCAACAGCGGTTCTGATGATGAGTGGTAGCGGCGCTGCTGCCATTCCCGCCCATCAGAATATCGCGTCATATGATGGACCGAGCACCTGTATCAGCTGCCATGAGGCTTCCGCCTACAACATGCTGGACAGCCTGCATATGCAATGGTCCGGCCCAACCCCTGATCTGACCAACACCAATGGCGAAGATCTCGGTAAGGCCGTGCAGGGAATTAATACCTTTTGTACCTATGCCATGTCTTCGGGCGGCGCCTGCTTTGGTTGCCACGTCCGGATTGACGGCAACGCAGGTCACGCCCCCAGTGTCAATGATGTTGATTGTCTGATGTGTCACAACGACACCTACCAGCGTAAAACAGTAGCTGACCCTGCCACCGCCGAGACGGTGACCGATTATCTTGGCAATGTGAAGACCTATGTCTTTGGCGCCCAAGATGGCGATGGCAATTACAGCAATGTCCCGAACTTTGGCGCCATGCCAGCCGGCACCACCATGGTTGATCTGGCCCGTAACGTCCATATGCCCACCAGGACCTCCTGCCTGCGCTGTCATGCCAAGGCCGGTGGTGGTGACTGGACCAAGCGCGGCGACATGGGACTGAGCACCAAGAACCCTGCCATTGGCGAGGATGTCCATATGTCCCCGGCTGGAGCGGATCTCTCCTGTCAGGCCTGTCATGCCACCGGAGCCAACCACAAGGTCGGCGGTCGCGGTATTGACCTGCGGCAGACCGAGGCTGCTGCTCCCAGCTGTCAGTCCTGTCATGGTGCGGCACCCCATAGCGATGGCGTCATTAACCGCCATGCCCAGGGCCAGCTGAGCTGCCAGGTTTGCCATATCCGTGAGTTTGGTAAGGGCGGCGCCACTGAGATGTCCCGTGACTGGTTGGCTCCCCATTGGAACCCGGCCTTCTGTAACGGCCAGGGTGGCTATGTGGGCCATGAGGTTAAGGTGGCCAATGTCAAGCCTGACTACACCTGGTTTGACGGCACCTCTTACGTTTACAATGTCGGCGAGCAGATTAGTCCCAATGCCGACGGGACCTACACCATGGCCAAGGCCAATGGTGAGGCCTTTGACGGTAAGTCAAAGATCGTGCCCATCAAACGCCATCTCACCAACACCGCCCTCCATGAGAGTGGTCAGCTTGTTGCCCCGAAAATCATGAGAATGTTCATGACCGGCGAGTTTGACCAGGCCGTGCAGGCAGGTATGGCTGATCAGGGCCTGACCGGTAACTACACCATGGTAGAGGCCGAGGCTGAGATGCTCATTACCCATGGTGTTGACCAGAAGTCCAATGCTCCGAGCTGTAACGAGTGTCATGACTACTCCGGCGAGACACCTGACGGCAGCAAGATGGTGCCCTTTACTGAGCTGGGCCTCCATACCTGGCCGGTCAAGGTCAAGAACTGTACCCTTTGTCATGAGGAGAAAAACTTGTCTTGGCAGAATATGCATGCCAAGCATACTGACGAAATGGGCAAGGACTGTACCGGTTGCCATACCACCGAGCCCACCGGCTGGATTGAGCCTGTCACTGAGCAGGGCCTGTGTGATAACTGTCATAGCGCTTCCATGGCCGACAAATATTTTAACGGTGGCTGGAAGGCTGACGAACGGGCCCAGAAGCTCCATGAGGAGCATGCTGAAGAGGAGCATGGTGGCATGAGTACCACCTGTACCGATTGCCATACCTTCTAAGGAGGGTGGTTCGCAAAACGTAAATAGCATGTAGAGTTTTCGCTGCATGCCTAACCTGCCATCACTTGCTACGTAAGGAGTTGTGGTAAGAAAAAAGGCCCCGGAGGATTCGTCCTCCGGGGCCTTTTTTTGTAGGGCATGGAACACGTAGAAAAAATTGATGGCATTTGCCGTCTGTTGCCCCTCCTTTTTCCTCCAATATGCCCATATCTGTTGAGTAGATAAACTTTTTGACTCAGGTTTAGGCATTGTGTTTAGAGTTTTTTTAGGCGATTTGCTCATTGTCGAAGTTCTGAAAAAGACATAATTTAAAAAGGGTTGTGAGATATCTCCAAAGGCCGTTTTCCCTTTTTTGTTTCTAGCATAGCCTTTTTGTTCGTTCAGGGTTGAAGACAGGGAGAGGTGGCCCTGCACGGTTTACATTACAGCGCACACCATGATGATATTTAGCCATATGACTAATGTGCAATAGGGGAAATAGTTATATGGCCATTCCCCTTATTTCAGGCATGGCATGCCGCCATGATCCTGATGTTTTTTTTGATATGTAATATTTCGTTTTTAATAATAAATATTAATATCCGTTGGCAAGTTGTCGCAGTGGCATTGCTCTTGCTAGGAGTGGGCTGATGTAAGAAATGTCGAAGAACCTTCTGGCCAGGTTGGCTGATGGCGTTCTCGTTAAAAGATAAACAGCATGTGGAGTTGCCTCTGCATGCGTAACCTGCCATAGCCTGCAGTTTTGGGTGTGGCAGCCAAAGCAAAGGGCCTTGGTTTAAAGTGTGCCAAGAATCCTTTGCTTATTTTTTTGAAAGGAGAAAGAGTTGTTACCACAGGGTGCTAGTGTAACAACGCTCAAGCACAATGGATATATTGGTCATTTCTAGAGGCCATATTTCGGGGGCATTGTAGCTTTTTTTTAGCGCGGACTGATTGCCGGGGAAGTATTCCCGGGGGCAGGGGCGTAGGATCTGGCGGGGTTGAGGGTCATGTTGATTCGTAAACCATTCCGTTCAGATGAAACGAGATTTATGGAGTATTAAGTATGAACAGATTTATGAAGCTGTCCCTGACAGCAGCGGCAGTAACAGCGATGTCTGCCGCACCACCAGTTTTCGCCGGAGACGGCAATGTAGACATTAGCCTGACCCCCGTACCGGCTGCTCTGGGTAATGCCGTTAAAATTACGGCTGTGGGCTCTAGTTTTAATGATGCCCTGGTCCGTGGCGAGGTTGATGTTAGAAATGCCGCTGACGACAAGGTTCTTGATGATGCGGTTATGACTCAAGTCAATGACAGCACCTTCACCTACTCCTACACCGTTCCCGCCAATGAAGATGCAGGGCGCTGGGAGGTCAAGGTTAAACTGTTCACCGATCATGATGGCGAGGATGAAAAGGTCCGTATGACTGTTGAAGAGGGCGGTGGCACAACACCTCCTCCCCCTGCCTGCGCCGATAACGACAACGACGGCTTCACCGATGCCGCCTGCGGTGGCACCGACTGTAACGATAATAATGCCGCCATCAACCCCGGCGCCTCAGAGACCTGTGGCGATGGTGTTGACCAGGATTGTTCCGGCGTGGACCTGAGCTGTCCTCCCCCAGTCTGTCCTGACAGCGACAATGATGGCTACACCGATGCCGCCTGTGGTGGCACCGACTGTAACGATAATAATGCCGCCATCAACCCCGGCGCCTC
>JBDLIE010000035.1:0-26041 GCA_039715015.1 Thermodesulfobacteriota bacterium
CCTCTGCCCTGGGGCTATAGATAAACAAAACCCTTAAAACAAGGGATTGATCTTCTATTTTCTGATTGACGACTGACAGACATATCAGTTTCCACAATGTCCCTTGCGCGGCGGAAGGCAAGTGGTGCCGAAGGCCAGGTCTGCTAAGGGTGCCCTTTTTGGTTCGTTTTTGGGCAAGCAAAAATGAACAATATAATATTAACAAGAAGAAATACTGAAAAATTTTAGCTGCCGCAATCCTTGCTGCCGCCTTTGATTTTATAGATGGCGTGGGCCAGGCCAGGCAGGATAGTCTCCAAATTTTCCCGGGCGCCTCTTTCGCTGCCGGGCAGATTGATAATCAGGCAATTTTTGCGGATACCAGCCACCCCACGAGAAAGAATAGCATTTGGAGTTTTCTGGAAGCTTGCCATGCGCATCATCTCGCTGATGCCTGGAATCTCTTTGTCAAGGAGAGGAAGGGTGGTCTCTGGAGTTTGATCGCTGGGGCTTACCCCGGTGCCCCCCGTGGTCAAAATGAGGTCGAGGCCCTCTTGGTCGCACCAGGTTTTCAGTGTGCTGGAGATGGCGGTTGGGTCATCGGCGACAATGGTATATCTGCTGATTGTATATGGGCCTGCAGAGCGTAATTGTTCTTGGAGTTGTGGGCCGCTGGTGTCCTGACGTTTCCCTTGAGAACCCTTGTCGCTGATGGTGAGAATTCCGCAATGGTAGATTTCTGCTGTTTCCTTGTCCATGCCTTGGCCTAGTGCGGGGCTGCTTCCTTCTCCAGCTTTTCATAATGAGAGAAAACAGCCTTGAAGGTAGCGCGGCCACCGCTCAGCTGAGCTAGGTCGCCACCGTATTCAAGAATTTCCGCCATGGGCACTTGGCTGACAATGACCTCGTTTCGTGCCTCAGAGCGGATTTCCATAATCTTGCCGCGTCTTTTGCCAAGATCTTGGAGGACTTCACCGACACAGTCATCCGGCAGGGTAATAGAGAGATTCATCAGCGGTTCGAGGAGGATCTGCTCCTGATCATTCTGTTGTTTTTCCTGGTAGGGCACGGTGGGCAAGGTGAGTTCAAGTTCGATGCCGAATTTGCGGGCTATTCGTTCGCAGGCAACCTCAAGATGAAGACGTCCTTGGCCGGATAGAAGGGTTTCTCGGGTTCTGGGTTCTTGGCTCATGTGGAGGGCCGGATCTTCCGCTATGATCTTTGAGAGGGCCGTATACATGTTTTCGCTGTCAGTCTGGCTCTTGCAGGCAACGGCGTAGGTAAAATGGGAGCGAGCTACATTTGGAAGTGGCTCCAAAATAGGGGCTTCCGAGGTGTCGGAGAGGGTGTCGCCCGGGGCGCTGGCATTGAGGTCGACCAAGACCCCGATCATGCCCGCTGAAAGAGCCTCTGTTTTTTCCAGGCTACCGCCGTATGGGATGTAAAAGGAAGCGGCTTTTTCTTCGCTGTTACGGCTTACATTGTAAAGGGTGCCGGGGGTAAGGGTTCCAGAATCAACTTTGCAGTAATAAAGGATGCCCATAGTGGGATCGTGGTCGATCTTGAAGATCTGGCTGCGTTGGGAAGAATTTCCTTGCCCGCTTTCTGGAAAGAGGCGGTGGGCGAGTTCAAGGAGGAGGCCCGCTCCGAAACCTTTTTTTGCAGCTCCAGGAAGCACCGGGGACAGGGCACCGGATGCAACAGCATTTTTTAATCCAGACAGAAGATCTTCCTTGTCAAGTTCGCCTTCTTCGAGCAATTCCTCAATGAGCTCGTCATCTGTTTCTGCGACTTGCTCCATAAGCTTTTCCAGAGCGATATAGGTTTCGTCCTGCATGGAGGTGGGGATTTCACCCTCGGTGAGAGAGGGCCAGTCTTCTTCGGAAAAATAGAGGGCCTTTTCGCCAAGAACATCAACAACGCCCTTGAAATCTGCGCCGCTGCCAATGGGCAAGTATAAGATGGCGGGGTCAAGCAGGATGTTTTTACGGATTGCAGCTAGGGTACCCTTGAAATCTGCCTTGTCCTCATCCATTCGGTTAATAAAAAGAATGGAGGGCATGGTGGATTGTTGAATGAGGCGAGCCGCTTTTTCCGTCTGAAACTTGTGGGCTTCGTCTGCACATATAGTCAGGACGGCATTATCACTGACCTGGGCCAGGATATCTGCTTCGTGAAGGAAGTTGTCATCCCCCGGAGTATTGGTGATAACCGTGTTCGCCCCTTGCCACATAAAATGAAGATGGCTGGAGGTGGTGGTCATCCCGTGGTCGAGAGATTCCGGGTCTTTGTCGATAACTGGATTCTCTATACCGGCAACCCTGAGAAGGGCGCGGCTGAGCGCTGTCTTGCCGGCCTTGGAGTGGCCAAGCAGAACGATGTTTTTGGTGGTCGTTGGAGCCCCCATGAAATATCTCCGTGCCTAGGTGCCGATTGCTTATGGTAAATGGTAAAGCATTGGCATCATGTATGAATTCTTGTTAAAACAGAGCCTGGCCTGTAGACTCTTTTAAAAAGATGGCGATTGAAAACAGATGTTTAACCTCGCTATGGCACGTATATTAAAGTCTGGCCTGTCAGAAAGCAAGCACTATAATCGTTGCGGAGATGCGGTTTTTAACTGCCTGTAGATATCTGCCCTATGCTTGTGTTTTCCTTAGAGATCCACAGAAAGTCCTTGTCATTTTTTAACTCTATAAATCCATGAAGCAGGCATCAGACGACACTGGAATAATAGCCCGTTCAGCGGGAACCGTCGGCTTTGCTGTTATGTGCAGCAGGGTGCTGGGGCTTGTCCGTGAACAGGTGTTTGCCATTTTTTTCGGAGCTGGCTACGCCTATGACGCCTTTGTTGTTGCCTTTCGTATCCCCAATCTCCTCCGGGATCTCTTTGGCGAAGGGGCCCTTTCTGCTGCCTTTGTGGCCGTCTTTGCCGATTATGACACGACAAGGGGGGAGAAAGAGACCTGGCAACTGGCCAATAATGTCTTGGCGTTTTTCGCTGTTTTCTTGAGCCTGCTGACCCTGGTGGGGCTTTATTTTGCCGAGGATATTGTCCTCTTGCTGGTTAAGGGTGAATTTGAACAGGAACCAGGCAAGGTGGCCTTAACCACGATGCTCACCATGATTATGTTCCCCTTCCTGGTGCTGATCTCCCTTTCAGCTGTGGTGATGGGTGCCTTGAATACCAAGGGTAAGTTTTTTGTGCCGGCCATGGCCTCTTCCTTTTTCAATTTAGGGTCCATCATCGGTGGTCTTGGTTTTGCCTACCTTTTCACCAGGATGGGCAAGCCGGCCATTGCCGGAATGGCAGTGGGGACCCTTATAGGCGGCGGACTGCAGCTTGGCTGCCAGCTCCCGCTTTTTCGGAAGGTTGGCTTTCGTTTTAAGCCATACCTGAACCTTAGTGACCCGGGGCTGCATCGCATTTTGCTTCTTATGGGGCCAGCGGTGATTGGTCTCTCGGCCACCCAGCTCAATATCTTCGTTAATACAAACTTTGCCTCCTCCTGCGAACAAGGCAGTGTTTCTTGGCTCCAATATGCCTTCCGCCTCATGCAGTTGCCCATCGGCGTGTTTGGGGTGGCCCTTTCCATGGCCAGCCTTCCTTTAATTTCCCGCTATGCGGCTAGAAAGGAGTTTTCAGCGCTAAAAGAGGCCTTTGTCTCTTCTTTGACCATGGGTTTTTGTCTATCGATCCCCTCGGCCTGCGGTCTCTGGATTCTGGCCGAACCCATTGTTCGGGTCCTCTTTGGCCATGGAAATTTTGGCGGGGTTGATATCGTTAATACCGCAGAGGCCATCCGTTTTTATTCTCTCGGTCTTTTTGCCTATGCTGCGGTGAAAATAACAGTGCCTGTTTTTTATGCTTTGGGAAATACCAGGTATCCGGTGATGGGAAGTTTTATTGGCGTGGGGGTGAACCTGCTTTTGGTTGTAAGTTTGATCGACCATTTGAGTTATAAGGCCACGGCCCTCTCTCTTTCCGGAGCAATGGCCTGTAATTTTTTCTTTCTGTTTGTTGTGCTCTATCGTAAGCTCTCCGGTTTCTCAGTGGCCTATGTATTTCGGGGACTTGTGAAAATCCTTGTGTCTTCCATTCTCATGGCCCTTTGTGTGTATGGTCTTGCTCAGTGGACTGCCTCTTGGCTTGTTGGTTCGTTACCGGCCCAGATTTCTTCTCTTTTCTTTTGTATTGCTGGCGGCGTTGTTGTGTATGGCAGCTTATTGTACGCCTTTAAGCTGCAGGAGTTAGAGACACTTGTTGGCAAAATTGCAGTAAGGATAAAGGGCTGATGTTTTTTAGAGGCGGCGTAGTAGATCGATTTGGCCAAGCAGGGATGGGATAACGCTGTCCACCCGCAGGATGCGGGGGCCGAGATGAAAGGGCTGAGCCCCTTGCTCTGTGAAGAGGGAAACTTCAAAATCAACCCAGCCTCCCTCTGGGCCGATGATGAGCAGTACCCGGCCTTCAAGCGGTGGGGGGAGGAGCTTGTTAAGGCTTAATGGGACACCGGGGTGAGCTATGACCATCTTTTCGTATCCTTCCGCAATCTTTGGGAGGGTGTCTTCGGCAAAGGGGCGAAAACGTTTATGGATGGAGACCTGGGGCGAGAGAGTGGCGCCAGCCTGTTCAAGACCATCGACAAGACGTTCTTTCATCTTCGATTCGCCGAGAAGGGAGGCGGAAAAAAAGCTTTTTTCCACCCGGTTTGAGTTGATAAGAAAGAGGTGGCCAATGCCAAAGGTCGCTACCTGGGCCAAGACCCTTTTTAACATTATTGGCCGCGGCAGAGCCAAAACGATATCAACAAGGGGGGCAATGGCCTGGGTGTTGTGTTCGTTTAGAAGAAGCTCCACGTTAGTCCCGGAAAGCTGCCGGATGGTGGAGGTGCCGGACGGACCGTTAATGATTCCTGTTTTTAGGGTGTCGCCCGCTTTTCTTTTTAAAATTTTGATGATATGCTCGGCCCGGCGATCGGTGAGTACGATGCCATTGCCTTTTATTTCATCTCTGTCAAAGAGGATAATGTTCATTGTTGATTCGGTTTATATATAATGTCTTGCAGCATGTTGCCTTGGTGTTGCTGGGTCTACCTCTGGCCCTTTTTGTGGCAGCAACACCGCGCTATCGGGGCCGTGTTTTTGGTCGGCTTGGTTTTGCCCTAAAGGAGCGGGTTTCTCAGCTTCCTGCAGGAAAAAGGCGGATTTGGATACATGCCCTTTCCGTGGGCGAGGTGTCCTCCGTTGTATCACTGGTACACGGCCTGCGCAATACTTACCCGGACGCCCAGATCTTTCTTTCGACCTCAACCCGAAGTGGGGCCCATTACCGCAGTGAGGTCCTTGCTGACGTGGTGGATCTGTTCTTAGAGTTTCCTTTCGATCATTTTTGGGTGGTTCGCCATTTTGTTACAACGCTGCAGCCGGATCTCTTTATTCAGGTAGAGACAGATTTTTGGCCCAACTTGCTGGCAACCATCAAGCGGACTACAACATCGGCTATTCTCGTCAACGGCAGAATCTCGGAAGCATCCTTCGCGCGCTATCAGAAATTTTCTTTTTTCTTTGCCCCTCTTTTTGACTGCTTTCAGATTTTGAGTATGCAAACCGCTGCTGATGTCGAGAAGATGGTTGCTTTGGGTGTTGATCGTAAAAAGGTGCGGGGGCTTGGCAATTTGAAAATTGATGCGGCCATGCCCAATTGCAAAAAGCAGATCCGGCAAACCCAAGATCCCTTCACACTGCCTGAGGGGAAAACGATTCTTGTTGTCGGCTCTACGCATCCGGGAGAGGAGGAGGTTTTGTCAGTTTGTTTTGGCAAGCTCCGGCAGGAATTTCCAGAGCTCTTTTTTGTAATTGCCCCGCGTAATATCGAGCGGAGCGGCGAGATAGCCGCTCTGTATAGGGGGCTTGGCTTTTCAGTGGTGTGCCGCAGTGAAAAAGGAACCCCCTGGAGCGATAAGGACCTTCTTATTGTTAATAGTATGGGCGAGCTGGTGAATTTCTATAAGCAGGGCGATCTGGTCTTTGTCGGCGGCAGCCTGGTACCGTTCGGGGGCCATAATCCACTAGAGCCGGCAGCTTTTGGCAAGCCGGTCTTGTTTGGGCCCCGTATGGAGGATTTTGCCGATATCGTTACTGAGATGCTGACGGAAGGGGCAGCCAGGCAGGTGGAAGATGTGGATGAACTGTGCAGATCGCTGCACTCATTAATGGTCGACCAGGGGCGTCGTGATAAGGCCGGAGAATTGGCTTATGCTTTTGTCGAAAAGAGGCAGGGGGTTACTGGTCGCCATCTTGAAGTCATAGCAACCTTGTTCAGGTAGCAGGAATATGAGTAGAAAAAAAGAAAAAAACCGAGATCTTCGCCTTGACCCGCTCTTTTTTATTGGCCGGCCCTTTGCGCCTCTTTATGGCGCAGCCATGGCAATGCGTGCCAGCTTATATGGAAAGGGTATTATGTCCCGTCATAGCCTGGGGGTGCCTGTTGTCAGCGTGGGCAATCTCACCATGGGCGGCACTGGGAAGACCCCCATGGTGATCTATCTTGCGCGTCTTCTAGACTCCTATAAAGTTGCCATTATCAGCAGGGGATACCGCGGTAAGGCCTGTGGCAAGGTTAATGTGGTCAGCAATGGTAGTTCAGTTTTACTGGATGCTGTCCAGGCAGGGGATGAGCCATATTTGATGGCTTCTCTTCTTCCCGGGGTGCCGGTTGTTACGGCTAAAAAAAGGGCTTTGGCTGGTTTCTACGGGGTTGAGGAGCTGGGGGCAGAGGTTGTTCTTCTTGATGATGGCTTCCAGCATCTTGCTGTGGATCGTGATCTTGATATTGTCCTTTTTAAGGTGGACAGTTTTCTGGGGAATAATCGTGTCTTTCCGGGAGGGGATATGCGTGAGCCTCTGTCTGCCCTCAAACGGGCCCATTGTTTTGTTCTGACATGTGTTGACGGAGAAAATAAGGAACGGGCCGAGGTATTGAGACAGGCTTTATCGAGACGCTTCCCGGAGGCGCCTGTTTTTTTCAGCGAATATAAGCCCTCCTGTCTCGTGGATGGAAAAGGCAAAGAGTATGCGCTGTCAACCCTTACCGGTCAAAGGGTCAATGCTTTTTGCGGTTTGGCCCAGCCTTCTTATTTTGAAAAGAGTCTCGAACAGGCTGATTTGACCGTAGAAAATTTCTCTGTTTATCCAGATCATCATCTCTATAGTGCTAAGCAAATTTCAGCTTTGGTCGATGCCGGTAGAGGAGGAACTGAAATCAAGGCCCTGGTGACCACGGAAAAGGATCTGGTCAAGGTGAAGGAGATCGGCTGTGATCTGCCACTCTATGCCCTGAGGATGGATGTGGTGATGGAAAAGGGGTTTGACGATTTTCTTTTTGAACGTCTTGCTGTGGCGAAAAACCCTCATAAATAGAGGCGGTTAGGGAGGATGTGTTTTTTTTGCCACACAATCAGGGGTGCAGGCCTTTATCTGTAAGTGCTTGATTTTGCATGGTTTTAAATCTGAAAAAATGTTTTCTTCCTTGTGGCACAGATGGTGCACGAGACACCTGTGCAACACTTGAGTCATAAATGCCCTGCGGCGTTCCAGAAAACGAGAAAAGAAAGAATGTGGCAACATACTGTTAAAAAAGAAATTTCATTTGCCGGCGTTGGCCTCCATAGCGGTAAGCCCGTGAAGATGGTGGTAAAGCCTGCAGATGCCAATACCGGTATCCGTTTCAAGCGGGTTGATTTAGGTAAAGATGCCCTTGTTCGTGCCTCCATGCGCCGGGTGAGTGATACTACTCTTGCCACCACCTTGTCTAAAGACAACGTCTTTGTGGGTACCACCGAGCATTTGCTGGCTGCCCTTGGTGGCCTAGGTATTGATAACGTGATGGTGGAGTTGGACAGCGACGAGCTGCCCATTATGGATGGCAGTGCTGGTCCTTTTGTGCAGGTTCTTAAGAAAAATAAAAAATCGCAGAAGGCCCCTCTGTTGATGATGAAAATCACCAAAGAGATGACCTTCAAGTCCGGTCATACTGAAATTCATGTGAAGCCTTTTGACGGGTTTAAGATTACCAGCAAGGTTCAGTTTGATCATCCGGTTATTAAGAGCCAGTCCTATACCGTTCAGGTTGATCAGGATTCCTTTGTGAAGGAGATCGCTTCGGCACGGACTTTTGGTTTCCTTGAGCAGGTAGAATATCTTCGTGCCAATGGTAAGGCTTTGGGCGGTTCCTTGGAAAATGCTGTTGTGATTGATAAGGATGGTGTGGTCAATGCCGAGGGCCTGCGTTTTGCCGATGAGTTTGCCCGCCATAAGATTCTTGACCTTGTTGGCGATCTCGCCTTGCTTGGTTGCCCCCTCCTGGGCCATATCAGCGCCTCCCGTGGTGGCCATACCCAGCACGTTGCTTTCATGAGAATGTTGGCTGAAAACCAGGATTGCTGGGAGCTTGTCAAGCGAAGTGAAGACGGTAAAGAAAGTGTCATAGATAAGATGAGAATGGCTACCAGGGCTGCAGGAAAAATGGTTCTGCCCTTTCTTTTGCCACCAGTTACCGGGCTTAGCTCTTCTAAAGCCACCTGCTGATTTTAAGGCATACGTAGTTAACCAAAAAAGGCCCTGAAGGATATTCCTTCAGGGCCTTTTTTGGTGTTTGTTGCCGGGAAAAAATCTAGCTGTCTTTTTCCATGCTTGCAGTTAACTCTTCTTTTTCCTCAAGCATGGCGTTGCGTCCTGCTTCAATGGCTTCGCTCAGGGCATTCTTTTTGTCATCAAGGTAATCCTTGCCGCTGGTGGCCATCTCTGTGCCCTGCTCAATGAGATCCCTGCCCCTATTGATTAGATCTCTTCCTCGATCAGCAATGTCCTCTGCAGAGCCGCGAAGACTGTCGGGAAGGTTCAGGTTGCGTGTTTTGTCTCGTAAATCATTGCCGTAATCAGAAAGTATTTCTCTGGTTTCTACACCGGTTTTGGGGGCATAGAGCAGGGCAAGGCCTGCGCCGATGACCGTGCCGGTAAGAAAAGAGAGAAGGGTGGTTCCTGATTCGCAGCGATCATCTCTGTGCATGGTGTTTCTCCTTAATGAATGTTGAACTCTTGGAGGCGTGACGCGTAGATACAGTGGCGTCGTCTAGCCGCCTGATTGCCAAAAGTAAATTTGATTATTTTATGAAGAACTTTGTAAACGCTTTAATCCCTGCATTGATACTGGCAATCTGAATCAAGCTGGGAGAAATTTTATCTTTCAAGATATGGGTTGTTGCGAGCAGTACATGGCCGGCCTCTTGCACTTCATTAAAAAGCGTGTCGGTCTGGTCGATCTTGTCGTTGATGGATGCAGCCATGATCTGTAGCTCTTCTGCTGTGTCCGTGGCAGATTTGATCAGTGGTTCTATTTCGGTATCAATATGTGCAATAGCTCCTTCCACTCTCTTAGCTGTTTTTCTTATTTGATGGAGGGTAGGTATAAGGCCTGCCACCAGAACAACAAAGGAAAAGGCGATAACGGCAAGGAAAAATGTTGAGGGGGTCACGGTCATGTTACTCCTTAAGGAGGATAATCTCTTGAAATAAAAGGGATAGTCTAATTGACTATTATTCTCACATAAAGGTAGGCGTTTGTAAATAAGACAGTTGTCGATTAATTGCTTGGCGCCTTCTTTTTAATACCAAATTTTTTCATCTTGTATTGCAGGAGGCTTTTAGTAATTCCCAAACTGTCTGCAGCTTTAGTTTGGATATAGTCAGATTGTTCCATGGCGCGGACGATCATCTTTTTTTCCAGAGCGTTTAAGATGTCAGGCAGGCGGATATCAGGCTTGAAAATTTCATCAATATTGAAATGAGCATCAAGTTCCGGCTGGTGGGGGCTGATGGTGTCTGGCTGCACATCTTCAGGTTCTATGTTGTTGTTATTGCAGAGAATAGAGGCTCTCTCAATGGTGTTTTCAAGTTCCCTAATGTTTCCTTCCCAGGGAAGGCTGGAGAGGAAGCTGATAGATCCTTCGGAGATGATCAGGCCGGGTTTGTTCAATTGCTTGGCAAATTTGTCGACGAAATGAAGGGCCAAGAGCGGGATGTCGTCCATGCGCTCACGAAGGGGAGGGACATGGATGTTAAGAACATTGAGACGGTAATAGAGATCCTCACGAAAATTCCCCTGCTCCACCTCTTCTTTGAGTTCTTTATTGGTCGCGGCAATAATGCGGACATCAACGGCCAGTTCGGTTGAGCCTCCAACCCGTTCGAATTTTTTTTCCTGAATGATTCTAAGAAGTTTTGCCTGGAGTGCCAGGGGCATTTCACCAATTTCATCAAGGAAGAGGGTGCCGCCATCTGCCCTTTCAAAACGGCCTTTACGTAGGGCAACAGCGCCAGTAAAGGCGCCTTTTTCGTGGCCGAACAGTTCACTTTCCAGGAGTGAGTCAGGCAAAGCCGCACAATTAACAGAGATAAAGGGGCCGCCTTCCCTGTTGGAGTTGCAGTGGATGGCACGGGCAATGAGTTCCTTGCCGGTGCCACTCTCGCCAGTTATGAGGACTGAGGTGGGAGTAGGAGAGACCTTTTCGATGAGGGAGTAGATATCTTGCATGGTCCGGTTTTTGCCCACCATGCCGGCAAAGTCGCAGCGCTGTTTAGCTTCGCTGCGGAGGCGGATATTCTCCCTTAAAACAGAGTGGTGCTCAATGGCCTTATTGATATTGGCCAGTAGTTCGTCATTTTTAAAGGGCTTGGTGAGAAAGTTGAAAGAACCAGCCTGCATGGCGGCAACGGCCTTGTCAACCTCGCCGAAGGCAGTCATCATAATAACCGGCAATTGTGGGCTCTGTTCTTTAATGTGGGAAAGGAGTTCCATCCCTCCCATGCCTGGCATCTGCATGTCAGTCAGGACCAGGTCGAGATCTGTTTTACTGCAAATCTGCAAAGCATCCTCACCATTGTTAGCAGTGAAAACCTGAAAGCCTTCGTCATCGAGAAGCTCTTCCAGGACAATTAGATAGTTTGGCTCGTCATCGACTATGAGAATAGTATGCATGATCTCTTTTAGTGTTTAATGTTCATTTGTATCCGCTCCTGCAATTGTAGCAGGACATCAAGGGGGACGCGTTGTTTTTTTTGCATGGTGCCCAGGCGGGTCCCGGGCCTGATGTCACCATGGTAGTCACTGCCGCCGGTGATAACCAGCTTCTCCTTTTCACACAAAGAGAGAAGTAGTTTGCGTAAGCCGGGAGAATGAACGGGGTAATACGCCTCTATACCATCAAGGCCCATCTCCACAAATTCACGGATGAGGTCAATGGTCATGTTTTTGTCCAGGGGGATGGTGCCTGGGTGAGCCAAAATAGCAAGGCCTCCAGCCCTGTGGATGATAGTTATAGCATCAGAAACCGGTAGTTTCTCCCTGGCGGCATAGGCTGGTCTATCTTTGCGCAGATACTTGTCAAAGGCGCTTTGCATGTTCTTCACTTTGCCAAGGCTGATAAGAAGTTGGCCGAAATGGGGGCGGCCAACAACACCATCGCCTGCCAGGGACTGCATCTCGCTATATGTAACGTCAATGCCAAGGTCAAAGAGGTTCGCAATTATTTTCTCATTACGTTTTTTTCTGGTCTGCTGAAGATGTTCAAGGCTTTTTCTGAGGGACATATCCTCGGGATCAAAGCCGTAGCCAAGGATGTGAATGGGGATGTCACCATGGTTGGCACTGAGTTCGACACCGGAAAGCGCCGGCAAGCCTACCTTCTGAGCTGCGGAGAGAAGTTCCGGGACACCATCCACGGTGTCATGGTCTGTTAAAGCAAGACCGCCGAGATTCTCCTGGCAGGCCATCTCGACAAGCTCGGTGGGTGTCATGGTGCCATCGGAGAAGATAGAGTGGCAATGAAGATCAATATATTGCATGTTTTTTCGTTTTTGCCGGTGGCTGAGATAGGTATGAAAGAAAAATATCCTAACGCGGTAGATCTCTGGCTGCAAGGGGTAATCAGGTGGGGAAAAAGATTACCGGAATTTGCAAAGGCTCAAATGTAATTAAATGAAATCAAGTTGTTGGGTGCAATGAGAGCTTTTCTGGCATGCTGTTATTCGTTGATGTAAATGGATGGGGCGTGCTATAGTGATTATTGCTGTTTGGTGACAGGCAGGGGGCAAATACTCCTTGTTTGTAGATTTTTTGAGATGGGGTGGGCAGTCGCAGGGGTCCACCGAAAACGGAGGTTGTCAATGGCACAGATAGATGCCTTTTTTAAACTGATGAACGAACAAGGTGCTTCTGACCTTCATATGATTGCCGGTCAGAAACCCATTTTGCGTATTCGTGGCGATATTGAGAGGGTAAAATATAAAGTTCTCGACAATGATGAACTCAAGGCCATGGTCTATGAGATTATCACTGAGGAAAAGGCCAAGAAGTATGAGGAGACAGGCGACATTGACTTCGGTTATGAGATCCCTGGTCTGGCCCGGTATCGTGGCAACCTCTTTCAACAGAAATATGGCGTTGGTGCGGTTTTTCGTGAGATTCCCAGTGAAATTCAAAGCGTCCAAGCCCTCAATCTTCCCTCGGTTGTCGGCAAGCTCTCCCAGCTCCCCAAGGGTATGGTTCTGGTGACCGGACCTACCGGTTCTGGTAAGTCAACCACACTGGCCGCCATTGTTGATGAATGTAATAGGACCCGTAGTGACCATATCCTCACCATTGAGGATCCCATCGAATTTGTTCATCGCAGTCAGCTCTCCGTGGTTAACCATCGTGAGGTGGGAACCCACACCAAGAGCTTTTCCGCGGCTCTGCGCGGCGCACTCCGTGAAGATCCCGATATTATCCTGGTTGGTGAGATGCGTGACCTTGAGACCATTTCTCTGGCCATGGAGGCGGCCATGACCGGCCATCTCGTCTTTGGTACCCTTCATACCCTGAACGCTGCTAAGACGGTTGATCGTATTATTGAGATCTTCCCTGCCGAGCAGCAGTCCCAGGTTCGTTCCACCCTGGCTGATGCCCTCAAGGCCGTTGTCTCCCAGACCATTTTTAAACGGGTCGATGTTAAGGGCCGTTGTGCCGCCCTGGAGATCCTCATCTGCACACCGGCGGTCCGTAACCTCATCCGTGAGGGTAAGACCTATCAGATTCCCTCGGCCATGCAGACCGGTAAGAAGTACGGTATGCAGACCCTTGATGATGCTATTATGGATTATCTCCAGCGTGGCTGGATATCTCCCGACGATGCCTATATGCATTGTATTGAGAAGAGTAAATTTGTTCAGTTTCTCAGGAAGCCACCCACCGACTTTACTGATATCTAAAACAAACTGTCCCTTTCAAAAGGCGGTCTCTGCGGAGGTCGCCTTTTTTTATTGGAGGCTTGATGTCTCCAGACCTTCCGGCATGAAGAGGATGGTGATGGCGCCTGCTTCCGAGGTGAGCAGCGAGGTGGCCCCGCCTTCGCGGTATCTTTTCTCTACAGCTCTGTTTGGGTAACGAGACCTCTTGAATCTGCTTGCTGAAAAGATAACGGTCTTTGGAGCAACCTTGTTTAAAAATTCCCTGCTGCTGGAGCTGATGCTGCCGTGGTGGGGGGCGATGATGACGTCACTGGAGAGATTGTCGTGATGGTCCACCAAATATCTTTCTGCTTCATTTTCAATATCACCCGGCATGAGGAGAGAGTGTTTCGCTGAGGTGAACTTGATCACCAGGCTCTGGTTGTTTTGCTTTTCCTGTGCGGAGCTGTGAAGATCGCCCAGACAAGATAGAGTGCTGCCGCTTGCCAAGGAGTAGGTTTCTCCTTTCTTGGGGATATGAATATTGCTCTGCACTCTTTTGGCAATTTCGAGCATTTTCTGCCAGCCCGGATCAGGGGCGTTTTTCGTTGGAATCCATAAATCTCTGGGGGTGAAATGCTCCAGGAGAAAGGCGGCACCACTATAGTGGTCTTGGTCCGGGTGGCTTAGGATAAGAAGATCGATACTTCGTATCCCTTTTGACCAGAGAGCTGGGGCTATGACCTGTCTGCCAATGTCAAAGGAGGGGGAGCGTGGTCCTCCGGCATCAACGACAATGACCTCGCCTTCACTGGTCTCAATAAGGGTGCAATTGCCTTGTCCCACATCAAGAATGGTTGCTTGGTCAGCCGTAATTTTTGAAGGGGCAACAGCAAAGATCATGAGGCAGCAGACGACGGCTACCATCCGGAGCTGTGTCTTCTTTATCTGGATAAAAGAGAAAAGGCCGCTATAAAAGAGAATGACCTGAAAAACAGATGGAGTGGGGAGCCAGATAGATTTTGAGAGTGGCTGGAGTTTTTCTGCCAGATAAAGTGCAATGTCAAGTCCTGCCCCTCCTGTTTTAAAGAGGAGCAGGGCAAGATTTGGGAAGAGGGGGGCAAGGAGACTGGCTGGTAACCCCCAACCTAAAGCCCACATGCAAAGGAAGGGTTCGATGGTAATGGTTGCTAAGGGACCACTTAAGGCGAAACGGTTAAAATGGTAGAGGAGAAGGGGGAGGGTGGCAAGGCTTGCCGCGAGAGAAACAATAAGGCTGCCCGAGGCATATCTGATGATCAGTCGCTTAATGTTTTTGTGCTCATGGGTAGTGAAAAAGTCGCGGGCCTGGGGCAGGATAAGAATGATCCCTGCCACTGCTGCAAAGGAAAGTTGAAAGGATACTGTGGTGATGGCCAGGGGATTGATAATCAGGATGAAAAGTGCAGCCAGGCTGATATTCGTCGGTCCGTGCCACTGGCGGTCGCTGAGAAGAGCGCTTATGAAAACCATGATCATCAGCAGGGCACGTAAGGCCGGGGTCTGAAAACCAGCCACCAGGCAGTAGAGAATAAGGGGAAGGATGGCAGCGCAGGCAGCAATTTTTTTAGCAGAGCCGTGCAGAAGGATGGTGCTGGAGCGCTGCAAGAGCCAGTAAGAGCCCGTCATGACAGCACCTGCCAAAAGAGCCATGTGGAGGCCGGAAATAGCTAAGAGATGGACAATGCCCAGGGACCTGAAAAGCTCTGTCAGTTCGGGGGACAGGCCACCCCTGTCGCCGGTGATGAGGGCGCGGTACAGAGCACTGTGTTTCTCCGGCAGATTGTGGTCTAAAAAGCTGATAAGCTGTGACCGCAATTGTTCCGGGCCATAGAATAATCTGCTGTCTTTCCTGGTAAGGCCATCCACCTTTATGATGGATTGGCCAGAGCTTATCCAGCCGCTTATGAAAATATTCTGAGTTGCAAGAAAACGAGAGTGATCGAAACCGCCTGGGTTGTGAAAACCTTGGGGGGGAGAGAGTTTAGCTCGTGTTAGAATTTGATCCCCAGCGAAAAGAGGGTTTTTGGGCCTGCCGCGCATGTTTATTTTGACAAGGCCACTTGCCTTTTGAAAGGTTGGGAGGGGAAGATTTGCTCGCAACACAGGAAGGTGATCGGCAGGGGGGATATAAATCCCACGGCTGTCTATGATTAATGTGGTTCTATCTCGGCTATACCTTGGAGCCTTGGCGACCACGCCAATAAGGATGACTTCTTTTTGTGTTGATACAAGGTTGGCAATATGATGGTTTGCCCAAGGAGGTGCCAGGGCAGAGATACCGTGGCTAAATCCTATTAGGAGAAAAAATACGATTGTTAGAGTGTGACCCAGTTTTCTTGATAGGCGTAGGGCAAAAAAACACGCCATGCCAAAGCCGACGGTGGCAAGAGCAAGTGCAGAGTAGCGGGGGGAATAGGGGAAAGCTGGAAGGGCGAGGGCGATCCCCGTGCCAAAGGCAAGGGTGGAATGGACTACAAGGAAGGATGGCGAAAACAGGTTCTTGAGGGTCCTGTTGGTCATAGAAAAAAACCCGCTCTTTTTAGGGGCGGGTTTTTATTTTGTCAATTTAGTCGAGGAAAAACTTCAGCTTTTCCCGGCGGCTTGAATGCCGCAACCTGTTCAAGGCCTTTTTTTCAATTTGGCGGATACGCTCCCTGGAGACATTAAAGCGTTTGCCAATTTCTTCCAGGGTGTACTCGGCGTCCTCACCAATGCCAAAACGGAGGCGGATGATTTTTTCCTCCCTGGGACTGAGGGTGGATAGAATGCCAGTTACCCGGTCAGCAAGCTCGCTGTTCTTTACAGACTCGAAAGGGGAGACCGCTTCCTGGTTCTCAAGGAAATCACCCAGGGTGGAGTCATCATCGCCCACAGGTGTTTCCAGGGAGATAGGCTCTCTGGAGGCCTCAAGGATCGCCAGGATTTTATCCATGGGCAAGCCGGTTTTCTCTGAAATCTCAACAGGGGTAGGTTCACGGCCTAGCTCTTTAAGGAGCGAGTAAAACGCCTTGAAAAACTGACTGCGGAGCTCCAAAAAGTGAACAGGCAGACGAATGGTTCTGGTCTTATCAAGGATGGCGCGGGTTATGGCCTGGCGAATCCACCAGCTTGCATAGGTGGAGAATTTATTCCCCTTGGTGTAATCAAAGCGGAAAACAGCCCGCATCAGACCCAGATTGCCCTCTTGGATCAGGTCGGCGAGACTTAAGCCCTGGTGCATATAGCGCTTGGCAATGGACACAACCAGGCGAAGGTTGGCCTTAATCATGGCGTCTTTGGCCGATTCAATGGAGCGGGTATAGAGGCCGATGCGAAAATTGGCAGCGCAAATGTTCTCGTTGCCGTTATGTTCGGTGGCAATGGCCAGCACCGTGCGGCGCATATGGTTAAGATGTTGCTTTTTGGGCTTTAGGGTAGGGTCGCGTTTTTCCCAGAGATCAATACGGTCAACCAGGGTGCTCACTTCAGTGAGTTCTGACTGGTCGGTGCGAATTGTTCTAATGATGGAATCAAAACCTTCGCGGATGGTCTTGGAGTATTTTTCTTCTTCCGCAGGGGTGAGCAGGTCGAAACGGCCCATTTCGCGGAGATAGGTGGTGGTGGTTTCTTCCACTTCTTGAGCAGGCTCAACTTTTTGGCCCGGAGCAGCGGTGTTATCGTCATCGCCACTGTCGCCGTCATCTAGGTTAGCTTTATGGTTAGCGGAGAGGGTTTCGACAACCTTGATTTTATTTTTTTCAAGGAAGGCAAAGATGAGATCAATAAAGGAGGCATCTTTTTCTTCTGGGATGAGATCGTTGAGAATGCCAATACTAACACAGCCACCACATTGCTTACCAATTTTCTTTAATCTAGCTTGAATGACTGCTGGCACAGGCACACTCCGTAAAAAAATATGTAAAAAGGCCTTGGTTAATAAAAATATGAGGCCTATATATTAATAAAGTTCCTTGCTTTATATGCCCATATTTGCGAGCTCTTTTAAAGACTGCTGGGCAAAAAAAATACGTGTCACCAACAGAAGCTGGTCGGTGACACGAAAACTCCATAACCTACATAATTATTCTCTGGATAGCAACCATTTTTTACTAATTCTATCAGGCCTTTCTTGACTTTATAGATAGTGCCCCCCATAATCATCCAGAATAAATATCTTAAGCACTCGTTTCATTTTGTGATTGCCATATTATTCACATTCAATTCTGAGGTTACTGTCAATATGCAGGATCGCATCACAGCCATTCTTCTCCATATTTCATCATTACCCGGTTCATATGGTACAGGCGACATAGGCTCGGGTTTTTCCTTTGTTGACTTTCTTGTCAAGGCTGGGGTTCGTTGCTGGCAGTTTCTGCCAACCTGTCCAACCTCAGGGGCTTTTGGTTACTCGCCTTATATGGGCTTTTCAGCCTGTGCTGGTAATCCTCTGTTTGTGAGCCTGAATATGATGGCTTCCTCTGGATTTTTGGAGGAGAGCGATCTGGGGCCCTTGCAGTCATCATCTGAGTACACTGCGGATTTTTCTTATGCAGATGCCGTACGCCAACCTTTGTTTACTAAGGCCTTTCGGCGTCTTAATGGTGATCAACGAAAGCAATTTCTCGATTTCTGCACTGTTGAGCAGGATTGGCTTGATGAGTATGCCGTTTTTATGGTCCTAAAGGAGAAATTTGCTCAGAGTGCCTGGAATAATTGGCCTAAGGCTATTGCCAGGCGTGATGCGAAGGAGTTGGCTCTCTTTACCGAGAAAAATGAGGAGGCCATTGAGTTTCAAAAATTCTGCCAGTTTCTCTTTTTTGACCAATGGCAGCAGTTGCGAAGCTATGCTCGGCAAAAAGGAGTTCTTCTCTTTGGAGACATGCCCATTTATGTAAGCCATGACTCCAGTGATGTCTGGGCTAACCAGAGTTGTTTTGATCTAGATGCAACCAGCGGTGAGCCGAAGAATGTGGCTGGAGTACCACCTGATTATTTCAGCGCCACTGGCCAGCGCTGGGGAAACCCTTTATATCTTTGGCAAAAGGCGACAAAAGCAAATTCGCCGCTGTATCGCTGGTGGCGTCAACGATTTCATGTTCTCTCCGGCATGCTTGATATGGTTCGCATTGATCATTTCCGGGGCTTTGAGTCCTACTGGGAAATTTCTGCTGCCGAGAAAACCGCCATCAATGGTACGTGGCAGAAAGGACCAGGGCAGGGATTTTTCAAAAAGATGGGAGATGTGTTAACGGATCTTGAAATTGTCGCTGAGGATCTAGGCATCATTACTCCTGCTGTGGAAGAACTGCGGGACGAGCTCGGTTTTCCGGGCATGAAAATCTTGCAGTTTGCCTTTGACTCAGATGCCGATAATACTTACTTGCCCCATAATCTCAATGATCCGAACTGTCTCATTTATACCGGTACCCATGACAATGATACGGCTGTGGGCTGGTATTTTGATCCTGAGGTTGCACAACGGTCAAAAGACCGGTTGCGGCGTTATGCAAATTGCGATGGCCAGAGCATCCATCTAGACTTCATTCGTTTGGCGCTTGCCTCCACTGCCCGCATGGCAGTGCTACCTATGCAGGATGTTCTGGGTTTTGGTACAGATTGCCGGATGAACAGGCCTGCCTCCGTTGAAAAAAATTGGTTATGGCGTTGTGCTCCAAGCTATTTCAACGATGATGTGGCCAGCTTTTTACGCCAGGAAAACGAATTTTATGGCCGTCGTTTTTTTGCAAAAAGTGAGGGGGAAGATACTTGACAAAGCAGGGACAGCAGAGTAATTAGAACCCCTCATATCATGGCCCCTTCGTCTAGCGGTCAGGACACCGGCCTCTCACGCCGGGAACAGGGGTTCGATTCCCCTAGGGGTCACCATGAATATAACAACGGGAAATCAAGCTTTTAAGTTTGGTTTCCCGTTTTTATTTGGTGGGTTTGAGGGTGATAATTTACCATAAATTCTTGGTAAATTATGGGTAATTTGTCAAAGAAGGTTTTGTCTTCATCGGGGGCGCAAATATAAAATTCCTTCCTGGAACAACCAGGAACGGAAAGCGGCTTGCCTCCGGGAAGAGAGGCCTCTTGTCACTTATGTGCTGGCCAACCTTCCACATCATTGCAGCTATGCTCCAGCCGAGGATCTCAAGTATCCTTTCGGCATATCGCACTATGCCCGCGGATTTGCCTATGTCCGCAAAGGTGATGTTGCTAGATCAGAAGCTGAGCTTGCACAGCTAAGAGTCCTAGCCGACGATCCCGATGGGGCGAACGTGAAGATTTGGGGAGAGGAACAACGGTTCGGCCCTGCTGAGCATCGCTGTGGAAGTAATGTGGAAGTAATAGCGGGAGAGATCGCTGTCGCCCCAAAAGACATCGATGCGGCGTACGCTCACTTCAAGAGAGGCGTTGATCCACAGGACAACCTGCTTTTCGATGAGCCACAGAGCTGGGACTATCCGGTTCGTCAGTCTTTGGGAGCGCTGTTGCTCGATTTCAACCGAATCGAAGAGGCTGAGGCTCTCTTCCGTAAGGATCTGCTGAAGAACGCTGATAATCCTTGATCCCTTTATGGCTTGGCCCTGTGTCTGAAGACTAAAGGGGCATCCGCCTTGGCTATCGACACAGAGAAAAGCTTCCGCCGTGTCTGGGCCTGCGCCGACCTAAAGCAGGATCGTCCGGTATTCTAATTTTTTAGGATTATTCCAACCTCATTGACGAGTAGACATGACCATGTGAGGCAGTTCAAGCGTGGCCTGGCCATGAGAGTCCGTCCGAGAATGACCTTTTCCCATTTATCCCCTGGGTGTTCCACATCTTTCTCACCAGCGATAAGGAGCGGGTCGATGGTAAGAATCAGTTCCTGTCTCCAATTGGGGCTGCAAAAGCATCTCTAACTAAGGTTTCGACATTATCACCTGTCAACGATTCCAAAAAGGCAACAATGTCATTCATTTCCATGTTAGTCAGCCCTAACGGAGTTATTATTTTGTCCAGCTGTGGATTGGCGAATCCCCCCTGATTATAAAACGTGACTACGTCTAAGAGAGTGCCGAACTTGCCGTTATGCATGTATGGGCCGGTCAGCGCCACATTACGAAGGGTAGGGGTTTTATAGCTCCAGCGGTGGGCGGGGTTCAAGGTTACCTCGTAACGTCCGATATCTCGTGGCCGGGGTTCACCAACGCTATCGATTAGCTTAGTTGGCACCCGCAGCATTACTCCTGGAGCCAGCTGCACTGGATAGTCAGCCGGTTCATCCCCCATTGACGCATGCCAGCCTACTCCGGTGTTATGGAAGGAATCATCAGTGAAGAGTGCATACGTTTCATCAATCGTGTGGCAGATTGAGCAGCTCCCCTTCCCCGTAAAGAGCTTAAAACCTCTCTTTGCTGATTCGTCGAGTGCTTTTTTGTCTCCACCATAATACCAACGATCGAAAGATGAATTTCCTGAGACCAAGGTGCGCTCATAGGCCGCAATAGCCATGCCTATTGTCTCTATCCCAAGTCCACGTCCGTCGAAAGCATCTTCAAACAGACCCTTATAGCCTGAAAGGTTGCGGATTTTTTCGATGATCCAGCCTATGCTCGGGTTTGCCATCTCGTTCGATGCCAGCATAGGTCCCCAGATCTGAAGCTCCAGACGATTCTCTCTGCCGTCATGAAAAATATTGGAGAAATAGGCGACGTTGTAGATTGTTGGTGAATTGCGTCTGACAGTGCGCCCCTCGATACCGACTGCAGTTTTAAGTTCGTTATTGGTGAAACCCTGCTCCGGCACATGGCACATGCCACAAGACATGGTGCCGTTCAGCGACAGTCTCCGGTCAAAAAACAACTTGCGCCCGAGCTGCACTTTTTTAAAGGTCATGGGATTGTCGGCTGGAACCGGGACGGGCGGCAACCCAAGGGGCGGTGACTGCAGCACCCTCAACAGGTCTGCCGGTTCACCCTTTCGCCGCAACAGGCTAATGGAACGGGTCTCATATTCAGTTGATTCGTAGCCCTCCCTCATGTCCCCTGGGCCATACTCCACTTCCGAGCCAAACACATGACAGGAAGACGAACATATAAGTCCTGCGAGGAGGGCGATTATAACGCTCCGGACGATATGACCTCGGAGTGCTGATTTACTTGCTTTTAGTAATGGGATCATTGTTCTTATAAAGGGAATAGGCACCAAACTTCATTAGATGCGCTCGCCCTAGCTTCTGCTTAATGAAATCAATTTTAAAACGCTCTTTAAGCTCTTTCCCATCCCATTCGTAGCCTTTCAGAAACTGTTCATTCTCATCACCCTTCTTGTCCCAGTTGGAAAGAAGTGAGCTGGTAAAATACAAGCGTTTACCGTCCCAACTGGATGAGACCATGTTTACCTGGGAGCCGATCTTTTTTTCGTAAACTTGGACAGGGTGGAAGGGGTCTGTAACATCAAAGGCACGCACCTTCCCATCCATAAAGGTATCTATCCAGAGTAATTTGTCATCGGAAGAAATGGAAAAAGCCACCGGCAAAGGAACTTGGGCGGGGTCACCGATATCTGCAACTTCAGAGGCCTTCCACTCATCCTTATCGTTACGGTGAATAAGCCAGATTTTCGAGGTAAGAGCCGTGGTCGTAAAACAGTAATCATGCTCAGGCTGCAAAGCCCAACGTATTTCGAGTGGTGCTCCAGGAACGTCAAAAATTTTTAAAGGCTTGCGATTGCTCATACGCCACACGATGACCGTATTGCCGAACCTTTTCATTGCTTGTTCATCTTTGAACATCTTGCCAAAGTCCATCATATAATTGGACCAGCCAGTAAAAGACGAGGTAATCATGACATCCAGTCTCGGCATAAAGCGCAAATCATAACTGTATCCATCTGCATACTTTCCTGTCTTTTCGGCGCCCTGGAGATTATCATCAGTCGGCATCCAATAGGTGGTAACGTATTCTCCTTCGGCTGTGTACTCGACAAGGGCCGAGCGGCCACCATGGTCGCGGTTGTTTGAAAGGCCGGTAATGAGCATACGATCCTGCCGGGGCATGACGGTATGGGGCCCCACTACGCCACCGCTTTTTGCCACGAAATCATGAATGGTTTTGACCAGCCGCGGTTTGGCAGGGTCAGTGTGTATGTCAAAGATAAAGATCTTGCTGGTGTCAAGCGTGGCACCCCAAAGATAATGCCGATCATGACTAAAGCCTGAGTGATGTGCCTCATTACGCCCTCCAACCGATACGGAATGTATGACTTTACCAAAGTCTGCCGATTTAGGGTTTACATCAACTGTAACCAGTTTATCCTGCTCGTCGCCGACACCTTCCATGCCGAGAGTCCAAATATAGATGAAATCCTCCTGCCCGGTGATCTTGATCATATCAGGTGGCATATTGGTCTCGTCAGCCTGTCCAGAAATAGGTAGTAGGACGAAAATCGTCATGCTAATGGCTACTAGAATTGTATTAAGTAATTTTCTTGTTGTAGTCATTGGCCTACCTCCTTTTTGCAGATATAATCAGACAGATTAAGATTTATATGTTTTTGGGGCATATCTCGATCTCAATAGATCCACATAACAAGCTGAAGGATTACTCCTAAAATGAAATAAAAGAGCCAGATTACCACCTATTATTAGGCTACCTTGGTATTTCATTGAAATCCGTGGCTTTCCGATAAGAATCAGAACACCGGACGAGACATCTCCAAATCGGCACGAGTCCAGGCGCGGCGAAAGCGTTTCTCCGTGTCGGTGGCCAAAACAGTTGCCCCTCTGATCTTCAGACACTTTGCCAAGCCATAGAGGGACCATGGATTCTCAGCATTTTTCAGCAGGTCCTTGCGAAAAACGGCCTCAGCCTCTTCGATTCGGTTGAGATCGAGCAACAGCGCTCCCAAAGACTGACGAACTGGATAGTACCAGCTTGGTGGCTCATCGAAGAGAAGCCCCTCCTGAAGAACTACACCTTGCTTCAAGTGCGCGATCGCTGCCTCGGCATCTCCTTTAGCGGTTGCGATTTCCGCCGCCAGGACTTCTACAGCGATGCTCAGCAATGCCGAACCGCTATTCAGTTCCCAAATCTTGACAGCCTTTACAGCGGGATCTGCCGCCAAATCTTTCAGTTTTCCAAGCTCCATTTCTGCTTTAACAATATTTCCCTTGCGGACATAGGCAAAGCCTCTGGCATAGTGCCACATCCCCAATGGGTACTTGAGATCCGCGGCTGGGGCAGGTTCGGCAAGGACTTTGTCCCATTTTCCAAAACGCACCAAAGCGTAGTAAGGTGCCAGATAGTATAGCTGCAGGGCGCCCATTCCAGGTTGGCGCATCGTATCCGGATCAATCCCCGCAGCCAAGGACCTAGCCGCAGCAAAGCTTTCCTGAGAGCGCCCTTCCATCATGTAGCTAGCCAGCAGAAAGTGAAAGTTGTGAGGCATATAACCCACTTGGTAGAGACCGCTGCTGTTGAAGGAGGCACGCAAATTTTTGTCCACTCCTATCGCCTCTTCATTAACGGTGCTGCAATCATGGTAGAGTCCAGCTGCGTAATAGCCATGGCCTGCCATGTGGACCAGATGCCCAAGAGGCCGGAGCAAGCCTTCGGATAATATCAGCGCTTTTAATCGTGGCTTCCGGCTTGGGAGAATTTTCCAGGAGGTGGATATAAAGGTGGTGTCCGTGCGGGTGATTAGGGTGATTTGTCACAACTTTTTCCAGAATTGATTCGATCTCAGGCTCCCAGGGTTGCTCCTGCCCCTTGTCGGTCCAGTAATTCCAGGGATGGAGATCCATAAGCGATTCCGCAAAGATAACAGCTACGTTTGGATCATTGGGGTAGCGCTGGTAAACTTTTCTCATTTTATCAGCGAAGGCCTTATCGAGTGAGGAACGGTCGGGCATCGGGGAAGGTGAATAGCGGACTGCCAGAGCTTCAATCAGCGCCCGTTCTTTCTTCGTTACTTTTCCGGCAAGTGCTAACGATTTTTGAACCAAAGCATAGGCCCGTGGCACATCGGCGTCGTTCATTGTGGCATTGATGTTCGGCCCAAGGACGAAAGCAACTCCCCAGTAAGCCATGGCGCATTCGGGATCATGTCTGGCGGCCTCCATAAAGGAGATTTCCGCATCAGCATGATCAAATCCGTAGGTAAGAACCAGAGCCTGGTTGAAAAAAGCTTGTGCTTTTTTACTGTCGGTTGTGATGGGATAGTCCAAGGAAAAGAGCCCTTCGAGTAGGGGCACTTCATTTGAGGTTAGGGAAGATGGTCCATGTAGCCCTTCTATCGACCAGGCCGTTTGTGAGGAGTAGATAGTAAAAAAAACTACATTAAAAAGGGCGCAAACAGTCAGCGCAACGGGGTTTCTTAATAACGATTTTTTCATTTGGACACCTTCTACTGTGATATGTAAATAACTGATCCCTATGCCAAATTTATACTCGGATAACATTCATCCATGATGGATAGCCGGATACAGAATAACAACACATGATCCAAATTCCAGCTGAACTTGTCCGCCGGAATATATGCCCCTCTCCTTCGCGATTATTGCAAAAAATACGCCAGTTGCGTGGTTATACTGTTCTAACCAGCAAGCAGTGGTGCTCCATGTATCCGTGGCCATAGTAAAGCAATGCGAAAAGGGAGAGAGGTATTCGGAATTATGGAATTACAGCGAAAATCGCATATCAAAAATACGCTTTTCCGGATTTTTCACAAATGCGTTTTGCAATTAGTTTTCATGGCAAACGAAGTAGACAGGCTACCTGCATAACCGGATATCACTCAAAATAGGGAGCTAGCCGGAAAATCGATAACATTCCGCCATTCATTTTTCGACCACCTAAACCACCAACCGAACCACCAAAAATGTGGTTCTCAACCCAATACGGGAGGTTTTCGGATGGACGAGAAAAATAAACACACTTCAACCCCCAAAACCGGCACATTATTCCAGTGCGGAAAACGCATGGAATAATGTGGCGTGTGGTCGAAATTGTTTAGTTGCGAACGGGAGTGAGCAGGTGGACAATTTCGATGTGCGTAAGCACAAACACGCCACAAGCAATCTACAATCAAAAAACCAAAGGGATCTAAAAAAAAATTTACACGAAGCCTATGGTTATATCCGAGAAGTCAGAGAGCATTTAAAATACTGGCAGCAACCTACTGAGGAGACAACGCGTCAATATTCATTGGCTTTGAAGAGATTGATCAAAAGCGGTCTCTGGCCAGAGCAATACGCACAAACAAAACGCGGCTTCTATTTTTACAGGGCCGCAGTCGTCAACATGTCCCTGCATTAACTATAGCAACGAATTGTACAGATCAACAAGTTACAAAGGAAAAAGGATCTCAGTTGGATCGATATTGCCTTTGACTTAAAAGACTTTCTTAGAAAAGTAAGAATCTATCCTCCTGACCAGAAGCAAAGCCATCTTACAAAAAACATTAGCAGTCTGTGGACGTCCGATGGAAAAAATCCTCGTTCAACAGCCAAACGTAAAGGATTGGGTACCTTGCCTAAAAACTGGAGGCGAATTTTCTGGGATAACATTCCAGAAAATTCGCCTCACCGGTTGTCAATTGCCCTTCTTTCGATAACTGGTTGTCGTCCCAGTGAACTGAAAAATTGGGTCATAATAGAACTCACAGACAAAACCAAACTCAAGATTTCCATCTTTGGCTCCAAAACTCGAAAAGGCAAATATGGACAACAAATTCGGGTTTAGACCATTGATCCACAAACCGAAGAAGCTCGTTATATCCTTCGATGATT
>JBDLIE010000036.1:0-25561 GCA_039715015.1 Thermodesulfobacteriota bacterium
TCTTTATCTTCTGTAACTCCTCTAACTTCTATAACTTCTGGAAAAAATAATGATTTACAACGAAGAATACGAAACCATGCCAAGAGAGGCCCTGGAAGCCCTGCAGCTTAAAAGGCTGCAGAAGCAGATTACCCGGGTCTATGCCACTGTCCCCTATTACGCTGGTAAGATGGATGAGGCAGGGGTGAAGCTGGAAGATATTAAAACACTGGCCGACATCCAGAAGCTGCCCTTCACCACCAAGGAAGACCTGCGCAAAAACTATCCCTTTGGTCTTTTTACCGTCCCCATGGATGAGGTGGTACGCATCCACGCCTCTTCCGGCACCACGGGGCAGCCCACTGTGGTCGGCTACACCAAGAAAGATATCAAGATGTGGGCCGAACTTATGGCCCGCAGTCTTAACGCGGCAGGCGCCCAGGCCAGCGATACCATCCATAACGCCTATGGCTATGGCCTTTTTACCGGCGGCCTTGGCGCCCATTATGGTGCTGAGGAGCTTGGGGCCACCGTGGTCCCCATCTCCGGCGGCAACTCTAAGCGCCAGATCACCCTGATGAAGGATTTTAAATCCACCGTGTTGCTCTCTACCCCATCCTATGCCCTGAATCTGGCCGAGACCATGGCCGACATGGGCATTGACCCCAAAGAGCTCTCCCTTAAGGTTGGCGTCTTCGGCGCTGAACCCTGGAGCGAGAATATGCGCCAGGAGATCCAGCGGGCCCTGGGCATCAAGGCCATTGACATCTACGGCCTCAGTGAAATAATCGGCCCGGGGGTGGCCATTGAATGTGTGGAAGAACAAAAAGGACTCCACGTCATGGAGGATCATTTCCTGCCTGAGATTGTCCACCCCGACACCTTTGCCCCCCTGCCCCTTGGTGAAAAAGGCGAACTTGTTTTCACCACTCTCACCAAGGAGGCCTTCCCGGTTATCCGCTACCGCACCAAAGATTTTTCCAGGATCATCACTGACTCCTGTGCCTGCGGCCGCAGCTTCCAGCGGATGGAAAAGGTCACCGGCCGTTCAGACGACATGATGATTATTCGTGGCGTTAATGTTTTCCCCTCCCAGATCGAACATGTCCTGATGTCCATTGAGGGTGTTGAGCCCCATTACATCATCATCGTCGACCGCCTGGGCAATCTTGACACCCTTGAGGTACAGGTTGAGGTGAGTGATTCGATTTTCTCTGACGAAATTAAGCAGCTTGAAAACCTCACTAAAAGAATCCAGACAGAGATCAAGGATCTGCTGGGGGTTTCCTGTAAGGCAACTTTAGTAGAGCCAAAGAGTATCCAGCGCAGTGAGGGTAAGGCTCAACGGGTTATTGATAAACGTAAGATCTAGCCCCTCTGCCGCAGACTATTGTGCATCATCCGGCGTAGCCTGATTGCAACGAAATAATGAGTTGAGAAATCAACAATTTATAGGTAGATATAGCCAGCTAGCTTTCTTTAAATAAACAATCGAGGCCTCTATGAAAGTAGAACAGATTGCCATTTTCCTGGAAAATAAGTCAGGCCGCATGGCTGACATCACCTCCATTCTTGCCCAGAATGGCATTAATATCCGCGCCATGTCCCTGGCTGACACTGCTGATTTCGGCATCCTGCGCCTCATTGTCAATGACACTGAAAAAGCCCGCAATGTCTTAAAAGACAGCGGCTTTACCGTGGGTACCACCGAAGTTATCGTTACCGAGGTAAGTGACAAGCCAGGTGGCCTGGCCCATGTTCTTCAGGTCATCAAAGAGGGCGGTCTCAATATTGAGTATATGTACGCCTTTACCCAAAAAAGCGGCGAAACTGGCCTGATTATCTTTCGTTTTGACGAGCTTGACCGGGCCATTGACCTTCTTGCCAAGGCTGATATCAGGCTCCTGTCAGGAGACGAAGTTTACGCCATCTAAATTACAGGTTAACAAAAAACGTAGTGAGCGAAACTGAGACAAGGAAGAATGAGGTGCAAAAGCGGAGCTTACTTCAGCAAGTGAGCATTTTAAATCGAGTTCTGACGCAGTATCAGTGAGTGTAGTATTTTTTTTGTAATTCCGGCAGAATATCTGCCTTTTCATGAGGGTTGACCGTTGATTTATCCTGGTCAATTTAATTTTTCTTGGGAGAGAGATGATTATGAAGAGTACATTTAGAAATCCTCTGATGACTTTGGCCATTGTGGCCTGCTCGGCCCTGGCCGTGACTTTTTCCAGCGGTTGCAGCAAAAAGGAAGAGGCAAAGGAAAACATCAAGGTCGGCGCCATTCTGGCCGAAACTGGCGGCGCCTCCTTCCTGGGCGGCCCTGAAGCGCGCACCATCCGCATGATGGTTGAGCAGATTAATGGCGCCGGCGGTATTAATGGCCAGCAGATTGAGCTCATCGTCAAAGATTCCGCCGCAAGCCCCGACAAGGCCATCTCCTTTGCCAAGCAGCTCATCGAAGAAGAGCATGTTATTGCCATTCTCGGCCCCTCCACCTCCGGCGAGAGCATGAAACTAAAGTCTATCAGCGAAAAGGCTGAGACCATTCTCCTCTCCTGCGGCGCTGCCGAGGTTATCGTCAACCCTGTTGCCAAGTGGGTTTTTAAAACTCCCCAGACTGACAGCTTTGCTGCTCAAAAGATTTTCATGGAGATGAACAACCTGGGTATCAGCAAGATTGCCATCCTGGCCGGCAACACCGGTTTTGGTAAGGCAGGTCGCGGCCAGCTCAAAAAATTCGCCCCGCAATTCAACATCGAAATTATCGAAGATGAGGTTTACGATAAAAAGTCCACTGATCTCTCTGCCGTTGTCGCCAAGATCAAGGCCAACGCTGATGTCCAGGCCGTGGTTAACTGGTCTATCGTTCCAGCCCAGGCCATTGTTGCTAAGAATATGCGTCAGGCCGGTTGGCAAGTGCCTCTCTTCCAGAGCCATGGTTTTGGTAACACCAAGTATATTGAGGCGGCCGGTGAGGCTGCTGAAGGTATCATCTTCCCCAGTGGTCGTCTGCTCGCTGCTGATGTTCTGCCTGATGACGCGCCTCAGAAGGCGGTTCTCAAAAAATATATCAGCGATTACGAGAGCAAGTATGCTGGTGAAAAGGCCTCTACCTTTGGTGGCCACGGCTTTGATGCCATTATGATCCTTGCCAAGGCCATTGAAAATGCCGGCAGTGCCGACAAGGCCAAGGTTCGTGACGCCATTGAGAACCTCAAGGGCCATGCGGGCACCGGCGGCGTCTATAACTTCAGCGCCACCGACCATAACGGCTTGGGCATTGATGCCTTTGAGATGATGACCGTAAAAGACGGCAAGTTTGTCCTTTACAATAAGTAATCTTAGCTAGAAACCACGTTTGGCAGGGCGGCTTTATTGGCCGCCCTGCCTTTATGATTTTTCCACTACAAAGGCACAGCAGCACAAAGCAATCTTCATCACCGTCTTTGTGCCTCTGTGCCTTTGTAGTATCGCCCCAAGTTATGATGTCTCTTGAGCTTTTCAGCCAATATATCTTTGCCGGCATAACCTACGGCATTATTTATGCCATTGTTGCCATTGGCTTTAACATCATCTACAACACCACTGGCATCATTAATTTTGCCCAAGGCGAATTCGTTATGCTGGGTGGGATGGCTGCCATTTCCCTGAACCAGTTCCTCCCCCTGCCCCTGGCTATTGTTGCTGCCGTGCTCTTTACCATGCTGGTGGGTGCCCTGATCGAAATCGTGTTTATCCGCTGGCTTGAAAGCCCGTCGGTGCTGCGGATGATCATCATCACCATTGGTCTTTCCATCATCATCCGAGAAATAGCCCTCCATGTCTGGGGCGATACTGTCCGTGCCCTGCCTTATTTCACCGGCAATGTGATTAGTTCCGTGACCATTCTGGGGGCGGCAATATCACCCCAGGTACTGTGGGTTCTGGCTGTCTGCTCCTGCATAGTTGTCCTGCTCAGCCTTTTTTTCAAATTTACGCCGCTGGGAAAAGAGATGCAGGCCTGCGCCTCTAACCGGCTGGCCGCCACCCTGTGTGGAATCAACGCCAAGAACATGGTGACCTTCTCCTTTATGCTCAGCGCTGCCATTGGCGCGGTAGCCGGTTGCGTAGTGTCGCCCATTACCTCCAGCCAATATGATATGGGTACCGGCCTTGCCATTAAGGGTTTTACTGTGGCTGTTCTTGGCGGCCTGGGCAACTCCATGGCCGCTGTGGCAGCAGGCCTGCTCTTAGGCATACTTGAGGCATTTAGCGTTGGTGTTGGTTTCCCCTTGGCCTTTCAGGACGCTATTTCCATCTCCATCTTGCTTATCATTCTTTTTGTCCGTCCCCACGGACTCTTTGGCAATAAGCAGGCCGCAAGCCTCAAGGAGTTCTAATGGCCAGCAGGAAACTCACCTCCATAGCCCTGCTTGTGGCCGTTGTTGTTGCCGTTCAGGTTATCACTCAGCTCACCGGTACCAACTATTACCTGACCCAGCTGACGATGACCATGTATTCCTGCCTGCTCATTGTCGGACTTTGTCTGGTTATGGGCTATGCCGGGCAGATTTCTTTGGGCCATGCCGGTTTTTTTGCCATTGGCGGCTATACATCTGCCTCCCTGACAACAATGAATCTTTTACCCGCCTTTGAGAATGGCAGCAGCTGTGTCACTGCGCTTAACAAAATGGGCTTGCTCGTCACACGCACCAGTATGTTCGGCGAGCCGCTCCTAACAGTACACCCCTGGTTCGCCTGCCTTCTTGCCATTGCCATTACTGCCCTTATTGCCTTTTTGATTGGCATTCCGGTCCTTAAGCTTAAGGGCCATTATCTGGCCATGGCCACCCTTGGTTTTGGCATTATTATTTTCCGTATTGTCCTGGCCATGGAATTTTTTGGCGAGGCTGACGGCATTTCCGATGTCCCTGGTTTTACCTTGCTCCCCGGCCTCACTGTTAACGGTGATATGGATAACCGGGTGGTGAATTATTATATTGCTGCCGCTGTTCTTATTACCGGCTTTATTCTGCTTCTGAACCTGATTGATTCTCGGGTGGGCAGGGCTCTTCGTGGCATCCACGGCGCTGAAGACGCTGCCGATGCCATGGGCATTGACACTGCACGCTATAAGCTCTACACCTTTGTTCTCTCCGCTGTTTTTGCCGCTGTGGCCGGAGTACTCCTCACCCATTACACAGGGGGCATCAGCCCCTCTGATGCCGGGGTTATGAAGTCGGTGCGCTACGTGGCCATTGTTGCCATCGGCGGCATGGCGAGCCTCTGGGGAGCTTTGACCATGGGTGGTCTCCTTAATTTTCTTTCGCTACGCGGCCTGTTTGGTTCCTATGATGACGCGGTGTTTGGGGCCATACTTATCATCATCATGCTCTTTGCGCCTGAGGGTGTTTTACGTCTTTCGATCTGGAGCAAGATAAAGCCCACGAAGGAGGCCAAATAATGGCCCTTCTTCAGGTACGTGATCTCAACAAACGCTTTGGCGGTCTGCACGCTGTTAACTCGGTGAGTTTTGATGTGCAAAAGGGTGCTATCAAGTCGGTTATTGGCCCTAATGGCGCTGGCAAGACCACCCTTTTTAATCTTATCTGTGGATCGCTTGGGGCTGATTCCGGTGCTGTAAAATTTGACTCAAAATCCATTCTCGGCTTAAAGCCCTATCAGATTGCCTCCACTGGTGTTTCCCGCACCTTCCAGAACATAAAGATGTTCCCCGGCATGACAGCCCTTGAAAACGTCATGGTGGGCCTGCACACCAAGAGCAAGGCCGGCTTCTGGGCCGGCATGTTTCCCCTGCCTGCCACAAGGCGAGAAGAAAAGAAAATAAGAGCACGGGCCCACGAGCTTCTTGAGCTGCTCGACATTGACCAATTTGCCGATATTGAAGCCAGCAGCCTGGCCTTTGGTCAGCAAAGGGCTGTGGAGTTTGCCCGGGCCCTTGCCTCAGACCCGACGCTGCTTCTTCTTGACGAGCCAGCCGCAGGCCTTAACATCTATGAGACCGCTGAGGTGGCCCGCCTGATCACCAAAATCCAGCAACAGGGTATCACTGTACTCTTGGTCGAGCATGATATGAGCCTTGTCATGGATATCTCCGACGAGATTGTCGTGTTAAGTTTTGGCCAGCATATTGCCGAAGGAACTCCCGGTGAGATCCAACACAATAAAGAAGTAATCCAGATCTATCTCGGCGAATAGGACGAACGCATGCTGAAAATACGAAATATTGAGTCTGGCTATGGCAAGCTCCGCGTCCTCAAAAAAATATCTATACATGTTGATGCTGGTGAGATTGTTACCCTTATTGGTGCCAATGGTGCCGGCAAAACCACTCTGCTTTACACCATTGCCGGGCTGATTAAAGCAACAGGGGGAGAGATAATCCTCTTTGACCGGAACCTGAAGACCTGCACCCCACAGCAAATTGTCAAAATGGGCTGTTCCCTGGTGCCTGAGGGCAGACAGGTCTTTTCCACCATGAGTGTGGAGGATAATCTTATCCTGGGCGGCTATGTCCAATACAAAAAGGACAAGGAGTACTCCCAGACAACTGAGCTTGCGGCCATCTATGACATTTTTCCAGTCCTTCAGGATCGAAAGGAGCAGCTGGCCGGCACCCTCTCTGGGGGCGAACAGCAGATGCTGGCCATGGGCCGCGCCCTCATGGCCGGCCCTAAGCTGATCATGATGGATGAGCCTTCCACTGGTCTGGCGCCCCTCATCGTTAAGGATATTTTCCAGATCATCCTTCGCCTGCGCGAGGCAGGCAACACCGTGCTTCTTGTTGAACAAAATGCCAAGGCGGCCTTGGGTATTGCCGACCGGGGTTATGTCTTAGAGACCGGCAAAATCATCCTCCAAGGCCCAGCGGAAGATCTTTTGAACAACGCTGATGTGCAGCGCGCCTATTTAGGCCGGGATGTTGATTCTGACACCGCAACCTGTGATATAGTTTAGTTGGCTTTTTCCTTTGTATGAACAGCCATTTTTTTTGACCGCAGATCTTGAACTCATTACTAAAGTGAATGCCATGAACTACTGGGAAGAACAGAAAGAATGTATGTCCCGCCAAGACCTTGAGCAGCTCCAGCTTGAGCGTCTGCAGTCCACCCTCTTCCGGGTAACCACCCATGTTCCCTTTTATCGGAAAAAGTTCAAAGAAGAAGGCATCGACCCTGATGGTTTCAACTCCCTTGCTGACATCCGCAAGCTGCCCTTTACCACCAAGGATGACCTGCGCAACAACTACCCATATGGTCTTTTTGCCGTTCCTCTTCGGGATATTGTCCGAGTCCATGCCTCGTCCGGCACCACTGGCACGGCAACGGTGGTGGGCTACACCCAGAATGATTTAAAAACGTGGTCAAACATGGTGGCCCGTATTCTCACCGCCGCAGGTGTTACTAATGATGACGTGGTGCAGATAGCCTTTGGCTATGGCATGTTCACCGGAGGTTTTGGCCTCCATTATGGTGCTGAACGGCTGGGTGCTTCGGTTATTCCCATTTCAAGCGGCAACACAAAGCGCCAAATCCAGATCATGCAGGATTTTCGGACCACAGCCCTGGTATGTACCCCAAGCTATGCCTTGGTTCTGGCCGATGCCATGGAAGACATGGATATTAATATCAACGCCCTGCCTCTTAAATTCGGGCTTTTCGGCGGTGAACCCTGGTCTGACGAAATGCGTCGAGAAATCCAGACTAAACTTAATATCATTGCCACTGACAACTACGGGCTAAGCGAGGTTATGGGGCCGGGTGTGGCTGGTGAGTGTATTGAAAGAAATGGCCTTCACATTAATGAAGATCATTTTCTTGTGGAGATTATTAATCCAGAAACCCTTGAACCGGTTGCTGCCGGTGAGATAGGGGAAGTGGTGGTCACCACCCTTACCAAAGAAGGTTTCCCTGTTATTCGTTATCGAACCAGGGATCTTGCCAAGATTATTGATGAACCATGTCCCTGTGGCCGTACCTTGCGCCGCATGAGCAGAATCATTGGCCGTACCGATGACATGCTGATTATTAAGGGTGTTAATGTCTATCCCATGCAGGTCGAGGCTATCCTCTTTGATATTGAAGGTACTGAGCCCCATTATCAGATCATTGTTGAGCGTGAAGGACGGCTGGATAAGGCCCAGGTGCTTGTTGAGGTCACCGAGTCGATCTTCTTTGATCAGATGAAGGAGCAACGGCAGTTGGTTGATCATATTAAGAAACGGTTGGCGGCGGAGCTTGGTATTGGGGTTGATGTTAAGCTTGTGGAGGAGAAATCGCTTGAGCGTTTTGAGGGGAAGGCCAAGAGGGTTATTGATAAGCGGGATTTTTCTAAGGAATAACGCTGGTATGGGATTACATCTGATAGTTTAAAAGGGGTGATGACGATTTAGTCATCACCCCTTTTGTTATTTGGGAGTATGGGGACGTTTGTTGCTTGATTTGTCTTGGTTGCCAAGGAATCCTTGTTACTTTTCGCCCGCTGCGCTGGCTACTTGCCAAGACCTAAAAAGTAACGCAAAAAGGGCACCCCGGCAGAGTTGGCCTACGGCACGCTCGCCGTCCGCCGTGAAAAGGGCATTTTGAGAACTCGCGAAGTTTATACCCCCTTGCGGGGTGCTCAGACATGCCAAAACGCTTTTCCTTTTCCCGGCTCCCTGCTCGCTCGACTCAGCAATGGGGAAAAGGCAACAGCAGAGGACAGAAGGATTTGATTTGCCGTCCTATAGAGTACTCATGCTCGCGTCGCGGGTTGTATTTATTAATTGGGTATATTTCGGAGAGCTGATATGAAGATACGAATGAAAAATGGCAGTGTGGATATAGATGGTCGCAGTTTTTCCGGGAGTTCTATTTCAATCAACAACAACGGGAAGGTTATAGTGGACGGAATTGAACAAGATGGTCAATTGGTAGGAAATATTACCGTCACTGTTAATGGTGACGCTGAATCAATCCATAATGGCAGCGGTGATGTGTACGCAAAAACTGTTGGCAACATAACCACTGAGGATGGTGATGTTACAGTGGAGGGCGATGTTTCAGGGAGCATCACTACTAATAGTGGCGATGTCCGGTGCAATTCTGTAGCTGGATCGGTGAATAGTGAGTCTGGCGATATACTCAAAAGGTAGAGATGTAACGCACGGCACTTGCCAAGACCAAAAAAGGATCGCAACAAGGAACGAAACACCATTCGAAGCAATTAAGACACTATAGGCTTCAGACCTAGCATCCTAATCCGTGATAAATAAAAAAGGGAGATGACGCTTGGCGTCATCTCCCTTTTTTATTTTTATGCTACTAATCTCTAGAAGGAGAAGTTGAGAAAAGGCAGGAACTTCATGGGCTTTGCGGAGTTATTAAAGTTGAGCAGGCCAATCTGCAGGCCATTATCCAGGGTACCGGCGTAATTATAGAATCCCAGCTGCAGCCCGGACATTTTCTTGCCGGCACTGTTGACAACCCCGGACTGCAGGCCAACAAAATCACCAGCGGTTATATTGGCGACACTGCTCTGCCAGCCGGTAAAATTTCCATCGACCAGATTGACAGCGCCAAACTCAACACCGGTGAAATTGCCGGAGGCCCGGTTCACCAGACCGAGATCAAAACCAGTTATATTCTTATTATAGCCGTAGAAGAGGTTGAAGCGAAAACCAGCAATGGAGGTGTTTTCGTCAAAGACCTGCCAGGGGTAAAAAAAGGCATACTGGGCCGGCTTTTCACCATTCCCGGCAAAGCTGGTCAGGGGGATGGACAATAGAACAGCTGCCATGATTAATAAAATAAGTGATACTTTTTTCATAGATTCCTCCACGTTGATTCTTAAACAGCATGAGGCTGCAAAAAGACAGCCATTTATCGCCCCCCATTACAATAGAGCTCAATATAAAAGCTCCCCCTTGATGCTGTAAATGAATAAATTGTCGCAGGACATAAAAAAACCCCTGCAGTTGAATAACTGCAGGGGTTTTTTTAAGCTTGATAAAAGAAAAGACCTAGTTGTCTTCCTCCTCTTGAGCACTCATCTTTTCAGAGTAGTTCACCAGCTCAAGGATGGCCATGGGAGCTGCGTCGCCGCGCCTATTACCAGTCTGGATGATGCGGGTGTAGCCACCTGGTCTTTCCTTGTACTCAGGACCAAGCTCATCAAAAAGTTTAGCAACAACGCTCTTATCCTGAATGAAGGAGAGGGCCTGACGGCGTGCATGAAGATCACCACGCTTGGCAAGGGTGATCATCTTATCTGCAACTTTACGAATCTCTTTAGCCTTGGGAGTGGTGGTTACAATTCTCTCGTGATCCAGCAGAGAAGTAACCATATTCCGTACCATGGCCTTACGATGAGAGGTGGTCCTGCCTAAACGGCGGCCTGCTTTTCTATGCCTCATGGGTCGATCCTCAATATTTCAACCCCAGAAGGAAACGGGGTTATTTATTACTTATTCCTGGTTTTCGTCCGGGTTGGCAGCAACAGGAATCTTCCAGTTGTCCAACACCATACCGAGTGATAATTCCATTTCAGAGAGAAGCTGTTTGATCTCATTTAGCGATTTACGACCAAAATTCTTGGTCTTTAACATCTCAGCTTCAGTTTTCTGGACGAGCTCACCAATAAAATTAATATTGGCATTACGCAGACAGTTAGAGGAACGCACTGAGAGCTCAAGGTCCTCAACGGAACGATTGAGGTTCTCATTAACAGGCTCACGCTCTTCAGCGCTGACCTCTTCCTCTTCGGGCTCTACCTGATCTTCATCGAAATTGATAAAGATGGTCATCTGCTCCTTCAGAATCTTTGCTGCATAGGCAATAGAATCTTCAGGTGTCACACTGCCATCGGTACTAATCTCCATGGTCAGTTTATCGTAGTCAGTCTGCTGGCCGACACGGGCCTGGTTAACAATGAATTTGACATTGCGAATAGGCGTAAAGATCGCATCAATGGGAATATAATCAACAGGAAGATCTTCCGTCTTGTTGACTTCAGCGGGAGAGTATCCCTTACCCCATTTAATGACCATCTCAGCAACAAAATCACCGTCACCGGTAATGGTGCAGATATGCTTATCAGGATTCATAACCTCAACGGTATGATCACCGATGATATCTCCAGCAGTGACATTCCCCTTGCCCTTCTTCTCTATACGGACAATTTTTTCCTCTGCGGAGTTAATCTTGAAACGTACCTCTTTGAGGTTAAGAATTATCTCTGTGGCGTCTTCAAGAATTCCTGCCAAGGTGGAAAATTCATGTAGGGCTCCCTCAATTCGCACGGCGGTTACAGCAGCGCCTTGAACGGTAGAAAGGAGAATTCTCCGTAAGCAGTTACCAATTGTCGTGGCAAAACCGCGCTCAAGTGGCTGGCAGATGAATTTACCATAGGTTGCTGTATGGCTATCCTGGACAACCTCAAGACGTTTGGGTTGAATAAGATCGTGCCAGTTTCTATAAAAAGGTGCTGTCTCTTCTTGCTCGATAGCGTTCTCTTTTTCTGTCATATTCGTCACGTTAGTTATCTGCCTGAAATGTATTTATTTGTTACAGCACAAACGTTTAGCGGATGGATATGCATCCATCCGCTACGAAACATCTCGCTGGTTCTGTTCTTGCCGGTAAAGCGACAAGAACAAGGACCAAAACCTGCTTACTTATTTGGAGTAAAGTTCGACAATCAACTGTTCCTGAATTGGTAAAGTCAACTCTTCACGAACAGGCATTGTCTTTACTGTGCCCTTATAATTGGGATGGTCAGCAGTCAGCCAGCTTGGCACACCGCGACGAGCAACAGCTGAAATGGACTCATTAACAGCAGGAGTTTTCTGGCTCTTTTCTTTCATGGTAATTTCTTCACCTACAGTTACGAGGTAGGAAGGAATATTAACCTTTTTACCATTTACCAGAATATGATTATGGCGAACGAGCTGACGTGCTTGATTGCGTGAATTGGCAAAGCCAAGACGATAAATGGTGTTATCAAGACGACGCTCTAAAAGCTGAAGAAGGTTCTCACCGGTAACACCTTTCTTGCTATCAGCCATATAGAAATAGCGGCGGAACTGGTCTTCAAGAATACCATAGATCCGGCGTACCTTCTGTTTCTCACGGAGCTGAATAGCATAGTCGGAACTTTTACGTACCCGGGCCTGACCATGTTGGCCAGGAGCATAGGAACGTCTCTCAAATGCACATTTATCTGAGAAACAACGCTCGCCTTTCAAAAACAGCTTTAATTTTTCGCGCCTGCACTGACGGCAAGAAGCGCCACGATATCTAGCCAATTGAATCCTCCACTTAGTATCTGTGGTTGAGGAGTATTAAAATTAAACTCTTCTGCGTTTCGGGGGTTTACATCCATTATGGGGCAGAGGTGTCACATCAGTGATCTTGGAAACCTCTAATCCCTGAGCCTGTAAGGCTCGAATGGCAGCTTCACGTCCAGGGCCAGGACCTTTCACACGCACTTCTACCTTGCGCATGCCATTGTCCTTGGCCTTTTTAGCAGCGTTTTCAACATTATTCTGGGCTGCAAAAGGAGTTGACTTACGAGAACCCTTAAAACCCAAAACGCCGGAGCTGCACCAGGAAACAACGTTTCCCTGCTTATCTGAAAGAGTTACCAAAGTATTATTAAATGTAGATTTAATATGGGCAATACCCTCTGGCACATTCTTTTTAACTTTTTTCTTGGTTGTTTTCTTGGGACTAGCCATGAATATACTCCAAAGAAGATGTACTTCTTATTTTTTCTTTACAGCCGGACCGCGACGGGGGCCTTTACGGGTACGGGCATTTGTTTTGGTACGCTGTCCACGAACTGGAAGACCACGACGATGACGAATGCCACGGTAACAACCAAGGTCCATCAAGCGTTTCAGATCCATGGCAACTTCACGACGACGATCACCTTCAACGACATAATCGTCCTCGATGATCTTTCTAATGTTTGCTACATCAGATTCGGTAAGATCATCGCTATTGGTCTCATGGGCCAATCCAACTTTATCAAGAATCGCCTTTGAACTTGTCCTTCCGATACCATGGATATAGGTCAAGGCAATAACCATATGTTTATTTTTAGGCAAATCAACGCCTGCTAATCGTGCCAAGGTAATCCTCCTGCAATAATTTTAGATGTGACGCATGGTCGCTGGCACTTACAATAAGTAAAAGACTTATCCGGTAAAAAGTGATTACCCCTGACGCTGCTTATGCTTCTTGACCTTGCAAGAAACCCGTACAACGCCTTTACGTTTAAAAACGCGGCAATCACTACAAATTTTCTTAACTGATGAACGTACTTTCATATCGTAAATCCTTTAAAACTCTTATTTCTTCTTGCCGCCTTTAGCCCTGAATGTCACCCGTCCACGGGTAAGGTCATAAGGGGAAAGCTCAACAGTTACGCGGTCACCAGGAAGAATTTTAATGAAATGCATGCGCATCTTGCCAGATATATGAGCAAGAACCTTATGACCATTGTCAAGTTCCACTCGAAACATTGCATTGGGCAGGGGTTCAATAATGGTGCCTTCTACCTGGATAGCCTCTTCTTTTGGCATACTGCGTTCCTGTCTGGTTTGTCGAAAAAGGTGAGAATATACTCGATTTAATTATTTTTGCCCGTTTTTTTTGTTCTCAACCCAAAATATCTCAACTAGGAAATATTGTCCGGCAGCTGTTCATTTTCTCTCTTGCTCAAAACCCTCGGGCCATCTTCAGTCAGAGCAATAGAATGTTCAAAATGAGCAGAAACCTTCTTGTCCTTGGTAACCACAGTCCAGCCATCTTTAAGGACGACGACTTCGTGACCACCAAGGTTAATCATGGGCTCAACAGCTACAACCATTCCCACATGTAGCTTGGGAGAATTCTTACCCTGCACATAGTTAGGAACCTCAGGAGGTTCGTGCAGGTTCTTGCCTATCCCATGTCCGACAAACTGGCGAACAACGGAGAAGCCTTGCTTTTCAACATGCTGTTGGACAGCTGCGGAAATATCACGCACCCGGTTGCCTTTTTTTATTGCAGCAATGGCCTGATAAAGAGAGCCCTGGGTTGCTGTTAACAGCGCCTGGACATCTTCTTTAATGTTGCCCACCGGGATGGTGATAGCGGAATCACCATAAAATCCATTAAATTTCACCCCGAAATCAATGGAAATCACATCCCCCTCACAAAGCTTAACCTTCTTTGAGGGAATTCCGTGCACCACCTGTTCGTTGATGGAAACACAGAGACTACCAGGAAACCCTCGGTAGCCTTTAAAGGCCGGAATCGCTTTTCGTTTACGGCAATTTTTTTCTGCCCATTGATCAAGCTGCCAGGTAGTGACTCCTGGCTCGATCCGTTCTTCAAGCATCTGCAAGGTAGCTGCGACAATCTGGTTTGCCTCATACATCCGGTCAATCTCAGATGCAGACTTCAGAATAACAGCGCTTTTAGCCATTGAACGTTCTGCGGCTCCGGGTCTTTTGCTTCTTTACAAAGCCATCATAATTTTGCTGAACCGTATATGATTCAATCTTCGACATGGTATCGATGGCTACACCGACAACAATGAGCAGGGCCGTACCACCGAAGTAGAAGGGAAGATTAACCTTACTAATTAACACGGTGGGCAAAATACAGACCAGACTCACATAGGCAGCGCCAATAACAGTAAGGCGGATCATCACCTTGTCAATAAACTCTGCTGTCCGTTTTCCAGGTCTGATCCCTGGCACGAAGCCGCCATTGTTCTTCAAATTCTCAGCAATGTCATTGGGGTTAAAGGTGACCGCGGTGTAAAAGAAACAAAAGAAAACGATCATGGCGACATAAAGCAATGTATGCAGCGGTGTTCCCCAGGCAAGCTTTGCCGAGATCTGCTGAACTATATCTATCTGGACAAACTGACCGATGGTACCCGGAAACATCATAATGGATGATGCAAAGATCGGCGGGATAACACCGGATATATTAATTTTTAAAGGCAGGTGGGACTGTTGGCCACCAAACATCTGCCGGCCAACCATCCTCTTGGCATATTGGATGGGAATTCGGCGCTGGGCAGTCTCGAAAAAGATGATAATGCCAACAACAACAACCATCATTCCAAGAAGGATTGGCAGAAAGACAGCAATGAGCTGGCCTGATGTAATCATCTTCACGGTGTTGACAATCGCTGCCGGCATACGGGCAACTATACCAGCAAAGATGATCAATGATATGCCGTTACCAATACCGCGCTCGGTCATCTGCTCACCGAGCCACATAATAAATGCGGTCCCGGAGGTTAGGGTCAGAACAGTCATCAACCGGAAATTCCAGCCCGGATCAAGAACAATCATTTCCGTGGAGCCGGAAGCTGTCATCCCTTCCAAACCGATGGAGATAAAAAGTCCCTGAACAACACTGAGAGCAACGGTGGCATAGCGTGTGTACTGGGTGATCTTACGTCGACCGGACTCTCCTTCCTTAGACAATGCCTCGAGCTGAGGAATAACCACCGTCAAAAGCTGGAAAATAATAGAGGCCGAAATATAAGGCATAATACCCAGGGCAAAGATGGAAAAACGTTCCAAGGCGCCGCCTGAAAACATATTTACCATGCCGAAGATAGTGCCGGCGTTCTTGGCAAAAAAGGTTGCCAGTGCCTCACTATTAATCCCTGGAGTGGGAATCTGTACACCAATACGGTAAACAGCGAGCATGAGAAGAGTAAAAATAATCCTCTTTCTCAGTTCGCCCATTTTACCGGGATCTTGAAAACCTGCCGCCATATCCAATCCGCTAGTTGTTTAGATTAAGAAGCTACGGAACCGCCGGCAGATTCAATCTTCTGCTGGGCAGATTTGGAAACCTTATCAACCGTAACGGTGAATTTCTTAGTCAATTCACCATCGCCAAGGATCTTCACCTTTGAATCGCTGGCCTTGATCAGGCCATATTTCAGAAGACTCTCACGGGTAACTTTGGAGCCACTGCGCATCTTCTGCAGGTCGCGGACATTAACAATAGCGTATTCATTACGAAAAATATTGTTAAAACCACGCTTTGGTAGACGACGCTGTATCGGCATCTGGCCACCCTCGAAGCCTGGCTTGATACCAGAACCGGAACGGGCCTTATAACCTTTATGGCCACGGCCCGAAGTCTTACCATGACCGGTACCATGACCGCGGCCAAGACGTTTTTTGGGCTTTCTGGAACCGGGACTTGGGGAGAGGTTGCTTAAATTAATCATTATACTTCCTCCACATCAACGAGATGATGAACCTTGTTGATCATTCCACGAATTTCAGGAGTATCCTTCCGAAGAATAGTCTTATTTGTTTTGGTCAATCCAAGGCCAACTGCTGTGGCCCGGATTTTTTTTGTGCTGCCGATAACGCTTTTTTTCAGGGTTATCTTGAGATCACCAGCCATTGTAGCACCTCTTCCCTTTTATGAGGGTGTTATCCCTCTATCAAAACAAACACTCGCAAGCTCAAGGCCTGGGAGTGTTTGTGCTGTAAACTAAATACCTAATATATACTATCTTAGGCTCGAACAGTCGCAGGATCCACACCACGAAGCGCTGCAACCTGTTTTGCACTGCGCAGGCGCCGGAGACCATCAATGGTAGCCTTAACCAGGTTATGGGGATTATTGGACCCTATACATTTGGTCAGGATATTGTTAACTCCTGCTGCCTCAAGGACGGCGCGAACAGCACCACCGGCAATTACACCTGTACCTTCGCCAGCAGGCTTAAGCATAACCTTGCCTGCGCCATAACGGCCGTTAATCTCATGGGGGATGGTAGTTTCGTCGAGAGAAACAGATTTCATATCCTTTCTCGCCTTCTCAACACCTTTCCGGATGGCCTCGGGGACCTGGTTGGCCTTACCCAGACCATATCCAACCTTACCGGCGCCATCACCAACAACGACAATAGCGCTGAAGCTGAAACGACGACCACCTTTTACGACCTTTGCTACGCGATTGATATAGACAATCTTTTCAATGAGATCGTCTGCAGTATCTTTTTTGAAATCAGCCAAGGGACACCTCTGCTCGATTGTAAATTTTATTAGAATTCCAAGCCGCCCTCGCGAGCACCTTCAGATAATGCCTTTACTCTGCCATGATAGAGGTTTCCACCTCTGTCAAAAACAACCGTATTAACACCTGCAGCCTTTGCCTTTTCGGCGATAAGAAGCCCTACTTGATGAGCCGTTTCAGTTTTAGACTTGGCGTCACCATCTTTAACCGCCTTGTCCAAGCTGGACATGGAGGTAATAGTGGCACCTTTGGTGTCATCAATGAGCTGAGCATATATATTATTAATACTCCGGAACACTCTCAGCCTAGGCTTGGTAGATGTTCCAGTGATATTTTTACGAATGCGCTTAACCCGCTTCGCTCTGGCAATTTGTTTCTTATCTGTCTTAGCCATTACTCTTACCTACCTATTTTGAAGCTGCCTTACCAGCTTTGCGGACGATACGCTCACCTTCATAACGAATACCCTTACCCTTATACGGCTCAGGTTTACGGATGGCGCGGATTGTTGCGGCTGTTTGGCCGAGCAATTCCTTGTCGATAGAGTCAAGGGTAATCTCGGTACGGTCAACCTTGGCGTTCACACCTTCTGGCAGGTCAAAGAGTACCGGGTTTGAAAAACCGACATTTAGAGAAATGGTTTTTCCCTTAAGGTCTGCACGGTAGCCTACGCCCTCAATCATCAGTTTCTTTGAAAACCCGCTAACAGTGCCGATAATCATGTTATCGACAAGGGTACGAAAGAGACCACTAAAGGCCACTGTACGTTTGCTGTTATCACGACATTTAACATTAATCATATTGCCTTCAGCGACAAATTCGATTTCCGGACGAATATCACGTTCAAGGGAGCCTTTTGGCCCGGTAACCTTTACTTGGTTACCCTTAATATCAACCTGCACACCGGCAGGTACTTCAATGGGTTTTTTTCCTATCCTAGACATTAGTCTACTCCATATACCTAATCTGTAGTGTATCTGTTACCAGACTTCACAGAGTAATTCGCCACCAACACCTTGCTGACGAGCTTCTTTGTCCGTGATAACACCGTTGGATGTGGAAAGGATAGAAACACCAAGGCCACTCATCACTTTCGGAATCTTATTTGCCTGGACATACACGCGACAGCCCGGCTTGCTCACTCTTTTCAGACCTGTAATAACACCGTCATTATTGTGGTCATACTTGAGGGATATCTTCAATACACCCTGCTTGGAATCTTCAATGAGTTCAAAGCCATTAATAAAGCCTTCCTTCTGGAGATTCTCGGCAACATGCGCCTTCAGGTTCGAATTTGGTATTTCAACAGATTCATGCCGGGCCGTATTTGCATTACGAATACGGGTAAGCAGGTCTGCTAAAGGATCACTCATTGACATAAATATTCCTCTATGACCTCTCCATAAATTCCCAAAAAAGAGGAAAGGTTGAACTACAGTTTCATATTAGGCTCTTGTTCACCGGACTTAAAACCTCTAAGCAAAGTACTGAGAACCAGTTAAGGTGGTTGTTACCAGCTTGATTTAGTAACGCCGGTGATCTCACCACGTGAAGCCATGGAACGAAAACAAATTCTACAAATTCCATATTTCCGCAGAAAACCTCGAGGTCTACCGCATAAAGGGCACCTGTTATAAGCGCGCACCTTGAATTTTGGCTTACGAGTACTTTTTGCGATCAATGATTTTTTAGCCAAACCAACTTCCTCCAAGCCCGAGGCTTACTATTTATTAAAAGGCATTCCAATTGCTTTAAGCAGGAAATGTCCTTCTTCATTCGTCTTTGCAGTGGTGGTGATGGTGACATTAAACCCTTTGATTTTATCAATTTTATCATAATCAATCTCAGGGAAAATTATGTGTTCTTTAACTCCAAAGGAGAAATTGCCACGGCCATCAAAACCTTTACTCTTAATGCCACGAAAATCGCGGACACGTGGAATAGCAACATGAATAAGTTTATTCAAAAACTCATACATCCGCTCTCCGCGCAGGGTTACCCGGCAGCCGATGGGCATACCTTCCCGTAACTTAAAACCAGCAATTGACTTACGAGCACGGGTCACCACTGATTTTTGACCAGCAATCTGGGTCATTTCATTGGCTGCGGACTCGACGATCTTAGGATTTTGAACTGCCTCGCCAAGACCCATATTCAAGGTAACCTTTTCAATCTTGGGTACCTGCATGATATTTTTGTAGCTGAACTCATTCATGAGTTCAGAGACACAATTATTTTTATAATGATCTTTTAATGCTGCCATCATCGTCTCCTTGAAGCACTATCCCCAGGCTTATTCGCCTAAGGTTTCTCCACATTTTATACAGGCGCGAGTCTTAGTGCCATCTTCGAGCACGTTCATTTTAATACGGACAGGCTTTGCACATTTCTCACAAATCAGCATCAGGTTTGAAACGTGAATAGGAGCATCCTTTTCGAGAATACCACCCTGCTGATTAGCCATACTCGGCTTGGTGTGACGTTTTACGACATTAATCTTTTCTACAATCGCCTTATTCTCTTTAGGAAGAATACTGGTGATTTTGCCGACACGACCCTTGTCCTTGCCTGCAATCACCTCGACCTGATCATCAACCTTGAGATAATTTTTCCCTGTCTGCATCTTCATGCCTCTATAGAAAAGCAGTTGGGCAACAAGCCCTCTACTTTAACTCTAAAATTTATAATACCTCTGGGGCGAGAGAGATAATTTTCATATACCCCAAAGGTCTCAGTTCGCGGGCAACAGGTCCAAAAATACGGGTACCAAGTGGCTCGCCTGAATTATTAAGCAGCACTGCTGCATTATCATCAAAACGTACATGGGTGTCGTCCATGCGCTTAAGTGCCTGAGAGGTCCGGACAATAACAGCACGCATAACGTCGCCTTTCTTGACCTTGGCGTTAGGCATTGCCTCTTTGACAGTGACAACAATAACGTCGCCAATGCTGGCGTAACGTCTTTTGGTGCCGCCAAGAACACGTATACATAAGACCTGTTTTGCACCTGAATTATCAGCTACGTTAAGTCTACTTTCTGTTTGAATCATGATATCACCAGGTAACCTCTATCCTTTTCTTAAGCCTCATGGCTCTCAGAAAAAAATAGGAAAAATACTAGACGGCCTTCTCAATAACTTCACGTACACGCCACCGCTTGTTCTTGCTGATGGGCCGACATTCTTCGATGAGAACGCGATCTCCCTCTCCAGCAACTTCCTGCGGATCATCAGCCATATACTTCTCGTTACGACGGAGAAATTTGCCATACAGCTTATGCTTGTAAAGTCTCTCAGTGAGGACAACGATGGTTCTATCCATCTTGTCACTGACGACAATGCCGACTTTGGTTCTTTTATTTTTTTTATCAGACATGATTTCCCCTACTATTATTAGCAGGTTGTAGCAAGATACCTTCTTGGCATCAATGCTGTTTTTCGTTGATAACAGTGCTTATCCGAGCAATTGACTTACGCAGATTCTTTAATACAGCCGGGTTCTCTAAAGGACGAATCCCATGCTGAATCTTGAGCTTGCAAAGTTCCTCAGAAGAATCAATGGCTTTACTCTGCAACTCCTCGATAGTCATGTCTCTCATTGCGGAAATTTTCATAACGTATCCTTTTTGGAAATTACCTTTGTTGCAAAGGGCAGTTTAGCACCTGCCAATTTCAAAGCCTTACGGGCAGTCTCTTCATCAACACCGACAATCTCATAGAGTATACGGCCTGGCTTGATCTGGGCCACCCAGTACTCAGGACTACCTTTACCTTTACCCATCCTGGTCTCAGCGGGCTTTTTGGTGATGGGCTTATCAGGAAAAACCCGAATCCACATCTGTCCTGATCTTTTTACTGTTCTGCTTATGGTAATACGAGCAGCTTCAATCTGACGGGCGGTCATCTTGCCCACCTGAACTGCCTTTAGAGCATAATCACCAAAGCTAATGGCAGAGCCACGGTAGGCAGCGCCACGTGAGCGGCCTGTCATTACTTTTCTATGCTTAACTTTCTTAGGACTCAGCATAATATCACCTAAACTTCACATGAAGTTTTCTATCTAAATCAATGCTGGTTGACATTACATCTTGCCAATCAACAATGTACTTCTTGTTAAGATCTCCCAGACATTGTGCTGCCTATATAAAGAGATAACAAGAATGTTATTGTTCTTCTATTGCCTCTGACTCAGTTAGAATTTCACCGTTGAAAATCCAAACCTTAACACCAATGATTCCATAGGTGGTAGCGGCTTCGGCAAAACCATAATCAATGTCAGCACGGAGAGTATGAAGGGGAACACGACCTTCACGGGTCCATTCACGGCGGGCCATTTCAGCACCCCCCAGGCGACCGGAGCAGGCTATCTTAATACCTTTAGCTCCGAACTTCAAGCCGATATTTACAGCCTTTTTCATAGCCCGTCGAAATGCAATGCGACGCTCCAGTTGCATGGCAACATTCTCCGCGACAAGCTGGGCATCGGCTTCAGGGCGGCGAACCTCCTGAATATCAACCATAACCTTGCGCTGGACAAGTCGATCGAGATCCTTTTTAACAGATTCGATCTCAATTCCCTTCTTGCCAATTACAATACCCGGACGTGCGGTGTAAATCTTTATGCGAACCTTATCACCAGTACGTGAGATATGAATCTTAGATACGCCGGCATGATAGAGTCTCTTCTTGAGGAACTTACGAATCTTCTGATCCTCAATTAAGTACTTGGCGTAGTCCTTATCAGCATACCAATTGGATTCCCATGAACGGGTAATACCCAGCCGTAAACCTATCGGATTAACTTTCTGGCCCAAAACCTGCCTCCATACATGACTGCTTCAAATGAGCAGATCGTTTTATTACTGTTCGTCAAGAACCACGGTAATGTGGCTTGTTCTTTTCAAGATGCGGCTGGCACGTCCCATGGCGCGGGGACGGATGCGTTTGAGCATGGGGCCACCATCTACAAATACCGTTTTCACGTAGAGGGTATCGACATCGATTGCCTCATTCTGACTGGCATTAGCTACGGCTGACTCAACGACTTTACGCAAAATCCGGGCACCCTTTTTTGGCATAAATCTGAGAGTCGTAATTGCTTCATCAACATTCTTCCCGCGAATGGTATCAGCTACAAGTCGTGCCTTCTGGGGAGAAATCCGTATAAAACGGGCTCTAGCCTTGGCTTCCATTTGTCATCTCCTGTGAAGCTTGAGGTTAAACAAGCCTCTAAAATGCTTCACTTTTTCTTACTATAATAAAGCAGGTGTACCTGCTGATTATCTACTACCTTTCCTGTCAGAGGCATGGCCATAGTAGGTACGGGTAGGTGAATACTCACCAAGCTTCTGCCCTACCATATTCTCAGTAATGAATACCGGAATAAATTTGCGGCCATTATGAACCGCAATGGTCATTCCAACCATCTCTGGAAAGATGGATGATCGACGAGACCAAGTCTTGATAACCTTCCGAGAACCTGACTCACTTGCTGCAGCCACCTTCTTCATCAGATGGTCATCAATAAAAGGACCTTTTTTAATTGAGCGTGCCATATGTCAAACTCCTCTTATGAGCGTTTCTTAATGATAAATTTATCAGAAGTCTTGCGGGTACGTGTCTTGTAACCCTTGGTTGGAACACCCCAGGGTGTACAGGGATGACGACCACCTGAGCTCTTACCCTCACCACCACCCATTGGATGATCATGGGGGTTCATAGCAACACCACGAACCTTAGGTCGACGGCCTTTCCAGCGGTTACGACCAGCCTTACCGAGCTTCTGACTGTCATGAAGAATGTTACCAATCTGACCAACACAGGCCCGACAGCGCTTATGAAACTTGCGAACCTCACCAGAAGGAAGCTTGACAAGTACATACTCTCCCTCTTTAGCCATAAGCTGGGCTGCGGTACCGGCAGAGCGAACAAGCTGAGCGCCTTTACCGATCTTCATCTCAATATTATGGATGATGGAACCCAAGGGAATATTAGCCATGGGCAGGCAATTTCCAAGCTTGATGTCAACCTCAGGACCGGTTTCAACAATATCACCGACCTTAATGCCATGGGGAGAAAGGATATAACGCTTCTCACCATCAGCATAAAAAAGCAGAGCTATATTGGCGGTGCGATTCGGGTCATATTCGATTGCCGCAACCTTGGCAGGGATATTTTCCTTATCACGCTTGAAATCGATAACACGGTACTTGCGTTTATGTCCACCACCAATATGGCGGGCAGTCATCCGCCCGTAATTATTACGACCACCGGACTTACTTTTAGCCCGGACCAGGCTCTTTTCAGGACGATCCTTAGACAACTCAGGATCGAGCACTGAAATATAATTTCTTCTACCAGGCGAGGTGGGTTTATATGTCTTTAAAATAGCCATTTGAGACCCCGATAATATTTAACGCTGCGAGGTATGCAGCTAAAAAAATCCTTTTAAGGCTGGCCAAGTTAGGCCAGTCGCTTAAATCAATCTTACAGTTCTTCCAAGAAATCGATGGAGCTGCCTTCAGCAAGTGAAACAATGGCCTTCTTCCAATCGGAACGTTGGCCCATATGTTTGCCCATCCTCTTTTTCTTGCCATGAACCTTACAGGTACGAACTGCATCAACTTTAACGTTGAACAGTTTCTCAACAGCCTGTTTAATCTCAAGCTTGTTAGCCCGGGTATCAACCTTAAAGACTACCTGATTTTCAAGCTCTTGAAGAGACATGCCCTTTTCAGTGAGGCATGGTTTTTTTATAATGTTGTACATGTCGTTCATGCCAATAACCTCTCTTCAAGTTTCTCAATGCTGGTTTGCACCAAGATAAGCTTCTCATGGAGGAGAATATCGTAGACATTCAAGCCGCTCACCGGAAGGACCTTAACCTTCGGGATGTTACGGGAAGACTTTTCAATCCTCTCATCGTGGTCAGGAATGATAACCAGGGCATTTTTTGCCTCCAGGTTATTCATGAATCCCTTAAAGTCCTTGGTTTTGATCTCAGACATGTCAAAGGAATCAACCACCTTGAGCTGGTCCTCAGAAAGGCGAGCAGACAGGGCCATCTTCAGGCCAAGCTTACGAACCTTCTTGGGCAGCTTGTAGCTGTAGTCACGAGGCTTTGGTCCGAAGGCAATACCACCGCCACGCCAAATGGGTGACTGACGGCTACCGGCTCTGGCACGGCCGGTTCCTTTCTGCTTCCAGGGCTTGGCACCTGAACCAGCAACCTCAACACGGGTCTTGGTAGAGGAGTTGCCTGATCTTCTATTAGCAAGCTGCATTCTAACGACGTCATGGAGGATGTGGGTCTTAACCTCAACTCCAAAGAGATCGTCGTTGAGCGTTACTTCGCCAACTTCTTCATTTTTTGTATTATAAACTTGCGTTACGGCCATTTGCTGGCACCCCCGACATGTTTATTAAAGGTTGATTAAGTATCAACCAAAATTATTTGCTATAAATCTGGACAACACCGGTCTTAGCGCCCGGCAGCGGTCCTTTCACGAGCATAACATTGTCATCATCACGAATATCTATGATGGTGACATTCTTCTTGGTCACAACATCTCCACCCATGCGGCCAGGTAGCTTCTTACCCTTAATAACCCGGGCAGGCCAGGCACACATACCAATAGAACCGGGTGCTCTATGGAAGTTTGAGCCATGTCCACCAGGGCCACCACTAAAACCGTGGCGCTTCATAACACCTTGGAAGCCTTTACCCTTTGAAGTACCGGTCACATCAACAACATCACCGACCTTAAAAAGGTCTGACGCGGCAATTTTCTGGCCAAGTTCGTACTGATCAGGATCATCAACACGAAACTCTTTCACATGATAAAAGCAGCCCTGCCCGGCAGACTTAAAATGTCCTGCCATGGGTTTATTTTCCCGGGACTCCTTTTTAGCTCCGAAGCCAACTTGGATGGCGTTATAGCCTTCCTTTCCTGCAGTCTTCTTCTGGAGAACATAGCAAGGTCCGGTCTCCACAACAGTAACGCCGATGACGCTTCCTGTTTCGGAGTAAATCCGGGTCATGCCGATTTTCTTTCCTAGTATTCCAATTGTCTTAGGCATAATCTTCTCTAAAATCAGCTGGTGAGCTCATAAACCTTACGGCTTAGAGTTTAATTTCAACATCCACACCAGCAGAGAGCTCAAGCTTCATAAGAGAATCAATGGTCTGCTGGGTAGGCTCCAAAATATCGAGAAGCCTGCGGTGTGTCCTCATTTCAAATTGTTCACGGGACTTTTTATCAACGTGAACGGAGCGGAGAACACAAACCTTATTTACGGAGGTGGGCAGCGGAATTGGACCAGCTATCGTAGCACCGGTTCTCTTTGCTGTCTCCACAATCTCCATAGTGGATTGGTCGAGTAGTTTATGATCGTATCCCTTCAGGCGAATACGAATTTTCTGTGTCTGAATCATAGTAGTCTCGTCAGAAAGTCTTACTCAATAATCTTATTAACAACGCCGGCGCCTACTGTACGGCCACCCTCACGGATGGCAAAGCGCAGACCTTCTTCCATGGCGATGGGGGTGAT
>JBDLIE010000037.1:0-24764 GCA_039715015.1 Thermodesulfobacteriota bacterium
GCCAGGCGTGGTGGGCAAGCTGGCGGAAAAATCGACCCAGTTTGCCCAGAAACGCAGTCGCCCAGTCCAAAAGATTTATCAATATGAGCCTGTTGGGGAAGTATTTTTTCTCCAGGCTAAAGAAAGGTGCAAAAGGCTGAAAAGAGTTCTTTGAACTGCGCCATGATTTTATCCTTTTCAAGGTCAAGGCGGGCGTGGAGAAGTTTCTTGTCGATGGGCGCGGGCGTTAGAGAGTTTAACCACTCTTTGTCCTGGTCGTACCACGTTGCCGCATCATCAGGGTGGGCGGCATGGTTATCGAATTGGATGCCGATTATATGGGGGCGGCCTTTAATGGCAAAGGCCTCAACCTGGCATTCCTGGGAGGTGGCTAAGATGTGAAAATAACGGGGAACAGGCGGTATAACGGCCTGAGCATGCCATTTGAAGGTTGGAAAGGGTGATTCAATGCTCTTGAAGATAGGATGGTTGCGGCCGTTAGCTGTGAGAAAGGCCTTGGAAACACCAATGGAGTGGCAGAAGTTGGGGCCGATTTGAGCACCCAAGACACTGGCCAGCAGTTGGTGGCCCAGGCAGATACCCAGGCAGGGCCTGTCAGCAGTTAGGATCTCTTCAATGCTTTTTTTTTCAGGAACGAGAAAAGGGTAGCGGTTTTCCTCGTGAACATGGGCGCTGCCGCCCAGGAAGACAAAGCCGTGATAGGTCGCGGGTGAGGGAAAGATGCTCTCCCAGGCCTTGATGATGCAGAGTTCTATGTTGTTACTCTCAGCAGCCTGGAGCAGGAATCGCCCCGGACCTTCCCAAGGGCTATGTTGGAAGAGTGCCAGTTTTTTGGTCATGGTGTCTGCCTCTGAGTTGATCAAGTTCCCCTGCCGGCTTCCAGGAGAAGGCCGCCGGCAGGGGGGAAGAAGGGTGGCTTAAGGTTTATGGAAAAGCCCGGGTAAGTTTAGGGGGAGTTTACGCCCGGGCTGGGTTATATCTGATTGTACTGTTTTAAAAGGAGAAGCTTGCTGAAACACCTCCGTAGAAGGTGGTTTCATCGTTGTCAAAGGCTGCGTTGTCAATTTCCAACAGGTCTTCGGCATCATCTGACAGGGCAAATGAACAATAGGCCTCCGGAGTAATGGTCAGGTATTGGCCGACGCTGATGGGCAGGGCCACTGACAAGACACCGTCGAAGAAGTTGCTAAATTCGTCGGTTGGGTCTGAGGGGTCGGCATAGGTGGTCTCCTCGTCCGCCAAAAGATAGCTGGCCTTTGCTCCAATGTCGAGGGACATGGATTCTCCCAGGAGGAAAGAGTGCGAAATCTCGGCGGTAATGTACCAGCCAGGGAAAGAGTCATAGTCTCGGTAAATGGTCAGGGTGGGAGCCAGCAGAATATCCTTGCGCAGCGCAGCATAAACTTCCTGGCTGTCATTGCCGCCATCTAAAGCATAATAGATATAGCCCGCTCCAAAGTCGAGACCGAACATGGACCAATCGTAGGAAAGGGTGAGGTCCGTCTCGTTCCAGTTATTGGTTTCCGAGGCAGTAGGGTCGTATTGCTCGGTGTCCAGGTTGCCCCAGAGATTGGCGGCAAATCCTTTGTAAGATACGGTCATAGATGGCTGGATGACCAAACTGTCTTCACTTAAAGTCCAACCGCGCCAGACATATTGGCTGTATAGGCCCACGCTTAGATCGGCCTCGGGCTTTTCTTCTTCGGCCCCTGCCAGGGTGAAGGTGGCCAGAGCCATGGTGCCGCAAAGTAGGGATGTCATAATTTTTCTGGAAATACTTTTCATGTTACTTCTCCTCTCTTAAAAAAGATAAAAATGTGTAAAAAACCCGGCAGCGTCTGTCGCCGCTGCCGGGTGGTAAAGATGGTTACTTGGTGACAAAGTCGTGGTAGGCGTGGGCGCCATGCTCAACAATGTCAACACCGAGAAGCTCTTCTTCTTCAGTGATTCGCAGGCCAACGGTCACGTCGATCAGCTTGAAGAGGATGTAGGCGCAGCCAAAGGCCCAGATAAAGGCGGAACCGATACCAATGAGCTGGGTGGTGATGATTTTGGCAGTTACGCCTTCCATGTTAAAGAGCCCGGCTGCCAAGGTTCCCCAGGCGCCACAGACACCGTGCACGGAAACCGCACCAACAGGATCGTCGATATGCATACGGTCAATGGCCATGACGGACAGGACAACCAGGACACCGGAGGCAGCGCCGATGATCAAGGAGCTGGATGGGCTGACGTTAGCGCAACCAGCGGTGATACCTACCAGGCCTGCCAGGGCACCGTTTAGGCTCATGCCGATATCAGGCTTCTTGAAGATGAGCCAGGAGGTGAGCATGGCGGCAATGGCGCCGGTGGCGGCTGAAAGATTGGTGTTCACAAAAATCATGGCGATGGTCTTGTCGGCAGTGGTGGTGGAACCGGGGTTGAAGCCGAACCATCCGAGCCAGAGGATGAAAACACCCAGGGCTGCCATGGGAATGCTGTGGCCGGGGATGGCCTTAACTTCGCCCTTGGGGCCATACTTGCCGATCCGCGGGCCGAGAACCATGGCACCGGCCAGGGCTGCCCAGCCGCCGACGGAGTGGACAACGGTGGAGCCGGCGAAATCTATAAAGCCGAGTCCTTCCAGCCAGCCATTACCGTTCAGTAAGCTGCCCCAGGCCCAAGAGCCGAAAACCGGGTAGATAAAGGCACAAAGAACAGCAGAATAGATAAGGTAGCCGGTGAACTTGGTACGCTCTGCTACCGCACCGGAAACGATGGTGGCGGCTGTGGCGGCGAACACACACTGAAACATCCAGAAGGCCAGGACCCATGGATCTCCATCAGGTGTCCAGCCGGACAGGAAAAAGTCACTGGTGCCGAACCAGCCTGTGCTGGTAGCGCCAAACATGATGCCAAAACCAAAGGCCCAGAAGAAAAATGAACCCATGGAGAAATCCATCAGGTTTTTCATCATAATGTTGACAGCACTCTTGGCCCGGGTAAAGCCAGACTCAACCATGGCAAAGCCAGCCTGCATGAAAAAGACCAAGGCAGCGGCAATGAGGGTCCAGAGATAGTTGGCATGGTCTTGGACAAGGGCGATGGCGTCAGCATTGCTGGCAATTGTTGGCGGCGCATCTTCGGCCAAAGCCAGGGAGGGCGCCAGGATTAGGGCGGTTAAAAGAATCTTTTTAAACATGGGTAAAACCTCTTTTGGTGAGCCTTGCGGCGTGATTATTGTCATTTGCCTTGCTGTCTTGTCGCCTATATGGCGTCCTTGTCTTTTTCACCAGTGCGGATTCGGGTAATGGAATCAACCGGCAGGACAAATATTTTGCCGTCGCCGATCTTGCCGGTTTGGGTGGCCTCCATGATGGTGGTGACAGTCTGGTCCACCATATCGCTGTCAAGGACCATCTCGACTTTGACCTTGGGGATAAAATCAACGTTGTACTCGGCCCCCCGATAGATTTCGGTATGGCCCTTCTGGCGTCCAAAGCCTTTGACCTCACTAACGGTCATTCCGTTGACGCCGATATCGTGCAGGGCGTCTTTGAGGGCGTCCAGCTTAAAGGGCTTTATGATCGCTTCGATTTTTTTCATTGTTTCCTCCTTGGGGAATAATTCTGTTTGCAAGGAGGTAGAGCGATAAGTATGCCAATGGGAAAAGAAAAATAAAAAAAAGCCGCCAACCCCATATTTGAAAGGGGTTGGCGGCTTGTCGTGTCTGCGGCTTAAGGAGGCGCTGGGTGGCTAAACCTTTCAAAATTGTAAAGGTTTATTTTTAGTTAATTACAATTTTGTAGTTAAATTAGGAAAGTCTGGGCTGCGAATGAAGAGAGGCCAGAGGGTATTATCTGGCAGTTTGGAGGATAAAATCTTTAGCGTTGTCTCCCCGAAGATTTTCTGCCAGGCCGATAAGGCCGTCTTTCAGATATTTGGTGCTGTATCCAAGAGTTGCTAAGTAGGTGCGAGCCATGATGGCCCTGTCTTTATGGGGGCAGGCAGTGACAATCACCTTGGATTTATCAAGCTCTGAAAGTCTACCCGGCAGTTCATTAATGGGGATATTGCGGGCAATTGCCATGTGCCAGGCCTCATATTCTTCCTTGAATCGAATGTCGATCAATTGGGCCTTTCCTTCTGTAAAGAGCTTAATAAATTCTTTGCTGCTTATTTTCATCTCTATCCGCTCTGCATAGTCAAAGGTGCGGAGATAGCTGCCCAACTCCTCGGCACCATGGGCAAACGATACAAGGCTGCAAAGAAAAAAAAGAGGAAGGATGATGGTTTTTGTCATGTTCTGCTCCTGGGTATTAAGAGAATAATCAAGGGCTTTTGGGAAGCTTGAGTTCCAAGATGGCTGCTACAATGAAGTAAGAGCTTGATTGCCTGTGATAGTCAAGTTTATAGATTGTGGGCCTCAATTTAATTGCCGACAAGAAATTTCTATGAGAAATAGATCAGCACTCCATTTCATCCCCTTGCTTTTGAGCCCCATTGGGGTTGGCGATCTCCAGGGCCCATTCGCCTGTCCAGCATTGACAGAATCGGCAATGACATGGGATATATGAATGAGTATATTATTGAAATAGAATTAAATTCTAAGAATTTTAAGGGGCGATTCTTTACTATGGCCAATGTGTTGATTGTTGATGACGATCCCGTCATCTGTCGGATTATGTCCCGGGCAATTGCTGAGATGAATCACCACGTCTCAGCTGTTCATACCCTTGCCGAAGGGCTTGCCGAGTCGCAGAAAACAGATTTTGACATTGTTCTTCTTGATGTATGCATGCCGGACGGCAATGGCATGGAATTTGTCCCCCTCATCATGCAAACTCCATCACAGCCTGAAGTCATTATCATCACCGCCCTGGGTTCCTCAGGGGGGGCGGAAATAGCGATTAAAAACGGCGCGTGGGATTACCTGCAAAAACCCGTTTCCAAGCAGGATCTTGCCCTGGCCTTAAGACAGGCCCATCTCTACCGGAAGAGCCGGCAACAGGCGGCGCTCGAGCGTCCAACCCTCAAACGTCATGGCATCATCGGTGACAGCCCTCGAATCAGAGAATGCCGCGATGCCCTGGCCCAGGCAGCCCAGAGCAAGGCGAGCGTCTTGATCTGTGGCGAAACCGGCACTGGCAAAGAACTGTTTGCCCAGGCCATCCATTCCAACAGCCCCCGGGCCAAGAAAAATTTCGTGGTTGTCGATTGTGCCGCTTTACCTGCAAACCTGATTGAAAGCGCGCTGTTTGGCCATGAACGCGGAGCTTTCACTGGGGCGAACCGTGCCCAGGTCGGCCTTGTCAAACAGGCTGACGGCGGAACTCTTTTTTTGGACGAAATCGGCGAACTTCCTTTATCTCTTCAGAAAAACTTTCTTCGAGTCCTGCAGGAACACTGTTTTCGTCCGATCGGCAGCGACCAGGAGCAGGAAAGTGACTTCAGGCTGGTGGCGGCAACCCACCGCAATCTCGACAGAATGGTGAGCGACGGGTTATTCCGTCAGGATCTGATGTACCGTCTCCGGTCCATCAGCATTGAGTTGCCGGCTCTGCGGGAACGTCAAGAGGATATTGCCAACCTGGCCCAGAAGAAGGCGGACAAAATCTGCCATGAAAATGGCATCCCCCCTAAAAGCTTTGCCAATGACGCCCTCGAAGCGCTCCATGCTTATGGCTGGCCCGGCAATGTCCGGGAGCTGATCAACACCCTGGAGGCGACAATTAATAAAGCCTTTAACGAGCAGGTGCTTTTTGCAAGACATCTTCCTCAGCAGCTCCGCATCCAGATAAAAAAGGAACAACTCGATGACCTCCCTGCTGGCCAGATGCAGGAGTCACAGGTCAAGGGGGCTGTCCCGGCCTCTCCCCTTGGCCCTATGCCCTCCTTTCGTCAGCACCGAGAAGCAATCGTGCTGGAGGCTGAGAAAGAATACCTGGAAAACCTCCTGACCCTGACCAATGGCTCCAGAAAGGAAGCCTGCCGTATTGCCGATCTGGGACGGACCCGCCTCTATAACCTCCTAAAAAAGCACGGTTTGGGTCGTTCCCCTTTCTAGCCTCTCCGGTGGTTCTCCTGTGCTGTGTTTTATTTGTGAACATGGGCGTTCACTTTTTATGAACATGTTCGCCTCAAGAGAACTATTGTGGTGGCCGTTTAGAGCACCTCTCAATGCCGTAATCTCTTTAATCCCTTGAAAACAAAGTAAAAAATATAATAAGTCAGTGTTGGCACAGCCTTTGCTAGCTCTTGCTGTTGCAACACTTCTGTGGCAGCACTGCGTACAAGCAAAAAAAGGGGGCTTTCCTAGGTGGTAATCCCCTGGATATTAAAGATGTTCCTCCTAATGATCATTTTTACCTATATTTAAAGAATTCAAATGTCGATTTGCCAACACAGGTAACAAAAAGACCAACCCTTTTGTTACTTGAAGGACAGGGGGGGTGTAGGGGGGGAGAAAAGTCTCCGTCGGGCACATTTCTAAATGCCTAGGAATTTCTGTAAAGACTGATAGTCATCATCATGGATATCGATAAACACTACACCGCACTCGTACTCATTGCCGTCGTCAGATGGTTTGCTCCAGACAACTTTGGCAAGCACGGTCAATGGTTTGCCCACAGATGAATCGTCAAGCTTGAAAGAAAGATTTTTTTTGTGAATGTGCCAGCCTGGAAGATGAATACTGAGGGTGAGAGTGGTGTTGGGTGCAAACATGGTGGCTGAGCGAAAGCAGATGCCGACAGGGCTGATGTCTTTACTGCGACCTAGGTCTTTGCTCTGGGGTGACAGTGGATAGGTCAATTCACTCACACCGATAGTTGCCTCTTTGGGAAGGCGTGCAAAACGGCGCGATTTATTTTCGGCATCCTGAGTAGTCATCGAATTGTATTTCCTTGTAGTTGAGAGGTGGTAAGTAGCCAAGATGTGAGGATTAATTTGTGAATATATTAGACATAATCTGCCTGATGATCAAGGCGTATGAATAACATATGCAACTATTAAAATAGATTGTTTCCGGATCATTATTTATTCCTGCTTGCCGCAGGGGGCAAGATTTGGGCGGCTATAATTTTTTAAGGCAAAAATGAAATTATTTTTTACAACTAATTGCGATAGTGGGATTGAAGATGATAACCTGTTTAGGTGGCTATTAAGTTTACGAGCAAGAAGTCTAGCCGCTACGACGAGTTTACGACAACCTTACGACAAGTTTATTACGACAACTTTACGACAAGTTTATTGCGACACGTTTACGACAAGTTTATGAATAAAGTATTGATTGTAGATAAAGCTCTTGAGCATCTGAAGCTCATGGAGTCAAGACTTGATGGTGCAAACGTCAAGTTTGAGGTTCTAACTGCTTCTAGCGGCGAAGATGCCGTCAAAATTCTCAAGAAACATTCCATTGCCACTCTGGTGACGGGTCTGTATTTGTCCAAAATGAGCGGGCTTGATCTGCTGGATTACATGAGCCAGCAGCATAGCAAAACCCCCTGCGTTGTAATTAGCCAACATGGTGATCCGGAAATCCGGGCCATGCTGGGGCACCGCGGTATCTTCGCCTTCTTTGAAAAGCCTTGTGATCTTGAAATGCTGTCCGATGCCGTAAATGACGCTCTTTTTCATTTTGAGCAGGCCGGTGGTGTTGATGGTTTATCTATTTCAGGATTTTTGCAGCTCATGGAAATGGAAGATAAAAGCTGCACACTAGAGGTGAGCCATCCACCCAATGAAGTGGGGAAGTTTTACTGTGTTGAAGGGCAGCTGCATGATGCCGAATTCGGTGATCTGAGAGGGGAAGAGGCCGCTCACACCATGATAGGCTGCTGGGAAAATGTCTCTCTCAGGCTCAAAAGCCTCCCTTCAAAACATATAGAGCGACGAATCAACGTAACCCTTCAGGCCCTTATCTTAGACAGCGCCCGTCGCAAGGACGAGGTATGCCTACCCTCTGAAGATTCTGCTGAAAAGGTCAAAACATCTTGTCCGGATGATCAGCTTAGGCAGGCGATAAAAAAAGCGGAAAGCGGCGACTGCATGCTGGCCCATAAGATGCTGATCGCCCTGCTTCAAAATAATACCCAAAATTTTCAAGGATGGATCTGGTTTTCCCGGGTGGCCGGTACCATAAAGGCCGTCAAGGCCGCGCTCCATAATGCCAGTATTCTGGCCCCAGAGGATGCAGAAATTCAGGAACGTCAGAAGCAATTGGCAAAAGCTCTGGAGGCCGGCTGTCCTGAGGTGGGGCCCATTGAGCATTGTCCCTTCTGCTGGACATCGGTTAGTAAGCGGAGTGCCATATGTCCCTGGTGCCACGGCATGCTCACTATCAGCAAAGAGAAACTGCTCAGCACAACCGGCGAAACTATAAATAGGGACATGCTTGACAAGGGTTTTCACCGTTATGTCAAGGTGACACTCCTTGACAGGAGTAACGTTAAGGCCCACTATAACCTCGCCCTGGCGTGCCTGAGTTTAGGGAAATACGATGATGCTCTTGAGCATCTGTACACGGTTAGAAAGCTTGCCCCTAAAAATAAATTTTATAATGAACAGCTTGCAATTTTGCTCGATTATCTGGCATCCATGGAATCTTCGACTTCCATTGGCGGTGAGGAAAAGATTGCAGGAAAAAGGCAGGGCGGCACTGGCGGCCAGTCAAAAAGGATAATTTTGGTTGTTGAAGACAGTGCCACAACCCGCAAGGTCATAACCTTAATGCTTGAGGAGCAGGATTTTGAGGTTGTCCAGGCCAAGAACGGTATTGATGCTTTAGCAAAGTTTAATGAGATAACCCCTGACCTGGTTCTCCTCGACATCATAATGCCGGGGATGGATGGCTATGAAGTTCTCTCGACCATAAAAAAGAATGAAATCTTAAAGGACATCCCGGTCATCATGTTGACCGCTAAAGATTCGTTAATGGATAAAATTAAAGGGAAGATGTCCGCTTCAAATGAATATCTGACCAAGCCTTTTACCTCGGAAGAATTGATGGTGAAAATAAATAAATATTTACCAACGACTGGGTTTTAGATGGTGTATTCCAGCACCAAGTTTTCTTCCTGCCCTGGAGTACGAAAGAATATTATTTTTCGTCCTGAAATGGGAAAATGACCTCGGTGTCCATTATGAACAGTCAACCAATAAAAGTTTTCATCGTTGATGATTCAAAATTGATGCGACAAGCCGTCAGGAGAATTTGTGAAGATAATTGCTTAGAGGTGGTTGGCGAAGCGGAAAATGGCGTCGAGGCCTTGGAGTTGCTGGAAACACTCGATCCGAATGTCATTATTTTAGATGTGAATATGCCGGTGATGGATGGTTTGACAACCCTTAAACACATGATGATCAAGAAACCTACACCAACAATAATGCTCAGTACCTTGACCAGGGAGGGGGCTGCCGTCACTTTTGATTCATTTAAATACGGCGCTGTTGATTTTGTCACCAAGCCATCATCGCTTGACGGCGGTGATCTTGGTGAGCAGTCAATGGAGCTTGTTCGCAAGGTTAGGGCGGCATCTGAAGTAAAGCTTGAGAAGATGCGGTACATCAGGGTCAAATCTCAGGGAGATAAGCCAAAGGATCAAACAGGAAACACGCCTGGCAGAATAGTCGCCATTGGCGCTGCCGAAGGAGGGTACGGTACCCTTCTTAAACTCATACCCGAACTTCCTGCCGATCTTCCCGTCGCTTATTTTATTGTGTTGCACGTTGCTAAAGATCACATTGATGCCTTTGTTGATTATCTGGGGCAATACAGCTCGGTTTTGATTGAGCGTGCCGTTGAAGATAAACCGGTCCAGAGCGGCACATGCTATCTTTGTTCAGGAGACGAATATACCACCATTCGTGAAGAAAATAGCTGTTTGTTTTTTCATGTCAGTCCTGCTCCCTTTGCCACGCGCCGGGGGGCGATAGATATGTTGATGTTCTCTGTGGCCGAACATGCCGGGCATAAGTCCATTGGCGTTATACTTTCTGGCTCAGACAGTGACGGAGCTGAGGGCCTGTGTGAGCTTGTGGCAACTGGCGGCAAGACCATCGTCCAGAAACCATCCAGTTGTCTCTATAGGAAAATGCCTGAGACCGCCCTTGAAAGATGCAAGGCCGGTTTCATTGTCTCAGATACCAGCATAGCAAACGCGATCAGCCTTTGTTGTGCATAACACCTGTAAATATAAAGAATAACAGGTGATAGAGTTTTGTATGATCTTTTTCCAGGGGCCTAGTCTGGGGAGAGTCAGAAACAAATTTGCTGCATACTAGAGCACGAGATTGTTAGTTTTTTTACTACTCACAAATATGAGGAGGTCGCCGCCTTGAATTGGAAAAATTTAAAAATTCAGAAGAAGCTATTGTTTGGCTTTGTACCGGTAATTGTGGTGCTGCTTGTCATCGGTCTGCTCGGATATATGAATATCCAGGGGATCAGGGGCGGTATGGAGCAGGTCACCAAGTCAGCATCGGTGGCCGACGCATCTATGGAGATGGCGCTTGCTTTGACCACTGATCGTCTGATCCTTATGGAGATCCTGACCACCGGTGATAAACCTGAGCTTGACCCCATGTGGGCGGAGCATCAGGAGGCCGACGCCGCTTTTGATACATATGGCAAGGCGATCCTGAGCGGCGGCGAAACAGAAATGGGTTACATCCATCCTGTGGAGGACAAGGCTCTGGCTGATCTGGTAAGCAAAACCCTTGCCCAGCATGACGAGCAGTTCGCCCCTCAGATGGTGGAAGTGTACAAGAATATGACCTACAAGTTTAGCGCCGAGGCCGAAGAAGAGACCGGCATGAAGGCAATGGAATCCTCTTTTGAAGATATCAGCGCCGCTTTGGAAGAACTTGAAGAGTCTGTGGATCGGCTGATTGAAAGGGCCATCAAGGGTGGTGCGGCCACCCAGTCCATGCAAAACAAGGAGAGCAAGTGGAAAGATATTTCCATGGAAATTGCTCTTTCAATCGCCGATGCCCGCTTGGTTGTTGAGGAATTCGCCCAGACCATGGACTCTGAGATGCACTCGAAAATGAAAGATGAGTTTGAAGGTCACATAGGTCTTGCCTCATCATGGTTGAACAGCATGGTCAGGGGTGGATCCGACAAACAAATGGGCAGGATAAAAGCTCTGACCGATAACACCGCCAAGGATCTTGCCAGAAAGGCATACGGCGATCTTACCAAGAAGTTCCAGCCCGCCGCTGAGCTCCTCATGGAAAAGCACGCCAACACTCTACAATTCAACAAGGCCCTTGATGATCTGGACACCTCCATCGATAACCTCGGTATCGCACTTACAGACGAGATGGCCAAGGTAGAGACCGAAGCCAAGAAGATCATCGATAACGCCAACGCCGCGGCAAACACCACAGCTGCAGCGGCCACACTGCAGACGATTATTGCTGTTGTTTTAGGTACTGGCGTCGCCGTTTTTATCGCTTTCTTTATCGCCCGTGCCATTGCCGGGCCGGTAACAAATATTGCCGGTACCATCCAGAAAGTAGCCAGTGATCGTGACCTGACACTCACCGTACCAGTTTTAAGTGATGATGAGATCGGTTTGATGGCCGGTGATTTCAACAACATGATGGATCAGTTGAAGAGGTCTTTCATTGAGGTTACAAGTTCAGCCGACCAGGTTGCCACCGGTTCCCAGGAAATGGCGAAACGTGCTTCCGCCAATAAAGAGCGTGCCGAGCGTGAAGTTGAGCAGACCCAAAAAACAACCGAGATTATTACTTCGATGCGGGAGACTGCCGGTCAAGTTAATGAGGCCTCGCAGAACCAGAAAGATGCGGCGGAAAAATCGACCGTTACAGTTCGTTCCCTTGTTGATTCAATGAAAGAGGTGGCCGAATCGGCCAGCGTTCAGCTCCAGGAAGCGCAGGGCGCGGCTGAGCGTGTCGGTGAAATGGGTGAAACCGGTGGTAAGGTTGTGCAGACCGCGCGTGAGCAGGGTGAAGTGGTTGTCAAGGTAACCGATTCGTTTCATGATCTGGCACAGGCAATGGATGAGATGAATAAAGCTGTTGAGCAGGCCACTGAGCATGGCAAAGCCTCTCTGCAAGCCGCCGAAGAAGGCAGCAAGTCGGTTAATGCGACAGTTGAAGGTATGCGTGCCATTGCCGATTCATCTGAACAGATCTCTGAGATCATCGACGTTATTACTGAAATTGCCGAGCAGACAAACCTGCTGGCCTTGAACGCCGCCATTGAGGCTGCCCGTGCCGGCGCCCATGGTAAGGGTTTTGCGGTTGTTGCCGACGAGGTTGGTAAACTGGCCCAAAGATCATCCGAAGCTGCCAAGGAAATTACCCAGCTCATCAAAGACTCAAGTATACGGGTCGATGAGGGGAGCAAGCTTACGGATAGCTCATCTCTTGCCCTTAAAAAGATTGATGAGAGTGGTCAGGTAAACATGCAGGCTATTGAACAGATTTTCAATATCGCCGGAGTTTTTGCCAAGACGACCAAGGAAGTTCAGGAGTTCATGGAGGAACTCAATACCTTGGCCCAGACAATTGGTGGCATGGCCGGTGAACAGGGCGCTCGTCGCCAAGCTGCTCAAAAAGCACTTGATGCCCTTCAGGAAAAATCAACTGCCATTACCGGCTTGATTGACAAGGCCAACCAGGATGCTTCGGCGATTAGTAACGAGATGCAGGAAATTGTTGATCGTACCGTTGCCACGACAACCATGACCGGTGAGCAGGCCACACGTTCACAGGCGGTAATGAAGATTACCGATGAGAGTGCGCAAGGCGCCCAGCTCACTGCAGAAGGCGCTGGTGTTGTTATGGGTATTACTGACGAACTGCAGGATCAGTCACAAAATCTGACTGATCTTGTAAACCAGTTCAAGGTCGGTTAGGCCCTTTTACGTTAAAGAGATTCCTCGCAGTTGAGATTTAAGAATAATGAAATCCACAATGGGAGATGCACGATATGGCTGACCATTTTGCAGCTGGCAAATTGGAAACCGAGCAGGAAATGCTCATGCAGCTTGTTGGTTTTAAAATAGGCAACGAGTTGTTCGGAGTAGATATTCTCTTGGTGCAGGAGATTATCCGTTCGGCGCCGATAACCGAGGTTCCAAATTCGCCGGATTTTGTCGAAGGGGTTATTAATCTGCGTGGTCACATTCTGCCGGTTATCGACCTGCGTAAACGTCTGAAATTAACAAGAAAAAGCTCTGACCTGCAGGACAAAACCTGGATTCTTATCCTTGATATTCACGGCAAGATAACCGGTTTTATCGTTGACTCGGTGACAAAGGTTCTCAAAATTCAGGAAGACACCATTGAGCCGCCGCCGGATGTCATTATGGCCGGGCTTGAAAGCCAATATCTGCGCGGGGTGTGTGATGTTGATGGGCAGCTTCTTATTCTGCTTGATTTTAAACAAATTCTCCTCCAGGAAGAATTACAGAAACTGAAAGCAATCGATACCGGTGAATAAGAGGTGTTGAGGCTAGCTCCCTAGAAGTTGAGAGGGATATTCCCGCCTGTTGACGGATTGTGGAAACGCAGCTTGCGCCCTGCCGGCAAGCTGGAACATGCGGTGTGCATCCTGTATTACCGGTGGATTTGATTAAAAAATGCAAGAGGACAAAGTGATGAGTAAGCGTATTTTGGTGGTTGATGATTCATCCATGATGCGGAAAATGATTTCCAAAATCTTGAGTCCACCGGGGCATATCGTGATCGGCGAGGCCAAAAACGGCCAGGAATCAGTCGATATGTACAAGGAGCTCAAGCCTGATTTGGTTACCATGGACATCACCATGAAAGGGATGGACGGGATCACGGCAGCCAAGGAGATCTTGAGTTTTGATAAAGACGCTCAGATTATTTTTCTATCCAACCTTAATGAGGCCAAGTATCGAGAAGATGTGGAAGAGCTTGGCGCTGTGGGTTTTGTCAATAAACATAAATCAAGCGAAATCCTTGACTTGATAGATGAAAGTTAGGCGTGTCGACCGTTGCGTTCCATGGTTGTGCATCGTGGTGAAAAAAATTTACTGAGCAGACGATATTTTTAAGGAGTGGGAAATATCATACTAGTCAATAACTCATTGCGGCGTAAATTTATCCTTATTTTTGTCGTGCTTATTTTGCTAACACTGGCCTTCAGTGCCGGTTTGAGCTGGCAAGTTGGTAAGCTTGCGGGGATGGTCGCCGATACGCAAAATACGGCTGTTGTCAGTACCCTCTCCGGCAGCGAGAGCGCAAGGGCATCAGGGGAATTTATTGCCGGTCTCCAGCAATACCTTGTGGTCATGGCCCTATCCCTGACAGGGGGGCTTTTTTTCTGCATGTGTTATTTTTTGCGTCTGGTGATTCTTCCCCTTGAGGAATTAAAAAGAGACACTTCCAGGCTGGCCGACGGCAAAATTGACGCCCTTGAGCATTTGGTTGCTACTACCAGTGGACCGATAAAAGCAATTGTTGAAAATATCCATGACCTGGCCATTAATTTACAGGAAGTGCTTTTGCTGGTCTGGAATTTTGGCGCTGAAGACCTTGATATCATTAAAAAAACTGTATCAATGCTCAAGGCTGATAACAAGGATGAACTCCATGATGAAATAGTAGAAAATCTTAGCGTATTAAATAAGAATCTGCTCGACAGACAGGATCTAGTGCAGCAATTCGATTTTTTTAACGTCAGTATCCAGGCGAAGAAAGTTTTTGCTGGAGATGATTCGGCAGATTTTAATAATTGCGAGGAAAGTTGCCATGGTTGAGCTGTCACTGCTTCAAGATTTCACAACAGAGGCCACGGAACATCTTGAGGAAATGGAGGCCAGCCTTCTGGCTCTGGAAAAAGATCCAGACAGCAATGAGGTACTCAATGATATCTTCAGGTCCATTCACACTATTAAAGGGGCCGCGCAGTTTGTCGGGCTGGAAAAGATTTCCGAGCTTTCACATAAGGTTGAAAATTTACTGGATCTTTTGCGGAAGGGCGAAAAAGAGCTTACGCCGGCGATCACCGATATTCTCATCGACACCAAAGACCGCCTGGCCCAGCTTACTTTAGAGCTGGAAGAAAATCAGGAGGAAATCAGCGAGGTTGCAGATCTTTTAAGCTCCATAGCCCTTTTGAGTGAGGATGACCAGGGCACAATCGATGAGATGGGTGGGGAAATCGGCCAGGAGATTGAGGATGGTGCCATATTGGTTGATGATCTTCAAGCCGCCCTCGACCAATCGATACTTGATGATGTGCCTGACGATGAATCTAGCTTAAGTTTCGAACCTGTTGATGACGATCTTATAGAAGAAGAAATATCTGGTGAGGCCTTTGACGAGGAGTTATTCGAAATTTTCCTGAGTCAGGTGAAAAGTAATTTTAAAACTGTCCAGACATTGGTGCAGGAATTTGCTGATTCGGATGACAAAGAGAACGTAATTAGTCAACTCCTAGACTGTCTGGGTAAGCTTCGTGTCTCTGCCAATTATATGGGGTACGTCTACCTGACTCGTTTCTATGATAACTGGTTGCAGCATCTGAAGTCCGTTGAGCAATCTAGCACTGTTGGGGAACGTGCATCCCTGGATTTTATGGGTGTCTATATTGAGCAGATTTTTCGGGTCCTGCCTCAGGTTGACGGTCTGGAGCCTGAAAGTCTCGTCCCTGGCGAAGAGGAAGCGGATTTAGGGCTGGACATCTCCGTCCTTGATGAAGTGGGGCCGGTGGAAGATGGTGAGGATAGCGAACCGCAGGCCAGCAAAGAAATTGACGATGATTTAGTCAAGAAAGAAATTTCAGGGGAAGTTTATGACGATGAACTCTTTCAAATCTTTATCAATCAGGTAAACACGAACCTTGCTGATCTTGATAATAGCGTGCAAGAATTTACAGCATCGCAAAATAAATCAGAGGTGCTGGAAAATTGTTTGAAAAGCATCGGCAATCTAAAATCTTCCGCCAATTATATGGAATACGATCTTCTGGTGGATCTTTATGAAAATATGCGCCTTGAAGTGGAGGCTGCCTGTGACAAATATGGGGGAGATCAGGAAGTCGATATAGATTTCATCAGCCCTTATATCGAACGGCTTCTCCGCATTATCCCAGGGGGGCAGCTGAAGAGTGATCAAGATGGCCAAGAGGTGCGGGAATCCTTTAGCGAAGAAGACACAGCTGATGAGCAGCGCCAAGGACTGCTTGACTCTCTGGATACGTCAGTGCTTGACGAAACGGGTGAGGATGACCTTTTCACAACTCTAAGCAGTTCGGTTGATGCGTCGATATCTGAAACATTGGTCTCTGACCCGGAACCCTTCAGCAATATTATCGGGGAGATGCTTTTTGCAGACGATGATGACAAGGATGACACAGCTGAAACAGAGCAAGTCAAAGGGGACCATAAGGATGAAGATGTAACCCTGAGCCAATCGAAATCGCCAGTCTCTGTGGTGGATGAAGCTATAACCACAGAAGAAGATGTCGAATCGATAAATAAGCAGGTCGAAAATCTTAAAAGCCAAGCGCGTTCCAGTGATGAAGCGGTTGCTGATCGCCGTAAAGTCGAACGTCGATCCGGGGACCGCCGCACCGGCGACGATGGTTCACGTGCATTCAAACAGAGCATCCGTGTTGATTCAAATAAAATTGATGCCTTGATGAACCAGGTCGGCGAACTGGTGGTGAGCAGGGCATATTTCTCTCAAATATTTAATGATATCAGAGAGGTACAACAGGCCCTCAAAGAACAGGGTATTGGTCAGAAAAGTCAGAAGCCGATTCGGGAGCTGGCCTTTAAACTTGGTGAGGCAAATCTTGCCTTGAGCAGGGTGTCAAACGAGTTGCAGGAAGGTGTGATGAAGGTGAGAATGCTGCCTGTTGCCCAGCTTTTCAACCGTTATCCACGCCTGGTTCGTGATCTAACCCATAAAACCGACAAGCAGGTGGAAATCGTCATGCATGGCGAGGAAACCGAGCTTGATAAAATGGTTATCGAAGAAATTTCCGATCCGCTCATTCATATAATTAGAAATGCGGTGGACCACGGCATTGAGACAAACAAGGAGCGGCTGGCGGCTGGCAAACCTAAGAATGGTACCTTGAAACTCGAGGCATATCATGAAAGCAATCATATTGTGATTGAAATTAGCGATGATGGACGTGGTATTGATATTGACCGGGTAAAGGAAAAGGCGGTTGAAAACGGGTTGATATCCCAGGAAGAAGTTGCCCGGATCTCTGACGCTGAAGCAAGGCGATTTATCATGATGCCAGGGTTTTCCACCGCTGACGTGGCCACCGAAACATCCGGCCGCGGCGTCGGCATGGATGTCATTAAGACCAATATTGAAAAGCTCAATGGCACGGTGGAAATTGATTCACAGCTGGGTACACACACCCTGATTCGTATAAAGATACCTTTAACCCTGGCTATTATCCAGGCACTCATGGTCAAGGTCGGTGGTGATCTTTTTACAGTGTCACTCTCTGTCGTTGAAGAGACCCTGCGCGTTTTTGAACACGAAGTATCGGTGATCGAGGGTGTTGAGGTCATTCATTTGCGTGATACCACCATGCCCATTTTCCGCCTCGCCGACATCTTTAACCTTCCTGAATCCAAGAAACAGGATATTTCAAAATCCTTTGTTATTATCGTCTCCACCGGCATGCAGAGGGTCGGCCTGGTAGTTGATGAGTTGGTGGGGCAGGAGGAAGTCGTCATCAAGCCCCTGGTTGATTATCTGCGGGGAGATACGGGATTTTCCGGCGCCACAATTATTGGTGATGGTCGAATTTCGTTGATCCTTGATGTGTATGAGCTTGTGAAAATGACCTCGGACCGGCAGATTGAGCGCTATAAAAAAGTTGGAGTGCTCGGCCAAGACACGATGGGCGAGCAAACCTCTGTTGAGGCTCCGTCCTAGCCCGCATTGTAAAAAGTATGTAAATCATCTGAAAAATTTCGGCAGCATGGCTCAAATGAGCCCGGAGTGCTTCCTGGAGAGCGGATATGGATGATAATTTGACAAAAGTAGTGGTTGTTGATGACGCTACTTTTATGTTAAAGGCCGTAACAGAAATTCTGGAGTCAGATCCAGATGTCAAGGTGGTGGGGACCGCTAAAAACGGTTTGGAAGGCCTGGAGCAAATCAAGGAACTTAACCCCGATGTCATTACCCTTGATATGGATATGCCGGTGATGGATGGACTCAGGGCCATCCGCCATATCATGATTGAAGAACCTGTGCCTATTGTTGTCTTAAGCTCACTCTATAACGATGGAGCCATCACTTTTGAGGCATTACGCCTGGGGGTGGTAGATTTTATTCCCAAGCCTTCCGGGGCCGTCTCCCGTGATATACATACCGCCGGGCAGAAGATAATCGACCGCATCAAGATCGCCACCGCCGTCAATATTGACAATATTCGCCGGGTTCGCCTGAACGAACATGATGTGAAAGGAAATCTAAGCCAGCGCTACGGTTTTCAGCATCTTGATTACCTGCTGACAGTCGGCACAACTTTATCCGGGCCCAATACCTTTATCCGGTTGCTGGCCAGTCTTTCGCCCCAGTTGCCTGCATCCACCGTCATTGTGATGGATATTACGCCGCAGATTCTTGATTCATTCGTCAAAAAGTTTGATGAAATGATCCCCTGGAAGATTGAGGTGGCTCGCGACAACATCGTTCTTGAACAAGGTGTCTGTTATATCGCTTCGGATGAATTTTCTGTGGAAATAGAGGCGAATGAAAATAACGAGGCGGTTCTCAAGGTCGGCGGCAAAGTCGAAAATCCGTTGAATCTATTATTTTCCACAGCAGCCAAGGTCTTCAAACGAAATACGGTTGGCCTGCTTTTGACCGGTATCGGTGATGACGGCGCTGAAGGGTTTGCCAAGATTCGCGATCAGTCAGGCACGACCATCGCCCAGAGTGTCAATACCTGCGTCTATCCGAACCTGACCCATCATGCCATAGAATTCGGTGCCGTTGATTTTGTCGTCGAGGAAACAGAGATCGCCGCAAAGCTTGAAGAGATTATGTCATAATAGGACGCCGGAACCCGGAGCTTCAGCATTTAGAGAAAATCTATGATCATTATCTGCGAAAAATGCCAGGCGCGTTATCGGCTTGCAGAAAATACCGATACCCCGCCTATTTTTAAGGCCAGGTGTTCTAAGTGCAGCCATGTCTTCACGGTTCATCGGACTGACACCGCTATTCAGCCCCTGGTGCTTGATGAAACATCTTTATTGCCGGAAGGACATAAGATTATCGCGGTGTGCAATCAAAAGGGCGGGGTTGGTAAAACCTCCACCGCCATGAACCTCGGCATGTCTCTGGCCCTGATGAAAAAGCGCGTGCTGCTGGTAGATTTTGATATGCAGGCGAGTTTGAGCATTATTTTTGGCCTGAATAATCAGGCCAAATCATTTTATGATCTGATGCATACTCCTGAGATTAAATTTTCCGATGTGATCAAGAAAACAAAATACCCGAACCTGTGGTTGTTGCCCTCAAACCCCAATCTGACCCTTTTAAACAAGAAAAATATTAATGAAAAAGATTTTGAGCATATTCTCCGCAACAAACTTGAAATCATTAAAGATGAAATTGACCATATAATCATCGATACACCGCCCTCCATAGAGCTGTTTACCCTGAACGCCTTGATGGCCTCGGACGCGGTGATTATCCCAACCCAGTGTGAATTTCTTTCTATGCATGGTGTTTCGCATATTGAAGAGGCGATTAAGACTGTCAGGAAAATTAAAGACAAAAAGATTAATTATAGAATTTTGGTCACCATGTTCAGCGGGGAAAACACTGCTGCTAAGGTTATTTATAAAAAAATAAAAGACCGTTATCAGGACAGAGTTCTTGATACGATCATTGAGTTTGATGTGAAGATGCAGGAGGCGCAGATCATGAATGCGCCGGTGGTCGAATACGATAAAAACAGCCCTTCGGCCCGACAATATTTAAGCCTGGCCAACGAGATCCTGGGCAAGACGTCCTAAACCCTTTTAGGACATGAATTTTCAAGGACCACACATCTGTCAGTGATGGCTTGATAAGAAAATGCCATGAACATCAATAATAAACCCCTGTTTCACGCAATTGGCTCATTTGTAGCGATAGGCATTGTCTGGCACTTAATCTCAGTTTACAGCGGTTGGAGCGCCCAGGTTTTTGCCGGGCCCTATGAAGTCTTTGCTGCATTATGGCAGCTGACTTTGGATGGCAGCCTTATCAAACATTCTGTGGCGAGCCTCTTTCGTGTCACCGCAGGTTTTTATCTGGCCATAGTTTTTGGCATTCCCCTTGGTATGTTGCTGGGCAGGATCACAACATTACGGCTTTTTATTAACCCGGTTATCAATTTTTTGCGGCCCATCTCGCCCCTGGCCTGGATCCCTCTGGCGATGTTGTGGTTCGGGATTGGTGATATGCCGGCAATTTTTCTTATTTTCCTCTCAAGCTTTTTTCCGCTCGTTGTGGCAACCGCCGTTGCCGTTCGTTCGATTAACCCGGTTTATTTCCAGGTGGCGGCCAATTTTAATTTCAGCCGCTATGAGATTGTTAAAAAAATTATCATCCCGGCCACTGTGCCTGCCATCGTTGTTGCCATCAGGCTTTCGATAACCATTGCCTGGCTGGTTGTGGTGGCGGCTGAAATGATCGCTGTCCAGTCAGGCCTCGGCTATCTGATCATTGACTCACGAAACGCCCTGCGCATGGATTACGTGATGGTGGGCATGGTGGTAATCGGCATTATCGGCCTGCTGTTAGATTACCTTATGCGTCAGCTCGGCAAGTTTGAGTCCGCCTCGTGGGGATTTCATGCCCGCTAGCTGTTTTTGTCCACTTTCATAATAAATATTCGAAAAAATATGGGACATATTCTGATAAAAAATCTCAGCAAAGACTTTGTTGATAGGCGGCGCTCGAACCGCCCCCCTGATGGATCATCGCCAAAGCATCGGAGAGTGGAGGTGCTTGAAAATCTTAATCTGGAGTTCCAGGAAGGTGACCTTACCTGCATTCTTGGCGCCTCAGGCTGCGGTAAATCGACTCTGTTGCGAATTATCGCCGGCTTTGATCAGCCCACTTCCGGCGCGGTCTACCAGAACGGCCGGCAGCTCATAAAACCCAGTTCCGACAATATATTTGTCTATCAGCATAATGGTCTGCTGCCTTGGATGACCGTCTGGCAGAATGTTGAACTTGGATTGCGGCATATGGAAGAAGGTGAGGCAAAGGTAGAGCATATCCAGGAATACATTGAAATGGTTGATCTTGAAGGCTTTGAACATCATTATCCCCATCAGCTTTCTGGTGGCATGCAGCGCCGGGCCGAGCTCGCCAGGGGCCTTGCCGTCAATCCCAACATGTTGATTTTGGATGAGCCATTCAGCGGCCTGGACTTTCTGACCCACATGAAAATGCGGGAAGAGGTGGTCAATATGCACCAGTTTTTTCAGAAAACGATGATTATGGTCACCCATAATATCGATGATGCTTTGATCATGGGAGACAGGGTTGTTATTTTGGGTGATCGTCCGGCCCAGGTGAAGTTGGATCAGAAACTTGAATTTGAACACCCGCGAAACCCTGAAGTTGAACCGGCCTTGCAAGAACTCCGTGATGAGATTTTCCTGATGCTCGGGGTCAGCTATGCCGTTTAATTTCTGCAAAAAAGAAGGGTCTCTTGTTTGGTGTAGAGCGCTTGCTGCCATCTGCTGGCTTCTTTTAATCTCAGGCCTTCATTACTGGCTTAACATCCGTTCTGACAACCGCCGGGAAGTACTGCTCGGATATATGCCGGTTATCAGTAACATTGCCGCACCTCTGCTTGATTATGCCAGCCGTAGCGGTAGCGGGGTGCGGTTCAAGGCCCTGAAGTTCGCCTCCTTTGCTGAAATGGCTGAAGCACTGAGGAACGATCAAATAGAGGCGGCTTTTATTATTGCCCCACTGGCAATTGTTTTACGGCAGCAGGACGTTGATATAAAGGTCGTCTATATCGGCAATCGCCATGAAAGCACCATGGTTGCAGATAAAAATTTGCAGGTGAAATCGTTAGATGATCTGGTTGGCCGGACTGTTGCGATTCCCATGCGTTATTCCGGCCATAATATCGCACTTCTTGAACAGCTCGAGGCAAAGGGACTTGCCGGGAGGGTGAAAATTGTTGAGATGTTTCCGCCTGATATGGCGGCGGCACTGGCAACAGGGAGACTCGATGCCTATTTTGTCGGTGAACCTTTCGCGGCAACCACCTTGAAAACCGGCGACGCATCAGTGGTTTTCTATGCTGAGGATGTATGGGAAAATTTTATCTGTAATCTGGTTATCATCAAACAAACGATGATTGAAAATGATCCTGCAGTTGTAGAAACCTTGGTGCGAGGGGCGGCCCGGTCCGGAATATGGGCCAATGAACATATTGGTGATGCTGCTGCTGTGGCATCAAAATATTGGAATCAGCCGGTTGATGTGATCAAATACGCCATGGACACGCCCAAGAGCAGGATAGTTTTTGATCGTTATATTCCCCGTGAGGAGGAATTGCAGAAGCTTGCCGACCTTATGGTTCAGTACAAGCTGAGCGAGTCAAAGGATGTTTCCGGGCTGATAGATGATCGTTTTGCCAAAGCTGTCGGGTTTGGTAACATTACTGACATAAACAGTATCTTCACTAAGGACAGTCAATAGGCCAGGTTTCTTGCCGGAAGCTGGCAACGATCTATGTGAAAAAAATGGCATAGAACTTCTGGGGCACCCTTTGTGCCTTGACAAAGGGGCAAGCTTCCCCTTGTGATATAACTTATGCAAATCCTTTACCTTCTTGCCATTGACGGGCTGAGATACGGAGTCTGGAAGGATGAGATAGAATCTGTCCAACGGCTTGAAACTATTCATCAAATTCCCTTTAGTCCGCCCCATGTTTCTGGTATGGTCATGCTGGATAAACGGGGCACTGCCCTTGTTGATTTGGCCTTCATCCTGGGGCAGCAGGAGTTTGACCGCGATGGCGCAGGTTTTTTTTTCCAGGTGGCCGGCCAGGATCTGCAGACCGGTTTTGTCGTTGCAGAAGAGATGACTGAGCTGGAGGTCAACGAACAAGGAATTGTAGAATTATCCGACTTCATCAAAACGCCGCATATATCAACATGTATTATTAATGGCCAACAAGCTATTCCGGTCATAAACATTGCCACACTCTATCAGGATGTGCTGAGCGGCAATGTCGAGCCTGTCAGTCCATCATTTTCTCTTTCCCTCCAGACATCTGAAAAAGACAAGGCACCGGCCGCTATCCGGCTATTTGAAGTCGGCGGGGAGCTGTTTGCCTTCAATGCCGAGCATGTAAAAGCTGACCTTGCTTCGCCGACGCATATCTTCCCTATTGCCAATGCGCCCACATTCCTGTTGGGGTTGGCTGCGGTGGGCAACTCTGTGCTGCCCATCATTGATACGGCAGGACGCCTTGCCTTGCCCCTTGATCGGCAGGCCTGTCAAATAGTCATCGCTGAAGTGGATGATCAGCAATTCGGTTTTTTGATCAGTGAAGATCTGGGCATAAAAAGAGAAGATGATTTCACTATCAAAATGCTTACCCCTTTGGCCGAATCTGTTTGGATCACCTCACTTGCCGTCACGGAAGAGGCAATTATCCCCATCTTAAAGGCGCCGGAACTTGTTCATAGTAAAGAGGAAGGCCGCCAGTCCATCCTGGCGGAGCGCTATGAGCCGGATTTCACATTCATTGATAAGTTTGAACATGAAGAGGTCGAGGTTGCCGAATTTCTCCTGCTTGGTGCCATTCATGCCCTCCCCAAGCTGGAAGTAAGGGATGTGATGGCGGTGGGGTCGGTCCGCAGATTGCCGAATTTGCAGACCCTTGTCATCGGGGTGGTGCAGAGTGGTGATGAGATTGTGCCGGTGCTTGATCTTGCCATGGTATTTGGCCGCCGATCTATAATCGGGCCGGACTGGCAGATGCTTTTTGTGCACAACGGCGATTTCAAGGCCTTTGTGGTTACGGAAGAGGTGATCGGTGAGCGGACGATACCTAAGAATTCTCAAAAAGACATGCCGATTAGTCTGCCGCAAAAGTTGGTCTATGGCTGTTATCCGGATAAGAATATTGCCCGGTTGATCCTTAATATTGAGGCCATTGCCGTCCATTTCGACAAGGTGATTGTTGAAGAGTTCATCAATACCTTGACCAAGGAGATGATGACGGCACCTGCTGAGATAGTGCATGCCCTGCTGCCTGACCCGCATAAGGAGCGTGTGGTCGTTCAAGAGACTTCCTGGAAGCAGGATGAGAGTGATGCTGGACACCTGACAGAAGATGGGCCAGAGGTTGAAGAGTTTATCGACGAGACGGCAATGGTTGTTGATGAGAGTGATGCTGGAATCGGCGATGTGATTGTCAGGCATGAGGAAAAAAGCGATGTTCTTGGAGAGGATACCGTTTTAGTCTTGGATTCCTCTTTGGAAATTGAGGATGAGGAGTTTGCTCAAGCTGAAGAGCTGACTCTTCAGAGTAAATTGCTTGAGAAACTGGGTTCAGAGGAAGATGGCGAAGGAGAGCGGATGGAGGAGGCTTGCGATTTCGAGGTAGCACCTCTCCTTCATGAAATAGAAATAGGCGATGATGAGGAGCCAGAATTAAAGGCCCGTAAGCAGGCCGAGGCAGAAGAAGCCGCCCAAGCCGAGGAAGAACGCCAGCGCCAGGAACGGGAAGAGCAGAAACGGCAGGAAGAAGAGGCCCGTAA
>JBDLIE010000038.1:0-24518 GCA_039715015.1 Thermodesulfobacteriota bacterium
ACTCTCTGCCGCGAACAGCCCAGCCGAACTGTGCTCTCCCGCGGCAGAGAGCGACAACCTAATGGAACACCACCACCTTGTCAAAGGGTTTTTTGTGACTTTCGTAAGCTTCTGATCTTATCTTGCTTGAGATACATCTTTTTTCACTCTTTCTTTTTCTTTTCTCCCCATAAATACTTAGTGTTACTACCTTGGTGGGGTACATCTTTATTAATGATATATATAGTTCGGAACCGGACACCTAAACTCAAATAACCTGCAGAGCAGCAGGTTGGCAAAGTATACCCTTTATCGAACTACTTATTTTTTTATTATACCCCCTTTTCACGGTAACATCCTGTTTCTTAAAACATATCTGTTGCTACTCCCTTTATGCCCCTTATATATTCCTGTTGACGTAGGAAGATTTACCAGTTTAAATAATGTGGTTTTGCCTGGCTACTTCCGCCTATTTTAGGCACGCTCATCAAAAAAGCCCTTAGGCCTCTGCCGGCAAGCCTTTTTGAGTGATTGATACGATCAATTCCAGAGTTTATGATACCTTCTGGATCGGAATGCCCGGCATCTTTCACCGTTAACATTTAAGCTATCACGCACAAACTGATACAGACGGACATATATATGAAAGCATTAATCGCCCTGGAAGATGGGGCAATCTTCGAAGGTGAATCCTTTACCGGTTCCGGTGAGACAAGTGGAGAGATCGTTTTCAACACTGGGATGAGCGGTTATCAGGAGGTTTTAACAGATCCTTCCTACAAGGGACAGATTGTTACCATGACCTATCCGTTAATAGGGAACTACGGAGTCAACCCTGAAGACAACGAATCAGAGGCTATTCAGCCCGAGGCTTTCATCGTTAAAGAGTATAACGCTATCCCCAGCAACTTCAGGTCAACCGCCAACCTGGCTGACTTCCTTAAAGAGCAAAATATCCTTGGCATCCAAAACGTTGACACCAGAGCATTGACACGTCACATAAGAACTGCAGGCGCTCTCCGCGGTGTTATCTCCACTGAAGATCTTGATCCTGAATCCCTGGTTGCCAAGGCCAACAATTCCCCCGGCCTTGTTGGCCGTGACCTGGTCAAAGAGGTGACCTGCAAAGAGCCTTATGGCTGGAAGGATAACGGCCCGGTACCGGGAAGCAATTTTTCCACAGCCGGGCCAGGAAAACACAAAATTGTCGCCTTTGATTTCGGCCTCAAATACAACCAGCTTCGCCTTCTGGCTGAACGTGACTGCTCAGTGCAAGTTGTGCCCGCCACCACCTCAGCTCAAGACGTCTTGGCCATGAACCCGGACGGTGTTTTTCTCTCAAACGGCCCTGGTGATCCTGCCGGTGTTGAGGGGGTTATTGATACGGTGCGAGAGCTTCTTCCCCAAAAACCCGTTTTTGGTATCTGCCTTGGTCATCAAATCCTTGGTCTGGCCTACGGAGGCACCACCTACAAGCTTAAATTCGGCCATCGCGGTTCCAACCAACCTGTGAAGGATCTCATAACCGGCAAGGTTGAGGTGACATCCCAAAACCATGGTTTTTGTGTGGATCTCGAAAGTCTCAACAAGGATGAGGTGGAACTGACCCACGTCAATTTAAATGATAACAGCCTTGAAGGTATGGCTCATAAAAAATTCAACTCTTTCAGTGTGCAGCATCACCCTGAGAATGCGCCCGGCCCCCACGACTCCATTTATCTCTTTGATCGTTTTATCGATTCATTAGCGGGATAAACGACAGACTGGCATCCATCATTACGAGCCCACATCGCATATAAATACTTACCAATATATATAAAATGCCTAAACGTACCGACATACAAAAAATACTGATCATTGGCTCCGGGCCCATCATCATTTCCCAGGCCTGCGAGTTCGATTACTCCGGCACCCAGGCTGTCAAGGCTCTGAAGGAGGAGGGATACGAAGTCATCCTGATCAACTCCAATCCCGCCACCATCATGACGGATCCTGAGATTGCCGACCGTACCTATATAGAGCCGATCACCCCGGAATTTGTCGCCAAGATCATCAAAAAAGAACGCCCGGATGCCCTGCTTCCCACCCTGGGGGGGCAAACAGGTCTTAATACCGCCATTAAAGTGGCAGAGATGGGTGTTTTAGAAGAGTACGGCGTCGAGATGCTGGCCGCCGATGTCGATGTCATCAAAAAGGCGGAGGGCCGCGACTCCTTTCGAGAGGCCATGTATAAGATCGGCCTTAAGGTCCCTGAAAGCGCCATTGTTCACACCATTGATGAGGCCAAGGAAGCCAGTGAAGAAATAGGCTTTCCTATTATTGTCAGGCCGAGCTTTACCCTTGGTGGAACCGGCGGCGGCGTGGCCTACAACCGCCAGGAACTCGTCGAACTCTGTACTGCCGGCCTGGATCTCTCATTAAACTCCGAGGTTATGCTGGAACGCAGCCTGCTTGGCTGGAAGGAGTATGAGCTTGAGGTTATGCGCGACAAGGCAGATAACGTTGTTATCATCTGCTCCATTGAGAACATGGACGCCATGGGCGTCCATACTGGTGACTCCATTACCGTGGCACCGGCCCAGACCCTGACTGATCGCGAATATCAAGAGATGCGCGATGCTGCCATTGCTATCATCCGCGAGATGGGAGTAGAAACAGGTGGCTCCAATGTCCAGTTTGCCGTCAATCCTGAGGATGGCGAGCTGATGATCATTGAGATGAACCCCAGGGTTTCTAGGAGTTCTGCCTTGGCCTCCAAGGCCACGGGCTTTCCTATTGCTAAGATCGCAGCCAAGCTGGCCGTCGGCTATACCCTTGATGAGATCCCTAACGATATCACCCAGAAAACATACGCCGCCTTTGAACCCACCATCGATTACTGTGTGGTAAAGATCCCGCGCTGGACCTTTGAAAAATTCCCAGAGACAAAGGACTTCCTCACCACGGCCATGAAGTCGGTGGGAGAGACCATGGCCATGGGACGTACTTTCAAAGAGGCCTTTCAGAAGGCCTTGCGCTCTCTGGAAATAGGCATCAGCGGCTTTGGCGCCCATAAAAAGTTTGAACTGGATGGCCGTGACCAGCGTGATCTTGACCTCAACCTGAAGACACCTCATTCCGAGCGTGTTTTCTGCCTCCACCAGGCCCTGACGCGGGGTATGTCCATTGAGAAAATCTATGAACTGACCGCCATTGATCCTTGGTACCTCCACAATCTTAAACAGATTGTGGAGGTTGAAAAAGAGATTAGCCAAAAAGGCTTTTCTGGACTGACCGGCACATTCCTGCGCAAGGCCAAACAGTTCGGATTCTCAGATCCACAGCTGGCCTACCTCACCGGCACTTCTGAGCAGGACATCTGGGAATTACGAGAGAAGGAATCCATCAAGCCCGTATTTAAACTGGTGGACACCTGTGCCGCAGAGTTTGAATCATACACCCCCTATTACTACTCAACCTATGAGGTTGAGGATGAGGCCACGCGCTCTGACAAGCGCAAGGTTCTTATTTTAGGGGGCGGCCCGAACCGTATCGGCCAAGGTATTGAATTTGATTATTGCTGCGTCCATGCCTCTTTTGCCCTTAAGGAAATGGGCATCGAATCGATTATGGTTAACTCTAACCCGGAAACCGTTTCCACCGACTATGACACCTCGGACAAGCTCTACTTTGAGCCCCTGACCCGTGAAGATGTCCTCCATATTATTGACAAGGAAAAACCTGAAGGTGTCATTGTCCAGTTTGGCGGCCAGACCCCTCTCAATCTTGCTGTGCCGCTGGCCAAGATGAATGTCCCCATTCTCGGCACCCCCCCTGATGCCATCGACCGGGCCGAAGACCGGGAACGTTTCCAGCAATTTCTCCAGAAACTCGGACTTACCCAACCGGCCAACGACACGGCGCGTACCCCGGATCAGGCCCTGCAGATTGCCGCAGACATCGGCTACCCGGTTGTGGTGCGTCCGTCCTACGTCTTGGGCGGTCGGGCCATGCGCATTGTGTATAATGAAAATGAGCTCAAAAAATATATGATTGAGGCGGTGCAGGCTTCCGCCGACCACCCCATCCTTATCGACAAATTCCTGAAGGATGCCATTGAGATTGATGTGGACGCCATTTCAGACGGTGAGACCACTGTGATCGGCGGTATTATGCAGCATATTGAAGAGGCAGGTATCCATTCCGGCGATTCTGCCTGCGTTCTGCCGGCCCATGGTCTCAGTGATGAGATGATTGAAGAAATAAAGAACGCCACCCGGGCTATGGCCGGGGAGCTTGGCGTTATCGGGTTGATGAATGTTCAGTATGCAGTCAAGGATGAAACCCTCTATATTATTGAGGTAAATCCTAGAGCCTCCCGTACCGCCCCGTTTGTTTCCAAGGCCACCGGTGTTGAGCTGGCAAAATTGGCCACCAAGGTTATGGCCGGTGCTAAACTTAAGGATCTAGGCTTGACCACTGAGGTCACGGTCAACCATTACGCTGTTAAAGAGGCTGTCTTTCCCTTTGACCGCTTTGAAAATGTGGACACTCTGCTGGGGCCTGAGATGAAATCAACCGGCGAGGTCATGGGGCTTGATGATTCGCTGGGTCTCGCCTTTGCCAAGTCGCAGCTCGCTGCTGGCCAGCCCATCCCGGAAAATGGGACCATTCTTATCTCCGTACGCGACAATGACAAGGTCGCCATTTTGCCGGTGGCCAAAGAACTTGCTGAACTTGGTTTCAATATTATCGGAACAAAGGGGACGGCCAAGTTTCTCCATGATTATGGCGTTGAATGCGAGAGAGTCTACAAAATCTCAGAGGGCCGCCCTCATATTTTAGATAAAATACATGATCATGGTATCCAATGGATTATCAACACCTCCTTAGGCACCAGGACCACAGAAGACTCATTCAGTATCCGTAGAGGAGCCCTTGACCACCACCTGCCCTACACCACGACCATTGCCGGTGCGGTTTCCATGGCTAAGGCCATTGCCACTCTCAAGACACAGGATCTGGAGGTCAAATCTGTCCAGGAGTATTTCTCTAACAATTAAGGAGAGATCCTGGCTATCTTCTGCCCCGAAATTACTTGGAAATAAATTGCAATCTCCAGGCAGGATGATTACTTTCGTTATTCACCAAATGATTAAACCCTTTTTTGGCAACCCATTCTAAGGAGCCTTCGTTGAATAATTTTTACAAAAATATTTCCATGTGGCTGATCATCGGCCTGGCCATGGTACTCCTTTTTCAGATGTTTAATAATCCCCAGCAAGGTCAAGAGACATTAAGTTACTCCGACTTTCTGGCCCGGGTAGAATCTGGCTCTATCAGCCAGGTTACCGTCCAGGGTGACGAGATTACCGGCAACACGGGTGGCAAGAACTTTAAGACCATCTCCCCCATTACCGACCTTGAACTCTGGTCCATACTTCGCAAATCCGGTGTTGAGGTGAGCGTCAAACAGGTGGAGAAGCCACCTTGGTATGTCACCATTCTAGCCAACTGGTTTCCCATGCTGCTTTTGATCGGTGTTTGGATCTTCTTTATGCGCCAGATGCAGATGGGCGGCGGCAAGGCCATGAGTTTTGGCAAGAGCCGCCACCGTCTCCAAGAGGGTGAGGACACCCATGTCACCTTTAAAGATGTGGCAGGTATTGAGGAGGCCAAGGAAGAGCTCGCCGAGATAATTGACTTTCTGAGAGAACCTCAGAAATTCACCAAATTGGGAGCCCGTATTCCCACCGGCGTCCTGCTTGCAGGCCCTCCAGGTACTGGTAAGACCTTGCTTGCCAGGGCCATTGCCGGTGAGGCCCAGGTCCCCTTCTTTTCCATCTCTGGTTCTGATTTTGTTGAGATGTTTGTCGGTGTCGGTGCCTCCCGTGTCCGTGACCTTTTCAATCAAGGCAAGAAAAATGCCCCCTGTATTATCTTCATCGATGAAATCGATGCCGTGGGGCGTCATCGCGGCGCCGGCTTAGGTGGTGGCCACGATGAGAGGGAGCAAACCTTGAACCAACTCCTCGTTGAGATGGATGGCTTTGAGGAAAATGAAGGTGTAATCATCGTTGCGGCCACCAACCGCCCAGATGTTCTCGACCCGGCTCTGCTCCGTCCCGGCCGTTTTGACCGTCAGGTCATGGTCCCCATCCCTGATGTGGGCGGCAGGGAAATGATCCTCAAGGTCCATGCCAAGAAACTTCCCTTGGCGGCCGATGTTGACTGGAAGGTCATTGCCCGTGGCACACCTGGTTTTTCCGGTGCAGACCTGGAAAATCTCGTGAACGAGGCTGCCCTACTAGCGGCCCGGACCAATGAAAAAGCCGTTACCATGGCCGATATGGAAGAGGCCAAGGACAAGGTGATGATGGGCGCTGAACGTAAGAGCATGATCATTACCGTCAAAGAAAAGGAGATCACGGCCTATCATGAGGCCGGCCATGCCCTTATTGCCAGACTCTTGCCCGGCACAGACCCTGTCCACAAGGTGACGATTATCCCCAGAGGACGTGCTCTTGGTCTTACCATGCAGCTCCCCACTGAGGAAAAATACAGCCATTCCAAGAGCTTTCTGCTCAACACTATCTGTATTCTCCTCGGCGGCCGGGTTGCTGAAGAACTTATTTTTGAAGAAACAACCACCGGCTCTGGAAATGACATTGAACGTGCAACTGCCCTGGCCAGAAAGATGGTCTGCGAGTGGGGAATGAGCAAAGAAATGGGTCCTCTCTCCTTTGGCAAGAAGGAAGAGCAAATCTTTCTCGGCCGTGAGATTTCCCAACATCGCGATTACAGCGAATCAACAGCAATCCAGATTGACACCGAAGTCAAGAATATGATTCTTGAGGCCAACGACAAGGTGTTTGCCCTGCTGAGGGAGCATATGTCCGCCTTAAAAGAGATGTCGGAACTTCTTCTTGAGAGAGAGACCATCACCTCGGAGGACATCAACGTCATTCTCGAAAAACATGGCATAGCCTTTGAGAAACCGGCTGCAGCAAAGGACGAACCCAAGGTTTCACCTTCTCCTGAAGTTGCTGCTTCAGCCCCTCAAAATGAAACGGAAAGTGCCAGTGCTCCTGCTGAAGAGGAAGTGGCAGAACCGCCTGCCCAAGACAACGAGTAGACGAGAGGCGGCGTGAAAATCATCACCCCGCACCATACCCTGGATCTCAATGCCAGGGTTCATGTCATGGGTATTCTTAATGTCACCCCTGACTCCTTTTCAGACGGTGGTATCCTCGACACTGAGGATAAACTGTTTACCCAGGTTTCCACCATGGTGGAGGCCGGGGTGGACATTCTCGACATCGGTGGCGAATCTACCCGGCCTGGAGCTGCCCCTGTTTCACTGCAGGAAGAGATAGACCGGGTCATTCCTGCCATTGACAAAATCCGCCGCAATTTTTCCACCCCCATTTCAGTTGACACCAACAAGGCTGAGGTCGCCCGTCTAGCCCTTGACACCGGTGCTGATATTATTAACGACATCAGTGCGTTACGTTTTGACCCTGCCATGCTGCCCCTGGCTGTGGAAAAAGATGTTCCGGTCATTATCATGCACATGCAAGGCAGGCCCGGCACCATGCAGCAAAATCCCTATTACGATAATGTGGTGGAGGATATTAAGGCTGAGCTTTGCCAGTGGCTGGAGAACGCCGAAGCACAGGGCCTCAGTCGCAAAAAAATTATCATAGATCCAGGTATTGGCTTTGGCAAAACCCTGGAGCATAATCTTTCTATCTTAAAGCATATTTCTTCCTTCACCGAGCTCGGCTGCCCCGTGCTTATTGGCCACTCCCGTAAACGTTTTATCGGTGTTATCCTTGATGAAAAGGAGGCTGACAAACGTGATGTGGGCACGGCAGTCATTTCCGCTCTCTGTGCCCGTTCTGGCGCCGCCCTTCTTCGTGTTCACGATGTTGTAAAGACTATCCAGGCAGTTAAACTTGCCCAAGCTATAGAATCCGCTGTATAATTTTTATTTGAAAGATTCAGACTGGTGGATACCTTCTCGCCACTAGAAAATATTTTCAGATAATCTTTGGACGGCCGGCTGCTCCTTCATTGAAAGATAAAATAAAGCGATATCAGCGCTATAACCGTAGCAGGAAGATTCGGGCGATTAATTTCAACTCCCAGTCTTCCACCCTGTTTTTTAAGGTTATTCCCTTCTTGCTCCACTGCAATTATCCTGACCTGCCCGGTTTCATTGATGATGAAGATTGCCAATTTGGGATCTACCGCTTTCTGCCTGATAAATTTGTCGATGCCAATCTTTTCCGCCGCTACTTCCCTGAATCGACAGCGCTCAGCGTCAAGACCCCTTCACCATACGGCCAGAGCCCTCATATCCACTCGCTAAAAACCATTGGCAGCATTGGCACCGTGGCCCAAGCCGCAAAATCAGATTGTGATTACTGGGTTTCTGTCCGCTATGAAGAGCTAGGGAAAAAAGGCCTGGATCTCCTTGATGAAAAATGCCGGCTCATTGCCAAGTGGGCCGAAAAATACGGTCTTGAGGTCTACTTCTTCCTGATGGACATAGATCAGACCAGGATGAATAAGTTTGATTCAAGCGCTGAAGAGGAGTCTGCGGGCTCAGCGCTTAAACTCCTTCTCAAAGATGAGCTTTTCCGTACCCATATTCTGGTGGCGGGCAAGATGCTCCTCTGGTGGCTTATCCCCCCCGGTCTCAGCCATGATGAGTATCGTAACCGTGTCCAACAATTTATAGATAGCGGTGTCAATATGGAAAACTATATTGACCTTGGTTACCTTTCTGACATCCCTAAATCTGAAATTTTCGGGGCCTGCCTCTGGCAGCTCAACAAGGCCTTAGACAGTCCCTTTAAGTCGGTAATCAAATTCGCCTATCTCGAACTTCTCCTTCTTAACAAGGCCGAGACTTTACCTCTTTTTTCCTCAAAAATTTTATGCATGGTTACCTTCCCTGAACTCTTACCCGATGGAGAGCAACGCCTCGACATAACAGCCATCGACCCCTATCTTCTTCTTGCCAAGGATATTGTCGCTTTTTATCAAAAATCATCCGCCGTCCACAAGGATGACAATCTCATACGCGAATGCCTTTTCTTAAAAACCCTGGAAGGCATGAAGTCTCAGAAGAGGAGTAAGCATCTCAAGCAGACCATGGATCTTATGAAAAAATGGGATCTGCTTCCGCAATTAATGTCGAAATTTCTCCATATCAGGAACTGGCGTTATAATGATCTGCTGGCCTCCGGAAGTGATGTCCACAACTACCTGCTTTCCACCTACAAGCGACTTCGTCTTCTTTTTTCCACTGTTGAAAACGGCGCCGAACATACCATTACCCAGCGCGACCTCTCTATTCTGGGTCGCAAACTCTTTACTTTCTACGAAAATAAACCGCATAAGATTGAATACATCAAAAGCCTGTCTCGGGATATTATGTGCCAGAAGGCAATCACCTTCCACATCACCAGATATAAAGGTCAGGTGTATTTCTATGCCTTTCAGGGTGAACAGTCCCCAGACTCGATAAAGGACAATATTGAACTGCAGATCAGAAGGGGAACAAACCTCGTAACCCTTGTTGCCTGGCTTGCCGTTAACGGTATTCTTCAGAAGACAACGGAAATTTACCTGACCAAGAACTTCCTGCAGCTTAACCTGATCGAAATTCGAGCAGTGGCAGAAAAAATCTTTGCAAACTTCCCACTTATTACTTTTTCGAAGATACCAACAAAAGAACTTCTGAAGAAAGAGTCCACCATTCGGGCGCTTGCGGTGATTAATTTCCACAAACTGCCGGTGCGGGGAGAAAAAGAGCTTCACTCGTCAATTATTAGCCTTAACAATTATGGTGAACATTTTATTCACCACTATACCACCCTGACCCAGCTGAAAAATGAATTCAGACAGTTGTTGACCAAACATTACGTCAGCCGCTGGAACGACAATCTGGAGATCTTTATCCCCCAGCAACCAGAGCAATATTACATTGAAGAGATGATCAAAAATTAAAACGCCATGAAAACAGTAACCCTCTATCATTCCGTCTTGTGACCCCGCTGTCATCTGGCAGGCCGTGCGCTTGCTCAACTTCAAGAAGAATTTCCAGAGTTGGAAATCAATCAGGTTGATGTAACCATGCATCCGAAGAAAGCCTGGCAGGCAGGAATACGGATGGTCCCCTGCCTCGTAGCTGGGGACAAAAAGATGAGCGGCATCATGCTCAGCAAGAAAAAGATTCGTTCCTTTATCAAGCAGCTTTAAAACTCAATGGTTTCAGGGTCTGAGCTCACGAACCAACCACTTGCTGATCCGCTCCTCCACTCCTGCCACCTCGCCAAACATCATGGTGCCGTGGATGGACTCTTGATCAAAAATAACAAGCTGCGCCCCGCGGCCTTGCAGGCGCTCATAAATGGTTTTGGCTCCGCGCTCAGCCTCCTCCTCACTTGTTAAAAGAAGAAGCGGCAGGCCCGGCCAGTGTTCAAGATGGCTCATGGTATCAATGCCCAGATAATCACGCCCCGGTGTCATAAGCACCATAGCGGCTATCTCCGGCTTGGCGGCAGCCACCATGTGCATGGCAACACTGCAACCAACACTGGCCCCCACCACACCAATCTTTTGATGGCCATGGGCCCGCAACCAGGCCAGGGCGGCCAGACTATCCTGATACATCTCGTTAAAAAATGCTGGGTCGCGATCATCAACCCGAAAAGACTGGTCAACACCGGCAGCATTGGCACGGCTCTCGCCATGGCCACGCAGATCCACGGCCAACGAGCTAATGCCCTGCCGCTTTAATTCCACCATCAGGGGCTGCCAGCTCTCCTTTTGCCTTTTAAACATGTGAAGAAGAAGTACAGCAGGCATTGAGGAGTGACCACCATCCACCTTCTCATACCCCCCCACCAATGGGAAGCCGTCTGAGGCATGTAAAGTGATCCTTTCACTGCCCCACAAACTCGCCGGCATCATGTTAAAGCACACAGCCAAGGCAGCGGCAGCCAACCAACTCATTTTCTTAACGTGTCTCATCAATTCTCCAAAATCCGTGGCAATTCTTGTCTTTCCCAAAAGACATGATTATCATCTTTTGGCAAGATTCTTTTCCCGAAAACAGAGGTCTCTTTATGGACATTAAATATGGTTTACCCGCTAGCAATAAAGGCGAGTGCAACGATGAGCGTTCGACAACCTGTGAATACCGCTCCCAACTCACTGAGATCGTTGATGACTTAGTTCAAAGCTGCTTTTCCAGCGACTGCTTTGAGCATATCAACGCCGACCCTCTGCCTTCAAGGAAAAAAGCCATTGACCTTTTGGAACGTTGTCAGGACATTCTTTTCCCCGGTTATTTCCGCCATCAGGACATCGACAAGGTCAACCTCGAATATCGAATGGGGCTTGAAGTCTCAGCACTCTATGACCGTTTGGCCGCGGAAATAACCTATGCCATCCGCCACGAGTGCATACGCCACAACAAAAGCTGCCAGAATTGTGACCAACAAGGAAAACAAAAGGCCTTTGCTTTCCTGCAATCCCTCGGCAATATCAGAAAAATACTCGCCACTGATGTCAAAGCGGCCTATGAAGGCGATCCAGCCACCAGCAGCTATGATGAGATCATCTTCTGCTATCCGGGCATCCTGGCTATCACCATCTACCGTATCGCCCACCGACTTTGTGAGCTTGAAATTCCCATTTTGCCTCGTATCATGACAGAGTACGCCCATTCCGTGACAGGTATAGATATCCATCCAGGTGCAGAAATAGGCGAATCATTCTTCATTGATCATGGGACCGGTGTGGTCATCGGTCAGACCTGTCTAATCGGGACCCAGGTAAAAATTTATCAAGGTGTTACCCTGGGCGCTCTCTCCTTTAAACGGGATGAATCAGGCAATCTTGACCGCCAGAGCAAACGCCACCCCACCCTAGAAAATAATGTTACCGTTTATTCCGGCACCACCATCCTCGGTGGTGACACCATCATTGGGGAAAACTCCGTGGTGGGCGGCAATGTGTGGTTGACAAAATCCGTACCCGCCAATTCCAAGGTCCTTCTCAACCCGCCGGAGCTTATCATTAAATAGATAGATTATGCCCTTGGGCGTTGGCCAAAATCGTTGCCACGCCTCCCCTATTTATCCCCCCTCAGGAGGGCGATATAGGTAAAGCCCCTCTACCACCCAGGCAAACGATAAAAAAACGCAAAAAACGTCCAAAAAACCCACGAAACAGTAGCATATTTCATAAAACTAGGTTAATTTCTCCTGTCTTTGACATCAACAACGGGCTTTTTGCCGGTTTTTTTATGAAAAACTCCACAAAATGTCATTTCGGCTTATGTGGTAAAGAATTCAAATATATTTAAACCCATTACTAAAACACAACAAAAGGAGTGGTTATGTCCAGGAAAATGGTAACCATCGATGGTAATCAGGCATGTACGCATGTTGCCTATGCTACCAGTGAGGTCATTACAATTTACCCCATTACCCCATCTTCCCCCATGGCTGCCGAGGCTGACGCCAAGGCCACCGGGATGCAGGAAAATATCTGGGGCTCTGTACCCGTGGTAACTCAGATGCAATCTGAGGGTGGTGTTGCAGGTTCTTTGCACGGTTCCCTTGCCACTGGTTCTCTCTGTACCACCTTCACCGCCTCTCAGGGTCTCTTTTTAATGATGCCCAACATGTACAAGATCGCCGGTGAGCTGACCCCCACTGTTTTTCACATTACCGCCCGTTCCGTAGCCTGCCAGGGCCTGTCCATTTTCGGCGACCATGGCGACGTTATGGCTGTCCGCCAGACCGGCTGGGGCATGCTTTGCTCCCAGAACGTTCAGGAGTGTCAGGACATGGCCCTGATCTCCACCCAGGCCTCTCTGGCTTCCCGGGTACCTTTCATGCATTTCTTTGACGGTTTCCGGACCTCCCATGAGATCCAGAAGGTTGAGCAGCTCAGCAACGAAGACATGGCAGCTATCATCGATGAGGATCTGGTTATCGCCCATCGCAAGCGGGCCTTGACTCCTGATCGCCCTTCCATGCGTGGTACTGCTCAGAATCCTGATGTCTACTTCACCGGTCGTGAGACCGTTAACAAGTATTACAATGCCATCCCTGCTATCATCCAGGAGACCATGGACAAGTTCGCGGCCCTCACCGGTCGCCAGTACAACCTCTTTGATTACTACGGCTCCCCAGATGCCACCGACGTTGTAGTCATGATGGGTTCCGGTTGTGAGACCGTGGCTGCCACCATCGACTACTTGGTTGCCCAGGGTGCTAAGCTTGGTCTGGTTATTGTTCGCCTCTACCGCCCCTTTGACTCCAAGGCCATGGTTAATTCCCTGCCTTCCACTGTCAAGCGCATTACTGTTCTTGACCGTACAAAGGAGCCTGGTTCTGCTGGTGAGCCACTGTACCTCGACGTACGTTGCGCTGTTGGCGAGGCCACTGAAGCCAATGCTGCTGCTTCTAAGCCTATTATCCTTTCCGGGCGTTATGGTCTTGGCTCTGCCGAATTCACTCCCACCATGGTTAAGGCTGTCTTTGACAACATGGCTGGCATGGCTCCTAAGAACCATTTCTGCGTTGGCCCCAACGATGACATAACCTTCTCAAGCCTTGACTATGATCCAGACTTCAACATCGAAGGCGATGATGTCTACCGTGCCATGTTCTACGGACTGGGTTCTGATGGTACTGTTGGTGCCAACAAGAACACCATTAAGATCATCGGTACTGAGACAGACAACTCTGCCCAGGGTTACTTTGTATACGATTCCAAGAAATCTGGTTCCATCACCACCTCGCATCTGCGCTTTGGCAAGAACCAGGTTGTTGCTCCTTACCTCATTAATAAGGCCAATTTCATTGCCTGTCATAATCCAACCTTCCTGGATCAGTATGACATGGTCGGCAACTTGGAAGAAGGCGGCACCTTCCTGCTCACCACCACCCATGATAGCAAGAACATCTGGAAAAACCTGCCCAATACCGTGCAGGCTGACCTGATCGCCAAGAAGGCCAAGTTCTACATCATTGACGCTATTGCCCTGGGCCAGGCCCTCGGTCTTGGTGCTCGCATTAATATGATCATGCAGACTGCCTTCTTCATGATCTCCGGCATCCTCACCCAGCAGGAGGCCATTGACGCCATTAAGACTGCCATTAAGAAGACCTATGGCAAGAAGGGCGACAAGGTCGTTCAGATGAACTACGACGCCGTTGACGGTGCCATTAAGAACATCGTTGAGGTTAAGCTTGGTAAGTCCACCAAGGGACACGCCATGCCAGACACCGTACCTAGCGATGCCCCTGACTTTGTCAAGGAAGTAACTGCCACCATGATCCAGGGCAAGGGTGATTCCATCAAGGTATCCCAGATGCCTGACGATGGTTCCTGGCCCACAGCTACTACGCAGTACGAGAAGCGTAATATCGCGGTTAACGTTCCGGAATGGCTGCCTGAAAACTGTATCCAGTGTGGTCGTTGCTCCCTGGTCTGCCCCCATGCTTCTATCCGCATGAAGGTCGTGAAAAACCTCAAAGGCGCCACCCCTAAGACTTTCCAGTCCAAGGATGCGGTTGGTAAGGATTTCAAAGGCCGTAAATTCGCTATCCAGGTTTTCACAGAGGATTGTTGTGGCTGTACTCTCTGCGTGGACACCTGCCCCGGCACCAAGGGCAACAAGGCCCTGGAGATGATCACCAATACCGAAGAGCTCCGCAAGACCCAGCAGAAGAACGTTAAGTACTTCCTCAGCCTGCCGGAGATTGACCCCACCGAGGTCAACCCTGCCACTGTTAAGGGCAGCCAGCTCCTGCGTCCCCTCTTTGAGTTCTCCGGTGCCTGTGCCGGTTGTGGTGAGACTCCCTACATCAAGCTTGTGACCCAGATGTTTGGTGACCGTATGCTGATCGCCAACGCCACTGGTTGTTCCTCCATCTATGGTGGCAACCTGCCCACCACACCTTACTGCCAGCGTGAGGATGGTCGCGGTCCTGCCTGGGCCAACTCCCTCTTTGAAGACAACGCCGAGTTTGGTCTTGGTATGCGTGCCTCTGTGAGCAAGCTTACCTCCCAGGCCCTTGAGCTTCTGGACAAGGCCGTTGAGGCCAAGATCATCCAGCAGAAGATGGCTGACGACATCGCCAAGGCCTCTCAGAAGAGCCAGCAGGAGATCGAGAACCAGCGTGAACGCGTTGGCAAACTGAAGGCCAAGCTGGCCTCCAAGGGAGACAACGTCATTGCCAAACGTCTGCTTGCAGTTGCCGACTACCTGGTTAAGAAGTCTGTCTGGATCTTTGGTGGTGACGGTTGGGCCTATGATATCGGTTATGGTGGTCTTGACCATGTTCTGGCCTCTGGCGAGAACGTCAACGTCATGATCATGGATACCGAGGTATACTCCAACACTGGCGGTCAGATGTCCAAGTCCACCCCCCGTGCTGCCACAGCCCAGTTTGCTGCGGGCGGCAAGAAGATGCCCAAGAAGGATATCGGCATGATCTTCTCCACCTACGGCAACGTCTACGTCGCCAAGGTGAACATGGGTGCCAATCCTGGTCAGGTTGCCAAGGCCATTGCCGAGGCAGAGGCCTATGACGGTCCTTCTCTGGTCATCGCCTATGCAACCTGCATCAACCACGGAATCAACATGACCAAGGGCCTGCATCAGCAGAAGCTGGCCGCTGACTGTGGTCACTGGCCCCTCTATCGTTACAACCCAGAGCTCGAAGATGCCGGCAAGAATCCGCTGACCATCGACTCTAAAGAGCCCACCATCAAATTCGAAGAGTATGCACTTACCGAAAACCGCTACCGCATGCTGAAGATGATGAATCCGGAGCACGCCGACGAACTCATGGCTCAGTCCCAGAATGATGTGGACAAGGCCTGGAAGTTCCTCAAGGGTCGCGCTGCAGCTCTTGAGCCTGAGAAATAAGAACTCTTTATTTCTTAAGTGATAAAAAAGGGCGATGTGGAAATTTCCACATCGCCCTTTTTTTGTGCTTATCTTTCAGTGAGGCCCTGCCCCAAACGATCCTAAATCTCTAAAGAATAATACCGCGCTCCTTGAGCTCATCAATGATGAGCTTCACACATTCATTAACTGGCTGCTCACCGGTATTGAGCTCAATATCAGGGGAAGGAGGAGGCTCATAGGGTGAGGAGATTCCGGTATAATTTTTAATTTCTCCCATGCGAGCCTTTTTATAAAGGCCTTTGACATCCCTCTGCTCGCAGATCTCCAGGGAACAATTACAGTAAACCTCAATCAGATTTTCCTCGCCAAGTATCTCTTTCACCCGCTGCCGATCAGCATGGAGCGGTGAGATAAAGGCGGTGAGTGAAATAACCCCTGCATCAAGAAAGAGATTTACCATTTCAGCAATACGGCGCAGATTCTCGCCGCGATCCTCAAGGCTGAAACCAAGATCACCACAGAGACCATGACGGACATTATCGCCATCAAAGACATAGGTGCGGCAGCCCATGAGATGAAGGCGTTCCTCCACAGCATGGGCCAGGGTGGACTTGCCAGAACCGGAAAGTCCGGTAAACCAGAGATTAGCACTCATGTGACCATTCAAGGTCTCACGCCGTGAACGAATCACGGCAGCGCGATGGCGCACAACATTTGGCGATGTAGTCATGATCTTTCACTCATTTCTTCGTGGAAATCCTTTGCACATTTCAGCTTGAGTAGCGAGGTCGTAAAGGCCCTATTTAGGGACCCTGGCTTCTTCAAGATAGGTTACCAAATCCCCTAATCCTCGCTCAAAAGAAAACGACTGCTTAAAATCAAAGTTTTTTTCAAGGAGGCTGATATCAGCCAGGGAATGTTTGACATCTCCTTGGCGTGGTGGCTGGTGCATAAGCTCAAGGGAGTTGCCAAGCAAGATGCCAAGCTGGTCAACTAAATCAATAAGACTGGTCTGCGTTCCCGTTCCGACATTCACCGGTCCAGTTACTAGAGATTGTGAAGTCAGAGCTTTGACAAGAATTTTCACCAAGTCTGTGACATAAATAAAATCGCGGGTCTGCTCACCATCACCATAGATGGTAAGCGGTTGTTGGGCCAAAGCTCGATCAACAAAAATACTTATCACCCCTGAATAAGGGGATGACGGGTCTTGCCTGGGGCCAAAAACGTTAAAAAAGCGAAAAATAACAGGCTCAAGTCCGTATTCACGGCCATAAAAATCTAAATAATATTCACTTGCCAATTTATCTGCAGCATATGGGGTCAGGGGTTGTAAAGATGATTTTTCTGAAATGGGCAGGGGTGCACCGTTACCATAAACAGCAGCCGATGAAGCAAAAAGAAAACGTTTCACCTTATGGCGCCGACACGCCTCAAGAAGATTGAGAGTGCCGATAAAATTTGAGGCATGGGTGCCGGCAGGGTCTTCAACAGATGCCTGAACAGAGGCCACTGCTGCAAAATGAACTATGGAGGAGACACCTTGAACCGCCTGATCAACAACCTGAGGATCAGCAACATCACCCTCGACAATCTCAAGCCCTTCATGATCTTGGGGGAGGTTGGCATATTTACCCGTGGAGAAGTTATCAAGTATCCTGACCAGGAACCCCTCAGCCAACAGGGCCTCAACCAGGTGTGAACCTATGAAGCCCGCACCACCGGTGACAAGAATCTTCTTTGCTGTTTCTGGCATATTTTTTAAAAATAGAGCCTCAGCCCAAAATCAATCGATGAAAGAAACCTTGCAGAACTTTCTCTTGCCCACCTTGAGCAGCACCTCTCCCTGGATCAGAACATTATGGTCCTGGTCGGTAATTTTTTCACCATCAAGGGAGACAGCATTTTGCTTGATCATCCGGCGTCCTTCACCTGTGCCTTTTACCATTCCCGCCTCGGCAAGAAGCTTTGGCAGCCAGATTGTCTCTTCTGACCAGGCACACTGATATTCAGGAATATCGTCAGGCAGGTCGTGCTTTTTAAAGACAGTTTCAAAATGTGTTTCTGCCTGGAGGGCCGCCTCGTCATCATAAAAACGCGCTGTTATTTCACGGGCCAATTGCATCTTGGCAGCTTTAGGGTGAACAGTTCCGTTTGCCACTTTCGACTTCAGATCCTCAATGTCGTTATTAGCCAAATCGCTCAGCAATTCAAAATAACGCCACATCAACTGATCAGAAACAGAGAGAATCTTCCCGTAAATATCATTGGCCTCATCTGTAATACCGATGTAATTGCCAAGAGACTTGCTCATTTTGTTAACGCCGTCGAGCCCTTCCAGCAGCGGTAAAGTAATGACCACCTGTGGGTCCTGGCCCCAGGTGCGCTGCAGGTCACGGCCCATGAGGACATTAAAGCGCTGGTCAGTACCGCCGAGTTCGACATCCGCCTCCAAGGCCACTGAGTCATAGCCTTGGATCAAGGGATAAAGAAATTCATGGATGGAGATGGCCTGCTGCCCATCAAACCGTTTCCGAAAGTCATCACGTTCAAGCATTCTGGCCACCGTAAGCTGTGAGGCCAGGCGAATCATATCGAGAGAGGTCAGTTTATTAAGCCATTCACTGTTAAAAACAATCTTGGTTTTTTCAGGATCAAGGATCTTAAAGATCTGTTCCTTATAGGTCTCGGCATTCCGGGCCACATCATCTTTTGTAAGCGGTGGACGCGTTTTGCTTTTACCAGAAGGGTCACCGATCATCCCGGTGAAATCACCAATCAAAAAAAGGATTTCATGGCCAAGATCCTGAAAATGTTTCAATTTCTGAATGAGTACTGTATGGCCGAGATGGAGATCAGGTGCAGTAGGGTCAAAACCAGCCTTTACCCTGAGCGGCTTGCCGGTTTCCTCTGATTTTTTAAGCTTGGCAATCAGATCTTCTTTATTGATAACATCGACAGCGCCTCTCTCAATGAGGGCAATTTGCTCTTCAATACTATATTTCATGACTCATTATATTGGTAAAAACTTTAGAAAGGGGAGAAAATAAAGGACACAGAATTTTAGGGATTGGGCTAGTCTCACAGACCTTTCCCACCCTCATTTCTCTCCTGCGAAAAAGATCTATTTAGCATATTCCACGGAACGTGTTTCCCGTATCACTGTCACCTTAATCTGGCCAGGATACGTTAAATCGTTCTCAATCTTCTTGGCAATATCTTTACCGAGAAGGCTGGATTCAGGATCATTAATATCTTTACTGTCAACGACAATACGAATTTCACGACCGGCCTGGATGGCAAAAGATTTCTCCACCCCTTTAAAAGACATGGCAATCTGCTCCAGATCATCAAGGCGCTTGACATAGGACTCAAGCATTTCTTTGCGCGCTCCCGGTCGGGCACCGGATAGGGCATCAGCAGATTGAACCAGAACATCAAGCACAGAGTTAGGGGGCACATCCTCATGATGGGCGGCAATGGAATGGACAATTGCCTCAGGCTCCCCATATTTTTTGGCCAGGCTGGCACCGATACTGGCATGGGAACCTTCCACCTCGTGATCAACGGCTTTGCCGATATCGTGGAGAAGCCCTGCCCGTTTGGCCTGTTTGACATCCAGGCCAAGCTCAGCTGCCATGATTCCACAGAGGAAAGAAACCTCCAGTGAATGCTGGAGAACATTTTGGCCATAGCTTGTCCGGTAACGCAATCGACCAAGAAGCATAATAATTTCGTGGTGGACGCCATGGGCGCCAACATCAAAGGTTGCCTGTTCACCAGATTCGCGCATGGTGGTTTCCAGCTCCTTTTCCACCTTGCCGACGACCTCTTCAATACGAGCCGGATGGATACGGCCATCAACGATAAGCTGCTCTAGAGCTTGACGGGCAACTTCACGCCGTACTGGGTTAAAGCCGGAAAGGATGACCGCCTCAGGTGTATCGTCAATGATGATATCAATGCCAGTGGCCGCCTCAATGGCCCTGATATTCCTGCCCTCACGACCAATAATGCGGCCCTTCATCTCGTCATTAGGCAGCGGCACCACTGAAACTGTCTTCTCAGCCACATAATCGCCAGCGTAACGGGAAATGGCCAGAGCCAGAATATTCTTGGCCTTCTTATCCGCCTCAATCTTCATCTCGTTTTCGATACGGACAATGGCTTTGGCAGCCTCCATGCGTGCCTCACTCTCGATGCTCTCAGTGAGTTTCGCTATGGCCTCTTCCCGGGAGATGCCAGAAATTTTTTCCAGCTTAAAACGCTGCTCTTCTATAAGCGAGCCAATCTCCTTGGAGCGCTCCTCCACCTTCTGCTGACTGATAGAAAGAGACTCATTTTTCTTTAGAAGATCCATCTCTCGCTTATCCAGCAATTCAATCTTACGGCTTACCTGCTCAATTCGTTGCCCCAGTAGTTCTTCCTCCTTGAGGAGGGTAACCTTCAATTCTTTGGCGTCATTCTCCGCATCTTGTCTTAATTGTAAAGACTCGGTCTTTATCTGAAGCTCAGCATCCTTTTTAATCTGGGCAGCGTCACCAAGGGCATTTTCGAGGAGTTTCCTTCGCTGGCCTTCAATATCCTCCTGCTTGCTCTCCTCCATTTTCTTTTTTAAAATGAAGCCAGCGGCAATACCAGCAGCAAAAAATACGCCTATATATATCAGCACCTGTGTAGTCACGGGGTTATCTCCAGTGTACGACCATTACATCGCCATTAAGCCCAAAATACGCTTTTTGGCTGTCATAAGCAGGTCAATTATATGAAAAAGAAGGAGGTGAAAAAAGAAGGGAAAGCTGCCTGGAAAGGCTAATACAATGAAGGGAAGGTTAGAAAAGGGGCAACTGGTTCAACTAAAAATCCTGCCTCTTTGAAAAAACTCTACAAAACACACCATAATCTTCATATATAATCTGGATTAATCCAGGGATTTCCCATGAGTACTCCGTTTTTAAGGGGAGACTCTCTCTTTAGCACTTCGTTCTTTCGTAAACAAGACAGCTTACATAACACTGCCTACATTTAAAGCGAGATGATCACATCTCATATAAAATCAGCCCAATTTCAATGAGCAGTATAAAAAATAATCAATGGCTCAAGCCATGGAGCCATAAAAATCCCCCGCCTTGGCCGTCTCAACAGCTACATCGAACCTAACATAGTTAGGTGGGAGAAGCTCATAATACCCTCGAGTGATTTCGCAAGCAAGCGAACATTCTCTAATGTATCAGGGGAGTCGCCCTTGATGTAATGAGTTGGCTCGAAAATGCTGTCAAAAACGAGCCAGGCAGGGGAAAAGGGATAACAAGTAGTCGTCTTCTTAGAGAACCTGGCCTATATCACCTTGGATGCGGTCAACAGATTCTTCAATTCTTGAGCGATATTCCTCAAAATCTCTTTTCAGTCTTACATACTTACCAGCCATATTGAGGCTTGCAAGAATAGCAATTTTGTTCACAGGTAAACTAGAACTGTGGCCTTCACCCTCAAGTTGGGATTTAACCAGTCCTAAAATTTCCTGGACGTCCTCCTCGGGAGCATCCGTATAAAGGGGATACTCCTGACCGAGAACTTCAAATTTAACAACCCTGTCCATACTATTGCCACCTAAACCCAAAAAAGCTACAAAATTCCTTACATCAAAATTTTAAGCGCCCATATTAAAGAGCTGCTTTTGCGATTCCTGGTCTGTAGCGGGATTGTCCTGTGAAGGGTCATTCCCAGCAGGCTCGGCATCGTCCTTGGTCTGCTCCCACTCTTCGAGTTTATTGAGGATAAAGCTTACACGCTGGTGAACTTCCTCTTTATCACCTCTCATCTCACGGATCTCTTCATTGATCCGGCCAAGTTCCTGTTTTTTTTCTTCTACTTCAGCAGCAAGCATCTCGTTTTGCTTTTTCAACTCTGCATGTTGGGACAATAAACGACCAATTATATCTTCAAGGCGCTCTAATCCTTCAAACTCCATCAAACATCTCCTTAAACGTTCATGCCCGCTGAATCAATTCAATTTCAGCAACATAGCTCTATATTATAAAGAAATACATAAACTAATTTCATATAATCAACCTCAAAAAACAAAGTCAAGAACTGTTTCATGAGGTGCTATCTATAAAAACAGATAGTTACGACGACCCATCCTCTACGGAAATAGAAATCTTATTCTCAGTAACTGTCACCGTACCCGGAGAAACAACATTCCCCGATTCAATCTTAGCACCTATTAATACAGACCCAGAACCGACAAGCACATCATCTCCGATATAACTGTTCTTTATGTAAGTATGCGACCCAATATCGCAGTGACGGCCAATAAAGACATTATGATTAATAGTACAATTGGCGTGGACTACAGTATCCTGACCTATGGAGGTGGCAGGATGAATCGACAAGGTAGATGGTCTTTGCAGTGACACTCCTGAATCCCATAGTTTGACAAATAATTCCTGCTGCTTGATATCATGAGCCTGAGCTAGCTCCTGGCGGGAATTCACCCCCAGAATTTCCTGGCTGTCATTGCAGAGGAAACTGGAGACCTTGGTACCGCTTTCATTACCCTTTTTCACAATATCGGTGAGATACACCTCTCCCTGAGCATTATTGGTGTCGACCTGAGCCAAGGCTGAGAAAAGAAATTCACGATTCACCAAATAAATACCGCCATTTATCTCTTTAATACTGCGCTGGTCCTCGCTGGCATCCTTTTCCTCTACAATTTCGAGAAGCTGCTCCTGATCATCGCAAACCATCCGGCCATAACCGGTTGGCGTATCTACCTTTGTGCTCATTATGGTGATGATGTTCTGGTTTGCCTGATGGCGATCAATCATCTGCTGCAGTGTATCAGAACGAACAAGCGGTGTATCACCACATAAAATAAGAACTGTGTCACAATCGGATGCGACCATCTCCCCACACACTAATACGGCATGCCCTGTACCATTCTGCTCCTCCTGGACAACAAACGAGACATTATAATTATGCAATACCCCCTGCACCATTTCATGCTGATGGCCGACGACAACAATGGTTTGCGCCAGAGGCAAGGCGCTGACTGAATCGAGCACATGACAGACCATGGGCTGAAAAAAAACAGGATGAAGCACTTTGGGAAGTGAGGATTTCATCCTTGTGCCTTTACCGGCAGCAAGAATAAGACAAGAAATTTTCATAGGGGTACCTTTAGCAAATATGTAATCTAAAGGTACTATAACTAAGGAAGTGAATGAGGAGTACAAAAAATACTTTCTTCCAAAAAGAAAAATAACTATGAAACATTGAAGAAATTTCATCACTAAACCGCATACTTAAAACAGAAGGTGTAAAAAAAAGGCAGGTTTTTGTTTGAAAAAACTTCCAAACAAAAACCTGCCTGGCAAGAAACCAATTACCCTTCCAATCTTTATATGAAAAGATCAGTACTTAGAAGTTAAAATCAGGAGGCTTGGGGAGCCTCGGGAACGTCATCGCCGTGGCACTCCATACAGTTAAACTGGCCGGTTATGCCATGCTCGGAAGCAGCACTAAAATCGTTGGTGGGCTCATATTTTCCATCGTGCCAGTCATTCAAAAGCTCAACAAGACGATAGGCAGTACTGGCTGCTACCCGCGCACAGCGGTCCTTACGCTCAGCACTCTTGAGTGGTAAACCAGCCTTCTTCATCCATTTGCCGACTGATATATGACAGAGTGGGGATTGGCTGGTGGTCTTGGCAATTTTTGAAGGCTTGACTCTCGCCTTTTTAGGCGTAAAAACAGGCATCTCAGCCTCAGAGTACCACTGCATAATATCAGCTGAAATATGATGGGCATCAGGAGATCCTGCAATACGCGGCCCAATAATCACATTAGCGACAATATTAGCACCAGCAGGGGAGCCACAAACAGTACCCCAGCCCACTTGACCACCCTCAAGAAAAGTAAAGGAATCACTTGGGAAAGACGTATAGGGCTCACCAACCTTCTCTCGCAACTGGCTGAACACACTGTTAATAACAGCGCCACCACAGAAAACGCGGTACCATTCGTTATAACAGATTTCTGCAGTCTTGGCGGGATCAAGCTTGACATAGGGCCAAGGCCATTTTTCCGTCTTGCCTGACTTTGCCTGGGCTGGATCGAGAGCCCCACCCAAATGAGCCAGCGCAGCAGTTGCAGCTAAGGCTCCACCACCAATAATTACAGATCTTCTTGACACATCTTTACAACAGCCCTTCTCTTCCATTTTCATGCCTCCCTAACCTCTATCTTCCTAGGGGTGATAAAACAGCTACCTTGCAGCACGGCAGCCAGCGGTTACAAAAAAAAGGTGCGTATAAAAAATGTGGTTCTCTCCCCAGGACCACAGCACAGTTACGGAATATTGTCGCCAATAATTAAACCTAGCATCATGCGAGGAACACGGAAATATGGCAAATAGCCGCACCGCGTCAATCCGCCATAACAACAAGGCCGCTTTTTTCTAACAACTGGGGGATAACTATCTAAAAAGAGGGGAATTAAAGAAAGACAAAAAAAATGCCTTACCGGTGGTAACGGTAAGGCATTTTTATAGAAGAAAAATTCGGCAACGACCTACTCTCCCACACAGTCACCCATGCAGTACCAT
>JBDLIE010000039.1:0-24362 GCA_039715015.1 Thermodesulfobacteriota bacterium
AGTTTCCCAACCGTAAAGTCTTGCCGGTATAGTGGTCTGGGGGCCACACCGAGGCGATATAATTCTCTGCCCCAGAATATCTGGTCGGCAATATGGGCAACGACAACAGAGGGGCAGCCCGCTACCAGTGTCGACTGGGTGTGGCCGGCACCGCCATGATGGACCACGGCAGCGCAATGCGGGAAAAGGTGCTGGTGGGGCAGGCGGTTAACGATATAGATATCAGGGTTGTCTCTGCATACTCCTTGCGGAGCCACTCTGCTTTGGATAAGGGCTCGGCAGCCGGCCAGCTCCACTGCAGCGGTAAAATTTTGCAGGGCAATCTCTTCAAATTCATCACTCAAACTGGTCATGCTGCCGAAGGTCATGTACACCGGCGGAACTCCTGCGGCCAGAAACTCTTTGAGGGAGTCCGGCATGGTCCAGGAAACAAGATCAACCGGCAGGTTGAAGAAGCCGCATACCTTATAATTCTCCGGCCAATCAGGAGGTTTGCGGCAGAGTTCAGGACTCACGGCAAACAAGTTGAGGACCTCTGACTTCCAGGCGTGGTGGAGGACGCTTCTGTAGGGCGGCATGCCGACCTTCTGGCGTAGTGGGTTGTAGTAGGGCAACAGGAAACGATCCACGAGCAGGCCCACCACTTTCCACCAAAAAGGGTTCAGCCATTTGCCCAGGTTAGGCACACCCAGAGGGGTAATATGGCGGGAAGGGAAAGTGCTGTGGTTGAGAATAACCGTCACATGCGGGGTTCCGGTTTTTTGGGCAGCACTCTGCAGGGTGTGGAGACCCCAGTGACCGACCACCAGCTCATTGTTCTCACAGAGCTCCAGGGAGGCCTGCCACATAGCGTCCACCGAGGGCTTGTAAAAATCATCAAAGATGATCTGCAGATGTTTGAGGGGGAATTTTTCTTTGAGAATAGTTTTTTTAAGTTTTTCCTGAAGGGCATCGTCAAAGTCAAAGCGGTCATACACCTTGATGCCAGTGAAATCCATCCGGTTACAGAGCTCGGAATATTCCTTATTGTCGACGCTGGTGTAGACGGTGGTAACATCGTGCCCGGCAGCGCCCAGGCCTGCTGCCAGCGCCAGATGTGGCAGGATATCTCCGTCGCTTCCCCAGGTCTGGATACCGATCTTCATGGTCTGCCTCCCTTTGCCCACGGTTAATAGGTTTTTTCATCTATGTAAATGTGGCGATAATCGACATTGCTGTTTAAACGATAGAGCAGGGTGCGATGGCCGGAAATCAGGCGGGCCCACCAGTTATAGAGGGAGTTATGCCGATTATAGCCACGCTTGACAGACTCTGAATAGATATCAATGCCGCGCTGAAAGAAATCTTTATCTCCAAAGGCAAAAGGGCCTTGCGTCTGCATCGGTTCGGCCTGCCAGAAGCTGAGGCGCCTGAGGTAGTCAAGTCGTTCGGGTTCCATCTCTTCAACACTGGCAAACAGGCAGCTCGCGGCAATTGCTTTGTCCAGGCCCTTGGCGTCTCCCTCCATCAGGGCTTTTTCAGCCCCTATCTGCACCTCCCACTCTTCCTCTGAAAGGGTGCGGTAACAGCCAAAGTCGATCAATCCCAAGCGATCGTCATCAAGAAAAAGAAAGTTGCCGGGATGGGGATCGGCATAGATGGTTTTTGCTGCCCCATAGATCCTGAAGACGGCCCGTGAGATCAGAGTACCGAAATGATCGCGGTGTTCCTGGTCAGGATTGGTGGGCAGGTAGTCACGCAGGTGTTTACCCTTCAGATAATCGGTGGTGAGGATGCGCTGGTTGGAATAGTCCTCCCATACCTTGGGCACGACTACCAGGTCTTCCGGGCCAAAGAGTTCTTTGACCTGCGCCATGAAGGCGGCTTCCCTGGTATAGTCGGTTTCATGGTGCAACATGATTTCGGCATCATCAAGATGATCAAAGATGTAGCGCCCTTCCTGTTTCAGCTTCATGGGCATGAGAGTTTTTCTCAGATTGGCCATGTCCGAACGGATGGTCGCTGCCATATTGGGATATTGGATCTTCACCGCCACTTCCTCTCCGCTTTTAAGGGTGGCGCGATGGACCTGGCCCAGGGAGGCGGCGGCAAAAGCTTTTTTGTCAAAGGTTGCGAAGAGCTCCGAGGGCTCGGCGCCGAATTCATCGAGAAACACCTCCCTGATGAGGGAGTAATGCATTGGCGGGGCCTCGAACTGCAGACGTTCCATGGTCTCGGCAACTTCTTCGGGGACGATATGGGGCAGGTTGCCGAGAAGTTGACCGATCTTCATTACTGCTCCCCGCAGATATCCCATGGTGCCGAGAAGCTTCAGGGCAGCGGCGAGATGGGTTTCGTTCAATATCCGTTCCTGTTCGTTCTTGTTGCTGAAGATGCTTCGCATGGCATACGCCAGATATCCGACGGCGATCTTGGCCTGCATGCTGCCCAGGGCCCAGAGCCTGGTCAGGGAATTGACCGGGACCTTGCGGGTGCTGATCTGCGAGATCAAGTCTCCCAGCGGATCTTTAGTCGGCGCCTCCTCGTTGATTTCTTTCGGGATTGCCTGCATGACTTTTTTTAACTGCAGCGCGTTTTGGTTCTGTTGTGTCTGGTTGCTCATGATGTTCACCTCTTATAATGCTGAGTTGGATATGGTTTGGGTGAAAACATTGATGGAGTAATCCATTAATGCGAGGGTCTCTTCCTGATTGCGAGATTCATCGGTACTCCAGAAGGCGAGAATGCCAAGATATAGAGACCAGTAAAGGGTGGTTGAGATATAGTCGGGAATCTTGCTGAAGCCGTGGGCATGGATAATGTCCCGTACCATCTGCAGATGTTCGGACCTGGTGCTTTCACCGGCAGGGCAGGAGGACTCTTTTGAAAACAGGCTCATGGTGCTCTCCAGGACCGGGCCGACAAAATTTCTGTAGGGCTTGAGGCGCCTGAGCTCAGAGCTGATCAAGAGAAAGAGATCTTCGCCAAAGTCCTCATCACCGCTGCGGCGTTTTAAATAATCACCTCGGCCTTGCTGGATCTCTTCGGCCAGAAGGGACATGGCAAGGGCTTCTTTGGAGGGGAAATAGTTGAACAGGGTTCCAGTGGCGATGCCTGCCTTTTGGGCGATCTGGCGGGTGGTGGTATCTTTATACCCCACATCGGTAAACAGCTGTTCCGCTGCCCGCAGGATGTTTTTTGCTGTTTTTTCTTTAGCTTTTTGAGTGATTCGCATGGTGTCTTCCAATTAATATGATCATGCTCATATTGTTAAGCGCAGAAAGGGGGCCTGTCAAGAATAAAATGAGCGCGCTCATTTTATTCTGTGTGAGATAAGCTCAAAGTTGGCTCTAATGGAGGTGCTTTAAGAGAGGGAGTGACAGATAAATCTTATAGTCACCCTCTGATAGAGAGGGGGGTGTTGCAGTGCTGCCGATAGAGGCCATAAAAATACAAAATGACCTGTTTTGCGGAGCCGATATTGTTAGTTCTGAGGGCCCATTTTGGGAAAGGGATATGATTGCTGTTTACTTGTCATGGTTGCTAGAATACTGCCGACGCCAAAGACCGGCATCGGCAGTATCGACACTTCACAACCCAACTTGAAAGGCTGGCTGACCACCTTTTTAAGAGTGTTTTTTTATCAAGATTGCTTCGATAAGAGCAATCTTGAAGTAACTCAGGCATTCGCCTCTTTAAATTTGAGCAGGATGGCAAGAGCTGGCCGTATGAGCAAGGTCACCACCAATACCCCGGTTGCCAGCACCCCGGTTGTAATAAGGATCTCATTTAAGGTCGGGGTGTAATCAACCACCTCACCCATGGGCGATGGTACAAAGCCTGGAATAATGAGGCCAAAGCCTTTTTCTATCCAGATACCAGTGAACAGGCTTATTGCTGCTACCATAAGGTACCTGGGGTTGCATTTCGTTGGATCAAAGGCAAAGAGCAGGGTGCCCAGGATATTAAGGGTGATGGCAGTCCATATCCATGGCACCAGGGAATTATGGCCATCAAGGCCAAAAAAGAGGTATTGGGCGGAGAGACTATGATGGGTAAAGTTGTAGAATTCTTTAAAAACCTCAGAAAACAACATCAGCAGATTGATTACCGCGGAAACAACGATGATTCGTTTTAATTTAAAGAAAATCTTCGTATCAACCGGGTACTTGGTCTTCTGTTTGATGGCAATGAGCACCATCATAATGACAGCCGGTCCCGCCGCAAACGCTGAAGCCAGGAATCGCGGCCCAAGCAAGGGGTTGTTCCAGAAAGGCCTGGCAGGCAGGCCCTCGTAGAGAAATGCCGTGGTCATATGGATGGAAACAGCCCAAAAGATGGACAGGAAAACAAAGGGTTTATACTTCCAGCCCACCGGTTTTCTGTTGTGATAGTTGCAGTAGAGAATGTAGAGCGGCACCAGGCTGTTTAAGGCCAGATAGCCATTTAAAACGAGCACATCCCAGGTAAGAATAGATGAAGGCCAGTTAAACAGGCCTATGCCCGGAATCATATGCCACACCTTGTGGGGGGCGCCCATATCCACAGTGATAAACATCAGGCACATAACCAGGGCGCCGACAGCCACACATTCGCCTATGATAACGACCTCATGCAAATCTTTATCTTTTAATATATAGGCGGGCAGAATCAGCATGACTGCTGCAGCTGCAACTCCGACGAAAAAAGTAAAGTTGGAGATATACAATCCCCAGCTGACAATATCAGACATGCCGGTGGTGATGAGGCCTTCCGAAAACTGTGTTGCATAGGAAAAGAGTCCTGCAGCCATCACAACCAGCAGGGAGATAAGGTACAGCTTGAATCCTCTTCCTCCCGTCAGTGACCAGCGCATGCAGTCCGAGATGAAGGCAACACTTCCATTTTGAGGGTTCGTTGTCATTATTTCTTCCTTAGGGTTTCTCAATACAGCCATAATCTGTTTTCACCCGTTGCTATCAATCGATAAAATACCAGAATTTTGGATCAGTCCCCAATTCCTCTTTAAACCGGAAAACCTTTTTGTGTTTAAGGACAAAACGGATCTCACTATCCGGGTCGAGGAGGTTGCCGAAAACCCTTGAACCAGTTGGACAGGCATCGGCACAGGCTGGCAGCTTGCCCTGTCTGGTTCTCTGCACGCAAAATGTGCATTTTTCCATGACACCCTTCATCCGCATGCGGTTGCCAAGATAATGCTGCTTTCTGTTCATCTCTTCCTTGGGCACTTCAGGATCACCCCAGTTGAAACGGCGTCCCCAATATGGACAGGCCGCCAGGCAATAACGGCAACCGATACACCAGTCGTAATCCACGACAACTATACCGTCCGGCTCACGCCAGGTGGCTTTGGTCGGGCAGGCCTTGATGCATGGGGCGTTTTCACAATGGTAACATTGGACGCCCATATAAAACTTATGGTCCACCGGCACCTCATGGTGGTATTTGCCCTCGCCGCTTGTTGGGTCAAGTTGACCGGGATCCATTTCAAAAAGGCGGATGTATTGAGTTTTGGACTTGCGATCAAGGTTATTTTCTTGCACGCAGGCTTCAACACAGTCCATATAGCCCTTGCAGCGGGAGATGTTAAAGGCATAGCCATAAAGCACCTGGTCAAGGGGCTCCTGGTTGGACATTTGAATATCCGCATCATCCTTGAGCTTAGCAAGTCTTTCAAGGCGGGCTACGGTCTCATCTTTTTCTTCCTGGGTCATCAAGCGATAGTTTTTCTTAAAATACTCTTCCCACTTCAGTCCCATCTCTTCGGTTTTTTCAAGGGGGACGCAGCCACCGGTAACAAGTCCGGCAGAGCCTGCGGCTGCCGCAATGGATAATCCTTTTAAAAAGGACCTGCGCGTGCTGGTATTTTTATGCGGTTCTTTTGTTTTCATCTGAGTTTCTTTTTTCTTTCTGAAATCCATTGCACCCTCTATTCTTCCAACGGAAGAGAATAAGTCACCGGCATTTTTGTCTTAAAAGCTGGGGAGTGTGGGCTATGACAACTGGTACAATTCAGCACCACCCGTTCTCCAGCCCAGAATGTCTCGCGTTTTCCGTGGGCTCCCCCCAGCCAGTCTCGCTTTTGGCGAAAATGACACTGACCACAGAGTTGGTAACTGTGATCAAAATCTATCTTCTTCCCCTGGGCATCAGACAGCAAGTCGCGATTTTTTTCGTCATGACATTCAATACACGCCAGCTTATCATCCCCTCTGCCATGGTTAACTTCGATATCACTATGGGTAAAGAGAGCGCCGTCTCTAACGCCTACCTTCTTGTCAGTATGGCAGACACTGCACCGATAACGGCTGATGGAATCCTTGCGGGCAAGGACTTTGAAAGTGCCGCCCTGATAGGATTCTTTTGCCAATACCGTCTTAACAGGCAATTGATAAGCTGTTTCAATTGCCGTATTGTCAAACGGCTCATCTGCGGCATGAATGCGATCCATAAACGAACCGCCGGAAGCCATGGCGGACTGCCCTGAGAGGAGCACTGTTCCCAGCACAAAAAAAGGCAGGCTAGAACAAAAAAATAGTTTTTTCATAGCTGTTCTATCTTCCTGATAATTAATTTCGGGTAAATTCTTTCTGGGACTCGGTGGAGATCATAGGGACATGACATTGACGGCAATTACCGCGAGATGCATGCTCCACCCGAATCTCGGCCACGGCTGCGGGCCCTGCATGACAGGCAATGCAATCTTCCCGCAGTTGCAGACTGTGAGGAATTGGCGGCGGTGAGCCACCCATTTCCGACCTGCCCAGGGGCGGCGGATTTATTGATTGCCAGTCGGTTTCCACAAAAAGCTCTTTTACCCGCTGTGGTACATGGCATTGAAAACAACTTTCATATTCAGGGTGCGGTGTAACCGGAGCATAGGCATCCAGGTTGACATCGTAACCGCCCTTGCCATGGCAGGATAAACAATTCTGGGTATCTCCTGAAAAAGAGTTCGTGACAGCGTGGGGTACTCGAGGCGGAGAACCGGGATATTGCCGCAATTCGTAGTATTCATTTAAGGTTCGTCTGCCGTCCGTGCCTGTCATGACTGCCAGGGGGGTGTCATTGAACCTGTTAAAAATCTTCTCGCCGTCTGCATCAAAGCCCTGGGGGATGTCAGGCGCTGCATTTATAGGCAGCGCCATAAAGGCTCCTGATAAGCAGATAGCGGCAAAACTTCCTACAACTTTGCCGTATAAGGTATCTGCTTTTTTCATTACGCTTTCTCCAGCCGAACGGCACATTTTTTATAATCAGGCTGCTTTGAGATGGGGCAAAAAGCATCCAGGGTAACCTCGTTGATCTTGTACGACTCATCAAAAAACGGCACAAAAACCTGACCGCGCGTCGGTACGCCCCGGCCATTGATGGAGGCCTTCATGGTCACCGAGCCCCGCCTGGAGATGATTTTCACCTTTTCACCGTTTACGATGCCGAGATCGGCGGCATCCTCAGGGTTTAATTCCACATAAGATTCAGGCACGGCATTATGGAGCACAGGAACCCGGCGGGTCATGGAACCGGTATGCCAATGCTCGATAACCCGGCCGGTGTTGAGCCAGAAGTTGTACTCCTGATCCGGGGACTCGGCAGCCGGTTCGTAGGGCCGGGCCCAGATCCAGGCCTTACCGTCTTTTTTGCCGTAGAAATCAAAATCCGTGCCTTTCTTACAGGCCGGGTCATGCTTGCTATTGAAGCGCCAGCGGGTCTCCTTGCCGTCAACAAAGGGCCATTGTACGCCGGAGCGGGCCTTCAGCACCTCGTAGGACGCCATATTATGCTTGGGATTGTCATGGAAGCGTCGGTATTCTTCCCAAATTTTACCAATATACTCATCTTTTCCCCAGGGGAACTGCTTCTTAAATCCGAGCCTTCTGGCAACCTCGATAATCTGCCAGGTGTCGGACATTGTGTCGCCGGGGCCCGGGACGATCTCGTCAAAATGCTGGGTCCGGCGTTCGGAGTTGCCATACATGCCCTCCTGCTCAACCCACATGGATGCCGGCAGAATAACATCGGCAACATCAGTGGTCGGGGTCGGGTAGACATCGGAAACAACAACAAAACGGTCATCTTTTAAGGCCCCATCCCGGTAGCGGTTCAGATTGGGCATGGTGATCATCGGGTTGGTCACCTGGATCCACATGAACTTGATATCACCACGGTCCAGGGCGCGAAACATCTCCACCGTGTGGTAGGTGGGTTTGGGATCAATGGAACCGGTAGGTAAGTCCCAAATCTTCTCTGCCTTGTCGCGGGCTGCCTTCTTCATGACTACGCCGTAGGGCAGTTTATGGGTCAAGGTACCTACCTCACGCACTGTGCCGCAGGCGCTTGGTTGACCGGTAAGGGAGAAGGGGCTGTTGCCGGGTGTGGAGATCTTGCCGGTGAGGAGATGGATGTTGTAGACGAGATTGTTGATCCAGGTGCCGCGCACATGCTGATTCATCCCCATACACCAAAACGAGGTGACCTTCTTGGTGGGATCACCATACAGAGATGCCATGTATTTGATGTCTTTGGCGGAAACGCCGGAGATTCTTTCTACCTTTTCCGGGGTGTAGTCTTTCAAAAAGGCCTTGTACTGCTTAAAGGAGATATCCTCGGCCTTATCCTTGAACTTGAAATGATCTTCGGTGCCATAGCCGATATTGGTTTTTCCCTTGTGAAAGGTGGTGTGTTTTTTGACAAAGTCCCAGTTGACCCAGTCGTTGCGAATGATTTCGTAACAGATAGCGTTGGCAATCGCTAGATCGGTACTGGGTTTAAAGAGAATCGACTTATCGGCGGCCTGGCTTGTTCTGGTGCTCCGGGTGGCAAAGTCGATAATGGTAACATCTTTCTTTCGTTTACGGCTGGCCAGCATCCGTGAAAAAAGAACGGGATGCATTTCCGCCATATTGTTACCCCAGGTTACAAAAACATCGGCATGCTCGATATCCTCATAGCAGCCCATGGGTTCGTCGATACCAAAACTGGTCATGAAACCAGTTACCGCACTGGCCATACAGAGCCTTGCATTGGCCTCAACATTATTGGTGCCAAGGCAGCCCTTAAACAGTTTGGAGGCAACATAACCATCTGGAATGGTCCACTGACCGGAGCCGTACATGGCAACTGAGTCCTTGCCATGTTTTTTGATGGTCTCCTTCATCTTGGCAGCGATGACATCCAGGGCCTCCTTGATGGGTACCTCGACCATCTTTTTGCCCTTGCGAATTTTGGCCTTGGTGATGCGGTCTTTACCGTAAAGGGCCTGGACGGAATGGAAACCTTTTACACAGCATAAACCCTTATTGACACTACAATTAGGATCACCCTTAACAGCCACGGCCTTGTTTCCCAAAACACCAACCAGGACACCACAGCCGGTTCCACAGAAACGGCAAGGGGCTTTTTTCCAGGTAATGCCATATGCACCTTTTATTTTCTTCCAATCGGCAAAGCTGATACCGGGAAAGAGTGACCCTGCAGCGGCAATGGCGCTGCTTACAGCGGCAGACTTAATGAATGTTCTTCTTTTTAGCTTCATGTTTTCCTCTTTTTCTCCCAATTGATTTGGTAACAGTTTCACCAAGGGCTTTGAGGGTATCAAGGTAGCCTTTAAACTTGACAAAACTCAGCACTTGATAAGAGTTGCCAGCGGCGCAGAGATGTACGTGGTGGGATGAGCGACAACAGAGAGGGATCGTTAGGTCTGGCTCTGTAAGCCACTGTGAATACGTCTAAGTGAAGAGCTGGCGGACTCTTTTTTTTACTGTTCAGCATTATGACCAAAGGTCATGCTTATCGATTGCAACGATGATAATTTTTTCAGTCTTTGGTGAAGCTTTTTTTCTGCTGTTTCATCAGGGGTATCTGTCACGAGAACAACAACCTCTTTATTTTCGGCTGGAACGACCTCGCAGTACTCCATAGCAGAAAGATCAGCACATAATTGTTCCTTTGCCCCTGTCTGGGGTAGTACCAAAAAACTCAAAATCGGCATAAAACCTCCATGGATTTATATTGTCTCTCTCTAAAGGTAATCGAGACTGAGTTGCTATTTTTAAAGCCTATCATAGTAGAAATTTGGATACAATTTTTAATACAGATCGATATAGCAAACCACATGCCATTGTTTTTTCTTGCGTAAATTCAAATAATTAAAGCAGTAAGCTTAATTCTTTTTGTTACCGGCAGGTATCGCGGAATGATGGCGGCGTTACCGGCAGGTAGCGCCGGGCAGGTGGCGCGTTAAGGGGAGCTACAATGTCAAAAGAAATGAGAGATCAAAAGTGTATATAACGTTGCAACAATGAGGAGCGAGACCTCAGATCAGGCCCCTTTTTTGGGGGTCAGCACGGATGACCGTGGAAAGCGGCTTTGATCTTTAGGAAAAAGTAGTCTTCGTCTCGGTATCCGTATGCCATTCTTTTAATAACCTTGATCTTGTTGTTGGTTCCTTCAATGCAACTGGTGTGTAGTCGATTTTGCAGCTGCCAGGATTCCTCTGAGATAAGGCTTAAGACGTTTGGCAAAAAGCATGAGTGGGGCGGATTACTTTACTCGGCTTGCCGCAGCCATGTTCTCCAGCGATGACATGCTGTCCAGATCGTGGGCGCTCTCCAAATCGACTTTAACTGTTCGGCTAAAATGTATAGCGTTGATAAAGGTTGATTGGCCTTTTTCGCTTATTCTCTTCACATGTTGTAGAGCCTATCCCCTCTCGGGCAAGAGGTATTATCAATCGCATTTCTCAAAAAAAATCATACTGTCCGTAAAGGATCGGTGTTGCGCAAAATATAGGTCAGCAATAATTTTGCATTGTGTCATAAGTGCCTATTTTTAATCGCCCTGGCAAATTGACACCCATGGGCGGCGAAGGTGCATAAATTGCTGATCTGGCTGCCTACATAAATCCCAATACTTTCCTCTGCTTAAAAGTGCGCAAATTTAGGGTAGCCATAAAATCAACTTGTTTAGACAAGTCCCGTTGTGATAACCTAACAGAATAGTAGCCTTGGTGGGGTTGCACCCCTCTTCAGCATTTCAACTTATTAACGCAAAGGAGACGAACAATGACTATAAAACGTTTTGGAGTCGCTGCCTTATTGCTCAGTGCTATGGCGCTCACCACAACCGGTTGTGGTATGATGGAGAGCAGTGAGGAACACGGGGTCAAGATGACAGGAGAAGAGCATAGGAAAAAGTTTCCCGAGGGCCATGAAAAGGGTAAGGGAACGAACTGTTATTATGACAGGTATAACGATACTTTCCTTTGTAAATATAAATAATGAAAGGCCTTTGACGTAATGGCCTTCTAAAGAAGTAATCAACCACGGCTTCTTTTTTTGGGACATTGTCTCAAGAAGAAAATACCCGCAATAGGCATTTGCCCATTGCGGGTATTTTTTTTACGAAAAGTCATGGGCCATGATGCTATCGATAACAAGCTAGATCATGCGGCTGTGGCAGGTCGCGGCACACTAAGCCAAGGCCTCGCCTTTGTTTCAACTCATGGCTGATAATAATGAGCAGTTCGAGCAGGAGTGTGCAGATAGATTTGTCCGGCAATACGGATTTAGCCGGTCAGTGGTCGGCGGTGTTGACTCCGGCCGGGACGTTAAACGAGCTGGATTTTGAGGTGATGAACAACCCCGAGATTGTGGCAGAAATTGCTGCAGCCAACGAGCGCATTCCGGTGAAGCTCAGGAATGGGCAGGTTGCCGACCTCATGGAGTTTCTTCGGGCCTTGACCGATCCGGCCAGTATTGATCTGCGGGGAAACATTCCCTGGACAGTTCCAAGCGGTGAATCCCTGGTTGATTAGTAGTTGCTTTTAGTAAAACATTTATAAATGTTTAAGGTTTGCACCGTGCTTGGGGAAAACAGCAGGGGGCATGGCTCGCAAAGCCAAACGGGCAAGATTAAAACTAACAACTGGGCAGCAAGGCAAGCTCAAACAACTCAGCACTTCGCGCAAAGCCCCATTGCGAGAAGGGCAAACAAAGGGGCTAAGTTTTGCTGCATGAGGCAGGCTGAACTCTAATGTCGCAAATACAAAAAACCAACCCTTTAACTAGAGCTGAATGACCAGCAGATTGAGGAGACCGATCAGAAAGCCGAGGAGGGCACCGAAGAGGTTGATGTATTTGAACTGCTCCTCCATGATCGACATGAGCAGGCCTTCCAGGCGCAGAAGGTCAAGGCCGTCTACCTTGCGGGTGACAAGTTCCTTGATGTTAAGGAGATCCACCAGATCGGGGACCTCGCGGATGAGCAGGTCGCTGATCTGGTCACGGGCGTAGTCTCCCATGCTTACCTGGACCTCGGGGGAGAGGATGTCGGTCAGCCTGCCGATGGGGTGGCCCAGCAGTTTTTTCTCGATGTGTTCAATGATCAGGGTGTCGATCAGTTTTTTCACTCGGGCTGAGCGCATGGTGCTGATAATCTTGTCAGCCAGCCATTTTTTACTGGAGTCCAGGCCCTGGGGACCGAAAATCTCGCCAGCTATCTCTTCAATGGTTCGTTGATCCTGGCTGGCCAGGGCCTCTTTAAGAAGGGCTGTCAGGCTTTCGGCTGTCTTTGGGTGGTGGAGAAGCGCTGCTATCTGGGTGAGAATATCTTCTAATAATTGCTCTTTTTTGTCATTGCTGATCCCGTCCAGGAATTGAGAGAAGGGAGTGGCAAGAAATTCCCGCACCTTATCGGTTAAAATTGTCGCCACTTTCTCTTGAATGGTGTCATTGGCCAGCCACTCCCCGATTTCATCACCCTTCTCGGTGAGAAAACTGCTGACCTTTTCCTCGATCAACTCCGGGCTTAAAAAACCGCTTACCATGGCAGCCAGAGGACCCAGAGAGGCGGTGAAGTTGCCGATTGCAGCGCAGATGGAAGAGGCGATACGCTGCTGCATTTCCGGTTCTTGGACAACCCCGGCTAGCTTGCCGAGGATGGCAGGGGCCTCCTGCTGGAGGCGCTCACAGACATAATTGATGACGTCGTCAGGGATAAGGTCGGCAGGGGATTTGCCGGCCTTGATAAAATCATCAATTTTCCCGCTGATAAGACCCCGCAGCCATTCTTCGAGGCGGGGATGGCTAAGGAGGGTGGCGGCTGTCTGCTCCAGAAAGGAGTAGAAATGTTCCCGGTTGCTGTCAGGAAAGGCCTCCTGAAAGGTGGATTTAAGAAACTCGTCCACTCTGTCGCGGAGGGTGGCGGATATTACCTCGGTAAACTCGTCGCTTTCCAGATATTGGTGGAGCTGGTCGATAAAACGCCAGCGCAGAACCTTGACCGTGGCCAGAAAATAAGAGGAAAAGCGCTGTGGAATAATGGCCGTGATGGGGCCCAGGTCCTTTTGGAGAAGATCCTCCAAACGGCTATCAATGAGATCGGCCAGCTCTTTTTGGAATTTCTCACTTTCAATGGCATTGCCGATATCGCCGGAGGTGAGCAGATGAGAACCCACCATGTCACCAATATTGCGGGCCAGATCATGGCGTTTTGAAGGGATAACGCCAGGAGTCATCGGCACCCTGATCCCCAGGAATTTCCAGGGTCTAAGGGGGCGGAAAAGCATCTTGATGGCGACATAGTTGGTCATGTAGCCAATAAAGGCGCCCAGGGCAGGGGGGGCAAGGTAGACGAGAGATACGGGCATATTTCTTACTTGGTGTTTCTTTTTTTCATTTGGCAGACCCAGTTCATGGCTGGGACAGCTTCATGTTCAAAATCAAAATGGTGGGCTTTGAGGGAGACGATCTTGAAATAGGGCTCGGTGGCCATGCTGATTTCACTGGCCGACAGCTTAGGCGGTCCTGGCCCTTCCCTGGTTTCATCTCTGTTGCCGATGAGTGACAGCCATATGCCGTCATCACAGAGAATTCTGGCAATCTTTTTCGCAAAGGCCAGGCGCCTGTCGTGCTCACGGAAATGGTGGAAACAGCCACGGTCAAAGGCAAAATCAAAGGAGGCAGCAGCAATATCCTCCATGAGGAAGTCTTTGTTGATAAAGCTGCAGCTCACTCCGGCGGCAGCGGCTTTTTGCTGGGCTTCTTTGATGGCAAGGGGGGAAAGATCATAGCCTGTGGCCTGAAAATTCTGCTGGGCCAACCAGATAGTGTTACTGCCGGTGCCGCAACCGATATCAATGGCGCGGCAGGGGGGAAGGCCATATTCTTGGACAAAGTCCATGAGGCTCTGGTCGGAGCGATGGATTTCCCAGGGGGTGTTACCCGTCTTGTAACGCTCGTCAAAATCGATGTCAGGTGCCATAGGCGACAGATGTTTTCCTTATTACTTTGTTTAGGACTTTACCAGCTTCCCTAAAACCTTATCCACAGCCAAAGACTGCTTCATGGAGGCATCAAGAAAATCCTGGCTCAGGTATGAACTGCTCGCCTCGATCTGGTCACAGAGGGCGGCGATTTCTTCTCTTTCCGCCATTTCCATAATTTTTATAACGTTGGCGGCAAAGCTGCGGACGATCTTCCTGCCCTCACCCTTGGTGGACATGATTTCGGCGTAGGTCCGTGGGTTCTGGTTATGGACGCGGGCCATGGCCAGGATGGAGTAGAGCGAGGTCAAGGTGGCATGGCTGGGGATATCTGTTGTCTGGATATCATTATCAGCCAAAGCCATGGCCAGGGCCATGGAAATAGTGGTGGGCAGCTTCTGGCCCACACCCATGAGCAGATCATGCTTCTGGGGCGAATCATGGTAGATGGCTGCACCATGTTTGTATAAAAAGGCCTCAAACTCAGAGCACAGGGCTCCGGAACGAGGGGTGCGCACCACCGAGGCGTTTTTATCCTTCATGGTGAGAGCAGCCGGCCCCCACAGGTTATGGACCAGCATGAGTTCCACACCGTCGCTGGTGTGTTCCAGGGCCGTGTTTAAGGTGTCTTCCGCCTCGCCGGCCAGCAGGATCAGGGCCTGGCCATCCTTGAGATGTTTGCCGTATTCGGCGATGGTTGCCGAAGTAAAGCTGATGGGCACGCAGATCATTACTACATCAACCTGAGGGATCATTTCTTCCGGGCGCATGCTCGAAGAGCGGCCGGTGAGCATGGTCTCGTATCCCTCGTTTTCCAGTTTTTTGGCAAACCAGGTGGACATATCGCCGGTGCCGATAAAGCCGAAGGTCTTGATCCGTTTGATCCGCATATCCACCCGGGGGTAGGAGCCAAGGATTTTCAGACAATCGCTTTCCTGGATGACGTCGTTTTCAATACTTGTAAGGGCCTCGATAAGAACCGGGTCCTGGTGATGGCCCTCAGCCTCGATAAATATCTGCAGTTCCTGGGTCTTGGCGTCTGATTCAGCCCGCATATCCAGGATGTTGATGCCGCGCTGGGTAAAGGCGCCCAGGGTGTCAAAGAGCATACCCACCCGGTCTTTCAGCGGTACGGTGAGGATGGAGGTGGCGTCGTATCCGGTGATTGTGCTGGAGGTACGGCCAATCACGGCGTAACGGGTCTTGTTATGGGGGGCAATCTCCCGTTCGCGGATGGTAAGGCCCTGCTTTTTTAAAAGCTCTTCCGCCTCAATGACCCCGCAATCAAGACGCTTATTGTCCTTGATGTCGGCCAGGGATTCTTCGAGATTGGTGACGGTGAGCAGCGAGATATCAGGGTAGGTGTCGGTGAGGTAATCTTCGCACTGGTGCATGACCTGGCCAGTACCGAGAACGGTTTTTAAGGTGTCGCTGCCCTCCAAGGTGCCCAGGGAGAGATGAATAGGTTGGACGATGTTATCGACCCAGTGGCCGTTTTTCATCTTGTCCATGACCTGGAAGGATTTCAGGACCCCGCCCATCCGGGTGTTGTAGATCGGCAGGATCATCATCTCCACCTGCTCGTCGGCAAAGGCACGGGCCAACGCGGCATGATGGGGGAAGCTGATCAGTTTCGCCCCCGGTCTATAGTTGTTGGCCGCCTGCCAGGTGTTGGAAGCCTGGGGGCCAATGATACCGATTGTTGTCATGGCTTAGTTTTCTTTACCAATAAATGAAAGGGAGGAACGAACTCACTCCTATACTCAAAAGATGATGGAGCTTGTTTCTGTCTGATATGTAGTGGTTTCTGGCTCTTAGGTCAAGATAGAAAGGGGTATTACAGCCCTCCGACAGGTGCAGAGATGGTTCCTGAGTCTGGCGAAGGGCGCTCAATTCCCTCTGTTCAGACCTTGTTGGGGAAGAAATGTAATGGTTAATGCCCTGTAGGAGCCTGCCCCTGCGGGCGATTAGATTTACCTATGGGAAATAACGCCAATCGCCCGCAGGGGCAGGCTCCTACGAAAAAGGGAGTATCATTTTATGATGTGAATTATTTTACCGGCAGATTACGAACCACCAGTAATCTGATTTCGCTCATGTCTTCCATGGCGTAGCGGATTCCTTCGCGGCCTAAACCGGAATCCTTAACGCCGCCGTAGGGCATCTGGTCCGCCCGCCAGGAAGGAATGTCGCCTATGACCACGCCGCCGACATCGAGGCTGTCCCATGCCAGCTGGGCCTTATAGAGGTCGCGGGTGAAGATACCGGCCTGAAGGCCAAAGATGCTGTTGTTGATCTCAGCCAGGGCCTCTTTGTAATCGCTAAATGGTGCCAGGACTGCCACGGGACCAAAGGCCTCAAGGCGGCAGATATTTTCATCCTTTGCCACGTTTTCAAGGAGCGTTGCCTCAAGGAGCGCTCCATCTCGTTTGCCGCCACAAAGCAGGGTGCCGCCCTTATCAAGGGCGGAGGTGATCCATTTTTCCAGGCGAATGGCCTCTTTTTCAGAAATCATCGGGCCGATAAAGGTCTTTTCCTCTCTGGGGTCACCCATCTGCAGCTTTTGGGTGGCGCTGACCAGTTTATCACGAAAGACATCGTAGATTTTTTCGTGGACCAACAGGCGCTGCACGCCGATACAACTCTGGCCCGATTGGTAGAAAGCCCCAATGATAATGCGTTTAACGGCATCGTCGATGTCAGTATCTTCGTCCACCAGACAGGCGGCATTGCCGCCCAGCTCAAGCACCACCTTTTTCTTGCCTGCCTTGGCCTTAAGGGCCCAGCCCACCTGGGGCGATCCGGTGAAGGAGAGGAGCTTGAGACGATCATCCTCGGTGAAAAGACGGGCCCCGTCGCGCCGGCAGGGCAGGATGGAAAAGGCCCCTTCCGGCAGGTCGCATTCGGCCAGGGCCTCGCCGATGATCAAAGCGCCAATGGGGGTAAGGCTGGCTGGTTTTAAGACAAAGGGGCAGCCGGCAGCAATGGCAGGGGCCACCTTGTGGGCTGCCAGATTGAGGGGGAAGTTGAAGGGCGAGATAAACGAGCAGGCCCCCACCGGCACCCGTTTGGTGGTGGACGTATAACCCGTGGTGCGGGGGCTGCGGTCCAAGGGCATATATTCGCCGCCGAATCGGACCGCCTCTTCAGCGGCGATTTTAAAGGTCTCAATCAGGCGGGTGACCTCGCCACGGCTGTCGTTAATCGGTTTGCCTGCTTCAACGCATAAGGCCTGGGCCAGTTCCTCGGCCCGCTCCTCAAATCGTTGCACGCAATGGGTCAGGATCTCCTGGCGTCGCCAGGAGGGCATGGCAGCCATGGCCTTCTCCGCCTCCACAGCCTTGGCAATGGCCTGATCAATGGCATCCTCATCGGCCATGGCCACCTTATAGACCACCTCGCCGCTGAATTTATCGGTAACTTCCAGGTCTTCATTGGCAAAGACCGCCTTGTTTGCCAGATAATAGGGATAGATTTTCGGCATGACAGGTACCTTTAGCTAAGAGTATGGGTTGGTTTACAAAGGCTTTCTGCCGCAGCACTCCTTTGAAAGGAGTTGGCTGCGAAAAGCAATTGATTGTAAATCTTACCAGCCTTTTAAGGTGATATGCAAACTGGAGATATTATTCCCTGACAAGAGGCGACCGTTTACAGCGGCCGCCTCTTGTTTGTTATGCGCAGTAAGGGCTGGTTGCTCCAACAAAGATTGTCATTGGTGCACCATCTTGACTGTTGCGCATGGTGTGGCAAAGTAATGTAATGAGTTGATGTCTCAAAAAAAATCAATTGAACGAAAGGGCAGGGGGTAGCAGTTTCTGGCGGCTTTTCCTAGCCATATAAAGCCGCAATGTGGGAGTGGTTTTTTTGCCCAATTTGTTCCTTGAATAGCCCCCCTCCTCTGTACTAAGAGCTTTTCTGGCGATTTGTCATTGCCTGACATGGCGCTGGTATATCTATGGCTATTTTTTAACCTTCTCAGGAAAATATTTCTCCGGGGGGAGATTTAAAACTTTTTATAAAAAACATAATAAATTCGATTAGAAGTAAATTTTTTAGCTGATCCAGCCCAGTACCCCATTCACCTTGGTGGAACTAATATTTTGACCATTATTGTGGCAAATTATAGGCTTTAAGGTGCGTCTTAAGAAAATAGGATTTGCCGCAATATCTATGTAAGTTTTTAAACTACTCAGCCACAAGCCCATGATGGTGAAGTGGTCTAAAAAACAAAAGTGTGAGGAGTGGGAATGAAAAAATTAGGAGCCGTATTACTCGGGTTAATTCTGTTGGTCGTTTTTGCCGGCGCTGCCCAGGCCGAGATCAAGATTGGTGTTCTTGCCAAACGTGGTGCCACAAAGGCCATGGCTAAATGGAAGGCCACCGGTGATTACTTGAGCGCTGAACTTGGCGAGCCGGTGGTGGTCATTCCTTTGAAATTCACCGCCATTGAACCCATGGTTAAAAGCGGCAAGTTAGATTTCCTGCTGGCCAACTCCGCTTTTTACGTTGAGATGGAGAAAATGTATGGAGTACAGGCTGTGGCCACCCTGATTAACTCACGAGACGGAAAGGCCTTGAAGCAATTCGGCGGTGTGGTCTTGGTCCGTAACGACAGCCCTATCCAGACTCTTGCGGACATTAAGGGTAAGAAGTTTATGTGCGTTAAGTATTCATCCTTTGGCGGTGCCCAAATGGCCTGGCGTCTCTTCCTTGACAACGGTATTGATCCCAAGAAAGATTTTGCCGCCTTTGCCGAGGGGAAAAAGCATGACAATGTTGTCCTCGCGGTAAAAAATGGTGTGATGGATGCCGGTACCGTTCGTACCGACACCATGGAGCGTATGGCTGGTGAGGGCAAAATCAACATGGACGATTTTCGGATTATTAACCCGGTAAAGGATGATTTCCCCTTTGTTCGTTCCACCCGTCTCTATCCGGAATGGCCCATGGCTGCTCTGAAACATGTTGATTCCGGCAAAGCAAAGAAGGTCGGCGCCGCCCTTCAGGCACTTGCCAGCGGTGACCAGGCTGCCAAAAACGCCAAGATTGTCGGCTGGTCCCCTGCAGCTGATTATGGTCCAGTGCGTGACTGTCTGAAAGCCATCAGGTATGGAGCTTTTGCCAATTAAAAAGGGGACGTGATGTTTAATACAAAAGGTATAGCCTTTAAGTTTATTTTGGCTGTGTCAGGGGTGACTCAGGTCCTGCTGATTGTGTTGGCGGTGATAGTAATTTCAAACGCCTATAAGGCCCAGCTCCAACAATCCGACAGTTTTATTAACACTCTGAAGTCCGAGCAGCAGCAGCAGGAAACCCTGCTGGCCGACAGCTTAACCAGAAAGGGGGAGTCTGTGGCCTCCCTTTTGTCTCAGACTGGTGCTGCCCTGGTAGTGGGTTATGACTTTGACGGGTTACTGGCCCTTGGCGAGGCAACCCTGCAAGATGCCGATGTCGTCAAAGTTATATTTGCCGGCATAGACGGCAATATTCTATCCGAGTCAAAAAGCGGTCAGCCGGGAGATAAGAGTATCAAAAAGGATCTTATCAGTGATGATGAGATTATCGGTACCGTTGAGGTGAGCCTAAAATTTGATTCAGTAACTACGGCTGTAAACGAGCTTACTGGGCGAATCAATCAGCTGGTGGTGCAGGCCAATGCCGATTTGAAGGCAGGTGTCTGGCGCCTAGGCTGGATAATTATCGTTGTAATGGGTTTTATTGTTCTGGCCCTGTGCGGCGCTATTTATTCTAGCCTCAACCTCTTTGTTATCAAACCAGTGATGAAGGTTGTGGATGGAGTTAGCGATACTGCCGTCCATGTGAAATCCTCTTCCGGGCAATTGGCTGGAGCCAGTCAGCAGCTGGCGGATGGTTCCTCCCGCGCCGCGGCTTCTCTGGAAGAGACGTCAGCCTCTCTTGAAGAGGTCTCTTCCATGACCAAGCGTAATGCCGATAATGCCTTTGAATGTAATTCTCTCATGCGTGAAGTTAATAGCGTGGTGGAGAAGTCCAGCAACTCCATGGAGGCCCAGAACCAGGCCATGGAAGAAATCTCCAAGGCCAGCGAAGAAACCTCTAAGATTGTCAAAACCATTGATGAGATAGCCTTTCAAACAAATCTCCTTGCCTTGAACGCTGCCGTGGAAGCTGCCCGGGCCGGTGAGGCTGGAGCAGGTTTTGCTGTGGTGGCCGATGAGGTGAGAAATCTTGCCATGCGGGCTGCCGAAGCTGCCAAAGATACGGCTGTCCTCCTTGAGGGGACAGTGGTCAAGGTCAAGGAGGGCGAGGATCTTGCGCGCCAGACAACCGATAATTTCGCTCAGGTATCTGGGAGAGCAACCCAGGTGAGTACACTGATTAACGAGATTGCCGGAGCATCTGACGAACAGAATTCCGGCTTGGCTGAGGTTAATACTTCCATGACGGAAATTGATCAGGTCACCCAGCAAACCGCTGCAAATTCAGAAGAGGCTGCCAGTGCCTCTGAAGAGCTCAGCGCTCAGGCCGAGTATCTTGAGCAATATATTGATGAGCTTGTTACTCTAATCAAGGGCGGCAAGAGGGATATTCAGACCAGAACTCATTCAAGGCCGGAGGCTTCTTCCTCGCCTGGCAAAAAGGCAAAGACAGCTGCTCTACCGCCGCCGCCAGCTCAAAGGCAAATTCCTAAGAGTCACAAGCTGAAACCAAAAGCAAAAACCGCTGAGGAAACAATCCCATTCGACGATGATGACTTTGAAGATTTTTAAATAATTCAAAGTGATATAAACTAAAAAAGAGGTGGCCGCTCACGGCGATCGCCTCTTTTTTTTACTCTCGAACCACAGCCAATCATTGATCACCATCTCCGCGCAGTACAAGAAGCGATATGTTTTTGGGGAGATAAAAGTGGACTGCTACTTCTGTTTTTAGGGGCTGCTAGGTGTTAGGAGTACAGATGTGCGTAAAGTTAAAAGGTTGGCAAAAATATTACCTTGATTTCAGGAAATTTATATAGGTACCATTACTCTATGAAAAGTATAGGGGCAGAAGGTGTATTTTCAGCCATTGCTGACTGGTAGCGCCGTAATATCAGTCTGGGAAAAAGGGCTACGCAAGGAGTGGGACATGGACAAGTTTTCAGTGGCATTCAAGTTAATTGTTAGTTTCAGTGTTCTCGCCGTCTTGGTCGCCGTTGTTGGTCTTATTGGGTACAGGGGATTGGCCGCAACAGGCAAAGCCACTGATTTCATCCTTGATGAAAAGGTGCCCATTGCCGATTCTTCCATGGAGGCAATGATTGCCCTTATCGAAGGCCGGGATTTGATGGGAGAGTTTCTTCTCACCCAGGACACTGTCGAACTTGCCAAGATTGAGCAGGACTTTAACGAATCAATCGCCAGTTATGAAAAACATGCCGATTTTTTGGAAGAAAACGGCGCTGAAGAAGAAAAAATAGTGGTTAAAAAGTCCCGACAAAGCATGCTCGGTTTTCAAGAAAATGCTCGCAAACTCATGGAGCATCATCGCCTGCTTATAGCTGCTGGCAACGAGGCTGATACCCACATGACCTCCTTTGATAGTAAGGCGGATAGCCTGGAACAGCTTCTTGTTGATCATGAGGCGGCCCTTACCCGTACTAAAAAAATTGATGCCAAAGTTGATGCGGCCATGGAAGCCAAGACCTTGTTGTTTAAACAAAAAGCCATCGCTGAAGAGTATATGGGCATAGATAGCCTGCAAACAGGTAAAGAGCTCAGGGCGTTATTTGTTACCCACAAAAAAGAATTTTGTGAAATAGAGCCCCTCTTGCCCGCTAAAACCAAGCGTGACCATGAGAATTTTGCCAATGCCGTCCTTGGTCCGGGGATGATGTTTGACCAAAAGGATAAAGCCATGGAAATGAAGGCTGAGTCCTTAGAGCATATGGAGCTGGTGGATACCTTGAGCGAAGAGAGCGATCTCCTTCTTGACGAGGTGGAGGAGCTTGCAGCAAAGGGCATGAATTCGGCCATGGAAGTTGCTGATAGCACCCAAAGCTCAACAAACTTAATGATAATTCTTGTCACGGTGGTAGGTACGGCGCTGGCCTTAGCCTTTGGAGTTGTCTTGAGCCGCCACATTGCCAACCCGCTTAATATGCTTGCCGGTTCACTTCGTGACAGTTCACGCGAGGTAACATCAGCCTCTGGTGAATCGGCTGCCACCAGCGAAACATTGGCCGCTGGCGCATCACAACAGGCAGCCGCCCTTGAACAGATTTCAGCCTCCCTTGAAGAGGTAACGGCAATGTTGCGCCAGGATAACGAACAGGTTAACGAGGCAGACAAGCTGATGCAAGAGACCAATAATGTCATCTCTGTTTCTGAAAGCACAATGAAAGAGCTGGGTCTTTCCATGGAAAAGATTGCCAAGGCCAGCGCTGAGACCCAACAGATTATAAGGACTATTGACGAGATTGCTTTTCAAACCAACCTTCTCGCCTTGAATGCTGCTGTAGAAGCGGCCAGGGCCGGAGAGGCTGGAGCCGGTTTTGCCGTGGTTGCCGAAGAGGTGAGAAATCTTGCCATGCGAGCCGAAGAGGCGGCTAAAAGCACTTCGGTTCTTATTGCCGGTAATGTGAAAGAAATTGATGAGGGTGTCAATCTTGCCAGCGAAACAAGTAAATCTTTTGGAACTGCGGCTGAATCTTCTATGAAAATTAAAGGGTTAATAGGTGAGCTTGCTGTTTCCAGTAGCGAGCAGGCCACCACTATCGACCAGATTAGACAGGCCGTGGTTGATGTCGATAGCGTTGTTCAACAAAATGCCGCTGGCTCGGAAGAGGTGGCCTCTTCCTCTGAAGAGTTAAGCGCCCAGGCCGATCAGCTCAATGAGCAGGCCCTCTCACTGACAGATCTTGTTAATGGTAGCGGAAATGGGAGAGGGAGCAAGGAGGAGAGTCAGCCTATGCTGCCACAACCCGAAAATATGAGATGAATTGAAAGACCTGTTTTGAATGCTTCATTTCATTGTGGTCTAATCCGAAAAAACGTGTTTTTTATAGCAACAAGGATCGGCCCTCTGGCCGGTCCTTGTTGCGTTTGACTAAAAAAAATTACAGGAGATGGAGCCTGGGCATGCCCTTTTCAAAGGTGAGCTGCACACCTGGATGACTGAAGGCTTGAAACATAGGCCGGCCAAAATAGAAGAGTTCCTGGGCCAGGGTGATCTGCAGCCGGTCAACAGCCTGTTGGCGCAAAAGAAGGTCTGTGCAGAGAATTTTTTCCGTTTCCTGAATTGATTGTGTGTTCAGGGTAGCCAGCAGGAGGTGAACCTTCTCCCACGAACATTGCTCAAATGCCTGTAAATAGGCAAGGGCCGGGTCGTCAGGGGGGATGATATCCTGGCGGCTCAAACAATCCTTACCTGTCACGGCCAGGATGGCTGAGGTGTCCCTGCATTGCAGGAGTTGGCATTCCAGGGGGCGATTATCATGGATGGTGCAGCTTTTCTGGGAGGCGTCATAAAAGAGGCATTCCCAACTGCCGGACTTGCCTTGTAATTTCAACATCTCACAAGAGGCAGGTTCCACCGCATCCGTTGCCGGGTTGTAGGCAGGCTCTCCCTTTCGTATCACCACCAGCTGATCTAGTCTGATGGTTTTATTTCTAATGAGAGGCAGGTCATCACTATGTAAAACCGGGCCACCCTTGACGCAGCATGTCCCGCACCGCCTACATTCAATTTTTTTCATACAACCTCAAGCAAATTAGGTTTTCATTGCAAACTTGAAAATGTTCTTTACCAGAGCAGGCACCCTTCGACAAGCTCAGGGCACACTCCCAGAAAGTTTATAATCCGCTCCCTGAGCTTGTCGAAGGGTGTGAATTCCCGGCGATGGAACCTGGTTGGACTTGTAAAAAAACTAGATCGGGCAGGCGGTGTGATTCTCCCTGACTCATCAAGACGAAAATATTGAATCACGGGTGTCTTGCCTGGCTTTTTTATAGGGTAATCCGTAAGCGCTCTTGTGCATTCTTACGGCGGCATTTAGCCTTCTTGACAAAAAGTAAATTTTCAAGGCAGTCTGGTTATATGGGCGTGCTTTCTTACGCTTTAACTTCTTTTCACTTCCGATGACTTGGAGAAGTAGTTGAGA
>JBDLIE010000040.1:0-24221 GCA_039715015.1 Thermodesulfobacteriota bacterium
CCTTCGCCCAGATTCAGGGTCAGTTGATAGGTGGCGGTATCGCCGATGCGAACGGTGGCATCTAGGGCTGTGCTGAACGCATCCACATAGCTATCGGCGATCACGGCCTTGTTCAGGCTGTTGTTGTCGATGATGCTAAAGGGTGCGCTTGTTGCCGTGGCGCAATAATCATCGGGTGCGGTGATGGTCGGACATCCGGCGCCGGTGCGTTCATGGGTGCTGGCCGCATCCAAAGAGGTCCAGTCTACCCAGACTGTATTATCGAAGGTGGCGACGGTGCTTACCTGTACTTGGGCCTGATAGGTGAGTATCAGGGTGCTGCCGGCGGGGATATCCAGATTGCCGTCGCCATTGCCCTGACCCCAGAGCAGCGGGCCTGCCGGTGCGTCAGTTGGTGCCGTTACGAACCCGACTACAGGGATGCCGTCAATGGTTGCCGTCGGGGTGAAGGTCCCATACAGCGCCAGTTCCGGCGGCAATGTGTCAACTATATTGACATCATAAGCAGTGTCGTTGCCGCTATTAACCATAGTCACTGCGTATTCAATGATGCTGCCACCGGTAATTGGCCCTGCCGGAATAGGCGTGCCGACTTTGGTAATGATCAAATCCGGCTCAACCACCGTCATGTCGGTGGTAACACTGCTGCCTCCGCCAAGCTGAGTTACGTCATCACCATCTACCTGGTTGTAGGTATACGACGCACTATTACTGAACGGCAGACCATCAATATTGATTGCACTCTTGTCAAGGCGAACCGTGACTCCAATAACGATCTGCTCATTGGCCGGGATATCGATACCGTTGGTAGTATCTTCAATAATCAGGTTACTCGCCGTTCCGCTATTGGTTGGCACCCACGTACCAGCGGGGGAGATTTTACTGATACCAACAAAGGTAAGATCCGCTGCAATAGCACCCAGATCATCAAGGACCCGTACATCATACAACGCGGTAGGCTGCGCTGCCTCAGGCACGGTGATAGCGTAGGTAAACTCCTGACCAATGGTAACGGTCGTATCGGCTGGGTTTACCTTCAGCGGCGCACCTGGCGCTGTGGTCAGGGTTGTCTGCGCCGTATTGGATGGGCCGTAAACCTCGTGGTCAGTGACGATACTATTGACCGGTATCGCCTCATCGTCGAAGGAGTAGTAAAGCGTGGCAATGGCCGCATTGGTCAGAGGCAGGCCGGGGCCGAGAACTGGATCGGCCTGTACGGTGTAGACAATGCGTAAGGTGTCAGCCGCCGGTATGGTGTATTGGTTGGCGGTGCCTGTATCAAAATTCCAGATTGCAATACCGGTTAGTGGATCATAGGCAGGAGCCAAATTGGTTAAAGCACCACCAATTAATAACTCTGTGCTAACCATGGTAATAGTCGCAGCACCGTCACGTAACCCGGCAGGAATAACATCTTCAACCACGGTGTCGTAAGCCGGTGCCAGGCCATTGTTTATGACATCAACGGTGTAGGTAATGAGTTCACCGGCACCGATAATAAGATCACCACCGGCTGTTGCTACGGACTTGCTCACTGTCAGGTCTGGTTGCAGCAGGGTAAGGGTAGCATTGCTCTCCAACCGAACCGGATCGACAACTGCGTTGCCACTGCCGTCCACATAACCCAGCGTGGCGGTATTGGTCAGGGTGGTGGTGCCGGCCTGAGCAAGGACATTTTCCGCTACTCGAACACGGTACTCTATGACGAAGCTATTGTTCGTGTTGTCCCCGTCGGGTGTGTTGTACACATCACCTAATGTCCAGGTCATTGTGGTGCCGGTAGTCACATCACCCAAAATGGTCGGAGCAGGAAAGTCTGTATAGCTGAAGGGCGCTACACTGCTATATGGAGCAGTCACATCACCATTGATACTGACAACCTCGACAAATTCCAGCCCCGGATCCAGTACATCAGTGATCTCAACACTGCTGGTGGTGCCTTCGCCCAGGTTCAGGGTCAGTTGGTAGGTGGCGGTGTCGCCGATGCGAACGGTGGCATCAAGGGCTGTGCTTCCATCGGTAATCCAGCTGTCGGCAACCACGGCCTTGGTCAGGCTGTTGTTGTCGATGATGCTGATGGGTGCGCTTATTGCCGTGGCGCAATAATCATCAGGTGCGGTAAATGTTGGGCATCCGGCACCGGTGCGTTCATAGGTGCTGGCCGCATCCAAAGAGGTCCAGTCTACCGAAACATCATTGTTAAAGGTGGCGGCGGCGCTAATCTGTACTTGGGCCTGATAGGTGAGTATCAGGGTGCTGCCGGCGGGGATATCCAGATTGCCGTCGCCATTGCCCTGACCCCAGAGCAGCGGGCCTGCCGGTGCGTCAGTTGGTGCCGTTACGAACCCGACTACAGGGATGCCGTCAATGGTTGCCGTCGGGGTGAAGGTCCCATACAGCGCCAGTTCTGGCGGCAGGGTATCGACTATATTGACATCATAAGCGGTGGCGTTGCCACCATTAGTCATGGTGATGGCGTATTCAATGATGCTGCCGCCGCTAACCGGAGCGGCGGTGATCAGGGTGCCAACTTTGGCAACGGTCAAGTCCGGCTCAACCACGATCATGTCGACGTTGGTGCTACCGGCTTCACCACTCGTTTCCGTGGCGATGACACCATTTGAGCGGTTGTAGGTGTACGAGGCGCTGTTGTTGAAGAGCACGCCGCTTTGGTTGGCAGTAGTGTTCAGCAGTTCGACGGTAATCTCGATTACTGCCTGGCCATTGGCGGGGATGTCGATGCCGGTTGCCGTATCTTCGATGACAGGCGAGGTGTCAGTGCCGGTATTGCTGAGCGTCCAACTGCCGCCGGACACCACATTTGCATTGATAAAGCGCATGTCTGCATTGGACGGAATCAGGTCATCCAGGATCCGCACATCGTACAGGGCCACATCAAGCGGGGCGGCGGGCAGCGTGATGCGATACTTGAATTGCTCGCCGATCATGGCGCTCGGCTGGGTATTCGTCTTCGACAGCGGGCCGGGGGTCTGGATCAGCACATTGGTAGGATCACCCACAGTGCCGGGCGGGGCGATGCTGTTGATAAACGGGTCATCACTAAATACAGGGATCTCGGCGGGGGGGAGGCCAGTGGCGGTGAGGGTCGCCTGGTTGGGAACCACGATGCCATTAGTGAGGCCTGCGGCCAGATCAATCTCAAACTCAATCACAAGCTCGCCGCCGACTGCGATGTTTAGAGGGGGAGGATTGCCGCTGATTTCCAACAGACCCGTCACGGGATCAAAACTATATGTGGAGCCCGCAGGAAGCGTAACAATCGAAAAGGTGCTCGTATCAAAATTGGCCGGATCCAGCGTGTCATCAATCGTGATATTGTCGATCGTCTGGTCAACATTGAAGAGGCGCAGCCTGTAGCGCAGCCTGTCACCCGGTGCGGCCCCGGTGGCCGGGTTCGCGGCAGTGGTCAGGTTCGCGACCGTCTTCTGAAAGTAGTAGCCGGACAGCGCCGTCGTGATGGTATAGCTGTCCTCATGGTCGATGATGGCCGGCGTGCCGTCGGTGAGCGTTCTGGTATAGGTGCGGGTGGGGTGGCTGCCGTCGGCGCTGGACCACTGGGTAGCGCCGGCAAGGTTGACCATGGCCAGCCCCTCTCCGGTGGTGCCGGCATCGAGCTCAGATTGGTAGGTGATGATCAAGCGCTGAGATGGCCCGATCACGGCTGCGGATGTCAACATGCTAAAGCTGAGTTGGCATGTGGGTGCATCATAGGTGACCGAGTAGGCGGTGCCCTGGAGCAGCGGACCCGCGACCGGTGTGACGCCGTCTGCCGCAAAGATCTGGGCGCTGATTGCTCCTGATGTTGGGTCGTAGTCGCACATCCCGGCTGTAGGGCCATCGGGGAGCTGGTCGAGGATCGTGGCATTCCAGGCATCGCTGCCGCCGGTATTCTGGAGATCGATGGTGAAGGTCGCCGGGATTCCCAGGTTCAGGGCTGTCTCACTGCCGCTCTTGGTGACCACCAGATTGGGCTCGGCAATGGTCATCGGCTGCGAGACCCCCCACTCTCCTGGGAGGGGATCAAAGAACGTGGGAACACCATCAATATCAATGAGTCTCCCGAACCACCACTTGGCGGTGTTGGTGATCACCGTCCCTGTCACGTTTGTCGGCGTGTCATCAAGGACGACTGTGATCTCAACCACGATCTGCTCTCCGGTCGTGATCAGAGGAATGGGTTTGTAGGAGAGGTTCTTAGTCGTCCACACCCCACCCTTCGAAGTGGGCTGAGGCTGGTCTTCGGGGACAAGCGTCACCGGGGCGCCGCTGCCCTTATAGTAGGCATTGATGTCCACATAGGTGAGGTCAGCGCCCGCCGCAGTGAGATCGTCCCACAGAATGACGGTGTGCAAATCATTGGCCGACGGGTCGCCGACAGGCCAATTCATAGACGGGAGCGTCAGGGTGTAGGTGAAGGGCACACCGATGGTGGCCGTGGCTGCAGGGGCCTGCTTAGCGATGGTCTCTGCAGGTATCATGATATCCTGACATGTACCGCCGAAACTCCCCTCATCGGAGTTAACTACCCAGAGTTTGTGATCGATATTGGAACACGCCAGGTTGCCGGAGTACCAAACGTTGTCGAAGACAACGAGATATACTTCGGTTTTATTAGGCGTATAAAAATTTAATGTGGGTTCCAGGCCGTTAGGCCAAATAGCTGATATTGGAAAGTTCCTGAACTCGCAATTAATGTCGATGCCAAAAGAACTGCTGGGAAGATTTGCTTGGACAAAAGGGTCGTTACCATCGATAATAGCGTAAGTGTCTTCCGGACTTTTTTTGTAATCAGAGCAAAAATCGGTCCCCGCCAGTGCTGGGGCGGCCGCGCCCAGCAACAACGCGAAGAGCAGCAGCGGGAAACCGAGCCTGGAGCCGCGTGCCGGCAGGGCCATAAGGGAACCTCTCCCCTGCCAGACCTTCCGGTTCGAACCCATCCGCAACGGCAACGCCACGGCGGCCCCAAGTGCCTGGGCCGGCCAAACAAGTAAGCGTGTAAAAATTCCCTTTAACCTCATGTCAAAATCCTGCCCCACAGGGGGGATCGACGTGTCGGGGGCCCGCTCATAAGCGTCCCTCCTCTCACCAACAAAGGAATTGGCGGCCGGCTGGTTTGGATGGATCCACCTGACATCCATGCTGTCGGAGCCCTCCCCGTCGTCGAAACGAAGGCTCTGAAGCTGATTGTTGTTGATGGTGTGCTCGGTGGTCAGCGCTGCTTCGACACGCAGCAACAAGGCAAGTACGACAGTGGCGGCTCTGGACAGAACAGTCCAGATTTTCAGCATGATTTTTCGGGGCAGATCAGTCAGTTGAGGATTTCCTGTTGAGACATATTCAGTTACCGGAACTGAACATGTCTCTTTTTTCCTCAAACCCCAATTTTTCAAACGCATAATCCTGTAACTTAAAAAAAAAGACCGATCTTCAACCGAAAATGAGCGACACATTAAATAATGGTGCTGTCGGGCCGGGTTGTACGCCTCATCTCTTCGGCAACCCGACTATTGTAAGAATCAAGACTCGTGGCCTTGCCCCTTTAAAGATCATTTTGTTATAATCAACTGTTGAAATACCATTCTTCTTTAAACGGTCATCATGAGCAGCGTTCAGGTGGACAACACCGCCAAACCGGGCCAATTGATTACGTGCTCCTAATAAAAAAGGGGCCCGGAAAATGCCAACAAAAAGAAAAATTTACATTATATTTCAAGTTGAAGAATATCAATCGGCGTATCGCTTAAAGATCATCTAAGCGAAATGCCTAGGCGCCATGAGCAGGCAACGCCTTTTTTCTAAAGAGAACACCTTTTTGGCCTTTTTCAGCCAGGTGTTGGATGCAGATCGAGGGTGGCAAGAAGTTGATCATCCCCGGAAAATGTGGCCACTCAGCTAAATCGTTGTTATGAGAACCACTGGAGGTCAAAATGAGAGTTCAAAGAAGAAAACAGGATCAGGATTTCAAAAGAAATGCTGTGTTGGTTGATATTAAGTGATTTATTTTGCTTAATATTGATGAATACTGAGTGTGAAAACTGATCCGTAATCAGCAAGCCAGCGGTTCGACTCCGCTCATCGGCTCCACTTCTTTTTAGGAAAAACTCCTAACTTCTTAAAAAAACAATAAAAATATACTTTCTTTTTGACATTGGTTTTTTGAATAAGTAAGGTGTTTTGTGCTTAAAGCTAAACCTGTTGTGAAACAGGGACGGAAAACCACGGGTCTCACGATTAGATAGCCGAGTTACCAAGTACTTAAATGGTAGCCCGGTTTTTTTATTGGTAATGGGCTCGTTAGTTAATTCGTTCATGTTGTAAGGTTTATGAGAAAAAAAGCTGCACGTTCACGTTCTGTTACAGATTCACATCTGAAGACTGCTCTTCATACAGGTACCATTTTTGGTCTGTCTATCCATAAGATCGCCCAATCGGCATCCCCTGCTCCTGCAAAGAAGAATCCAAAGAAGTCTGGAAAGAAAAAACAGTCTTCTCCGCCAGTTAAGAGACGTAAACGCCTTGAAAACGGTGATTGGGATCTTTCTCAGTTTGAAGTTGCCCCGGAAAAAGGACGCAAACGATTCCACGATTTTGACCTGCCAATCGAGATCATGCATGCCGTCAGTGATCTCTCCTTTCATTACTGCACACCCATCCAGGCCGAAATACTCGACCATACCCTCAGTGGCGGCGATGCCACCGGCAAGGCCCAAACAGGAACTGGTAAGTCAGCCGCATTTCTTATAAATATCCTGACCACTCTTCTTACTAAAAAGCCAAAAAAAGGCGGCAAGTCCGCTACTCCCCGCAGCCTGATCATCGCCCCAACCAGGGAACTAGTCATGCAAATTGCCGAGGATGCTGAAAAACTCGCTGCGTACACCGACATCCATATCGTTCCTGTCTATGGAGGAATGGATTACCAAAAGCAGCTTGACGAAATTCAGGGCCAACAGGTGGATATCGTTGCAGCCACTCCGGGCCGGCTTCTTGATTTCCAACGTAAGCAGAATATCAACCTGGGTGCTGTTGAGATCTTTGTGATTGATGAGGCAGATCGTATGCTTGACATGGGTTTCATCCCAGATGTCAGACAGATCGTTTATAGCTTGCCAGATAAGAGCAAGAGACAAACCCTCTTTTTTAGCGCCACCATGACCCCTGAAGTTAACCATCTTGCCGACCAATGGACCAAAGATCCTGCGGTGGTTGAGATTGAGGCGGAGCACGCAACTGTTGATACGGTTGATCAGCTTGTCTATCTGGTGACAACGGATGAGAAGTCCACCCTCCTCTACAACCTTATTACCTCCAAAGATCTTCACAAAGTAATTGTTTTCTGCAACCGCAAATCAGAGACAAGGGAACTCACAGAACTCTTACAGCGTTATAAGATTTCATGCGGCTTGCTCTCAGGGGATGTTGACCAGAAAAAACGAGTCACAACTCTTAATAATTTCAAAGAGGGCAAAATCAGAATTCTTGTTGCCACCGATGTAGCTGGTCGCGGTATTCATATCGATGGAATCAGCCATGTGGTCAACTTTAATCTCCCCTATGATCCTGAAGATTATGTCCACCGCATTGGCCGCACAGGGCGTGCCGGTGCAACAGGGACATCAGTTAGTTTTGCCTGTGAGGAAGATTCTTTTTATCTGCCTGACATCGAAGAATTTATCGGCCGCAAACTGGAATGCGTCTATCCCTCTGACGAGCTCTTAGCTGAGCCGCCAAAACTGCCGCCTAAAACACATCGGAAACGACCTAATTACAAGGGTAAAAAAAGACCGCAAAAGAGGTAGGAACTGATTCTGTTTCGAGTTTACATGGGAGTTTTTTCCCATTTGACTATTATTTCATCCATCAATTCTTAAGGAGGACAACATGGAAAATCGTCAGACTGGTACAGTAAAATGGTTTAATGACAGAAAGGGTTTTGGTTTTATCATTCCTGAAAATGGAGCTGATGTCTTTGTTCATTACCGAGCCATCCGCGGTGAGGGACACCGGAGTCTTCTTGAGGGCCAAGCAGTAGAATTCAATGTAATCGAAAGCCCAAAAGGCCTGCAGGCCGAAGATGTTGCTGTTGTCTAACTCTTTTGTTGGGGCGCAAGAGAGCCAGGATACTATCTAACTTTTTACAAAGGGCACTGTTTCTAATACAAGAAACAGTGCCCTTTGTTTTTCTGAGCCATAAACTCAACTATGCATGTTTTCACCATAAAAAATCTGCAAATTTTGGATATGCCCCCTTTCAACCTGGAGCTTCAGGCAGGTGAATGTATCGCTATTACTGGTGATTCAGGCTGCGGCAAATCCCTTTTCCTTAGAGCATTGGCAGACCTTGACCCAAACCCCGGAGAAATCTTCTTAGATGGAAAGGCGTCAAGTTCCTATCACCCCTGGCAATGGCGGCGCCAGGTCGGTCTCCTCCCATCTGAAAGCAGCTGGTGGTTGGCCAAAGTAGAAGATCATTTCCCTGGTGAAGGCGCTAATTTATACCAGCAGCTGACAGCAATCGGTTTAACGGCCAACATTCTCAATTCACACACCCACCGTCTCTCCAGTGGTGAACGTCAGCGCTTATCATTATTACGCCTACTTCGCAATAAACCATCAATCCTTCTCCTTGACGAGCCCACGGCAAACCTTGACAACAACAATAGTGCCCTGGTGGAGAGAATCTTAAAAAAATACCAACAGGACCACGGTGCCACCCTTATCTGGGTAACCCACAATCTGTCCCAGGCCCGACGGGTGGCAAACAGGCATCTCCAATTCACCAAACATCGTGTACGTGAAGTGAAAGGAATTTAGAGGGAATCTGATGAACATTATCACTCTTTCTGGACTTGATCTCACCCTGGCTGCTTTCCTCATTTTTCTACTCGGTGTCCTTAGTCTTTTCCTGAGACTTGGCCAGACCAGGCAGCTCTTTACTGCATCTGTTCGTTGCACAGTACAACTGCTGATCATGGGGCTTATCCTTAAGCTGCTCTTTGCAGCAGCTAATCCGGCAGCCATAATAATAATGGCTTTTGTTATGCTGCTCAGCGCCGGTCAAGCCGTAACCAGCCGAATCCATCGCCCTTTAGCTGGGAGGTGGTGGTCCTATTTTTTCGGTGTTTCTGCCATGTTTCTCTCGTCCTTTACAGTCACCCTTTTTGCCCTCTTAATCATAATCGACATTAAACCCTGGTACACACCTCAGTATGCCATCCCTCTTTTAGGCATGCTGCTTGGCAATACCATGACAGGTGTCGCCCTTAGCATGGACACCTTAACAACAACAGTTTTTCAGCATAAGAATATAATTGAAGGACGGCTGATGCTCGGAGAGAAATGGCGTGATGCGGCCCGCGATCAGATTACAGGCGCCATCCGAACCGGCCTTACGCCAATCATTAACTCCATGGCCACCACAGGTATTGTTGCACTGCCCGGCATGATGACCGGCCAGATCTTGGCAGGTTCTCCTCCCATGGTTGCTGTGACCTACCAGATTCTAATTATGTTTCTTATCGCTGCCGGAACCGGCTTTGGGGTTATTCTGGCTGTCCAAATTACGGCCAGACATCTCTTTGACCACCGCCACCGCCTGCGCCTTGACCGCTTGTCCGATGGTGATATCTAGAAACAGATTAGTAAAAAGAGAGTATTTTGCTTTTCCACGGCATATGGGGTAGATAGAAGAGCTGTTTTTTTCTTTCGCATAGTGTTTGTTTTTTTAAATAGATAATTTTTAAGACAAGAGGTGTTACATGTCCGATCTTATTGCAACTTTTGATACATCAAAAGGAAATATCAAGGTTAAACTTTTTGCCGACAAAGTTCCCATGACCGTGGCCAGCTTCGTCAATCTGGCCCAGCGTGGTTTCTATAAGGATCTCAATTTCCACCGAGTTATTAATGATTTCATGGTTCAAGGCGGTTGTCCTCTAGGAACCGGCACCGGGGAACCTGGCTATCGGTTCGAAGATGAATTTGACCAGAGCCTCACCCATGACGCTCCCGGTAAATTGTCCATGGCCAACGCCGGCCCCGGCACCAACGGTAGTCAGTTCTTCATCACCCATGTGCCCTGCCCTTGGCTCGATGGCAAACACGCAGTTTTTGGCGAGGTCGTCTCCCAGGAAGATATGGATGTGGTAAATAATATTGCCCAGGGCGATGCCATCAACAATATTACCATTGAAGGAGATGCCTCATCCCTGCTGGCCTCTCAACAAGACATGGTTGACCAGTGGAATGACGCACTTGATGCGAACTTTCCCCACCTGAAAGCCTAAGAAGACATTTTTCTTCTCCAACAAAAAAGGCCCTGGTCAAATGACCAGGGCCTTTTTTGTTGGAAACTATGAGAGATGTCTCATGAATCCGGATCAAACATAACGCCTATCTGAGACCACATGTCTTCCGGAATCTCAGTAGCCAACTTAAGGGCACCGGCAGAACCGACAAATTCAGAGTCATCCACCGCAGTTACATTGACCTCGCCATATTCGGCAAGATGTTCAACAATCATTTCAGCCAAGCCGGTGATACGGGAACCACCACCGGCCAGAATGATATTTTTCAAGGTGGCTTCCTGATCTTCAGGATTAAATTTCTGGATAAGATTTTCTATGTGCTCACAGATATCAGGGACGATACTCTCCCATACGGCATTAACATCCTCAGTAACATCAAACTCTGCGGGCTTGCCCTCGTGGCGCAGGGTAACAACTGCCTTTTTTGAACCATCCACAGAGGCGTATTGCTCCTTGATGGAACAGGCCACCGAGTCGGTCATCTGGCCCCCTGGACAATGACGACTAATGGATTGGCCCAGCCGCTCATCAAATATAATCACCTGCCTTGGTCAGGGTCACAAGATCATCCAAATGCGGGACAGTGCCCTTCATGGCACAGATATCAACGGTGCCAGCGCCGATATCAACAACAATGCTATTGGTAAGTTTATTGATGTTATAGGCGACCATAAAAGGCTTTGGAACGATGAGGGCAATATCAAGAAGATCTTTGGCAATCTGGGAAAGCAACTTCTTATTCTGCAGAGAAGCCCGGGCCGGCACCCCTATAATACCACAAGCGCAGCCATCACCAGCGGCCTCAGAGGCCTTGCCAATGACGTTCTTGAGCAGTTCGTAAGCAGTATTATAGTTTAAATGATTGGCCTCACGAACAAGACCATCTTCAAAAGGCTGGTAGAGGGTGAGCGCAGAAGGATTTTGGAGAGCCTCTTCGCCAAAGACCTGGGATTTTCCGAGAAGCTGCAGGCCAACGACATCCTTTGGGTAACCGACAACGGAACTGGTAAGATCCTGATAGCCGTCACTGGAAATTATTGCTGTCCTGGCTGTTCCCAGGTCGATGCCAAGCAACAGATTATCAGATCTGCTTATGAATTTTCCTTAAAGGTCCAACTGCACCTTTTTTTTGTAATATTCTAAATTAGACAGACAGGTAAATGATAGTTGTTCGGAGATAAAGGAATTCAATACTTCTACCCAGCAAAGATTGCTCTGCTTGAACGAGTAGAGTAACAACAGCTCATTTCTACTTGCCAGGGTGTACCTAATCTCACGGAACTATGATTTTTTGCACAATGGCATTAAAAATCTTATCAAGTAAATTTAGATAGTTACAACCACCCCATCCTTACCAAGAACACTGTCACCCGGCGGATCTATTGACCTTTGGGAGATCTCCTCGCATCTCTTTTTTGCTTTGTGGTGACAGGGCCCTTCTTTTTTGCTGTTTTTAATCTTGGGCGAACAAGAATCTTCTGAAGACATTCTCGCTGCTGCTGGCGTTCTTTGAAATTCTTGGCGACATAAAGGGGCGCGCCATCCCTGTCAGCCTCAGAGACATACATGGCTGTGGCAATGGTTCCTGGAGTTGGTGTAAAATCCTGAAACTGGCGAACCGGCAGGTTCAGTTTCTTAAGGTCCCTGGAAAGCTGTTGCATATCACCTAAAGTGCAACCTGGATGGGATGAAATCAGATAGGCTGACAGGGCAACCTTACCGCCTTTTTGTTTTTTCACTTTACGGCATGCCTCTACAAAATCCCTCAAGAGAGGCCCTCCAGGCTTGTGCATATGGCCTAGAACCTTATCAACCGTGTGTTCTGGGGCAATCTTCAGCATCCCAGGGGTGTGATTATTTATGATGTTCCGGAGAAGTTTTGGTGTCTTCAAGAGAAGCTCCATGCGGAGGCCTGAAGAAATAAAGAGATGCTTAACTCCGGGAATATTCTCAACATTGGCCAATAACTTCAGAAATACTTCCTCATCAATAACCAGCTGGGGGCATATTTGAGGATAAAGACAATCCCTTTTCTTACAGCCCCCCTTTTCACAGCTCACCCCATAAAGATTTGCAGTAGGTCCACCTATATCAGTTATAGTGCCGGTAAAGCCTTGTTCAGAGGCAAGCTTTTCTACCTCGACAAGGATTGATTCAGGGCTTCGACTGACGATCACCGGGCCTTGATGACGAGTGATGGCACAAAAGGAGCAGTTGCCGCAACAACCACGGACAATGGCAACTGAGTCTTTTATCATCGAAAAGGCTGGAATACGGCCACTTTCAGGATGAGGTCGTCTGGTAAAAGGCAAGGCATACAGGGCATCAAGTTCTGAGGGGGATAAGGGCTGTGCCGGGGGCATTTGGGCCACATAATGGCTCTGCTGCTGCTGAATGATGATTTTTTGAGAAGCAGCCCGGGCCTCTTTATCAATAATCAGCTCAGCAGCCAAAAACTGTTTCTTGTCAACCGAAATGTCATGTAAGGAAGGTAAGAAGAGCTGTTGGTAAGGAAAAGAAAACTTGCTGAACTCTTGTGGACTGAGGCGTATGCAGGTGCCGTTGATCCCGGCAAGTTCTTCTTTTTCCCTAAGACGACGGGCCACCTCAACTATGGCGCTTTCTGCCATACCATAGACAAGAAGATCAGCCTTGGAGTCAGTGAGCACAGAGCCCCGGATCTTCTGCTGTTGGTAGTCATAATGGCTAAAACGGCGCAGTGAGGCCTCCACCCCACCGATAATAGTGGTTACATCTTTATATGCCTGTTTGGCCAAATTGACATAGATCGATGTTGCCCGATCCGGCCGCCTTCTGTTGCCTTTGGTCCGCGGCCCGGGAAAATAGGGATCGCCCTCAGGGGAATACTGGTCCTCGTCACGAACCTTGGCGTTTCCGGTGTAATTGGAAACAATGGAGTCAAGATTGCCGGCGCTTATCCCAAAAAAGAGACGAGGACGGCCAAAACGTTTAAAATCCTGGGGAGAATCATAACGGGGCTGGGCCAGAACAGCCACACGATAGCCCTGACTCTCCAGGAGACGACCAATGAGCGCCACCCCGAAAGACGGGTGGTCCACATAGGCATCGCCTGTCACCAGAACAATATCGACCCATTGCCATTCTCTTTCTTTTAGATCATCGCTGCTGGTTGCTAAAAATGATTTCCTGTCGTCGGCCATGGGGCTCCATTAAAAGGTAAGCCACTTCTCATAGGCTTGTCGCAAAACAGGCCAGGTAAAGCTGTCGGTGAGGTGCAGGCGCTTAGCAAGGGGCAAAGGAGCGCTGTTAGATCTCAGCACCTCTTTAAGCCTCTCTTTAAAACATCTATCATTCTCATAGAGATACTCAGCGTCAAAGAGTTCCGGGTAGGACAGTCTTTTGGGCAATAAAGGGCGACAACCAGCCCGGACCGCCTCGATAACACTGAGACCATAAAACTCATGGCTGGCCGTGGAGATAATGATAGTCCCCTCCTTCAAAAGTTCAAGATACGCTGTCCGGTCTTCGGCATAACCAAAATGAATAATCCGTTCATTAAGCCTTTTTTCAGCCTCTGCAAAGATGGCTGGCCGGCGTTGAAAGGCCTGCCCTACGACAATAAGCCGGAAAGGAATATCCTCGCCCGCAAGATCAAACAGGGTATGAAAAAATAGCTCCGGGTTCTTGTCATGCTCCCAACGATGATTCCAGACAACGACTGGCACATCTTCTGCTTGGTCTGATTCAGGAAGCTGGTCAAGCTCGCTGAAGTCCAGGCCCAACGGGAGTATTGTAGATTTCTGGGCAAGAACCTCGGAGCTGTCGAGTTTAATATCAGGGGCCTTTTTCTCCATATCCCGACAGCCATCAAGGAAGGAATCAAGATTAAAGGTACTATTAAAGCCAAGGCGATCAGAGGCCAGAGCCGTCAGGTAATTAGTGAGCCCAAAGTGAAAATCCCGTTCATCCTTAACCTGGACAGGATAGGCGAATTGATTTTCATGAAAATAGGTGAGTATAGGGAGATTGTTAAACCAAGAAGGAGCCAGGCCCCGGAGAGTAGCAACATCGATGAAGGTAGAGCAGAGAACTGCTTCTACATCCTGTTTCTCTGCAAGCTGGCCGGCAACCCATGGCGCAGCAAAACGCATCCGCCATTTCCACTTGCGGGCCGGCAGGGTTATAAAGGTGAAGTTAAGGTCGAGATGTTCTTCAAGCTGCTGCAGGAAAAATTTATGCGAACCGCCGAAATAAGGCTCTATGACCAGAATTTTACGGCATACTCCCATTAATACGTAACCAATCACAGGATACAAGCAACGAGAAGTCGCTCTACCCAGGAACCGTAAGCGGTTGCAGGCGCCGGAGATCCGTTCACACAGGGTAGTCAACTATAGTTGGCTATGTTGGTTATCCTGTTTGGGCGGAGATTCGGTGCCTGTGATCGCTTACATTAATACTTCTTATCGGCATAGGCCAGCCAGCCGCCAGCCTCAACCAGTTCTTTGTCAAACGAGTTTAACTGAAAGGAAAAGGTGGCCTCTGTGCTGCCTTTGGCCTGGACAATCTCTTTTTCAATATCAACGGCAATTTCCAGCTCCGGCCCCATCTTAAACAGCGTATCAATATCCTGGCGGCTCAGTTCGATGGCCAGCATACCGCAGTTAAACATGTTTTGCCGAAAGATACGGGCAAAGCTCTCACCAATAACGACATTGATGTCATTCACCTCAAAAACCCAGACTGCGTGCTCCCGGGAGGAACCGCAACCAAAATTGCCCCGGGTGACAATGATCTCGGCCTTTTGCGGATCAGTTTTGGGATCAAAGCCCTCAATTTTCAGGTCTTCGAGGATAAAAGGTTTTAGGGCCAGTTTCGAGTTCTCAGTGAGATATTTGGCCGGGATAATTTCGTCGGTATTGATATCTGATCTATCAAGAAAGAGTGCAGAACCACTGAATTTTTTCATAATAAAGCACCTGGTGACTTTTATTTATTGAAACAGTCTCTGGCGTCATGGCGGTAGTGAGACGTGGTTTATTACCTAAAGTAAACGGTGGTCGGTGATAAAGCCCTTCACCGCTGTTGCTGCAGCAGTGCGGGGACTCATCAGGTGAACCATGCCGCCTTTGCCCATTCGACCTCGGAAATTACGATTAGTGGTGGAGGCGCAGACCTCACCTCCCGCCAAAACGCCGCTACTCATACCCAGGCAGGCGCCGCAGGTCGGGTTGGTCACACAGAAACCAGCCTCCATAAAGATCTGGATGATTCCTTCGTTCATGGCGGTTGTATAGACCAGAGGCGTTGCCGGAGCAAGAATGCCGCGCACCCCGGGGGCCACTTTTCTGCCTTTTAGTACCTGGGCAGCCTCCCGTAGATCTTCAATACGGCCATTGGTACAGGACCCGATATAGACCTGATCCACCGGCGTCCCTTCAAGCTCTGTGACATCTTTCACCTCGTCAGGCTTATAGCCGTAAGTGACCTGCGGAACGATGCCGGAGACATCAAAGGTCAAATCAGCACAATACTGGGCGTCACTGTCGCTATGCCATTTCTTGAACTCCTGGGTGGCTGCATCAACAGAGGCATATTCATCCTTGATAAAGGGCCAGAGGTATTCGGCCGTTACCTTATCAGGCATACAAACACCGCAGGTGCCGCCCGCCTCAATGGCCATATTGCACAAGGTCATCCTGGACTCCATACTCATGGCGTCAACCACCGGACCGGCAAACTCCATAACCTTGTCCGTGGCGCCGTTTACGGTGAGCTCCTTGATGATATAGAGGATGATGTCCTTGGCAAACACACCTTCAGGAAGGGTGCCGACAATATTAATCTTCATGGTTTCCGGCAGCCGGAAGGAACATACCCCTTTGAAAATGCCCACTTCGAGATCCGTAGTCCCTACCCCAGCTGCAAAAGCGCCAAAGGCACCATGGGTACAGGTGTGGGAATCTCCCATGATCACCGTATAACCGGGGCGGACAAAACCTTTTTCAGGAAACAGAGCGTGGCAGACACCGTTACTGCCGATATCGAAGAAGTCCTGAATTTTATTACGATGAGCCCAGTCACGCAGAATCTTGGCCTGAGTTGCTGTTTTTGAATCTTTTGAGGGGGTTACATGGTCAATAACCACTTTGATCTTGGAGGGATCAAACACCTTATCCATGCCACGCTCAACAAGATCATTAATAGCAATGGGGGTGGTTATTTCATGGCACATGACTACATCGAGATCAAGAACAACATTTTCCCCAGATGGATTGTCACGACGATGAGCATCAAAGATTTTTTCAGCAATGGTTTTTCCCATGGCTAGAAACTCCTTTCTTTAGGAAATTTAAAATTTATCTGGAACCCTCTTAGGCAAAACTACCGTTAAAAAAATGGAGTCTCACACGGGTTATTCCTTCCATTAAGCTTATCTATAGTAACGAAAAACAAGCTGATTTTTGAGAGCAACACATCTACCATAGTTCTCTATATTTTTCTAGTTTTTGTCCACATTAAAGAAACTTCATCCGAAGCTGGACACTTTGACTCCCGGTGCATCTTTTATTAAATTTATCTGTTTGTTCTTAACAACTTTTTATAGTAAAATCACATACAAGAACCACACAATCACCCTCCCGCCTCTACACTTCATGGAAAACAGCCTTCAAGTTCAACAGCGAACCATTGAATTAGTCACAGAACTTCTTGCTGAGGAGTATGATTCTTTAGGACCCCAGGAAAAAATCTTCAATGACATTTCCGGTCTTTTCAAGGGCTTCTGGACTGAATACCAGGCATGCCAGGTAGGCTATCATACCTTTCAACACGCCCTTGATGTCACCCTTGCAGCCATTCGGATGGCTGCCGGCTGGAACGCCCTTCACCCAAACGACTGTATCTCTCCCGAAAATATCGAAGCACTTCTTTACAGCGGTTTGTTCCATGATTCAGGCTACATCAAAGATAAAGATGACAATGACGGACTCGGTGGCAAATACACCTTTGATCACACCGATCGCAGCAAGAAAGTCGCCAGATCTTACCTGACTCGCAAAAATAAAGACCCCGAGTTAATCGATCTTGTTGATCTCATCATTGAGGTTACAGATTTCGGCGGTAAGCCGGATCTTTCTGTGTTTTCTTCCGCCGAACAAGGCATCGTGGCGAGGATGGTGGCATCTGCTGACCTCATTGCCCAAATGGCTGACATAGACTACATGAGCCGCCTCCATGATCTTCATAATGAATTCCTGGAAGCCTATGACTTTATCGGCAGAGAAAAGCTGCAGGAACAAGGCATTCATACCTATGAATCTTTTGAGGACATCCTCAACGAAACAGTCTCTTTTTACGAAAATATTATCCTGCCCCGACTCGAATATCTTGGCCGGATGGACCAGTACCTCATCGCCTTCTTCGGTGAGGGCCGTAACCCCTATCTGGAAAATATTATCGCCAATCTCTCCGCCCAGATGCAGGCCGGCCAAGTTAAATGGCAGAGGCTGGGAGAAATTCTCCAGGAGCTCGGTTTAGTTTCCCAAGAGGTTATCCAGGAAGCCCTCCTGCGCCAGCAGGATCATAATAGTGGTGCACCAACAATACGCCATGCAACCGGTGATCAGCTTCGTGAACGTCTTTTCCAATGGGCTGACGCCACCAATAAGTCAAAGCAGCTTGGTGATGTTTTAATGGAAATGAATGCCGTGGAACCCTCCACCCTTCGCCATGGTATTCTGGCCCAACTTATGCCTCCTAAGCTTTTGAGTAAATTGAGCCGTAACGAGCTGATATTCTTACTTAACACCTCACTTCTTGTTCAAAATAGTCAAAATGACCCCTGGGTTTTTAACCAGATCCTTGAAATGATAAATGAGCAGATGGATTGCAAGAGCTGCTCTTTGTTTCTTGCAGACCGCGATGCCCACAGTCTTATTCTAGCCCTCCAGGCAGGAACAAGCACCAGGGAGCTCAAACAGAAATTTGAAATTGATAAAGGCCTGATCGGCTGGGTATATTCCCATGGCCGAACCGCCTATCTTGCCAAGGGTATGCTTGTCGATCAATTTGCCGTGGAACAGGCTGCACCTATCTCAGAAGAGGTGGGTTCGCTCCTCACAATTCCAGTCTATATTAGCGGTGAACTTGTTGGAGTTATGGAACTTGCCGAAAAGACAACAGGCGCCTTTTCCAGCCGCGATGCTGACATCATGACCGTGGTCACCAATATCCTGGCCAGCCTTCTCTTAGTCATCAGTCAGGGCATGGCCCTTTCTCAACCCGGTGGAGATGGGGCTAACAAAGGCAAATAGTCTTTCTTTGTTCCACATCTACTCTTTTAGCCCCCCTCTTCTTCCTAAGATATCTCTATGAAAATGCGCTCATTTGCCAACAACATTCTGTTTATTTGCATGCTATTGGTCCCTGGTTACGCGCATGCTGGCCATGGCGTCTCCATTGATGGCATTTTGAAATATCCGGCGAATTTCAGCCATTTTGACTATGTCTCCCCTGATGCCCGAAAAGGTGGTGACCTTGTCCTTCATGCCTTAGGCAGTTTTGACAAATTCAACCCCTATACCCTAAAGGGTGTTGCACCAGACGGCATGAATGAGCTGGTTTTTGAGACCTTAACCATCAACAGTATGGATGAGACATTTGCAAGGTACAGTCTCATTGCCAAAGACATCGAACTGGCAGCGGATAAGAAATCCATTCTCTTTACCCTGGACTCCCGAGCACGTTTTTCAGATGGGAGCCCCGTTACTGCAGAAGATGTCAAATTTTCCCTGGAGACCTTGAAGAGTGGTGAAGCGCACCCATTTTTCTCCTCCTATTTTCAAGACATCAGTCACGCCGAGATACTTTCTCCCCGCCAAATCCGTTTTTATTTCGCTCGTCCCAACAGAGAAATACATATGATTGCCTGTGAACTGCCGGTGTTTTCCAAGAAATTCTACAGCGCCCATCCTTTTAATGAAAAAGGCCTTGTGCCTCCCATTGCCTCCGGGCCTTACACAGTGGAAAATTTCTCAAACGGCAAAAGTATTACCTTTAAACGAAACCCTGACTACTGGGCCTTTGATCACCCGACCCGACGGGGCATGTTTAATTTTGAGTCCATCACCTTTAAATTCTTCAAGGACCAGATCGTCTCGGTGGAGGCCTTTAAAGCAGGCGATTTTGACTTCATGCAGGTCAATATTGCCAAACAATGGGCCAGGGATATGAAGGGGGGGCATTTCGAAACCGGTGCAATCCAGAAAAAATATCTAGAGCATAAGCGCAATGCCGGTATGCAGGGCTTTGTCTTTAACACCAGAAAACCAATTTTTACGGATCCGCGGGTGCGAGAGGCCTTGGTTCTCGCCTTTGATTTCAGTTGGACCAACAACAGTCTCTTCTTTGGCCAGTATCAGCAAAGCTACAGCTACTTCAGCAACTCTATCTACGCTGCACCAGGTTTACCCTCCCAGGACGAACTCAAACTGCTGTCACCCTTTAAAGAGTTGCTGCCAGCCGAGGTATTCAACAAACCATTAACCCCTGTCTCCACAGCCCAAAAAGGGAATCTACGTAACAACCTCCGCAAGGCAAAGGCACTTCTCAAGCAGGCAGGATGGTCATATAAAGACGGTGTCCTCCGTAACGACAAGGGTGAACCTTTCATCTTTGAGATTATGCTGGCCTCGCCCTCCTTTGAAAGGGTCATGGCCCCCTATGCCAGGAACCTTGAAAAACTGGGAATCCAGGCCTCTTACCGGACTATTGATGTCGCTCTCTATATCCGCAATATGCGCACCTTTGATTACGATATGACCGTCTATGTCTTTGGCCAATCGCAATCACCTGGCAATGAGCAGCGCGACATGTGGGGCAGCGCTGCTGTTGACCAAAATGGCTCCCGTAACTATGCCGGGGTCAAGAGCGAAGTGGTGGACGCTCTGGTGGATAAAATTATATACGCCACCAGCCAGAATGAGTTGACCACTGCTTGTCGTGCTCTGGACAGAGTTTTATGGTACGGATATTATGTGGTGCCCAACTGGTTTGCCCCAGCCCACCGGGTTGTCTACTGGAATAAATTTAACCGCCCTGAACAGGAACCTCTGTACTATTCACCCTTTGAGGCCCTGATGACCTGGTGGTTTAAGTAACTGATCTTCTCTCTCAAATACAAGGCTGCCCCCTATCCATGTTGAGTTATATTCTTCGCCGACTTCTCCTGATGATCCCTACCCTGTTCGGGATCATGCTTATCACCTTTACCATCACCCAGTTTGTACCGGGCGGGCCCGTGGAGAGGATGATCGCTAATCTTGAGTCAGGCGGAGCCCATGGCGGAGAGGTCGCACGTTCCACCAGCACCGTTTATCGTGGCAATAAAGGCCTTGACCAAGACCGTCTGGAAGAAATCAAGAAACTTTACGGTTTTGATAAGCCGGCCCACATCCGCTTTTTCACCATGATGAAAAATTATCTGCTCCTTGATTTCGGAGACAGCTATTATCATCATCGTAGTGTAACCTCGCTCGTAATTTCAAAACTGCCGGTCTCCATCTCCCTTGGTCTCTGGTCCTTTGTTATTGTCTACGGGATCTGTATTCCCCTAGGCGTCAAAAAGGCCGTTCGTGACGGCTCTCGCTTTGATTTTATCTCATCAACGGTCATTCTGGTGGGCTACGCCATCCCTGGCTTTGTCCTGGCCATCCTGCTCATCGTTCTTTTTGGCGGCGGTAGCTTCTGGAACCTATTTCCACTGCGCGGCCTGGTTTCTGATAACTTCAGCCAACTTCCCCTTTTTCATAAGGTGATGGACTATCTCTGGCATATGGCCCTGCCCATCACCTCAATGGCAGTCTCCAGCCTGGCCGTGATGACCATGCTCACCAAGAACTGCTTCCTTGAAGAGATCCGAAAACAATATGTGGTTACGGCCCGAGCCAAGGGCCTTAGCGAAAACCAGGTTCTCTACGGCCATATTTTCAGAAATGGTATTATTCCGTTGATCACCGGTTTTCCCGGTGCCTTTATCATGTCCTTTTTTACCGGCAGCCTGCTCATTGAGACCATTTTCTCTTTGGATGGCATGGGACTGCTGGCCTACGAGTCAATTTTGAACCGTGACTACCCGGTGGTCCTGGGGACCCTGTTTCTCTTCACCATCCTCGGTCTTATCGCCCGCCTGCTCTCTGATCTAAGCTATGTGGTGGTTGACCCCCGCATCACCTTTGACACCACAGCCAGTTAAGGGGAAACAAAGATGACGGTCAATCAATTACGCTGGCAAAAATTTAAGGCAAACCGGAGGGGATACATCAGCCTCATCCTCTTTATTATTCTTTTTGCGGCCAGCTTAGGAGCTGAGCTACTCAGTAACGATAAACCCTTTCTGGTGCGCTACGAGGGTGGTTACTACCTGCCCTACGTCAATGAATATCCAGAAACCACCTTTGGTGGAGATTTTGAGACTCCCTGCGATTATCGTGATCCCTATATACTGGAAAAGATTACAGCTGGCGCCAATTACGCCTGGTTTCCCATAAACCCGCATAATTACAAATCAATAAACCAGGAACTGGACGTCCCGGTACCTTCACCTCCCACCAGAGAAAACCTGCTGGGCACTGATGATCGCGGCCGTGATGTTTTGGCCCGCCTGCTCTACGGTTTTCGGCTCTCCATCCTTTTTGGCTTAGCCCTCACTATTACCGGCACCCTTTTTGGGATTCTTGTTGGCTCCCTGCAAGGCTATTTCGGCGGCCGTATTGATCTTATCGGCCAGCGTTTTATTGAAATATGGAGCGCCATGCCAGAGCTTTACCTGCTCATTATCTTTGCCTCGATCTTTAAACCAAGCATATGGCTACTGCTTATTCTCCTTTCTCTCTTTGGCTGGATGGGCCTTTCTGACTATGTTCGTGCCGAGTTCCTGAAAGGACGTAACCTTGATTATGTCATGGCTGCAAGGGCCTTGGGGGTCGACAACCTCACTATCATGTATCGCCATCTCCTGCCAAACGGCATGACGCCTGTTATTACCTTTCTGCCCTTCAGGATGTCCGGTGCAATTATCGCCCTCACCAGCCTTGATTTTCTTGGCCTGGGAGTACCACCGCCATCACCAAGCCTTGGAGAACTATTAGCCCAAGGCAAGGCAAATATAGATGCTTGGTGGATATCGCTTACCACCTTCGGCGTCCTGGTGCTTACCCTCGTCCTGCTTATCTTTATTGGCGAGGCCTTAAGAGAAGCCTTTGACCCGAGGAAGGCCTGATATGCTGACAATTACAAATCTTTCAGGCGGCTTTCAGGCCCAAAAAGAGTACAGCCAGATCCTCCACGCCGTTAAGATGGATATTGGCCCGCAGGAATCTGTGGCCCTGGTTGGCGAGTCCGGCTCTGGGAAATCGGTGCTTGCCCACTCGATTCTCCAACTCCATGATAAGGAACAGTATCGGGCCAGCGGCGAGGTCCTCTTCCACGAAAAAAACCTCCTGACCTGTAGCGAACAGGAGATTATGGCCATACGCGGTAACCGGATCAGCATGATCTTCCAGGAACCAATGACGTCCCTGAACCCTGTCTATCCCATCGGCAAACAGCTCATGGAGCCTCTGCTCATCCATCGCGGCATGACAAAAATGGAGGCGGAAAAGGAGGCCCTGAAGCTTCTGGACCAAACCGGGATTAAGAACGGTCCTCAAAGAATGGCTGACTACCCACACCAGCTTTCAGGGGGGCAGCGTCAAAGGGTGATGATCAGCATGGCACTGGCCTGTCGCCCTGAACTTCTCATTGCCGATGAGCCCACCACAGCCCTTGATGTGACGATTCAGGCGCAGATCCTTGACCTCCTCCAGGAGCTTCAGGAGCATTACCAGATGGCCATCCTCCTCATTACCCATGACCTTAATATGGTAAAGCAGGTGGCCGGCCGTGTCTCCATCATGAAGGATGGCCGCATCGTTGAACATGGCAATACAGAGAAGATTTTCTCCGACCCCAAGGAAGAGTACACCCGCCACCTCCTCTCCTCTGTACCCCATGGTGAACAGGTAGCGCGCACGGATAAACCGGAACTTCTCAAGATCAAAAACATGCGCTGCGCCTTCCCCATCAAGAAAGGTTTTTTCAAACGTAAAGTCGACGAGATAGTAGCAGTTGACAATGTAAACCTTTCAATAAAGGAAGGGACTACCTATGGCATTGTCGGCGAGTCTGGTTCAGGAAAATCAACCCTGGGTTATTCCCTTCTTCGCCTGATAAATGCTGAGGGAAACATCTTCTTTGCAGGTGAAGATATTAGAGAGTACAGCCCTAAAGAAATGCGGGCACTGAGGGCCAGGCTGCAAATCGTTTTTCAAGACCCTTTCTCCTCCCTGTCTCCACGGCTTACCATTGGCCAGATTGTCGGAGAAGGACTGGATGTCCATAACATCGGCGATTCTGGGCAAGAAAGAGACGCCCTTGTGACCAAGGCCCTGGAGGAAGTTGGTCTAGATGCACAGATGGCTGGCCGTTATCCCCACGAGTTTTCAGGCGGCCAACGTCAGCGCATTGCCATTGCCCGGGCCATTGCCTTAAAACCAAAATTCATTGTCATGGATGAGCCCACCAGCGCCTTGGACATGACTATCCAGGCCCAAATCATCCGCCTGCTTCGAGACTTACAGGAGAAGTATAATATCGCCTATATGTTTATTTCCCACGATTTACGGGTGGTACGGGCCCTTGCCGACGAAATTGCAGTGATGAAGGATGGCAGGATCATTGAACAGGGCACAACCCAGGAGATTTTCGGCAAGCCTTCCAATGAGTATACCCAAAAACTCTTTGCCGCTGCCGGCTTCTAAGGATTTCCATCAAAGCCTCAGCGTAGCTTTTCGGCGGTGAAGCTATCATTAA
>JBDLIE010000041.1:0-22688 GCA_039715015.1 Thermodesulfobacteriota bacterium
GATGGTAAGCAGAAACTGTTTTGCTCTTTTCTTCACCCGATCATTGAGGTTGCTCCTTCTATTCGGGTGATGCTCATCCTGATCTGTTGCTTTTATCTGCAGATGCATGAAGCGCTTTTGGACATATCTTATAGTTCTTGATTTCTACCTGTCGGCCCTTCCCTATCTTGTTGGCGGATATGTTAAGATGGGTGAGGTTGGTGCGGCGAGCTGCTGGAAACACTGTCCGAACTTAATGTTTTCAACCCGGTTTTATACTTTATGGCAGCCGGCTCCAACCTTATCTAGAGGTTGGTGTTGCTCTATTAGCCTTTGTCGGATGGCAAGCTAGGTATGTTTCTAGATTGATGGGGTTTCTCTAGCTGTTTTTCGTGGCTTTAATCCTTGTCGCCTCACAAGGGTTTCCCATGTCTCCACTTGATTGCCGTTGTTTTGGTCCCTCCAAGGGGGGCGGTCATCGTTCCTCTTGGCGAGAAATCTCGCCCTGGCTCTACAACTTTTCTTTTTCTGCAAAGAGCACCAACGCTTTACGCTTTTTCATTTCTACCAAGCGTAGCCAACAAGCATGTCGACATGGAAGCCGCCGGCGTCAACCTCCTCATCATACATGTCGATCTCAGCTGAAGAGTAGCCAAGATTAACACCCACGTTGACATGGCGGGCAAAGGTCATATAGCAGCCCACAGAACCCCAACCGCCAACGCCAGTATCATCTTCGCTGTCTGTGTCGTGGTAGCTTCCAAAATAAAGATTGTCGGACTGGGTGATTTCCATCTCTCCATAGATGACGGCAAGCCCTCCTGCCGCATAAATGTTAAAGCGTTCACCCAAGGGCCATATTTTCTTTAAGCCGAGATTGAGTTCAACCGTGGTGGCATCTTCGGCAAAATAGGTATAATAATAGTTGTTGCCAATCTCGTTGTCCTGATAGTCGGATTCGCTATCGTTTGAATAGATGAGGCTACCACTTAAAGATATGGGCCATGAATCCATGCCGAAGTCGGCCATTACACCTATTTCTACCTGGTCGTCAAAATCACCCCAGTCGCTATCGTCGAGCATCTTGACCCCCAGTAGAGCATTGACATTGCCCGTCCAGCCGGCAGCACAGACAAATGTCGGCATAAAAAAGAAAAGAAGCATTGCTGGGAGGAAAATTTGCTTTTTCATGACTCTCTCCTTGGCAAAGGTAAAGTAAGTTGGGTATGAATTTTATCTGATAATAAGTTATCATATTACTCTATAAAGAGCCGGAAAAACATAGCTTCTCTAATTTGAAAAAATAAAGAACTTATGTGAGGCTCCCGATGTTTGAAGCCACATGAGTATGGCATGAGATCTTAATTTGTCTGTCTGAAGGTGCTTGTTTGATTACCTTCTTTTCCCTAGGCGGTTATCCTGCCGGGTTAGGGTAATAGACTATTTTGGCTTACCTTTCCCAAGATAGTCATTGATGCTACGGAGATATTCCTGTGTTACAAGATGAAAGCCTTTGGCTCCGGATCGCCCCTATCCCAGCTGCCAGCAACGATTTCCATGATTTGCAGGGGAGAGTCGCCCCGGGTCAGCGCGGCCGGGTTACTGTTCACCGGTTTGATCCCACCTTTCTTATTGTTAATCTGCCGGAAAGAGATACTGCAGAAGCCAGATCCATCGGTGATGGTGAGGCGGGACTGGCTGATACTACTCCGCTGGAATTTGCCGTCCCCCAGGACAGGCAGGGGGGGGATTGATGGCGATGGATTTTAATTGTACTGAGGTAACCATCCCCTGTGAATGTGGTCAGCTGGAAGGCCGTCTTCTCTCTAAAAGTGATGCTCAGCAGGGGCCGGGCCTGATTATCTGTCCCCCCCATCCACTTCTGGCCGGCACCATGGACAATAATGTGGTTCAGGCCATTGCTCATGCCATGGTGGCCACCATGCCGGTCCTTCTCTTTAACTACCGGGCGGTTGGTAAAAGTAGTCATCCGCAGCCCGATTTGACGCTCTTAGAATATTGGCACGGCCTGGATGAGAGAAAGGAGTATGGGGCAGTTATACGTGAGGTGGGACAGGTCATGGAGTGGTCCCTGGGCTACTTTGCCGATTTCCATCTTCTCGGGTATTCGTTTGGTTCTTACATCGCCCTGCAAGCAATGAATAGCCAGGCGCTCTCCTATACTGCCATCAGCCCACCTCTGGCTGAGCATGATTTTTCAGCCTTGGAGAATTTGAAACGCCCTGGTTATGTTATTTTGGCAGAAAAGGATGAATTTCTTGAGGGCGCTGTCCAACAGGTGCCTGAAAACGTGCATTGCCTGCAGATTCTCAAGGGAGCGGATCATCTTTTCATCAAGAGGGAGGGGGAGGTTGCGGCTCGTGTCGCGGATTTTCTTCTGAATATTGAAAAAAGATCCTTGTGAGGGAAGGCAGGCAGCCCTGGGCTTTTGTGTTCACAATTAGTTTCTTGTCTGTGGTGATTTTTCATTTCAGCCGCTTCCGCTGTCATTTGTCCCAAAAAGAATCAAACCAGAATCCCCTTTTGAAACCCGTTTGTCACTTTGCAGTAAGGCTTTGTTAGTTCTTTAGGGACTGAAGAGGCGCAGGGATACGGCCTCCTCGTCTGACAAATGTATCTGCCGATACCTGGCTCACTGCCATTACCGGAGCTTCCCCGAGGAGTCCGCCAAAATGGACAGAGTCACCTATGTCCTTGCCGGGGGCCGGGATTATCCGCGTCGCAGTCGTTTTATTGTTGGCGCAGCCAATCGCCATCTCGTCAGCTATAATGGCAGCCAGGGTCTCGGCGTTTGTTGTGCCGGGGATAGCTATCATGTCAAGGCCCACAGAGCAGACGCTGGTCATTGCCTCTAGTTTTTCAATGGTAATTGCACCAACTTTTGCCGCTTTGATCATGGATGCATCTTCACTGACCGGTATGAAAGCGCCGGAAAGTCCGCCCACCGATGAAGAGGCAAAGAGGCCGCCCTTTTTGACGGCATCGTTAAGCATCATCAGCGCCGCAGTTGAACCGGGGGCACCGGGCATGGCAAGGCCCATGGTCTCTAGGATTTGGCCCACCGAGTCGCCCTCGGCAGGCGTAGGCGCAAGGGAAAGATCGAGGTTGCCAAAAGAAACGCCAAGCTGTTTGGCTATCTTTTTACCAACCAGTTCGCCGGCCCTAGTAATCTTAAAAGCGCTCTTTTTGATCGCTTCAGCCACCTCGCCAAGGTCGGCATCAGGGCCGAGTTTTTCAAGGGCACGGCGGACTGCGCCAGGGCCGCTTACGCCAACGAGTATTGAGCTTTCGCTCTCTCCGGCTCCGTAGTATGCCCCTGCCATGAAGGGGTTGTCCTCCACGGGGTTGGCAAAGAGGACCAGTTTTGCGCAGCCGATGCCATCCTGCTTGGCAGTGCGCTCGGCAGCGTCTTTTATCACTTGGCTCATGGTGTAACAGCCATCCATGTTTATGCCCGCCTTGGTGGAAGCAAGGACAACCGAGGCGCAAAAACGCTGGGTAGTGGCCAGAACTTCCGGCATTGCCGCAATCAAGGCCCTGTCAATGGCTGTTTCACCCTTTTGGATCATGGCCGTGTAGCCGCCGACAAAGTCGACGCCAATCTCTCCTGCCGCCCCATCCACGGCATGGGCAACCTCCACAAAGGCCGCAGGATCGGCCACGGGGACAACCTGGGAGATGGGGGTAAGGCTAATTCGTTTATTTACAATGGGCAGGCCATATTCATCCGCGACAAAGCTGGCTTTTTCGCTCAAGTTTGCGCCTTTTTTCAGGATTTTTTCGCGGACCTTGCGGGCGCAGACCGCGGGATCAGGGTCGGAACAATCAAAAAGAGAAATACCCAGGGTCACTGTCCTGATGTCCAGTTTGTCCTCGGCGATCATCCCTACCGTTTCAAGTATCTCTTCATTGGTAAATTTCATGCCGTCTCCCTACACCCTGTGCATGTATTGGAAAACTTCCGAGTCCTGAACCGTCACAGTGAGAGACAGTTCTTTGATCGACTCCTGGAGCTTGGTTGTGATCTCGGGCAGGCCGAGGCTTGATTTCACACGGTCGGCCAGGAGGGTCATGGCAAAAATTTCGTCATCAAGGATCTTCTGGTTAATGTCTATAATGTTGATATTGTTTTCAGCAAGAACGGTGGCTATTTTGGCAACGATCCCGACTTCATCCGTGCCGATTACGGTTACCACGATGCGTTTTTTATTCTTTCCCATCATTCATCCATCCTTTGTTGATGATAAATTTCTGAAATTTTCTCGGCAATTTCTTCCTGGTCGAGACCAACACAGTCAATAACGAGTTCGGCATAGCGGTTATAAAGAGCCTGTCGTTCATTATATAAATCCATGAATGTCTGGCCCTTTGATCTGGCTATTCCACGGCTGCCGAAATTGTGAATTCGCTTTGTCAGTTCTTCATAGCCTACGTCCAGAAAAATGATTGTTGAAATGTCTTTTAGGTGATTCATTGCTTTTGCGCTGTAGACAGCACTGCCGCCTGTGGCAATGATGTGATGTGCAACATTGATTTTTAGGATTTCTTCTTCTTCGATCTTACGTAGATTGAGGTGATCGCTTTCATCGATTATTTGCTGTAATGATTTTTGGCGATTTATCTGGATCAGTATGTCTGTGTCAATAAAACCGCAGGCCAAAAACTTGGCCAGGATTATGCCGATGGTGCTTTTTCCTGCGCCAGGCATACCGATAAGTGTTAGATTTGATTTCATAAGATGATCTTATGCTCAACTGAACTCAGTCTTGTAGGGGCAGGCGACATGGAATAAAGGAGTCATCTCTGGTTTCCATGTCTATTGATTTTACAGGAACTTAAACAACAAAGCCAAGAGAAGGCTTCATCCCGTTAATTATTATTTCTGATTACCATCGACCTTCAGCCGATTTTGATCATCATGGCAGCTAGGTGCTTGACCGGCTTGAAGTGTAGGAGCCCGCCCCTGCGGGCGATAGAGAGGCTATTTTTTCTTCAAGCCTTCCCCAATTCGCCCGCAGGGGCGGGCTCCTACGGTGTTTCGCTTCACAGGTGGCTGAAGGTCGATGGTAATCAGGTTATTATTTGAGTCTCTTTGGTTGATGCCAAGAAACGAATATTTATAAACCAGCAAAGGGCAGCAGGCAGCTTGCACGTGAGGAAATCTCTTAGAGAGAGGAATGCCTACTCGATATTGGTGGACGAGGTCAATAACGGCATTTTTTTAAGTAGGTCAGCCTGGTTTTTGAAGGTGAGGGTTAGAGAGATCTCATCTTTCTCAAAATAGGGGGAGTGTTGGACAGAGGCCCCTTGCGGGAGGTGAAGAGACCTGCAGAAATCCTTGAACTCCTGCTCGGCTTGGGAGAGGCGAGGAAATTGTTTTGCCTGGAGCCAGGCCATGAAGCGCGCTGTTTTTTGAGGGGTATTGAGGTCAGGGGTATTGAGGATCTCTTGACTTTGCTCACTGGCCAGAAAAGCGGCAATGGTTGTCTTGGAGCGGACAGCAACTTCCCTGCTGATCAAGGTTATCTTCTTTTGATTGCCCACCGAAAGTTTCAGGGCCATGATGATTTCAAAAAGGGCCATACGGTCGGTAAAGGAGAGTTTTTCCAGTTCCCAGGCAACTTTTGAATCCAGACTTCCAGCATGGAGTGACTCCTGGATTACCTCTTCGAGATTGTTTAGGCGCAGGAGCTTTTGGGCCTGATAGGGGTGGGCCTCAAGGCCAAGGAGGGGAAGAAAGCGGTGGGCCGCTTCGTCGAGGTCAAGCCAGGCGTTTATTTTCTGGAAGAAAATAGCCTGTTCAACCAGGCTAGGGGTTTTGGTGGCAATGAGCTCCTCAAGAAGCAGGGTGAAGGTCTCAAGGGGCGTAGCGCTCACCGGCAGCACTCGACATTCGCAGGTGTGGAAATGGAGTCTGCGAACGGCAAGGAGGCGACCTCTTCCCGCCATAATGCGATACCTTCCAGGTTCGACCTCATCGACAAGGGGCGGATGCAAAATGCCCACTCTTTTGATGGAGGCGATAAGATGCTGTGGCGGCTCCAGGCAGGGGACTGGCTGCAGGAGGTAGGTCTCGTCCTGAAAATCTATTTCATTAATGGCCAGGGTGCTTAGTTGCATTGGTTCTCCTTAAGTGATAGCCATAAATACCTTGATCAGGCCGGTGCGGCAAGGTGAAAACGCAGCATTGCTTGCTGGATAACGATGTGCTGGGTATGATAAAAATGTCAGCTGTTAATTCTTCCTATGCCTAAACCTATGCAAGCCATCCTCGAAAAAATTGAAAGTCAGGCCCTATCAATGGGCCGAGAGGTCTATGTGGTGGGTGGTGCTGTCCGTGATCTCCTTTTGGGGCGGCTGGCGCCAGACATTGATTTGGCCATAGATCGTGATGCCCTTGCCTTTGGTCGGCAGCTGGCCACCATTTTGCCTGGCAAATTTATCATTCTTGATGAAGGGGAAGGGGTTGGCCGACTTGTCTGTCACGGCCATGTTGTTGATATTGCTGTCTTTAAAAATGAGTCGCAAACCATTGAAGAGGATCTGGTAAAGCGGGATTTCACCATAAACGCCATGGCCATCACCCTTGCTGATTGGCTTAGAAGAGAGTCTGCTCTTACCATTATCGACCCCTGCACTGGCCAGAAGGATATCCGGGATAGAGTAATCAGACTTGTCTATAAAGAGGCGCTGGAGGATGACCCTTTGCGTATTCTCCGCGGTTTCCGTCTGCAGGCCTCCACGGGTTTTACTCTGGATCAAGATTTTGTCGATATGGCTGAGAGGGAGAAGAAACTTCTTGCCAAGCCTGCAGCTGAACGCATTACCTCAGAGCTTCATCTCATTTTTGATAGTTCACGGGCCTTTGAGATAGTTGGGGCCATGGCAAAAAGTGGTATCCTTGCCCAGGTCTGCCCGGAGATCATGAGCGGTTTAGGTGTGGAGCAACCTGCCAGTCATCATCTGGATGTCCTGGAGCATAACCTGGCGGCCCTACAGGCCATGGATGATATCATTATCAGGCCGGAGCATTATTTCCCCAAGTCTGCCACGGTTATGGCTGCCTATCTTGAAGGCCCCAGGCGACGACGATGGTTACGTTGGGCGGCGCTTTTCCATGATCTTGGCAAGCCTCCCACCCGAGCAACCAAAGAGGGGAGGATTACCTTCTACCAGCACGATCAGGTTGGGGCGCAGATTTTTAGGGATATGGCGAAACGATTAAGGTTTGCCAATATCGATATCGACAAGGTATCACTGCTGATCTCTCAGCACATGCGGCCCTTCCATCTCTGTAACATCCTGCGCCAGGGACCGGTTTCGGCAAAGGCCTGTTTACGACTGGCAAAAAGTATTGGCGATGATCTCCCCGGCTTATTTCTTCTTGCCATGGCTGATAGTCTGGCTGGCCAGGGGGAGGCAAAGCCGCAGGACATGGAAAAAGAGCTGGCTCTTTTGTTTCAGCAGGTTCATCGGCAGGTTGAGGAGTTCATCGCTCCAGTTTTAACCGGGCCTCCATTGCTCACTGGTCATGATCTTATCAATGCCGGCTTTGCTCCCGGCCCTGCCTTTAAAAAAATACTGGATGATCTGCAACAGGCGCAGGTGGCCGGTGAAGTAGTGGGGCGGGCGGCTGCTTTCAAATGGCTTGAAGCGTTTAAGGAATAAGGAGTCTTTCTTTAATCATTTGACCTCAAATTTCCCCTCGTTGTAAGCTGATCTATAGACTTTTCGTGGCCGAAATATACTATTGCGGTGCACCCTAGAGAGCAGTGAATCTATCCTGCGCAGGAAGATCAATGGCAACCTTGAGCAACAATAAAACGGACGAAGAGAAATTTTATCAACGTATTTTCGGTGAAACCACGGCTGAAAATATCAAAAAATGTCTGCACCACCATCTCTTAAGCTCTCAGGGGCGTGATCCTGAGCGGGCCGGTCCACGTGACAATTATAAAGCGTTGGCGTATACCCTGCGTGATATCATGGTGGAGAAGTGGATTAACACCCAGCAGCAGTATTATGATAAACATCAAAAACGGGTCTATTATCTCTCCCTTGAATTTCTCGTTGGTCGGTCGCTGGGCAATAGTCTGATTAATCTGGGCCTTGTCGATGAAGTGACAGAAGCACTCCACGATCTGGGCTACAGTCTTGAAGAAATGCGCGAGCTTGAAGAAGATGCCGCCCTGGGTAATGGAGGTCTTGGCCGCCTGGCCTCCTGTTTTCTTGACTCTATCGCCACCCTTAAGGTGCCTGCCTATGGGTATGGCATCCGTTATGAGTATGGTCTTTTTTACCAGAAGCTTATTGACGGTTTTCAGATGGAGAGCCCTGACAACTGGGTTCGTTACGGTACGCCCTGGGAGTTTAAACGCAGTCAATATCTCTTTCCGGTTCATTTTTATGGCCGAGTTAACAGCTATATAGATAGCGGAGGCCGCTATCGGTCGAGATGGGTGGACACCGAAGACGTTATGGCCATGGCCTGCGATATGTTGGTCCCTGGATTTAACAATGATCATGTTATAAATATGCGTCTCTGGACTGCCAAGGCATCCCGTGAGCTTGATCTGGGTTTTTTTAATCAGGGTAAATATATCAGCGCAGTTCAGAGTAAGGTTGCTTCAGAAACCATCTCAAAGGTTCTTTACCCATCAGATATTATGGTGGAGGGCCAGGAGCTTCGCCTCAAGCAGCAATATTTTTTCGTGGCTGCCACCTTCCAGGATATTCTCCGGCGCTATAAGAAAAAACACGACACCTTTGATCTTTTTCCGGACAAGGTGGCGGTTCAACTTAACGACACCCACCCAGCCATTGCCATCCCCGAACTTATACGCATACTTGTTGATAATGAGTGCCTGGACTGGGAAAAGTCTTGGGATATTACGGTCAAGACCTTTGCCTACACCAACCACACTCTGATGCCCGAGGCTCTTGAGACCTGGTCGGTTGAACTCATGGGCAGGGTGCTCCCTCGCCATATGGAAATCATTTATGAGATCAATAAACGATTCCTTGATCTGGTTTCCGAAAAATTCCCCGGTGATGTCGGCAAAATCAAGGAACTTTCCATAATTGATGAGGAAAATGGCAAGAGGGTGAGGATGGCCCATCTGGCCATTGTTGGCAGTCACTCTGTGAACGGTGTTGCAGAGCTTCATACCCATCTTTTAAAGACCAGAATTTTCCCGACCTTTCATGGGCTCTATCCTGGTAAGTTCAATAATAAAACAAACGGCATTACCCCACGACGGTGGCTTCTTAAATGCAACTCAAAGCTGGCACGTTTGATCACCGACGCCATCGGCCCAGACTGGATTACTGATCTTGATAGGCTGCGGGAGCTTGAAGGCTTTGTTGATGACTCCTCTTTTCTTGAGCAATGGCAGCAGGTGAAGTTTGCCAATAAGGAGCGACTCTTTAAAAAGATTACTGATTATTGTTGCGCCGACATTGATCCGAATTCTCTTTTCGATGTTCAAGTTAAGAGGATTCATGAGTATAAGCGCCAGCTTCTGAACTGCCTCCATATTATTTCTCTTTATATTCGCATCCTGAAAGATCCGGATTCAGTCAAGAACCCTGTTGTAAAGATTTTTTCAGGTAAAGCGGCCCCTTCTTATATTCAGGCAAAGCTCATTGTTAAGTTGATATGCTCTGTGGCCCATGTCGTGAATAATGATCCTCGGGTAGCAAATAAACTGAAGATTTCCTTTGTCCCTAATTACAACGTTTCGAAAGCTGAGATGATTATTCCGGCTGCAGATCTCTCAGAGCAGATTTCCACAGCAGGTACTGAGGCGTCTGGTACAGGGAACATGAAGTTTGCCCTTAACGGCGCCTTGACCATTGGAACCCTTGATGGTGCAAATATTGAGATCCTTGAAGAGGTTGGTAAGGAAAATATTTACATATTTGGTCTCACTGCTGAGGAGGCGGAGTTTGAGAAAAAACAGATGAGACGGACACCAGCTGTTATCTGTGCAGAAAATGAACATGTTGCTGAAATTATAAATACTATTTCAAGCGGCGTTTTTAGTGATGGTGATCAGGATTTCTTTGGAGACATCACCAATAGTTTGATGAGTGAGCATGACCAGTATCTCTTACTGGCGGATCTGGAATCGTACCTGCAGTGTCATGCTGTAGTTGAACAGGATTTCTGTGATAAGAAGAGTTGGACCCGCAAGTCTATCTACAATGTGGCCCGGATAGGGAAATTTTCCAGTGATCGTTGTATTAAGGAGTATGCCCGGGATATCTGGGGCTTGGATGTGTAACATGGGCACCTTTTAGGGGTGCCCATGTGATCCTCACTTATGTTCTGCACCATGGAAAAAATTTCCCAGGTAAGCTATTGCACCTCTACCTGATCTTGGATCTTCACCAAGAGTTTCTTGCCGATCCCTTTTACTCTTGTTAACTCATTTGTTGAAGAGAAATTGCCATGATCCGCTCTGTAGGTAATGATGGCAGAGGCCTTTGCAGGACCGATCCCTGGTAATGATTCCAAGGTTTTTTGGTCAGCTGTATTGATGTTAACTCCGGCGATTGCTATCTGGGCCCAGAGCAGAAAGAGAGTGCATAGGCTTAAAAGTTTTTTCATAAAATACTCCTCCAATGAATTTGATTTGAAATATGGTGTTTGTGAAAGTGGTGCAGAGTGACATCATGAGAACTAATCGTTTTTATTGATATTTATTTCTTACGAGTCTTGAACAACCTGCCATAGTTGTTGCGGTATGGTCAAGGTAAAAGTTAGGTGATTGTCTATTTATTTCTGCCGATATGGGGTATAAGCCCTTTGTGGGTGCGACAAATTGCCCCAATTTTAACAATCGCAACTTTTAAATTTTGACTTTAAAATAACTCCCTGTCGTTTTGTAGGTGCTGAATGGTTGAGATCTTCTGTGTTTGTGCTATTAACTGTTTGCATTTTGTTTTAAAATTGCTAATCTTATTTTTATTGGCTGCTTCCGTGGATATAGCAAAGGAAACGTTGTTTTTTGTAGAATGAATAAAAGGCTTTTTATGAGCCGATGTAGAGGGGATTATGGCAGAGGGAACTGTTAAATGGTTTAACGAGTCAAAGGGTTTTGGGTTTATTGAACAAGAAAATGGTAAAGATGTCTTTGTACACTTTTCCGCTATCCTGACCGAAGGCTTCAAGTCATTGAAAGAGGGAGAAAAGGTGAGTTTTGAGGTTGTTGATGGTCCTAAAGGTCCATCTGCTGCCAATGTCCAGAAAGTATAATTCTTTCTCTTTATAGACCGCAGAAAAAGCCCATTCGTTTGAATGGGCTTTTTTTTTTGCGTTGCTATTGTCTGGATATCAGCCATCTGTATAAGCTGTATGAGAGGGATTTTTACCATGGAAGAACAACGCAGACAAAAAAGTATGCTGGCTGTTTATGTCGGTGTGGGAGCAAATGTCCTGCTTGCCGTTCTTAAGGCCAGTTTCGGAATCATCGGCTGTAGTCCGGCCTTGCTTGCAGATGGTATTAATTCAACCTCTGATGTGGCCTACGGTATAGTTGTTACAGTTTTTCTCAAGCTCTCCGGCAAGCCAGCTGACCATGAACATCCTTACGGTCACGATCAGCTGGAAAGTATTGCCGCTGTCGTTGTAGGCGCTTTTGTAATAACAACTGCCATCGCGATTTTTTGGAACACTGTTAATAATGTCTATGAACTTTGGACAACCACCAGTGACTATGGCGGTGCCAGCATCCTGGCCTTCTGGGTGGCACTTTTTGCCATAGCTCTTAAGATCTGTCTAACTGTTTGGACATGTCTCATCGGCAGGCAGACAAAGAATAAAGCGGTTATCGCTCTTGCCCATGACCATCGAAATGATATTTTCGCCTCACTTGCTGCTGCGGTTGGTATTTTTTTTGGCCGGATGGGATATCCCTGGGTTGACCCCTTGGCTGGTACTGTTGTCTCTTTAATCATCCTTCATACCGGGATTGAGATCATCCGTTCCTCCACTGAGGACCTCATGTCCACCTTGCCTGGGAAGAAATTGGCAAAGGAGGTTAAAGATTTACTCGAGCCGCTTCCCGGCGTAAAGGCAGTTGAAGAGGTCCATGCCCATCGTTTTGGACCGTACCTTGTGGTGAACCTCGTCATAGGTGTTGATGGCAGTTTGACTGTCTCGCAGGGGGACGATATTGCGACTGAGGCAGAGTCTGCCTTGCTTGAGAATATAGAGTTTATGCGCAGGGTCTATGTTCACTACCATCCGGTGCTCCCCGAAGAACAGCCAATATGATATAATCATAGCCATTAAGTCATTGAAGGCATTTCAATAGGTTTTTGAGAAATAGAGCGGGGGGGAGATGCTTATAGCTGCCAAGGTTGTTTTTTTTCTTCTCTGGATCAACCTGCTTCCGCCCCTTGCTCATCTGCTCTTTGGTAAGCGCTTTTCCTGGCCGCTGGATGGGGGGCTTCTTTTTTTTGACAATCAAGCTCTCTTTGGCAGCCATAAGACAATACGTGGTGTTGTGGCCAGTGTTTTGGGAGGGGTAGTTGCCTCCTTTCCCCTTGGCATGCCGTTGTGGCTTGCTGCTCTGGCAGCTCTTTCGGCCATGGTTGGTGATTTGCTGTCAAGCTTCATTAAACGGCGTCTGCACAAAACACCTGGCAGTTCGATTTTCGTTCTGGATCAAATTTTTGAGGGTTTTTTCCCGCTTCTGCTTATAAACTGGTTTTCTCCATTACACTGGTGGCAATTTATTCTTGTTTTGTTGGTTTTTACTCCCCTTGCTTATCTGGGTGCTTGTTTCTGGCAGTATATTAGCTTCCATCCCCACCATGAAGATTACCCTCGGCTTATCCGGTCAACGGTTCGTTTCCGTGAGTGGCGTTCCTGTCATGAACCTTTGGCCCGTTGGCAGACTGTTCTAAATCTAACGAGTTTTCTTTCAGATCAAATTATCCTTACCTCGTTTTTTAAAATGATAGGACTTTACGCCAGAGGAGAGGCGAACGCCCTTGACGTGAAAGTTGAACAGCAGTCCTTCTGGCTTGAGGATTTGCCTCCTGCCTTTGATGGGTTGCAGATTCTGCTTCTTACAGATCTCCATCTCGATGGCTTGAAAGGTTTAACGGATAAGATCATCAATAAACTGCAATCGTTAGAGGTGGATATCTGTCTGATCGGCGGTGATGTAAGGATGAAGACTTATGGGCCTATTGCCCCTTCCTTGCGCCATCTGCGTCGAATTATGGCTGTAGTTCGGTCCAGGGATGGAGTTTTCGGTGTCCTTGGCAATCATGACTGTATTGAGATGACTCCTGATTTTGAAGAGACAGGGATCACCATGCTTATTAATGATTGCTGGCCTGTCAAAAAGGGTAGCGAGAGAATATGGCTTGTTGGGGTGGACGATCCTCATTATTATAAGACACATAATGCCCCAAATGCATTTCGTGACATCCCGAAAGGTGAGAGTGTAATTTTTCTGGCCCATTCACCAGAGGCATATCAGGAGGCTGCCCACCAAGGAACATCTCTCTATCTCTGTGGTCATACCCATGGTGGTCAGATCTGTCTGCCTGGCAGTGGTCCTCTTTTTACAAATAGTAGAGCACCTCGTTTCACCGCGTCTGGCAGATGGCAGTATAAATCTATGATGGGATACACAAGCAGGGGGGTGGGGCCTTCAGGTATACCACTTCGTTTTAACTGTCCTGGAGAAATTACCCTTGTCACCTTGCAGAAGGGGGCCCATAATTTATCATCTTAACAAGTGGGCGAGCGGAATGTTCAGAGAAGGTTTAACCAATGCACTTGTTGACGTATGCTGTTTTTAATAGTAGCTGGTTGTCGATATTACGAAAATCTGAGATGGACTAAGTGATGAGGTTTATACCAAATATTTTGTCGAGTTTGCGGCTTGTTATGGCCTTTGTCTTTCCCTTTGCACCTGAGAACTCCTGGATATGGCTTGTGTTTGCCAGCGGTTGTACGGATTTTCTTGATGGCTGGATTGCCAGGCGCTGGCAGGTTGCAAGCTGGCAGGGCGGCCTTCTTGATGCAGTGGCAGATAAGACCTTTGTGCTTGTTGTTCTTCTTTCCATGGCGTGGGCCGGGAAGTTTTCATACTGGTTCATTCCTGTTCTACTTGCCAGAGATCTTACGGTGGCCTTTACTGCGGCCTATGCTTCGGTTTTGCGACTGTGGCATTCCTTTCAGGAAATGGATGCTCGTTGGTCCGGCAAAATTGCCACCGCTGGCCAGTTTTTGTTGTTTGTGGTTGTTCTTCTTTTTCCAGCCTATACAAAGCTGGTGCTTATCGTGGCGGTTCTCTTTAGTTCGGTTGCATCAATTGATTATGGCTGGCTCTTTGTGAAAGCCTTGCAGGATCGGGCCAGGAAGATGCGGTAGGTGTTTGCCTTCTTGTTTGTTGCCAGCAGGAAGTTGTTGAGTTTATGTGGTTTAAATGTGATATTCAATAAAAAATTATGTGAATTATATCCTTCATTCGATTCAATCTTTAGCCCATTATATTTATAGAAATGATTCCCTGGAAATTAGTTGATGCCACTCTGGTGCCCGATTCGTCCCACGAGCTTACCCTTCATAAAAGGGGGAATGAATTTTCCATTCGGATAGGGGGGGATGAGCTGATGAATAGTAGGGTGCATGGCTCTGAAGAGGCACTGGCAGAGCTGGCCTGTGCCCGTCTTGGGGAGATAGCCGAACCACGGGTTCTCGTTGGCGGCCTGGGTATGGGGTTTACTCTGTCTGCTGCCCTTGCCAGCCTTAATGGCGTCAGCCGGGTAGTTGTCGCTGAATTAATCCCTGCTGTGGTCAGCTGGAACCGTGGCCCTCTGGCTTCGTTTGCTGGAAATCCTTTAGCTGATGAGAGAGTGGTGGTGCGTGAGGTTGATGTAGCGCTTGTCCTGAAGGCAGAGAAAAGGGCATTTAATGCCATTTTGTTAGATGTGGATAATGGTCCTGAGGGTCTTACCCATACTGATAACGATTGGCTTTACAGCGACGATGGCCTCCAGGCTGCATCGCAAGCCCTGCGGGCTGGAGGGGTGCTTGCTATCTGGTCGGCTAGTCGGGAAGATTCGTTTTTAAAACGTCTTCACCGGGTTGGTTTTCAGGTTGAGGAAAAGACGGTACGGGCCCGTGGTGGTAAAGGTGGAAGCCCTCATACTATTTGGCTGGCCACAAAGTCTTCTTAGTACTTATTAGTCTTGGTAGCCGCCTGACTTGGCTATGCTTTCGTGTATTTTAAGCTTTTTTCTCATATCATATAGATTCTCATGCTTCAGATTTCTCAGAACATCGCAATTCCAGAAGGTGAGATAGAACTATCAGCCATCCGCGCGCAAGGAGCCGGCGGTCAGAATGTTAATAAGGTTTCATCAGCGGTTCATCTACGTTTTGATGTTCGTGGCTCCTCCCTTCCCGATTTCTATAAGAATAGACTCCTGCGCTTGTCTGATCGCCGACTTACCAAGAATGGTGAGGTGATAATAAAGGCTCAGAAGTATCGGAGCTATGAAAAGAATCGTGAAGATGCCTTAGAGCGCTTACGAGGTATAATAAAGGGTGTTGCTGTGGTTCCTAAAAAAAGGAAGTCCACAAAAGCGACTTTTGCTTCGAAACAAAAAAGGCTTGATAGAAAAAGCCGGCGCGGCAAGGTGAAGTCCTTGCGACGCAAAGTCGGTAGGGGTGATTTGTAAACAAAAAAAAGGGGCTGTTCCATTTCTGGAACAGCCCCTTTTTTTTGTTTAACGTTCGGGATATTACTGCTGAACTACATTTTCAGCGGCAGGTCCCTTGGGGCCTTCAACGATGTCGAAGGTTACGCGGGCGCCTTCCTGAAGAGATTTGAAGCCTTCGTTCTGGATAGCAGAAAAATGAACGAATACATCGTTGCCGCCATCCTGCTCAATAAAACCAAAACCTTTTGCATCGTTAAACCACTTAACTGTTCCTTCTGCCATTGTGTACTACTCCTTTAAACTCAGACCCTTCTGTAGGCCTTTTTTAATATGACCGATAAAACCTAAATTTATCGGCTGATAGTTTGGCTAGCCAAACTGAATTTGTTTTTTTCTACTTGGGGCGCAGTTCGCGCCTTTTTAAATCAATTGGTTGGTGTGGTGCAGAAAGTAGCGAGAGTAACAGTTGGATACTTCGATGGAAGGATAGGTTGGAACTGCTCTAGGTTCGGCGAGGTACACCGAACTTCTCTGTGTCTGCATCTTTAATTCATAAGTTCAAATCATTTTTGTCAATCTATACAGGTACATATGTAAGCTGTGTAAAGCTTAAACCTATAATGTGACGGATTTGCGTTCCTCTTGTGAAATGGGGTGTGTTTTGTATGTTGTCGCGCTTGTTGCCGGTAATGGTTGTTATGTTAAAACTTTCAATCTGTTTTGTAGCTAATACTTTTTACCGACAGCTGACGAACCTAAAAAAGGAAACGTACGATGGGAAACTCAGGTGAAAAAAGATGCTATAAGTTTTTTTAAAAAATCAATATTTAACGTTAATCTTGATTTTTGTCTTTTGCAAGAAAAAATTATTAGTAACTTGTAAATTTTCTATGGCATTTCTGCCATCCTCTCAGAATGAAATGGGGAAAGGGGATAGTTGTTAGGTTTATTTTTTTTGCAAGTACAAGAAGGTAAAGATCTATTTTTGAGCGGTTTGATCTGCAGCGCTTAATCATCGGCACATGTGGAGGCGTGATCAACATAGTAAAAATCAAACTGGTTGTAAGGGATTTGCCAGGGATCGGCTGTTTATTTCAATGTTGTTGAGCAGAATTTGTAGGGATGTTTTTTGTCATTTTTCTCTCTTCACAGTTTGCGAGACTGTTTAGCTCTTGGCTAAAAAGGCATGCAGGGCCTTTTGGGCATCAACAACCTGGCGTCCCCATTGAAATGCAAAGGAGGCTGTCCAGTGAAAGACGGCACTGGCACGTTTGCCTTCCATATAAAGATCCAGACCTTTTCTGATCTCAAGATAGATGTTTTTCAGGTCGATTCTGATATCGTGCTGTTCTGGGACCTGCTTTTCATCGGATAATGGATCAATAACAGATTGAAAATTATGAAAGGGCAGGCTGTCAAAGCGTTGGGTAATTTCTAACGCTTCTCTGTGATGAAGGCCCAGGAGGTCAATATCCTCATAATGGGGCTCGACCTCAGGCAACAATAGGATTTGCTGATAGAGAGAAGAAAGAAGGTTGAGGGCGGAATAGATTTCATCCTCGTAATCTTCTGGGCCTATTTCAACCCACTTGCAAAACTCGTTGGCAATTTCAGCAAAGGTAAGAATGGCCTCAAGTTCTTCAGTGATGAAAATATCATTGGGATCAAGGGCATGGTTTGGTGGTGCCATAGGTTTTAGGAGTTTTGCCGGGTTACGGTAAGGTGGAGAATATTATTTTCTTCTCTTTAAAGTGGGGGCACCTGTGAGGACAAGCTGCAGCCAATCATAGCCAAAGGAAAGAAGGGACAGGTCATCACGCTCAATGGAGCGTACCCGGGTAGCTGGCATTTTAAATTCAGCAAGAATGTTTTTGTCTCGCACATAGTCACGGAAGCCATCGATATTATAGCTAACCAGAAAAGCAAGTTTTTGGCGCGGGCCAGCAACACCTTCACCAGCCCAGGGGCTGGTGGCAAAAATTGTATCCATCTCAGCCCAACGGTCTGCGTGACTATTATGAACCATGAGCTTCTGGTCACGGAGCCATTCCTTAACCGTCCATGTTTTGTCTTCAGCGTGGCCCTTGCAGTAGTCGTGGTTTGTCAGGAAGTAGAATTCGTCGGCTCGGCCCCGTGTCGCTGTACGGTCAACAGCACGTTCCAGGGGATACATACGACAGGCTGATGGTCTATTCTCATAGACTGAGCAGCCTTCCGGGCCCAGGAAGGGACAGGCGTTGACCGGGGTCATCTTCATCATAAGAGATGGAAAACTGGGATTGGGACCTTTAACCACATTAACGTACTTTTCCAGAAACTCATCAGAGCGGATGTTGAGGTGGTTTTTTAAGAGGATGATGTCATAGGGATAGAGGAGCATATCCACATTCCGGCAGCAGGTAAGCCAGCAGGAAACACCGGGATGGCAGGAGAAGGAAAAGGAGTCCTTGCCTAATGGCACCATACCGTCGGGGAATTTTTTTTCTTGTTTGTCAGCAGCGCACATTTTAATATCAGTTTAAAGCTGGCTTGAGCCGGTTAAAAGTAACAAGGTGTTTCGTTAATATAGACGCCTTCTTTACCATTTGCGCCCAGCCGGGTCAAGCGATGCGATTTACCACATTTTTTTTTACTCTTTCTGTTTTTCTCTTTCTGTCGTTAGAAAATCTTCAGGCCCAAGATCTGGCCGCCTGGGTCGTTCGTTTTGATATCGATTCCAGAGAAAAGATAGATGCCATCTGCTCCCAGGCCCAGCAAAACCGTTTTGACAGGTTGCTTGTTCAGGTGCGTGGCCGGGCTGATGCCTATTATCAGAGCGATTTGGTGCCCAGGGCTGAAGACCTTGAGGCAGAGTTTGATCCTCTTGCTGAGGTACTTGCTAGATGCAAAAATATTGAAATCGATGCCTGGCTTAATGTCTACTATCTCTGGACCGGTGATACCCCTCCGTTAGACGAAGAACACCCTGCTTTGCGGAGGTCGTGGTTAATTAAGGACAACCAGGGGCGGCGGGTTGATACTTATAACGCCCTTGAGCAGAGTCAGCGTTGGATTGAAGGTATCTATGCTGATCCTGCTTCTGAGAAGTATCGGCGCTATTTCGTTGCTGCAGTTTTAGAGGTGGTGCGGAAATATCCTGTGGGCGGAATCCATCTCGATTTTGTTCGCTACCCTGGTTCTTTTTTTGGGGCCGGGGGGGGGCTGGCTCAGGTGTTTGAGCAGGAGTATGGTCTTGCGGTAAGGGGACTCCCAGAGAAGATCACCCGCCAGGATTTTGCTGCTTGGCTTAATGGCAGCTTGCCAGCTAATGAGAGGCGGTTAATCACGGCCCGGCTTATCTGGGATTATCGGCGCGCAGCAGAGGTGAGTGAGCTTGTGGCCATGGTCCGCGCTGCTTTACAAAAAGCACGGCCTGGTATTCGTCTCTCGGTCTCTGTTTTTCCTGATCCAGTGGAGGCCTTTTTGGACAAGGGCCAGGACTGGCCGGGCTGGCTTCGGTCCGGCATCGTTGATGAGCTCTTTGTTATGAATTATTTTGGAGATAAAAATCGGGTCCAGGCCCTTTATGATGAGGTCGTTCAGGTGGCCGGCAGTACTGCGAAGCTTTGGCTCGGCTTAGGGGCATACATTAAATCGCCGGATGATATCGCTGAAGAAATGTCCCTTTGTCTTGGTGGCAAGCAGGGCACTTGTTTCTTCAGTTTAGGGCATTTTCTCAGACAACGTAAATCGGTCCGAGCTTATGCCGATGTTGTCCGCAAGCAACAAAAGGTTGAGGAGGTTGTGCGAGGTGAAGGACGGATCAGCCATCTTGCCGGTGCTCTCCAACAAGTAAAGGCATGTTTGGCTGAATATAAAACCACAAGCTGTGAAGCTGAAGACAATTTACTGCACATGGGTAACGATCAGCGCCGCAGTCTTTTGGTAAATCACGAAACCAGCCGTCCATGGCTTGAATTGCGGGGGATCTTTAGATACATAAGCCCCTATGATGGCCTTGTAAGGGTGGAGGAGCAATTTAAGCTTGCCCGTGAGAGCTATGGACTTCTCCTGGAGGGGTTGCCTTTTGATGAGGTAGCACAGGATTATTCCCAGGCAGGGTCCCGTTATCATGGTGGTCTTTTGCCCCGCCGTTATCTGCGAAAGGGTGATAGGCTGGATGAGATTCTTGCAGAACTGGAACCGGGCCAGATTAGCCCGGTTATTCCAGTTCATAACGGTTTTTGGGTCTATCAGGTTGTTGACAAAGGAAGGCTGTGGTGACATAGTTCCATAGGGGCAGCGCTTAGTCGCGCAGGTTCTTCTTGATGCATTTTTTCCAGACTTCATTGGCAAATATTTTGTGCGTCTCGGTAGCTGGGTGCATCTCATCCCAGAAGACACTTGTTGATTTGAAGGGTACAGCCGTGCAGTTTTCTAGCAGAAAGGTCGCGGGAGGCTGAAAAAGGCAGCCGCTGGCTGGCCCTGTTCCAACATTGTTTGGCAAGTCATAGTCAGCTGGAGCGGCGAGGATTTTATTGAAAATGGTGAAGGCGTCAAAAAGAACCACCTTAGCTTCCGTGGTACTGTTTAAACTTTCAACGCCCTGGGCAAGTAGGTCGTTATGGACATAGGTTAACTGGCTTAGAAGATCACATATTCCAAAGATGTTGCAGAATGGCGTTTGTCCCAGATCAGGAAGATTTCCAACCACCACCAGTTCGCCGCCATTATCTGTTATGGCTGCAGCCGCCTCCAAAATGTTTTTTGCGGCCAGAAAGGGATCTGGCTCTATACCTAAAGCAAGATTGTTAAAGTAGTCATTGGCGCCAGTCCACATAAAAAAGACGGTGTTATCAAGGCTCGCGTTGTTTTCCTCTACACCGGCGATATACTGCTGAACTTGTCCTAAAAGACCTGGAACGAGCATCAGGCCAGGGGTGAGATTTTGTATGCCATTTTCCGATCCGCCATATCCATATGAAACGCTATCTGTGTTGAAATCAAAACCTTGGGTGGATGGTTTTATGGCTACTTTAAGTTTGTGGGCTAAAAAATTAGAAACCACCGGACCGTTAGAAAAATTGCCACGGTCATAACGGGTTGCTGGTGGGATAACGAGCCCTGGAACGAGTAAGCCATCAGGAGTTGTTTGGAAATAAGATGCGGAAAGATCGTTGCCAATGTCAACCAGACTGTCTCCAAAAATAATCAGTTTCAATTTGTCTTCAGAGCTATGTGACGTAGCAAAACATGGTAATTGGATGGCAATGACTAATAGCAATATCCTAACAAGAGAGAAGCTTTTCATGGCAATATCCTTTGGTTGATGAAAGAAAAATGAAATGGGCGGGTCAAGCAAAAAGAATTCCCCTGACAGAAGGTATCATTAGAGCGTTAAGGTTGCAAAAGAGTAGGGCGGGTATGACTTGAGAATCGATCAGATTAATTCCTTTATAATCTCTTGGGTTTTCATCATGGCCTCCAGATAAATGGAGTTTAATCGGCTAAAAAGGAAGAATGTCAGAAATAGGTTCTTCAATATGGCCCTGTTTTATGCCATGGTATAGAGAGAGGAGAGCCCAGATACGCAATCTGCTGGGCTTTGGAACCTGAATAACGAGATCGCCAAGTTCGTCGATGCCACATTGGGAATTATTTATGCGAGTAATGAGTTCTAATAAGAATAGTTCATTGTTTTGTAGGCATTGGGTGATGAGGATCTGCGGTTTAACAAAGAAATAAACTTAAAAGCGGTCAAAGACAAAGTGTAGACAAAGGCAGGCGTGGGGCTTGAACTTCCGTGACAACATCAGGGGCTGGATGTCTGTGGAAAAAGTTGGTGAAATTGATGAAGATCCGGCGGCCTCCAACAAGGCGCTTCATGCCGAATTCGAGAAAAGTATTGAGTACAGTAAGGTCTGTTGCAAGATTTCCTTCCGGGCTGGATTCAGGGTCTTGGTCATCATGATGAATAGAGCAAATCATAGCCATAAACGTTGTTGTGTCGGTATAAAATGGGCTGACGGCCAGCCTGAATGACTGCGGGCGGAGTATTCTTGAATGAAAAGTTGATAGGAGTTTTGCATTGAAAGATGAGATGAGCTGGCCAAGGCGTTTATATTACTCCTGTATTTTAAGCGATAGTATTAATTATAGCCCTGAGACAGTACCTGGCGGAAATCAGGTTTTTGATAACCATTTTTTTCCTGGCTCAACACTAAAATGCATTTCATCTCCCTTAGTGGGATGACGGATATGCATTTCTCTGGCATGAAGAGCGATGGCATCATCTCCAAAGGGAAATGTTGAGCCGTATCGTTTGTCGCCAAGCAGAGGAAAGCCGTGATGGGCGAACTGAACCCTGATCTGGTGATAGCGACCAGTTATTAGGTGAATCTCGACAAGACTGATACCTTTTTGATAGCGAAGACGTTTAAAAGTAAGTTTGGACTCCTTGCCTTCTTCCGGTGCGACTACTTTTGAGTGAAATTTCTGCCGTTGAAGATAATCTGTCCATGAACCTTTTTGTGGTGTTTTCCCCTCCGCCTGAGCCCAGTATATTTTGCGAGGACGGTGGGTTCTTATTTCTGTAGAAAGTCGCGAGGCCGCCTTGGACGTCCGTGCTAAAACGACAACACCTGACGCAAGACGATCGAGGCGATGCACCAAGCCAAGATAAACATTGCCTGGTTTCCTGTACTTTTCCTTCAACCAAGCTTTAGCTTCGTCAAGTAACGTTGCCCGACCTGTGTGATCCCCCTGCACCAATTGGCCAGATGGTTTGTTTACCACAAGCAGGTGGTTATCTTGGTATATAATTTCCATAAAAAAATTCTCCTCTCTTCGTCCTTAATATGCCGGAAAATTCTTAATTAGAAAACATAAACCACCAGTTTTACTGGTGGGTCCTAGCTGTGCTAAGCCGGTAGCGTGGTGGTGACAAAAATTGCATACTTCCTTACCCTCCGAGAGGGTGACCTGAAGGGTAGAAGTAGGAGGTGATCCTCCCCCGA
>JBDLIE010000042.1:0-22260 GCA_039715015.1 Thermodesulfobacteriota bacterium
TACAAGAGCCAATGCACCCACGTCATTTTTGGTGCGGCAGGATCAGGGGCGTCCGGATCATCAACAATAAGCACCAGGCTCTTTGTTGACTCCGGCAAGCCGGACCAGGTGAGAGGCGGTGAGATATCCTCACCATCACTGGTATAGATTGAAGGGATCATTTCCTGGGAAGCAAATGCTGAAGAGGAGATTGTCAGCGCCATGGCATCTTTCCTTTTGGGTTTTAGCGAACTGTTTTTAACCGTGAAAGTCACGAACTACACGAAAAGTAAGATAGGCAATATCCCTCTAACCTACGGCCCACTGTTGTTCCAGGTGCTTTTTTCTTTTTTCAGCATACATGGCGCTGTCGGCCTGGGAAAGGGTTAAATCCAAGGTCTCTGGCCCCTCAGGTATGATGTACGAGACACCCACGCTGCAGGAAATGGCATAGGGTTTTTCTTTTTTGCTATTAAAGTTGCGGATGCCTTCGGCCAGCCGCCATCTCAAAACTGAATGACTCCCAGTCTCCGGTGCAAAGCTGCCAAAAACTGCGAACTCGTCACCTCCGATTCGGGCGATGATGTCGGCTGCCCGGAAGGTTTCTTTCAGGATCTCGGCGGTGTCTTGGATCGCCTGGTCCCCTGCATTATGACCGTGTCTGTCATTGATCTGTTTGAGACCATCCAAATCAATATAAAACACCGCCATTGTTTCATGCTGGCGTTCGGCAAGATCGAGCTCCTGCTGAGCAAGAGTTCGAAAGCCGCGTCGATTGAAGAGGCCGGTTAACTCATCGGTGATGGAGATATTGCAGAGCTTTTCTTCCAGCTGTTTACGCTCAATGATACCGGCGATGAGATTGGCTGCGGCAAGTAAGATCTTCTCCGTCCTGTCGCTTTGATCTCCCCCGCCCTTGGGATAGAGGGTGAAAACGCCAAGAAGGCCGCCCTGTGAAGAGTGGATGGGAATACAATAATGGCCATGGGGCGCCAGAGCAGCCGGCTGGATATGGTGCTCCTCGGCAGAGGATTGCCCAAAAAAACAGTCGCCTTCATCTGCAGACCCCCCGCACACGCAGGTTCCGAAAAGCTCCCTGCTGCTGGTGGAGAGCAGTTCCGGATCTAGGCCCCACAGGGCTGCAAGTTTCAGGGGCTTGGAGCTCTCCTCCACCAGAAAGACAGCTCCCTTTGGCTCAAGGGCAATGCCGGGGAAGGTGGTCAGGTGGCAGATAAAAATCTCCAGAATTTCCTCCAGCGAGGCCTTGACCAGGGAGAGCTGGAAGAGCTTGTTGAAGATCACCTCGGTCTGGAAATTTTTATCCTTTTCGTCGTCCAGGAGTTTTTTTTCCGCTATTGCCTTGTTGGCCTTGCAGAAGCTGAAACAGACCAGCAGGATCATGACGCCGGCGATCACGGTGAGCACCGAATAGACCTTGGCCATCAATGTATCGAAACGAGCCTTAACAGGGGTGATGTCAGAATAAATCCCAAAGGCGCCGGCAAAACTACCATCCTCCATGATGGGCACGTAGGTGTGCACCACTGAAACAGAGACCACCTTGCCCCCCAAGGTTCTGCTGCCCTCCTCCACTAACTTCGAGTAACTGTTTCCCTGGCCAACTATTTCTGTGAAATAGCTGGTGCTGTTCATATTGCCGATTTCAGCAGGATCAGAGGAGTAGAGAGTCTGGCCGGTGTTGGAAAAAAACTTGAATTCCTTGAGCTGGAAATCATGTTTAATTCTTGTTTCGTTACTGGCAAGGCGTTGATAAATTGCCCCATCGGCCAGATTTTTGCTGTCCTGGATAAAGCTGGAGATGAGATGACTGCAAACCCTTTCCGCCTCTTTTTCTCTGTTGTCGACCAGCAGTTGACAAAAATGGGGCGACAGAAAGAAATAGACATAGGACGGCAGAATCAATGCCGCCGTGAGTGACAAACCAACAAAAAACTTGAGGCAGTTAGAGCTAAGCATGGTCTGATACTCCCCTCTAAGTGAATGTGGCCAATGCAGGTACCGTCCTGCCCGGAAGACAGGTCATGACTTTTGGCCTGCCGCCCATCTTTCAGCGATGATACGGTTGATTTGCCCTTGACCGTCAGCAGAGCCGAACGTCTCTTCCCTTTGCTACAGGGTCGAAGAGTAAATCTGCCTTAAGCCTGAGGGCCTGAAGAGCTGGGCGCGGCCCCAAACTCTAACGGAAAATCTGCACCCTGTTGTTGTTTCTGTCGGCCACAAAGGCAAGGCCGTTGCCGTTGAGGCAGATGCCCACCGGGTAGTTGAGAAGGCCCTCAGCCCGGCCCTTGCCGGCCTTTTGGCCGCGGAAGGAGCCATCTACACCGACAAGAATGATTTTGCCGCCATTCTGGTCGGTGACATAGAGATTGCCGCCATTGTCCGTGGTGATGTAGGTTGGGAAATTCATCCGGTCCTTCAGGCTTTTGGAAAGAGGGCTGAAGTTCTGGGCATCCGGGCCTGCTGAATGGATGCGGGCATGGATACTGTCAACGGTATAGATCGTGCCGCTGCTGGCAACCACGAAATCGGCAAAGGAGCCAAACTCCTTGGGCAGATCAATCTGGCGGAGAAACTCCCCTGCGGCGCTGAACACCAGGAGACGGTTGCCATGGATATCGAGGATATATACCTTATCGTCCCGATCTATCCTGAAGCTTCGCGGCACAATTTCTTCTTGATCAGGGACGCTTTTTAGCTCAAAATTCCCCAGAAATTGGCCGTCAGGGCCGACCCGGACAATACGCCGGTTTTTGCTGCTTAAGGCCCAGATCTCACCCTTAGAGGTAATTTGGACACGAATGGGGCTCCTTAACTGCGAAAAATGGACCTGCGAGATGAATTTTACCTCGTTGTCCTGCAGGCCATACTGGACAAGACGGTTGTTGCCTGTGTCGGCAATGACGATACTGTCAGCCCTACAGGCCACATCCTCCGGGTGGAGGAGCCCTTTGCCGTCGCTATCGCTATAAATGGATACCAGCGGCTGGAATATGAGTGCCTGCTCGCTGACTGCCTTTTCGGCCGAGCAGAGGACTATTGCCAGAATAAGAATATGTGTCAAAACTGTCCGCATGCGCTTACCTCCTGAATGCACTGTGGCAGGTAGTGCACATCTCTGTCTGCGACGGAGCATGCATCATTTTTCCATAGGGCGTTCCATGGGAACGGTGGCAACTCAGACAGTCCACCGCGAGGTTGCCGTTGCGCGGATCCTTGTGGTCGTCACCGATGGGATGGGTGGAATGCTTCTGCCAATCATGGCAGCTGGCGCATACCTCAATAACCGAGGGGTCATTAAGGAGCAGCACCTGATTTGCCGCATGGGGTGAATGGCAGGAGGTGCACATTCCCTCGCTTACCGGAGAATGTTTGGTCTCAACCGTCTGCAACCATTGCACTGTGTCGGCATGGCACTGGCTGCAGACCTCGGTCATCGGCTTTTTCAGCAGGCCGTCCTGGGCCGAGGCATGGGGCGTATGACAGTTCAGGCAGCCGACCCCGTCCAGCATCGGCCAATGCACCCGGCTCCGGGCCAGATTTTCATTGATCATATTGCTATGGCAGCCCAAACAGAGTTTATAGCCCTCAGCCTTGGTCTTGAACGGTTCGCTGGCCGAGGAGTCGTCATGGCATCGTTTACACATCTTCTTGCCAAAGGGCACATGGACCTGGTCGTAGAGGAGGCCCTTTTTGCTTGAGCCGTGGGGGTCATGGCAGGAGGTGCAGCGCGCTCCTTCCACCTGAAAGCCGCCATGCTGTTTTTTAAAGACCAGCTTGCCGCTGTCGTGACACTTCAGGCAGAGGCCGGGAACATTCTTTTTAAGCAGGGTAGGGCCGCCAGTCGAGGCGTGGGGATCATGACAGCTGACACAGCCCTTTCCCACGGGCATGTGTTTGTATTTTGCCGCAGCCACCTTGCTGCCCAGCTCCTTGTGGCACTCAAAACATAAGGTCTTGCCGCTCTTGTGCAGGTTGAACTTGTACTTGGCCGCATGTGGATCATGGCACCTCACGCAGGTGCCTTCTCTGGCAACTTTATGGGTGCTCACGGCTTTCTCCGGCAAGACCTTGGTATGGCAGCTGACACAGATCTGCGCCGCATCGGCGTCGAGAAATTTACCGTGTCTGGAGGCATGCGGATTATGGCAGCCCGTGCAATCCCAGTTTTTTAACGGCGTGTGGATGAAGGGCTTCTTGAGCATCTCTTCAAACCTGTCATGACAGTTCAGGCAGTTTTTCCCTTTGGCCCCTTTTTTCAGATTGAACTTGTTGCCGGCAGCATGGGCGGCAGACAACAGGCCAAAACAGATGAGAAAGGCCAGGAAGGGGATGATGAAATCAGATCGTAGGCGCATGATTCGTCCTTTTTAGTTTTTCTGTACGATATGACACCCCTCGCAATCTCTCTCTGCGAAAGGAGGGTGAACATTTTCTTTAAAAAATTTCGGGTCCTTGGAGGCATGCGGATTATGACAGGCTGCGCAGTTGATCACCGCCGCCTCAATATTGGCGTGCGCCCCGGCAAAGCCTTTGTCCATTAAATCATGGCACTCGCCGCACAGGCCTGGTACCGGCATACTGAGCAGGGTCTTGGCCGCTGACGAGTGGGGGAGATGGCAGCTGGCACAGTCGCTCTTGGCCGGGGAATGAACCTGCTCAACATCCATCTTGTCCTTCAACTCCTTGTGGCAGGCCAGACAGAGGTCCGGGCTCTCCGCTTTCAGGAGCTTGTCAAGCTTGGCCTGGTGGGGGTTATGGCAGGAGGAGCACTGATCTGAAAGCACCGGTGCATGCCTGCTCTTGTCTTGTTCCACGCTCTCCATGAGGTCCCCATGGCACATGGCGCAGAGGCTGCCCTGTTTGGCGCCGGTCATTCCTGTGAAGTTGCTGCCATGGGGATTGTGGCAGGTCAGGCATTCCCCATCACTGAAGGGCACATGGGCGTTGTCTTCGCCCATCTTTTTAATAAGAGCGCCATGGCAGCCAACGCAGAGTCTTGCCCCGCTTTTCTTGAGGAGCTTCTCTTTTTGAGCGCCGTGCGGATTATGGCAGGCCTGACATTGGCCGTTGCTCACCGGGCTGTGGGTGTGGCTTTTGCTGAATTCCTGGCGTTTTTCCATATGGCAGGTGTAGCAGACCACATCCATCCTCTCGTTGAACATCTTGGCAAAGTTGGAGCCGTGGGGGTTATGACAGGTTGAACACGTTTCTTCCAGAAAGGGATAATGCTCAACCTTGGCCTTTTCCGCCTCCTTTGTTTTCCCATGGCACTGAAAACAGAGGTCGCGGTCCTGGGCCAGGAGAAGTTTCTTCTCCTTTGCTGCATGGGGTCTATGGCAGGCCAGGCAGCCCCTTTCATCGTTCATGGGAGCGTGGGCCACACTGACATGCCCCTGTTTGTCGATATGACATTGGAAGCAGACCTTATTGCCGGCCTGGCTGAGGAGGACCTTGTTTTCTGAGGCATGGGGGGTATGGCAGGAGAGGCAGGCACCTGCCTTGAAAGGCTCATGCTCCACCGTGCCCCCCTCCTTCATGGTGTCGGCATCATGGCATTGGCCGCACAACTCATCCTCGGCCATGGCCACCTTGAAAGGCTGCTCTGAGTCGGCATCCCCATGGCAGGAGTCGCACTCTCCTTCACTAACCGGAGAGTGGACGCTGGCCTTCAGGAGCTTGTCCTGGCTCGAGGAGTGGGGATTATGACAGCGAACACAGCTTTGCCTTTGCACCGGATAATTGCCATGCGCCTCTTTGAAGGCTGAATCTTCCGCCCCATGACAGGAAAGGCAAAGCGCCATTTCCTGCTCAAGGAGAAGATTTTTCTCATTGGAGCCGTGGGCCGAATGGCAAACCTGGCAGCCTTCACTTTTTAAGGGCTCATGGACAAAATCTTTTTCAAATCTCTCCTGGCTATGGCACTGGAAGCAGAGCTCGCTTGCCTCCTTGGCCAGGAGAAATTTGGCCTGGCTGGCATGCGGGTTGTGACAGGTCGCACAGCTTCCTTTCTTTAAGATCGTGTGCACATAGTCCTTGTCCATGCCGATCTTCTTTTTGCTGTGGCATTCATAGCAGACCTGATTTCCCTGCTTTTTCAGGATAAGCTTTGGCACCACCCCATGCTTGAGATGGCAATCCTGGCATTTTTCCTTTTTGACCACCGGGTGGACATTTTTCATGGCAAGATATTTGTCGGCAAACTTCGTGTGACAATCCAGGCAATCCTTTTTGGCAAAGCCCATCCGGCCGATTGCTGCGGCCGGTTGCACGTCAAAGATGAGTCCGCCGCAGCAGAGAACCGTAAACAGTGAGACAACCATTCTTATTGCGTTTGTGTGTACCATTCGCATCGTTAACCCCAAGGTCCAGTTGTGGATGGTGAATCGGTTATTGTACGGCACTCATGTCAATGAGCTGGTCTACATAGCTCTTTACCGGATAAAACTCTCGCAGCTTATCGGTCATTTCATCAAAGGCCTGCCGGAGTTTAATCTTGAACACCTTTTCCTTTATCGTCTCGTGTACCTCGGCAAGCTCCTGAGGCATTGGTTCCACAACGTCCTCAACCAGGATGCTGTAGAAATAACCATTGTCATCTGCATAGGTTGTCGTATCGCCCTTGCGGACATCAGTGAGCTGCTTTTGTAAATTCCCAGGCAGGGTGGTCAGCATCAACAAGCTGCCGTCAAAGTGCAGCAGCCCTTCGCTCTTTGCTTCAACCTGACCTTGGGCATGGGCGGTGAGCCAGCTTAAATCTGTGCCGCTCCGCAGCTTTGCCAGGGCCTTTTCGGCATTTTCTTTTTTGCTGAATACCAGGCTCTTGAGGCGAACCATGGGCGGGCTGGAGAAATCCTGAAGATGCTCTTGATAATATTGCTCAATGTCTTTTTCCCCCATCTGTAAATTGGGGATGATGACCTTGGTCATCACGGCGCCAAAGAGCATGGAGCTGCGGAAGTCGTCGACAATAGCTTGAAAAGACTTGTCCTTGTCGATTCCCTGGGCAAAGGCCTCCTTGGCAATGACCCTGCGGGTCAGGATCTTGTCGAGCACGCCTTTTTTCTCCTTGTTGAGTTTGCCGGTGCCGAACATCTTTTCGATGCCATGGAAGAATTTTTTCTTAATCTCTGTGGCAAGCTCGCCGACAGTGACCGGCTCTTCCCCCTCTATGGAAGCCACAACCCTTTTGTCCTCCAGTAGGGTGGCAAAGCCCGGACCTTTGGCCTCTAGATCGAGGTCCTTCAAAAAATCTTCGTCAATTTTTGTATATTTTTCCTGGAGCTTAATGATGTATTCGGCCTGGGCTCCGCTCTTTTGGGTGTTGAGGACCCTTTGCTCGACCTGTTCCTTTACAGCAGGGTCTTCAGGATAGAGGATATCATTAAGTTTAATGAGCACGAAGCCGTCCTGGATCGGGATTATGGGGCTGAGCGAGTCCTTTTTCATCCCGGCCAGGGCAGCGCCGATCTGAGGCAGCATCTCCTTCTCGCTATGCTTTTTGGTTTCCAAAGTGCCCTCGGCAATGCCGTCAGCAATGGCTTTGGCGGCCACCACGCTATAATCGCTGCCTGCCCCGATCTCGGCGACGATCTTTTGCGCTTCTTCTGCCGTGCTGATCTTCAGCGATTGCAGAGCATACTTTTTGACCTCCTGTTTGTAGAGGGGGTCAACCATGGCGGCATCAGGTGTAAGGTCCATGGTCGCTTTATCGAGGAGGAATTTGCGCATGGACTGCTTTGAAAAAGCAGCTACCTGGTCCTGGATATCGGGTAGATCGCCCAGGCCGATATTTTCTGCCTCCAGCAGGACCAAACGGATATCGACCAGGCGTTTCAAGGGCGCCTTATAATTGATTTCCCCAGCCTTTTGGGCTGAAGCCCCCTGACCATGGCCATGCATGGAAGAAAGGGCCTTGTTGAACTCATCCAGATAGATGGGGTCTCCGTTGAGTGTGGCAATGACCTCCTTGCCGTTAACCATAGGCAATCCGCCGCCTGTCTTGGCAGCGCATGCATTGCCTGTCCCAAACATCATCAGTATCCCGATCAACGCAATAATTTTTTTCATAGGAATCTTCTCCGGAAATTTTCCCCTGTTATTGATAAAATCGTACGTAACAAGCTTGGCTTGAGCTATCGAGCGCTCCATCCATTTCAACGGCAGTTACCTGTAACCCATATCAATCTCCTCTTTTTTTGCACCCCATACACTTCCAGCTGTTATTGGCTAAGAAGCCTGCTGATGGCCCTGGTCATCTGGGCTGCCATGGCGCTAGCCGTTGTAAACCGGCCCCAGTCGAAGAAAAAAACCCCATCGGAACCAGCATTGTAACTTTTTGACGTCCAGACCAGCCGGCGGTTCTGGTTGTCGAACAGCTCTGCTGAGAAATCCACCACCGGCCCTCCCCAGTGCCCCTTGGTATCCTGGTAGTCAAAGACCTTGCCTGATAAAACAAAATCCGCATCAAAACTACTGACCATGGCTTCAGCCTGGGGAATGGAAATGCCGTCATCCATAATAATCCTGAAACGGAGCAGCTCGTCATGGACAACACCTGGCTCAATCACGGTGAATCTTTCGCTTTCCTGCAACGCCTTCAGGAAATGCAAGGCCATAATCTCCCCGCCATACTTGCGGTCGCTGACGTTGTAAAAAGGGGGCACCGCAACCTTGGCTTTCCCCTCCCAGGCCCTATCCAGGGCGGCGCGGGCCATCTTTGGCTGGAACTTCCCCGCCAAGGCCGCTGCCTTTTTGTTGCTGGCCAGGCTCTGGGCCAGAGATCCGACCAGTATTTCCAGGGCCTCGCTCCGCATCGCTTCCGGCTCCTCAATGAGCCCCAGGCCGAGAAGCCCAGCTGAATCATCACCGGCCAGGCCGACGTTGTCCACCCAGAGGATTTCCGGGGACCGGGCCAGGGAAACCAAGCGGCAGTGCAGGGCGATCTTAAGGGGAGGCTGCTCATCATAAAGCTCCAGGGTGGTGATGAGCAGCGCTTCAGCCCCGGTTGCCTCCTTGAGCTTCTCGGCAAGGCTGCCATTAATGCCGCCCACCTTGCGCATGCGGTGTTTTGCCATAAAGCCCTGTAAGTCAGGATCGCTGACCACATCAAACCCCTTACCCTGTAACAGGGAAAGAATCTCTGTGCGGATCATCGCCAGTGGTGCCGCGGCTCTGCTCAAATTCTGAAGGGGCAGCACTGCAACCAGGGGCCGGCTTATCTCAAATTCGGCTGACCAAGGGCTGTGTGCCGCCCTGTCAAGCTGATCACGAACAACCACCTTGACCCGGTAGGTCCCGGCCCGGGCAGGCCACCATTCCCCGGACGGCGATAATCCTTGCTGCTTCAAGACCTGACCGTTGCTGTCTGCGTACAGGAACTCATAGGAGAGGGGCGCCATCCCTCCTGTGGTTTCGGCGCTCCAGACAACGGGAACCTTTAGACTGCTCTGGGGCGAATTTTTATCTGCCCTCAGAGTCTGCACCGTTAATGGAGGCGTCTCCTGCAGTGCGGCACAGCCCGTCAGGAGGAGGGCCGCAAGGAGCGCTGTTCCCCTAGCCCTTGAAGAGCATTTTAATAAGTTCACTCACCGCCTCTTCAGTAATTGTGTTCATGGGCTGGCCGCCGCCGCCCAGAAGGCGGTCCTTGGTGGAGATGCCGCCCTTGGTGCTGGCCCCCACCCAGACGACCTTGCCGGTCTCTACCTCAATGAGTTGCAGGCTCAAAGAAACAACATTTGCCGCCGCAGTACCGGAGCGCACCTCGCCATACTCCTTTAAAACCCCGGTGATTACGGCATCAGTGCCCAGCACAGCACCGAGCTTCTGGATTTCTTTCACCGATGGCGCACTGCCGTCGGAAAGCATGCTCCTGGAAATGCCTCTGGCCACCTCGCCCGCCGGCAGCACATAAACACCGCCGGTGGAAAGAAGCATGTTCATGAAGACATCCCGCACCCGATCTTCCGCATTTTTATGGTTGGTAAGATTGGCAAAGGGCAGGACAGCCACGGTCTGGATGATACTGAAATCCATGTTCTGATCGTGGTAGGTCCGTGGCGACAGGCTGCAGCCTGAAACAAGGGCCAGAATAACAGAGAGAACAATCAGTTTAGCGAAACGCATGTCTATTCTCCCTGATGGATATTGGTATCATCAGGCCCTGGGCTCGGCCCTGCCTTGCCCATTGCCTGACAAGAAAAGCATCAGTACCTGATTTTGATATTTGCATTTAATGACTCCATATCAATGGTCTGGAAAACCGAATCGCTCTCGGTCTTGTAAAAGGATACTGTCAGGTCGATGCGCGGGGTAATCTCCCAACGGATGCTTGGCCTGAAGGTCGTCAGCTTGGACAGGTCCTGGGTACGCAGCTCTTCGCTGTAATCAATACGCAGCTGCAGGGTGCCGTATGGAAAGGGTGACCAGTTCAGGGAGTAATTCTTCAGGGTATCGTTTCTGTTTTCCTGCTCGACCCGGCCATAGGAGGCGACAATGTAAACGGTCTGGAAAGGCCGCCAGGTGATCCCTACATCTGTTCTGTTTGTTCTTTTTGTCGAATCCGCTAAGCCACCGCCGGAAGAATCGCTGTTGGTTTCCATATAATTGGCGGTGATGGTCATGGACCGGTGCGGCACGACATCAGTGCCGACATTCAAGGTCAGGGTCTCCTGGTCTTGGCCGTCGGCATTATTCTGCCAGCTCACGCCGCCATCTACAAAGACGTCAATGCCTTTGTAGATGGCGGCCCGATTCTGGAGAAAGAGGGAATTTCTGGTGGTGTCATCGTCGCCAACCTTTTCCTGCCGGCCATTGAAGACCAGGGTGTTGTTGAGGGTTTTTAAGGGATCGGCCCGTAATGAGGCGCTATAGCCATGGGCATAGCCGGAGGCGTGGATCTCCTTGATCTCCTCGCGCAGGACCCGGACATTGCCGCGCAATTTCTCGTTAAAGCGGTGGCTGGCCGACAGGATATTACTCAGGGTGCTTCTTTCTCCCTCCCCCGGGGTCGTTTTAGTCATAAAAAACGAGATGTTGTGGAACAGGTCGAACTGCTCCATCAGTTTGGTGCGGGCATCCAAATTGAGCATATGGGTGGTGGAGGATCTTTTTGTTTCCTTGTCCGGTAATGGTTCACGGATAAAGGCCTGCAGCTCGGTGACATTGATATCTGGATATAGAATTGATTCCGCTGGCGGCGACCCACTGCTCAAGGGGCGGACCACCACCTTGATAAACTGGGTCGTCACTTTAGTGAAATCAATCTGGAAGTAATATTGCAGGCCATTATTCGTTTGGGCGGCAAGGAAGGGTGCTTGGGTGATTGTCTGCTCCAACTGCCAAGAATTGTTATCGTCACTGCTGGTATAAATCTCCCACTCAAACCAGTCGGCAACCGTTGGATCGAGAGAGAGATCCTGGTCAACCCAGACCCGCAGGGTATTCACCTCGGTAGGACTGACAAACTCAAGTCCCAGGTGCTTCCGTTTCGTTCCTGAGGTGGTGCCGAGATTGATAGCGGTGATATCAGTAAACTGGCCATCAATCAGTTCGGGAATAATGGAGGGAGGAGGCAGAGGCAATAAAATAAATGGCGCAGTTTGCGTGTCGTTTTCAAGAAAAAGACCGCTTGTAATTCCTAAAATCTGCTCAACAAGCTCTCCTGTGCCATGGGCAATAATCTTTTGATGGCGGTCCGTTATATTATAGGTGACGCCGAAATTGGTGCGTCTGTTGAAAAAGGTGTCGGCATAGCCTATGCGGCCGTGGTGGGTGGTGGTCTTTAGTTCAAAATTGTCAATGTGGTCGGTGTACTCCTGAAGAATAGGATTATAGCGGATGTCAAACTTGTCAGTGCGATAGCGGCTGTTCAAGGAGGATATGGTGGTGGTGGAGTCCTGGAATTGGCGGTCCTTGTCGTAGAGATCATTCTTGTCCACCCGCAGGTCAAAGGTGGGCAAGCCATCCGGGCGCCAGTCCAGGACGGCGCTGTACAGCTCATTGATGTTGCTGATCGTCCTGGTGCCGCTGCTCTTTTGCTCGTCCTCTCGCTTGCTGTAGCTGACCCCGGCCCTGTAAAGCCTGTTGTCCAAGGTCAGATCGACATAGGGCCTGGTATTGTTCCAGGTCAAGGTGCGCTCGGTGCCATTGAGGTCGGAGTCTATGGCGTTCTTCTCGAAAATGCCGCCGGCTGTGAGTCGCAGGTTGGGGAAAAAGCTCTTCTTCAGGTCTACATTATACTTCTGGCCCCAGGAGGAGGAGTCGGTCTGCGTTTTTTGGCCTGATCTTTTGTCCATAGTTTCAGTGTCCACGCTCGTGTAATCAAACTCCAGAAGGGCGTTGATGCTGTCGGCCAGGGCCACTTGAGCCAGGACAACAGCTTCAAAAAAATAAAGGCAAAACGCCCCTGCGCCAAGCAAGACGAGCCTTTTGAATACGCCTGTCTTGCCGCGCAAATCGTTACCTGCCGCCCATCAGGGTTATAGCGCCCGGCCCCTTGCCCACCTCGATGAGGGCAACCCTTTTTCTGCTGAGCAGGTCGTAAACGGCAACCCTTCCTGTGTCAGGGAGGGCGAGGTAGAGGTTGCCTTCCTCATCATCAATGGCCAGATCGCCCACCGCCTCGCCCACCCGGATGGCATCCACCGGAAAGAGGGTGAAGGGGTCAAATATTTCAACCGCCCCCTCTGATTTCTTGGCGAAGTAGAGCATTTCCGTGCGTGGGTCCATGACCACGTCACTCAGGCCGCTGCCAACATAGACCCGCTCCAGAACAGCAAGGGAGCGGGTGTCGATCACTTCAAGATGGGGGGACATGCTATGGACGATAAAGAGCCGGTCGCCGCTGGGGCTGAAGGCGCCGGCAATGGGCTCCGGCCCCACCGCCAGGGTGGCGGCCACAAGATGGTTGGCAAGATCAATAACCGAAATCGTACCGGACCAGAGGTTAAGCACATAGCCCCTTCTGCCGTTCTGGTCCACCAGCACCGCACAGGGCCCGTCCCCCACTGTAATTCGGGCTCTTTCCATCAGGGAGGCGGGGTCAGTAAGTGTGATGGTGTCGGAGCCGAAGTTTGAGGTGACCAGCAGAGTGCCATCAGGGCTAAGCGTGCTTTCACAGGGTTCATCGCTGATGCCCAGGCGGGCCTTGTCGATAATGGCCTGGCCGCTTACATCAATAAGTGCCAGGGAATCCTCGCCACTAAGCGGGACGTAAGCCCGGTGGCGGACGCGGTCCACGGCGATGTCTTTGGGCCCGGCTCCGGTGGCAATCACCCCAACGACTTGAAGGTGGCCCTTGTCAAAGATGGTGATGCTGTTTGATTTCTCATTGGCAACATATCCCAAGACCTTGGGGGCCAGACGTTCGGGCAGGAAGATGGAAAAAGCAGGGCTAAAAACGACGCCGCCTGCGTTCAGTGAACGGCCGTAATTAAATTTCAGGAGGAGAAGCTGGGCCTTGTTCTTGCTAATCTGGAAGGGAAACTCGACCAGATAGGGCCCGTGGCCCACTGCCAGGGAGATCTCGCCCTCTTCTGATTTGCGGTAGGCGTTGCCAACAAGAAAGGAAAGGCCCTGGTACTCCCCGGGGGCAAGGGGGCCCACGGCAAGGAGCCTTTGTCGCTGGATCCCGCTCTCCTTAAAGTCGGAAAAGGCAAGGGGGAGAGGGACCAGGCTGCCGTCAGCCTTGACAGCGGCAAGCGCCTGCAGGTTGAAACGGAGCCGTTGTGCTTCCTGCGGGAAAGGCTGGACATAGAGATGCACCTCCCCATCGCCGTCCATAATCGAGCGGGAAGTGTGCAGCATGGGCTGGCAGCCGGCAAGAAGCGCTACGGCCAGGCCTGCGAAGAGGGTCAATATAAAGACTTTCCGCACCATCACTGCCCCGCGGCCACAATGCTTTTTAAAAACAAAATCATCTTGCAGATAAACTCCAAGGCTACTTCGGGCATCATCACCAAATCAAAAAAAGTACGATGGGCACCACAAATGTATTACATACTAAAAAACGAGCATGCTCAAGGAGTTAATCAGGGAAAAGGCAAGGAGGAGGGCTGGCCGGATGCCAGCCCTCTCTTAGGTTGCTACGCCGGCATAATAGGTGCCGGCATATTCAGCTGATTAATCTTTAGCATGACATTTGTTACAAAGCCCCCTCTGATAGGTGGCAAACTCGGTTGCCGGCCTGTCATAATAGGCGTCTTCCAGCTCTGCCGAGGTCCGGCCCCGGGCATAGTTCACCTCAGCAGGAGTACCGGCATCTGGATAATGGCTGTCGTAGACGATGAAGTCCGATTCATTATTCCAGCGCAGCATGCTGTTAAAGCCGGAGGCATGGGCCCGATGGCAGGAGAGACACATGACCTCATCACCAGTGCCAGGGCCGGCCAGCACTGTATCGTCATTCTTGGCATTTGTGGCCAGGCTGGTGAAATCTCCAGCGGCCTGGGCAAAGGGTGCCAGGGAGAGATATGCTGTTGTGGCGATACCGGTCATATCACCGGAGGCCACATAGGCGTTGTACAGGGCGGCAATGGTGGCGCCCAGGGGTTGGTCAACAGGATGGACATAGGCGCCTGAACTATGCATGTCGCCATGACAGGTGCCGCACCACTGGCCCCACTGGTTGTTGCCGCCAGTGGTCTGCACCCCGTAGGCGACGCGGGTCTGGGTCACTGCCTCAGAGCGGTTGTAGGTGGCAGGGGCCACGGCCGCGGGGACGCCGGTGTAGGTAACACCGAGGGAGGCCGTGCTCGCATAGCCGCTACCGGCCAACAGGCGGTAGACGCCAACCGCCTCGCCAAGGCCGGGAACTTTACTGGTATCGTAAGAGCCGGAGCCGATAATAGGGGCGCCGGTGGTGGCCACCGTGCCGTCAGACATTCTTCTATACTTGCCATGGGGATCATGGCAGCTGTTACACTGCAGGCTGGAAGCAGGGAAGGTGCCACCCGGTGCTATGGTATTGGTGGCATCCGCCACATAGCCCTGGTCAGCGGCAACGATATTATGACCGTGCCGATCACCGTCTTCACTTCCAGGAGCGCCATAAGAAAATGTCCAGGCATAGTCCTTCTTCAGCCAGCCGAAGTCGCCGCCCGGGCTTCTCTGGATCGGCGCGATGCCGGGGCCCATATCCGTATCAGCGGTACTGATGTGATAGCTGCGCGGCGCAGTGTCGCCGGGACTCTCATGACAGGCCAGACAGGTGGAGCTCTGATCGCTTCCCTTTAACAGAAAGCCGCTTGCCATATTGGGGGAATGCATGCTGTGACAGCCGCCACACTCTGCAACGCCACCACTATGGAATGCCAGGGCGGAACCAGCCACACCGGCGGTTAAAAGACCGGCACTGGCTAATACCAGATTCATTTTGTAGAACTTCTTCATTGTAATCACCCTCCAAAAATATTGGTCTCCGGTAGTCCAGCCGTCCCTTCTCTAGGACCTGTAGACTTTGTGTCCCCACCTTACGATGGGTTTACCTTTTTCGAAGGATGGTTTGCCGGCGGACCGGCGCTTGTTTTTCCTCTCGTACAATGTGTCTTTGTCTTCTTCTCTGGTACTTCCCTCTGTACTTCAATTAACCGCTATTCATTCCTCCTTTATTCTGCGACAGCTTTCCCAACGATTCACCATGTGCGGTTGAGTCGCCATAATCCAGTCTGAAAACGCTGACTCCTCTTCTGCGTCCTTGCGAAACATAGATTCTGTCTTTTTTGTCAATGGCAAGATCGCTTGGTACGATCATGTTTCCTGGTTTTGGCCCTCTATAGCCAAACTCTTTTATGAAGTTAAGGTCCTTATCAAAAACGATGATGGCGCATTTGAGTTTGTCAGCCACCAGATAATTGCCGTGGCTGTCGGCGACCATGCCGGCCAGGATATTGAACCGGCCTGGGGCGCCCCCTGACTTGCCAAACGACCTGATCATGCCGTCCATGGCCAGGATGTTGGCCTTGAACAGGACGGGGATGGTGAAGAGGATGTTGCCGCCTTTATCCAGGCTGAAGCCGGCAAACTCGATGCTTCCCCGCTTGTCCTCTTCAAGGCTGAGCACTTCAAAAAGATCAAAGCCCTTCACAAAGCTGCCGTCACCAGCACAGATAACGATCTGCATCTGATTTTGACTGGCCAGATAGATTTGGCCGTCTTTGTATATGATACGGTTGGGTGTAAACTGAGAAAATTGGGCAGGAAGGCCCTTGATGCTAATCTCTTCAATGGGCTGTCCCCGGTAATCGCAGCGTAACACCACTGACCTGCCGGCCTTGTAGGTGAGAAGCAGGATGTCATCACCCTGACCGGCATCCGCCCCAAGGACATGGCCAAGGTCCATGCCGTCGCCAAAGCGGTACACCTCCATGCCCGTATCATTGAAGATCACCACCTCGTTTTGATAGATAACAAAGGTCTCATGGCGCTCTTCATCGATGGCGAGTGTCGGCCAGTTATAAGGAAGGAGGCCGGAAAAATCAGAAAGAGAGTAGAGGTAGCTCTCTTTGACTTGCTCTTCCCCGGCGACAGGACTTATGAAGCAGAGCAGGGCGGCCAGAGTCAGCAGAATAACAGCGCTGTATTTTTTGCCATTTAGTGTTGCCATTCCTAGTCATTTAGCAAGCGCTGTGCCACTGGCAATAGAACTGGAAAAGACGAATAATGTCGTATGGATAGAGATTTGTTGTTTTCTGGAAAGGTCTTTCGCCAACAAAAGGTGGGGATTTGACCAAGTGGGGTTGGGTATTTTGCCAAGATCCTGCAGGACAAGCCATTGAGGTAAGGTCTGGGAATTTGCCCGAGCTATTGTTGGTGATATTCCCAACGGCGAGGGAGGCAAGGAGGATAAAGGTGATTAGCAAGCAGTGGGAAAAGAAAAAACCGGCCCTCAGGAACTGATTCTGGCAGGACGATAAAGGTTTTCGTCCTGCGATTTTGTGCCATTAATGAGTCATGATGGCTACGGTTATCTACTTTCCACTGGCAAAGAGATTGTGCCGCCGTATATAAATGTCAGGAAATGGCCTGTTATTGTATGGGGCCGGCCACGGCTGGCACACGAATTGCTCTTCCCGTCAGGCAGTGCCGCAGCTCTCTCCTCATACCTTAAGGTGAATCCGTGGGAAAAAAAATCTTGATCATCGATGATGACCTCCTGGTCTTGTACGGCCTCCAGAAAGCCCTGCGCCGGGAAGCCGTGGATGTGGCAACCGCTTCATCGGCCGGGCTTGCCATGGACGAACTCAGCGTCTGCCCCTATGATCTCTGCCTGCTCGACATCCATCTCCCTGATTATAATGGCCTGGAGCTGATGAAAATCATCAAGCAGACCTGCCCGAAGACCAAGGTGATCGTCATGACCGCAAGCTACACAGGGGATGATGAGTTGAGCAGCAACATCAAACAGGCGGCTGAAAACGGGGCCTGCCATTTCCTAACCAAGCCTTTTGATCTGAACGAGGTTAAAGACATTATCAAAAAGGCGTTGTCTGAGAAGGATTTTCATACCGGCGTCCGCTTCACGGACAATGCCTTTGTCAAAAAAACCAGAAAATTTAGGCGGAGGTTGAACTCCCAGGAGATGGATATAGCCATGACCATCATCGGCGAAGGGGAAATCAAGCGGCGGCACGCCGAGGCGGAATCCGTAGATATTTCAGAGGGAGGAGTGGGGGTAGTAACCAGTTACCCCCTGCGGGTATCGCAAGTGCTCTGCCTCAAGTCAGCGGTGACGGATAAAACCGGGATTGTGGTCTGGAGCAGGATGGATGAGGACAACACCTGCCGGGCCGGGGTGCGCTTCGCCTGAGCCTTGCGTGCTGGTTAAAAGTTGTCAGCGGCCAAGGTCATACTTCTTTACCTGATACCTGAGCGTATCATAGGTTATGTTCAGCAGTTTGGCAGCCTTGGTCTTATTGTACTTTGCCAACACCATGGCCTGATGAACCAGGTCCTTCTCTATCTCTTCAAGTGAGATGCCGCTTTCCGGCAGAATAATCTGCAGCGATTTCCGCCTTTCCACCATAAGCTTTCCGGTCATCTCAGTGGGCAGGTGCTCGGTGGAAATGAGATCCCCGCTTTCCAAAACAACGCAGCGCTCTATGGCATTACGCAGCTCCCTGATATTTCCTGGCCAGCTGGCGGCGGCAATGTTCTGTGATGCTGCGGCGGAAAACCCCGTAATGTTTTTCTTAAGATATTTATTGGCAAAGAAGTTGAGAAAATACTGGGCCAGATAGGGGATATCCTCGGCCCGCTCACGCAAGGGGGGGAGGTGGACCGCAAAGGTGTTGAGCCGGTAAAACAGGTCCTCGCGGAACTCACCTGCCGCCACCGCCTTAGGAAGGTCCTTGTTGGTGGCGGCAATGACCGCGGCATCAAAGGAGAGATCTATTTTGCCGCCCAGCCTGCGCACCTTTCTGGTTTCCAGGACCCGCAGGAACTTGCTTTGCATATCAAGGCGCATATCTCCAAACTCATCCAGGAGCAGGGTGCCGCCGTCGGCCAACTCAAATACCCCCTTTTTATCCGTCTTGGCATCGGTGAAAGATCCCCGCGTATGGCCGAACAACTCATTCTCAATGAGGTTTTCAGGCAGAGCCATACAGTTGATGGCTATAAAAGGGGTATACTCGGCGGCGAGGTTTGGGCCGCCATGGTACAGGGCATGGAAATAACGGGCCAGCACCTCCTTGCCGGTGCCCGACTCACCGGTAATAAGAAGGCTGCCGGTCCTGGCCTTGGCGAACATCTCCACCTTTTGCAGGATGTCCTTCATGGTCGCAGATTTGCCGATAATTTGACTGTCGACACAGGCCGATTCGGTTTTCCGCAGGTAATCAACCTCATCCTTGAGCCGGGAGTTCTCCAGGATATTGGCCACAACGATGTGGACCTCTTCTATGTTAAAAGGCTTGGTTAGGTAATCTGCGGCGCCTAGCTTCATCGCCCTGATTGCCGATTCTGCGGAATCGTCGCTGGTGAGCATTACCACCGGGGTCGCCAGTTTCTCCTTTTTGATATCTGCCAGGATATCAAGACCGCTGCGATTTTCATCCAGGTGGATATCAAGGAGGATCAGGTCAGGATGCCAGGCCACGATCTTATTGAAAATGTCCTTAGCGGTTGTCTGCACCTGGGTTTCATAGCCTTTCTTCTTCAGCGAACGAGCAAGCATCGTGACAATCAGCCCATCATCGTCCACCAGAAAAATCCTGCCACCGGTCTTCATGGTATGGAAACCTCATTATCTTGTTTAAGGGGAAGGGTGATCGTAAAAACGGAGCCCTCGCCCTTTGTGCTGGTCAGGTCGATAGATCCATCATGCTGCTCGACGAGCCGTTTGGTGATAGCCAGACCCAGGCCGGTACCTTTTGATTTCGTGGTGTAAAAGGGCTGAAATGCCCTCTGGAGCCCCTCTTCGTCAAAGCCCTTGCCGTTATCCGCAATATTAACCTGGATGTTCCCAGCTTGGTCCAGGCCCGAATTCACGTTAATCGTGCCGGATTCGATAATTGCCTCAAGGCCGTTCAAAAAAAGGTTGAGAAATATTTGCTGAAGCTGGGAGGCGTCCGCAGGAATGGACAGCCGCTCCGGGGTCAGTTCAACAAAAAAATGGATATCCTTTTTTATCTCGGAAAAATAATTGGGACTTTTCAGAATCATCTGGGCACTCTTCACAGAGTTCGCCAGGATAAGGTTGAGATCAACGAATTCGAAATGGGGCTTGGGGGGGCGCGCATAGTTGAGAAGATTTTTCAGCAAGGTTTCTAACCGGTTCACCTCTTGGATGACCAGGAGAAACACCTCCTTGTCTTCCTGTGCAAGGATAAGCTCCCCGGCGAGGATCTCAATGGAGACCTTGATGCCTGCCAGAGGGTTTTTGATCTCGTGGGCTAGGCCGGCCGCCATCTCCCCGACAATGGCCAGCTGCCTGGCCCGTTGCAACGCCTCATTGGCCTTGACCCGGCCGGTGATATCGCGATCAAAGGCAAGGATGTACTTGTGGCCATCATATTTCAGCAGGCCGGCGCTGACCTCCACGGGAAAAACCGTGCCGTCCTGTTTGCGGTGATTGATCACCTCTTTGATCCATTCCCCGTCCAGAATACGGCGGACACGTCCCGAGATCCCGGCTGCAGCTCCGGGATCGGCAAGATCACGGATGTGCATTCTCTGCAGCTCATCAACCGAATAGCCATGTGTATCTGCGGCAGCCTTATTGGCGGAGATGATCCTGCCTGGCTCCTCCCCTTCGGCCTCCATAATAAAAATGGAGTCAGCAGCGCTTTCAAACAACATCCGGTAACGCTGCTGAATGGACTCAACCCGCCGGCATTGCACCTGGAGGGACCGCCCCATATTGTTAAAGGCATCGGCCAGATGACGAAACTCATCGTCCATTTTTGCAGCGATGCGGTATTCCAGGTCGCCTTCCTCTATTTTGCTAAAGGCTTTCGAGAGGATCTTGACCCTATTGGTGAAATGACCGAAAAAATAGCCGGACACCAAGAGGACGATGAGCGGGCCGATGGTCACCAGCACAATAAAAAGCGTCCTGGTGGCGGAAATTTCCTGCTGGGCCTGAGTGGTTCTCTCGGCAATTTTCAAATCGGCGCCAACGAAAATCTGGTCGATGGCGAGCTGCAGAGCTTCCCCTGCCTCATAGGCCTTCTTTTTTGCAGCGCTAAGCCGCTCGACATTGGCCCTGAGGGTATAGACCCTGCTCAACTTGCCCTGATAGGATTCAAGGATAAGCCGCAGGTCGCCTATTTTGGGGGCAAGGGGGTCAAGAGGATAACCATGGCAGCTAAAGCAGCTGTTCAGCGTCGCAGCCATCTCCTCTCCATGCAGAACAAAGGTGTCGAGATTTACAGCGTGGGGGGAATCCTTGAGCAGCAGATCAGTTTGCACTACCTTGACCTTTCCCATCAACGCCTTGCGTTGAGAGTTCATCTGCTGGAGAGTAATAATATTCTGAAGTTTCCTGACAACCAGATTCATTCCAGCCGTAATATACAGACCTCCCAATATGAAGCAGAGGGAGAGAATGATAAGGCCAATGAATGCTTTTCGTTTCATAGCAGTAAAAAAAGAGAGCGGATGTTATGCAGATGAGCCCCTTGTTGGTGGAGAATTTCGCCAAATCCCGGCGCGGGCGGCAGACGGTCCCGGCTCAGTTGTTGACATAGTGGTAGTTGCCCAAGTCCAGGCCGATATGGTCGGCGAAATCCAGCACAACCTTATAATCCGCTGCCGTTGTTTCTATGAAACGGGCAGCCCCGAACTGAGCAAGCACCCCTTTTCCTTCCGGATCCTGATCCATGGTGAGGAGGGTTTTTTTCATCCCGGCCACAAGGCCTTCATCAAGGCCGGGCCGGACAGCAAGACCGTTTTCCGGCACCGGCATTGAGGTGCTGATAATTTCCAGCTCGTCGAGGATTCTGCTGTCCTGGGCGGCCAACCTGTCAAAGACCGTATTTTTAGCGGCGCCAATGTCCGCATTTCCATTCAGCACATCGTAAATTGCATCATCATGGGTACCGGTAAAATAGGTTTCGCCAAACCAGCTCTGATAATCCTCGATGCCCAGCTCTCCAAAAAAATGGAGCGGCAGCAACCATCCTGCTGTGGTCGCCTTATCGACAAAGGCAAAACGCTTGCCTTTCATATCGGCGGCGTTGTTGATGTGCGAGTCTTTCCTGGCAAACACCATGCCGAAATAGGTCGAGATGCCGTCGTCGCCTTCCGGCCTGGCCAGCGGAGTGACTCCAAGTTTCTTCAAGGCCAGGGCGCCGGTAAAGCTGCCAAAAAAAGCAGCGTCCAGGTCTTTCGAAACAAAATTATCAATGATATTGCCGTATCGGGAAAGAATCTTCAGGTCAATGACAACACCCTGTTTGCCTTCCAGATATTTCACCAGGGGCTCATACCGTTTTTTTTGGGAAAATATGTCGATCTCAGGGATAAGGGCGATGCGCAAGGTTTTTGGGCCAACATTGGCTGCGCTCGGCGCATCCTCAGGTTGCTCGCTGCAACCAGTCATGAAGAGAAGGATGAGCAAACAACAGACAGACTTCAGGGTGTTTTTTTTCAACATTGTTGTCTTCAAAAAGGGTAATCCCATGATATTATTTAAAAATCTTGGACAACACCGCATTCATCAGATCACATAGGTGCGACATATCGTACCATTACCAATATCGAAACACCAACACCGAACCCTTTTTTTTGTTTGCCAGCAGCTAAAAGGCATATTATTTCTTG
>JBDLIE010000043.1:0-21917 GCA_039715015.1 Thermodesulfobacteriota bacterium
CTACCTTCCTTTTTTTCATCGAAAAAACAAGGGTTTGATGGCGAATTATACCATATAATCCATTTACATTTTGTTACGTATACTTCCTGATAGTGTCAGATTTATTAGAATCTGATTCGGAAATTTGTCCGATCAAATCCGAGCAGCTACAGATTATCCATACGTCTTCATCCCCATCTTCAATCAGACATCATAGGTAGTGGAAGACATCCTGCCGCCGTGGCCGGTCCAGTCGGTATGAAAGAATTCACCCCGTGCTTGGTCAAGGCGTTCATAGGTGTGGGCCCCGAAGTAGTCGCGCTGGCCCTGCAAGAGGTTGGCGGGCAGCCGCTCACTGCGATAGCCGTCATAATAGGCAAGGCCGGAGGTGATGGCAGGCATGGGGACGCCGATTTCAACGGCCTTGGCCGCCAGCCGCCGCCAGCCGTTTTGGGCCTGATTAATGGCAGTGCTGAAAAAATCATCCAGCAGCAGGTTTTCCAGGCCCGGCTTGGTGTCAAAGGCCTGCTTGATATTGCCGAGAAAGGCGCTGCGGATGATACAGCCGCCGCGCCACATGAGGGCAATGCCGCCGTAATTGAGCTTCCAGCCATATTCTTTGGCAGCCTGGCGCATGAGCATATAACCCTGGGCGTAGGAGATGATCTTGGCGCAGTAAACAGCGTCATGGAGGTCGTTGATTATTGCCGCCCCATCACCGCTAAAGGCACTCTCCGGGCCGTGGAGAAGTTGGGAGGCCTGGCGGCGCTCCTCTTTCAGGGCCGACAGGCAGCGGGCAAAGACCGCTTCGCCGATCAGGGTCAGCGGCATTCCCAGTTCCAGGGCATTGATGCCGGTCCATTTGCCGGTGCCTTTCTGACCGGCAGTATCGAGAATGTTGTCAATAAGGGCTGTGCCGTCACTCTCCTTGAAGCGGAGGATTTCGGCGGAAATCTCGATGAGATAGGAGTCGAGGACCCCCTTGTTCCACTGGCCGAATACATCGCCAATGGCTGCCGCCTCCATGCCCAGACCGCGGCTCATGAAATCATAGGCCTCGCAGATCAACTGCATGTCGCCATATTCGATGCCGTTATGGACCATCTTGACGAAATGGCCGGCTCCCCCCCCGCCGACCCAGTCGCAGCAGGGGACGTTGTCAACCTTGGCGGCAATGGCCTGGAATATATCCTTGACATGGGGCCAGGCCTTGGCCTCACCGCCCGGCATGATGGATGGGCCATGGCGCGCTCCTTCCTCGCCACCGGAGATGCCGGTGCCCAGAAAGTGGATGCCCTTTGCCGCCAAGGCCTTGGCGCGGCGTTGGCTCTCGGAAAAAAGGGAGTTGCCGCCGTCAATGATGATATCGCCTGGGTCAAGGTGCGGCACCAAACTGTCGATAAAGGCATCGACCACGGCCCCGGCCTTGACCATCAGCATCAGCCGCCGGGGCTTGCTTAATTTCCCCACCAGCTCCTCAATGGAATGGCAGGGGATAACCCTTGTCCCCTTGGCCGGCCCGGCCATGAAGTCATCGACCTTAGAGGTGGTGCGGTTATATATTGCCACCGTGAAGCCGTGATCGTTGATGTTCAATACGAGGTTCTGGCCCATAACCGCGAGGCCGATCAGGCCTATATCAGCAGTTTTCATTGTTTTCTCCTTTCCTGCTTCTTGTCGATGGAGACACGTATTTTGTTGAGTAGCCTTAAGGCTGATTCAGGGCCCAGTCATAATCAAAACGCAGGCCTTTTTTGTAGCTCTTTAAGGTTTCTTTCAGGTCGCCCTGGGCGTACGTGCGCATATGGTTCAGTACTCCTGCCTCGGAGCCGCCAAAGTCTGCTTGAAACCATCTGTAGATACTGGAGACTTGCAGCCTGCCCTTGACCAGCTGGGCGCCGCGGGAGCTGTTGATATACTGCCTGGCGCCGGACTCCAGCAAATCCTCGCTGTTTGCGGCGCTAAAAGAGACGGGCTGCAGGTTGGGGCAGCCAAGGCTGGCGCAGTTCAAGGCGTAATGGAGCCGGTTGTCATTGAAAATGGGGCGCAGGATGCGGTGCTCAATGTCGTTAAGGCTGACCTTTTCTCCTTCGATGGTCAGCAGTTTGGCATCCCAGGGGCCGTTACTGAAAAAGCCCGGTGAGATGTCGATGTCCATGATGCTCCTCACCGGATAATGGTCAAGGATCACCTTGACGGTGAGAGAATTGTAGAGGTTGACCCAGTAGGCCTTCTGTTCCCTCTTGTTCAAAGACGAAACCCTGACCTTCGCCAATTGGCCAAGATAGGCAGCAAGGGCCTGGCGATCAGCCGTAGTCACCTCGGCATAGCGAAAACGGTTTATCCCGGACGGGTGGCCGCTGACCAGATATTTGTTTAACAGCATATCCCAGGGAGTGTGGTCAATGACCTGGCTGCTCTTCTGGGAATGGGCCTGCCAGCGGGGCCAGAGCTCGGCTATGGGGGCGGCTGCCAGCTCTGATGAAATGGAGAGAATATTGGCGGTCAGGGCCCCAACAAACAGCCAGAGAAATGCCATATTGCTTTTACTGCCTGTGATTCTCGACATTACAGTCTCCTTTGGCAGGGGTGTGTTTGTTATCCGGCCAGATACCAATCCGGCTCTGCAACCATCGCCGCCGGGTACTGGTGTCCTTGGCCGCTGGTGATTTTTTTAAGGACGTTCTCTTTGCCACGCGCGGCGGAAAGAAAACAAATCTCCCTGGCCCGATTAATGGCAGGCAGGCTTAGGGTGAGCCGGGCAACCTGGGGCTTCATGGCAAGGGGCGCTGGCACATCAATGACATCTCTCTCCATCTCCTGAAGCCCGGCAGTGCCGGGAAAGAGTGAGGCGGTATGGCCATCGCTGCCAAGGCCCAGAAGAATAAAGTCAAATTTTACCTCGGCGCCGGCAAAAAACTTTCTAATATCATCCTGGTAGCTTGTGGCGCCATCTTCAGGACGCATCTCTCCCGGCATCCGGTGAATATTGGCCGCTGGCATGGAGATGTGGTCCAGCAGGCGCTCTTTGGCCAGCAGAAAATTGCTGTGCGGATGGTCGGGGGCTACACAGCGTTCATCACCCCAGAATAGATGGATATGCTGCCAGTCGAGCCGGTCGGCATAGGTCGGTTCGGATAAGAGTTGGTAGAGCCTGGCCGGGGAAGAGCCGCCAGAGAGAACCAGACTGAAAGCACTGCTCCAGGCCATGGCCTGGCGGGCCGCCGTGCAGATGCGCTGGGCCAGGGCCTGGCTGGCCTCCTCCATATTATTATAGCTAAACAGGCTCACTGGAGAATCTCCCGGACAATTTCTTGACTGGCCTCCGGCCCCCAGGAACCGGCCGGGTAGGGGTGGAGGGCGTGGATGCGGCAATGGTCACCCTCGCAATCTTCCAGGATAGGGGTGAGCAGGGACCAGGTTTGCTCCACCCCGTCCTGGCGCCAGAACAGCATATGGTCGCCGAGGATGCAGTCAAGGAGCACCTTTTCATAGGCGTCAAGGCTTGGACCGTGATAATGGTCCTGGTAATGGAAGTCCAGACTCATGGAGCGCAGGCAGATTCTGGCGCCGGGGTTCTTGGTTTGAAATGTAAGGTGGATTGATTCTTCAGGGTAGACCGACAATACCAGCCGGTTGCCAAGGATCTCTTCCCCCAGGACATCGCGGAAAAGGGAGTGGGGCACCTCTTTAAACTGGATAACGATTCTGGTGACTTTTTCCTGCAGCCGTTTGCCCGAGATGAGGTGGAAGGGGACCCCCTGCCAGCGCCAATTATCGATGAAAAATCGAAGTTGGGCAAAGGTCGGGGTCCGGGAGTTTTCAGCAACTCCCGGTTCATCCGGGTAGCCCGCCACCGCCTTGCTGTCGATTTTCCCTTTCTGGTATTGGCCCAGAATGATATCGGCCTCATCGCCTGTAAAGGGGCGGATAGACCTGAACACCTTGACCTTTTCGTCGCGGATCGGCCCGGCCTCGAAATGGGAGGGCGGTTCCATGGCAACCAGGGCCAAAAGTTGCATCATGTGGTTTTGAAACATGTCGCGAATGACCCCGGACTGGTCATAATAGCCGGCCCGGTTCTCCACCCCCAGCTTTTCTGCGGAGATAATGGCCACCCAATCTATATAGCCCCGGCTCCATATTGGTTCAAAGATGTGGTTGGCAAAGCGGAACATCAGGATGTTCTGAACGGTTTCTTTGGCCAGGTAATGGTCAATGCGAAAGATCTGGTCTTCTTCAAAATAGCGATGGAGGAGTTGGTCAAGCTCCAGGGCGGTTGTCAGGTTGCGGCCAAAGGGTTTTTCCACCACGATCCGTGCCCATCCTTTGTTCTCCTGGTTTTGTCTGGCGAGGCCTGATTCCCCTAGTTGCTGGGCGATTTGCGGGTAGAGATGGGGGGGCACTGCCAGATCGAAAATGAGATTGCCGCCGGTATTCATCCCCTGGTCGAGATCAGCGAGCAAGGTGGCCAGCGCCGCAAAGGAGCCCCGGTTGTCATATTGGATTTGCTGATAATGGAGGAGTTTGCTGAAATCCTGCCAGTGGGTGGCTTGCTCTTGGGCTGAACAGCAAGCAGGGCGAAGATGGTCAATGAACTGGTCACGGCTGAATGCAGTACGGGCACAGCCGACAATGGCCACCTGTTGGGGCAGTGATTTCTTAACATACATCTGAAAGAGGGAGGGGATCAGTTTGCGGGCGGCCAGATCGCCGGATGCCCCAAAGATAACAATGATACAGGGGGGCAGATCGCTGTGCTCTGTCTGCGCGCAGCCGGAATTTGACTTTGCATCATTGGGTGAAGTGGCCATGGTTCCCCCTTTGGCCTTATTGGCCAAGTTGTTCAGTTATGTCCTGGAAGTGGTTTTAGGCCACTTTTACCCAGACGCTATTGGGGTAATCGATCTTCTCCGCTCTACAGTTGTTATGGATATGTTCCAGCTTCTTTTTTTAAATGAGAAAAGAAATTTGATTTTTATTTCAGATGATTGTCTGCCGGCTGAAAAAAGAATAAGGTGGCGTATCAGTGACCAGTTTAGGCAACCAAGAGGGCACTGTCAAAGCTCTTTAATTTTTGCTGCTGATCAAGAGAGAAAAAGAGGGGCGGTGCTGATCAAATATTGTACATTTACCCCATTCCTTTTACTCTTTAAGCAGTATGCCTGCTGAGTCTGGACACCCTGAAAAAAATAAATTCAGAAAGTTATGCCCTCTAAAATCAAGAAGCCTAAAAAAGTTGCCATTACCACTTTAGGGTGCAAGGTAAACCAGTATGAGTCCGCCTCTTTCCAGTCTGAGTTTGAGGCGCGTGGGGTTGAAATAGTCCCCTTTTCCCAGCCTGCCGACATTTATATCATCAACACCTGTGCTGTAACCAATAAGGCCGGAGCCCAGTCCCGGCAGACCATCCGCCGTGCTTTGAAGAATAATGCCAAGGCCCGGGTGGTGGTGACCGGTTGCTACTCCCAGGTTGCCGCCCTGGATATCCTGGAGATCGTTGATCAACCAGTCTGCATAGTCGGCAACGGCTATAAGCATCTGCTGGTGGATTTTGCCCTGGCCACCGATTACTGCGATCTTGAGATGTATATGGCTGATATCGGTAAAGTGCGGGAGTGCTGCCACCTGCCGGTTACCACTTTTCCAGGGCGGACCAGGGCCTATCTGAAGATCCAGGACGGCTGTGATAATTACTGCTCCTACTGCATTGTTCCCCTGGCCCGGGGCCGGAGCCGCAGCACCCTGCCTGAGATAGCCCTGGGGCAGGCCCGGATGTTTGTTGACAGCGGTTTTAGGGAGATTGTCGTCACCGGCATCCATGTCGGTAAATATGGCCAGGACCTGGACCGTCCCGATACCCTGACCTCCTTCCTCGATCAGGTCACCGCCTTAAATCCAGAGACCCGGTTCCGGCTCAGCTCCCTGGAGCCCAATGAACTCAGTGACAAGCTCCTGGCCCTTTTTGCCACCCGGGCCAATCTTATGCCCCATTTCCATATTCCTTTGCAGAGTGGCGATGACACCATCTTAAAAAAGATGAACCGCCACTATACAGCGGCGGATTTTCGGGAGATTGTCAGCAAGGCCCTTAAGCGGCTGCCTGATGCTGCCCTGGGTATAGACGTCCTGGTCGGCTTTCCCGGCGAGGACGGGCAGGCCTTTCAAAACACCTATGATCTCCTGGCCGCCTTGCCCATCACCTATCTCCATGTCTTTCCCTATTCGCTACGGCCGGGGACAGTGGCAGCCAAGCGCAAGGATCAGGTGCCATCGAAAATAAAGGATGAACGGGTGCGGATGTTGCGCAGCCTTGCCGAGGATAAGCAGCAGGAATTTTATCGCCGTTTTATCGGCACCGCCCAGAAGGTGCTGGCCGAGAATAAAAAGAATAAGCTGGGCCTCATGCGTGGCTTCACGGAAAATTATATACCGGTTTATTTCCAGGCCCCGGCCTCTGTGGCGCGCACCGTTGTTGAGGTGGAGATTGTCAAAGTAGAAGGGGATAAGGTTTTTGGCAGATTAGTAGATACAAGTGATGAGGGATCATAGCGGCTTATGAACGGAGAACTTATTGCCATTGGTGACGAACTGACCTCCGGGCGTATCGTCAATTCCACCAGCTATTTTGCGGCCAGCCACCTCTTTGGGGCTGGCCACACGGTTGCCGCCATGACCACTGTCGGCGACGAGGCGGAGATGATCGGCCAGGCCCTGCTCGAGGCTGTTAATCGTTCCGATTTTGTCCTTCTCACCGGCGGTTTGGGTTCGACCACCGACGATATCACCTCAGTGGCGGTTTCCGAGGCCCTGGACAGGCCGCAGACCTTTTATCCGGAAATCTTTGCTAAGATCGAGAAATGTGAGGCCTTCAAGGACAGCCCGTCCATGGAGAAGATGGCTTGGCTCCCTTCCGGGGCCGAGGTTTTGAAGCCAGGCGAAAATATGTCTGGCTTCATGCTGATCTTTGAGGAAAAACCTATCTTTTTCCTGCCCGGTGTTCCCCATCAGATGCGGGAGCTCATGCTTGACCGTGTCATCCCTATCCTTGCCACCTGGCAGGAGAACTCCTTTCACCTGGTACATCAAAAAATCTATAAGGTCTTTGGTGTTGAAGAGATGGAGATTAACGAGCGCCTGGCCGACTTGGAAAACCAGGATGAGCAGATACGTATCGGTTATTACCCCATGGCCGCCGAGGTCCATGTCAGCCTCACCGTCAGTACCGACACTACTGCCGAGACAAAGAAGCTCTTTCTCGACAATGAAAAGCTCTTAAAGGCAGCTTTGGATGATCTGATCTATGGCGAGGATGATGAAACCATGGCCTCGATTTCCGGCAAACTCCTCCGAGAGAAAGGGGTGTCTCTGGGCCTGGCCGAGTCGTGTACCGGCGGCTTAATGGCCAATATGGTCACCTCGGTGCCGGGGAGTTCTGCCTATTTTAACGGCTCAGTGGTTGCCTATGCCAATGAGGTGAAACAACGGCTTCTCGGTGTGGCCGGGCAGACCCTGATCGACTTTGGCGCGGTGAGTGAAGAGAGCGCCGCCGCCATGGCCGCAGGAGCCAGACTGGCCACCGGTGCTGATATAGGCCTTGCCATCACCGGCATTGCCGGGCCGGACGGCGGCACCGAGGACAAACCGGTGGGCACGGTCTGTTTCGGTCTGGCTACTTCCCAGGGGGGCTTTCAGAAAACCTACCATTTTTCAGGCAAGCGGGCCATGGTCCAGGCCAAGGCAGCCACCATGGGCTTGGATTTGGTCCGCCGTTTTCTCCTTGGCCGCCTCCCGCCCACAGCTTCACCATGAGTCTCAATTGGCTCGCTCAGAAACTTGGGCCACTACTCACGGCCATCCGCCGTTTTTTGCCGGCCTTTGCCTTTTTTTGCGGCTTCATCTGGGACTCAGTGACCATGGGCCGGGTGGTTTCCTTTTTTGACCTCCTTGTTCTCACCACCTATTATTTCGGGGCAGGGCTTATTCTCGTTCTTCTGGTCCGCGAGATTAAGCCCCAGTGGCAGAACTGGTTCGCCTTTTTGATTCAGTTTTTCTTTGGGGGGTTGTTCAGCGCCCTGGTGGTCTTTTATTTTAAGAGTTCCGCCTCAGGTTACACTCTGTTGGTTGTGGTGGGCCTGATTGCCCTGCTTGTTGCCAACGAGTTTCTCGCTGAGAAATATCTGAGCAGGACCTTGAGCTGGACCCTCTTTGCTGCCTGCGGCACCATGTATCTTAATTTTTTGATTCCCCATTTTGTCCACTCCATAAAGGCCATCTGGTTTTATCTGAGCTGTGTGATCAGCCTGACCCTGGTCTTTGGTATCCGCCATTTTGCCAACGCCCCGCAACGCCACCTTATGCTGCTTGGTCGAAAGAAGGTCCAATATCGTAGTGATTTACGGCAGCTGGCCCCGGCCACAGCAGTGGTTCTCCTCCTTATTGTTTTTTATCAGCTCCAGCTTATTCCGCCGGTGCCGTTGGTTTTGAAGGAGAGCTATGTCTGCAAGGATTTCAGCAAGAAGGCAGGCTTCTACCAATGCCAGGTTGAAAAGCAGCCTTTCTGGCGCGCTTTGGGGATTGGGAAGGATGTAATTCATTTCACGGAGGGGGAGAAGATTTATAGCCTTAGCGCGGTGTTTGCTCCTAAGAAGGTGGCGGTTGATCTTGAGCAGCGTTGGTGGCTGCGTGATGAAAAGAGCGGCAGATGGCTGGCCAGGGGAGTCGTCCCTCTGCCCATGGTGGGAGGGCGGAAGGAGGGGTGGCGGACCTACAGCTATATTCGGGCCGCCCTTCGACCCGGACGATGGAAGGTTGAAACTGCTATTGCGGATGGTGCCGTGCTTTCCGGCCATCATTTTACTGCCAAGATCCAATCAGAATCAGCGCCAACGACCTATACGGTCCAGGTTCGTTAATGTTTTATGTAGGAGCCCACCCCTGTGGGCGATTGTTTGTCTGAGGCACAATGCCGATTTTATCGCCCACAGGGGTGGGCTCCTACAACAAAAACATGGCCAAGGTTTTTTCGGCAGCCAGAAATAAAAACATCCCTAGGACGTTATTTGTCCAACCGCCTGTGTCATCATGCTTCCAGAAGCAAAACAGCCGAGAAGGTCATAACAATCAGTATGCTTCACTTTTGGTTAACGGAGGTTGGGAAAAAATATGGATTTAGCCCTTGTTGTTTCCCCTCCATCGCTTACAATGAAGCCCTGATGATTTCTAAAACTGGTGGGCTTTTTTTATGAATAAGTCCGGGACCATTTACCCTTAAGGAGAGCGTATTCCATGGCCGCCCCTGATCGTTCAAAAACGTTAGATTCAGCTATTTTTCAGATTCAGAAACAGTTCGGTAAGGGCTCCATCATGCGGATGGGGAGCCAGGCCTCTGAGCAGATTCCGGTAATCCCCACCGGTATTCTCGGTATTGATATTGTCACCGGTGTTGGCGGTATTCCCCGGGGCCGCATTGTTGAGATTTACGGCCCTGAATCATCCGGTAAAACCACCCTGGCCCTCCATGTCGTGGCCGAGGCCCAGAAGTTAGGGGGCACTGCCGCCTTTATCGATGCCGAGCATGCCCTGGATGTCTATTATGCCGAGCGCCTGGGGGTTAATGTTGATGACTTGCTGGTCTCTCAGCCCGATTATGGCGAGCAGGCCCTGGAGATCGCCGAAATTCTCATCCGTTCCAGTGCGGTGGATGTTATTGTCGTTGACTCGGTTGCCGCCTTGACCCCTAAGGCCGAGATTGAAGGTAATATCGGCGACAGCCATGTAGGTCTCCAGGCCCGGATGATGAGCCAGACCATGCGTAAGCTCACCAGTATCCTGAAACAGACCAATACCACCATTATTTTTATCAACCAGATCAGGATGAAGATCGGTGTGATGTTCGGTAACCCTGAAACCACCACCGGCGGTAATGCCCTGAAGTTTTATGCCTCCATGCGCATGGACATCAGGCGGATGACCCAGATCAAGGACGGTCAGGAGGTTATTGGTAACCGGACCAAGGTCAAGATGGTAAAAAACAAGGTGGCGCCTCCCTTTAAGGTGGCTGAGTTTGATATCGTTTACGGCGAAGGAATCTCCAGGGTCGGCGATCTTCTTGATCTGGCCGTGGAGCAGGACATCGTTGAGAAAAGCGGGGCCTGGTACTCCTATAATGGCGAGCGCGTTGGTCAGGGCCGCGAAAATGCCAAGGCCTTTCTCAAGGACCACGATGATCTGGTTCTGGAGATTGAGAATAAGGTGCGCATGGGCTATGGCCTGCCTGTCCGCGCTGAGACTGCAGCACCAGCAGAGGTGGCCGAGGTGGAGTAGAAATCCATCCTTAGGTGCCGTTCCTGTTCAATACCTGCCGCAGGGGCAAAAGAAAAATCCCAGTTTGATTGATTTTTCTTTTGCCCCTGCGGCTTTTTTTATTTAAGTATGTGACCATTCGTTTAACTTGAGGCTTTTGGTGTAATTATTCGGCAGGACTCCACCTGCCCCTCACCCCAGCCCTCTCCCCAGAGGGGCGAGGGCGCAGAATGTCCCCTCTCCATGCGTGGGCGGGCCAGGGTGAGTGGGAATACTCTGTGGCTGGTGTCGAATAGTCATTATTATATACAATTTTATCCTGTGTAACTCCCATGACTGGAAACGATATCCGACAGAAATTTCTCGATTATTTTAAAGATAAGGGTCACGCCGTGGTGGACTCCTCCTCCTTGGTGCCGGAAGATGATCCCACCCTGCTCTTTACCAACGCCGGTATGGTCCAGTTCAAGCGCCTCTTTACCGGCGAGGAAAAACGTGAATACAGCCGGGCCACAACCAGTCAGCGCTGCGTCAGGGCCGGCGGTAAGCATAACGATCTTGATAATGTCGGTTATACGGCCCGTCACCACACCTTCTTTGAGATGCTGGGTAATTTTTCCTTTGGCGATTATTTCAAGAAAGACGCCATTAGTTATGCCTGGGAGTTCCTGATCAAGGAGATCGGTCTTGATCCTGAGAAGATGTGGATCTCTGTTTTTGAGGACGATGACGAGGCCTACGCCATGTGGGAGGAGATCGACGATCTGCCCAAGGGCCGCATCGTCCGTCTGGGGGAGAAGGACAATTTCTGGGCCATGGGCGACACCGGCCCCTGCGGACCCTGTTCTGAGATCCATTACGACCAGGGGGCTGAGCAGGGCTGTGATGATCCTCACTGCGCCGTGGGCTGTGACTGTGACCGCTGGCTGGAGGTGTGGAACCTGGTCTTTATGCAGTTTGAACGTTATGAGGATGGCCGCATGGAGCCCCTGCCCAAGCCCTCCATTGATACCGGCATGGGCCTCGAGCGAATAGCCTCTGTGGTCCAGAGCGTCAAAACCAATTACGATACCGATCTTTTTCTGCCCCTGATCGGTAAGATCGCTGATGTGGCTGGCACCAGCTACGGCAAGGATGGCGCCACTGATACAGCATTGAAGGTTATTGCCGATCATGCCCGGGCCGCCACCTTCCTCGTTTCCGACGGCGTGCTGCCCTCCAACGAGGGGCAGGGCTATGTGCTCAGGCGCATCATGCGTCGCGCCATCCGCTATGGCCGGACCCTGGGGATGACCAAACCCTTCATGACCTCTATCTGTGCCAAGGTGGTGGAGGATATGGGCCATGCCTATCCCCACCTGAGTAGCGCAGCCAAGCTGCTCGCCAAGGTGGTGGAGAATGAGGAGGTTCGTTTTCTGGAGACCCTGGATCATGGTCTGGCCATGCTGGAGGAGAAGATGCGCCACCTCAAGCAAGAGGGGGCAGACAGGGTGGATGGCGGCTTCATTTTCAAGCTTTACGACACCTATGGCTTTCCTGTGGATATTGTCCGGGATGTGGCTATTGAGAAGGGGATGGATATCGACGAACAGGGCTTTGAGGCAGCCATGGCTGGCCAACGGGCCCAGTCCAAGGCGTCTTGGAAGGGCGCCAGCCTTGAAGAGTTAAGCCTGGGTGTTCGTGATCTCCTGGAAAAGGCCAAGGCCACCGAGTTCAGTGGCTATGAGAATGTGGAGGGCGAGAGCTCCCTGCAGGCCATTATCGGCCCGGACGGTGAATTGGTGGATAGGGCAGGTTGCGGTGAGGAGGTTGCCTTTGTCTGTGCCGGTACTCCCTTTTATGCCGAGTCTGGTGGCCAGTGTGGCGACCAGGGCGTGCTGGCAGGCAGCAGTGGCGAGGCCATGATCATTGATACAGTAAAAATCGGCTCCGGCATCTTCCTCCATAAGGGCACAATGACCACCGGCGAGATCAGTAAGGGTGAAACTATAACCCTCACCGTGGATAGCCAGCGGCGACGGGCCATCTGTGCCAACCATACCGCCACCCATCTTCTCCAGGCTGCTTTGGTGCAGGTTTTGGGTGATCACGTTAAGCAGTCCGGTTCTTTGGTAACGGCCGATCGTCTCCGCTTTGACTTCACCAATTTCAGCCCCATGAGCGCCGACGAGATTAGCCAGGTGGAGGCCATTGTCAATGAGCAGATTCGCCTGAACACCGCCATGACCACCGAGCATCTCAGTAAGGATGAGGCTATTGAGGCCGGGGCCACCGCTCTCTTTGGCGAAAAATATGGTGAAAAGGTCCGGGTGGTCTCAGTGGCTGACTATTCAAAGGAGCTCTGCGGCGGCACCCATGTTCGGGCCACCGGCGAGATCGGCTTGGTGAAAATTGTCACGGAGACTGGTATTGCTGCCGGTGTTCGCCGTATCGAGGCGATCAGCGGCAAAACTGCCCTGGCCCAGTTTCAGAGCGATGAAAAGGTGCTGGCCCAGGTGGCTGAGATCTTGAAGAGTCAGCCTGAAGAGCTCACAGATAAGCTTGATAAGCTGCTGGCCCGCCAGAAGGAGCTGGAGAAGGAAATAAGCCAGCTCAATGCCAAGCTCTCTCTCTCCTCACTTGATTCGATCCTGGAGAGGAGTATCGAGGTGGCCGGAGTCAAGGTCATCACCGCCACCATCACCTTGGACTCCCCCAAGACCATGCGAGAAATTGGCGATAAAATCCGTGACAAGATGGGGTCTGCCATTGCCGTTCTCGGTGGAGAGCTAAACGGCAAGGTGTCGCTCCTTGCCATTGTCAGCAAGGACCTGACTAAGCAATTCCAGGCCGGTGCCATTGTTAAAGAGGTGGCAGCCATTGTCGGCGGTGGCGGTGGCGGCCGGCCCGATATGGCCCAGGCCGGCGGCACCATGGTGGATAAATTGCCTGAGGCCCTTGGCGCTGTGTCAGCCATTGTCGGCAAAATGGCCGGCTGATTTGCTTGTTTACTCCGGCTTGATAAATAAGGCGCTTGGGGGGATCTCCTCAGCGTCTTTTTTATTTGCCTCTTGCAATGGTCGCATCCAGTCCTGATAATATTTTGTAAGAATGCATCGTCGAAAAATAAAACGGAGGCTTTTTTATGGAAAGAACATTGGTGACGGAAAACGAGTTGTTGGCCTATTTGAATAAGGAACTTGAGAAGGCGGGCCATCATGAGCAATGTTGTTTTGATTATATCATCAGGCTAAAAATTGATGATAGGACCGGATGCAACTGGGCCTATGCCGATATGAAATGCAGTGGCTCTCAAGAAAACGCCTGCCCGCCCTATGCCGAGAAGATTGTAGCAGGGGCCAGGGCGCAATTTAATTTAAAGAAGTAACTGAGGTGGAATTTGCTCTTATCACCATCTGGTAATCTCCCGGTTCTGATTGGAGAATAACATACTATATTCCGGCGCTTTTTTTTAACAGATAAACATATACTGGTGGCTGGGAATATGTTCGGCAGCAATGTGCAGCCTGTTTACTTGTTGCCAGGGACAGTTTCCTAAATTAGGTTAAATTAAGGCAAATTATTATCGATTAACTGTTTTTAAGGTCCTTCACCCCCAAAAGGAAACCGCCCCTTGAAAATTGTCTCCATCGCCATGGTGCTGGTAGGTATTGTCCTGCTGGCCTTTTCTCTCAACCCAACAAGAAAGATCTGTCAAAGAAAGCATCAGCTTTATGCGTCCTGGAAATTTTTGGGAGCGCTGATTATTTTCTTTATTATCGGCTATATCCTCTTTCTTAATATGGTGCTCAATGCACCTGCCTCCAGTCTGGAGGTCATTGTCGCCAGTATTCTTTTCAGCGGCGCCGTTTTTGTTATTATGGTTGTGCGCCTCAGCCTGGCCTCCATCAGGCTCAGTGAGCATTTTGCCGCCCTGGAAAGACATCGGGCCTTGCACGATGAACTCACCGAGCTGCCGAACCGGGTCCTTGCTGAGGAGCAGCTCGATCATGGCCTGCAACTCTCCAAACGGCAGCGCAAGCCCCTGGCCTTTATCCTTATGGACCTTGTTCGCTTTAAGGAGATTAATGATTCCCTGGGCCATTTCTATGGCGATTATCTCCTGCAGGAGGTGGCCAGCCGGATGCAGGATGTGGTGCGGGAGTCTGACACCCTGGCCCGCTTCGGTGGTGACGAATTCGCCTTGGTGCTTCCCAACACCACCTTGGAACAAGCGGTGATGATCAGTATGAAAATCGGCGGTGTTCTTGATCATCCCTTCATGATTGAAGGTCATAGCTTGAAGGTGGGGATCAGTATTGGCATTGCTATGTGCCCCGATCATGGCACCGACAGTGAAACCTTAGTGCAGCGGGCCGATGTCGCCATGTACGAGGCCAAGCGCAATGACGTTATTTATGCGGTCTTCAACCTTGAACAGCACCGGACAACTTTTAACCGCTTGGTGCTTATTGGTGAGTTGCGCGACGCGATCACCAATAACAATATGTTTCTCTGCTATCAGCCGAAAATTTCCATACGCACCAAGGCCCTGATCGGGGTGGAGGCTCTATGCCGCTGGCAGCATACCGATCGAGGGGTCATCGGTCCTGATGATTTTATCTCCTTGGCCGAACAGGCAGGTCTCTGTAAGCCCTTTACCAAGCTGGTTCTTGATAAGGCCTTGGAGCAATGCGCCAAATGGCAGCAAGAGGGATACCATATTCCTGTTTCTGTGAATCTTTCCATCAAGAACCTCCACGACCTCGAGTTCCCAGGCGATGTCGATGCCCTTCTCCATAAATGGCAGATTAAGCCGGAAATGCTGCTTCTTGAGATCACTGAAAGCTGCATTGTCGTGGATCAGGAAAGGGTTACCAAGGTCATTACCGACCTTGGAAAAATGGGACTACATCTTTCCATTGATGATTTCGGCACTGGTTACTCGTCCATATCCTATCTGAAGAAGTTCCCGGCCCGCGAGATCAAGATCGACAAGTCCTTTATCATCGACATGCTTGAGAACGAGGACAATGCCGTGATTGTCAAATCCACCATTGAAATGATTCATAATATCGGCCGGACAGTGGTGGCGGAAGGTGTTGAGGATGAAGAGACCCTGCAGTTTCTTGACGGTTTGGGCTGCGATTTTCTTCAGGGTTTCCACCTCTGCCGTCCTCTGCCGGGCAATGAACTTCAAAAATGGTTAAAAACCACCAATTGGGATATCAAAAAACAATAATAATCTCTATTTCCTGCTTTGAACGATAGTTTTCTGATAGAATGGTCGGAGTAAACAGAAATCTGGAGTGAATGGAAATGGACAGACCTCAAATACTCATTGTTGACGACAGTAAGGAAGTCCTCACGGCTTTGGCACGGGAGCTCGGGGATGAACCCTATACTATTTTCTATGCGGGAAGTGGTGAAGAGGCCTTGCGGATAGTTAAGGAAGACGAGATCCAGGTCATCGTTTCTGATGTCAAAATGCCAGGCATGGATGGCTTTGAGTTGCTTGATAGGATCAAGGAACTCTATCCTGATATGGTTCGAGTTGTTCTCTCCGGCCATCCCGACGTTAAGCTCATCCTGAAGATGGTCAATGAACGCGGCGTTGATCGCTACCTGACAAAACCTTGGCATGGTGAGAATGTAAAGGCGACTATTCTGCAATGCCTGGAGCTCTTCGGGTTACGCGCAGAGGTAAAGGAGCTTCGGGATAAATCTAAGAGCGACTAGATAAATCAGCAGCTCAGCTTAACCTTTCAGGATTACAAGGGGGAAATGGAAACTGTTGATAATCTCATGTAAGTAGATGGCCATATGGGCTCTGTTGCTGATACTCTTCAGCCTGGACATATCCTCTACCCCTTCCAGGCCAATCTATGGTATGGTGCTCGGAACAAACCGCTAAGGTTTTTATCAATCTGTTTAGCTAAAAAGTTTATGAAGCGCATCTCTTACCAGCTTGCCGTACCTGTTCTTCTTCTCATCCTCTCTGTGGTTCTTATCTGGCAGTGGTCTGGCCTGGCCAGTTATATGAGCAAAGAGGAAGAGCTCCATGCCCTGCTTACCATTCTGCCGGCCTTGCCCTATCTCCTTTTTTCCCTGCTTGTTGTCATCGGCTGGCGTTATAATAACGCCGGGCTGATCTTTTCATGCCTTGTGCTGGGGTTCGGTTATTTTGTCTTTGCACTCAAACCAGCCGCCCTCCAAGATACGCCGCTTGCCCTGATGGCCTCCTTTTTGTTGCCGTTCAATCTGCTTTTTTCTTCCTTCTATGCCAAGAAGCGGATTTTTACCCCCTTTGGGGCAATATGGGCTGGTCTCATTGTTCTCCAGGTTTGCTTGGTGCTCTTAATATGCGCACCGCTCCAGTATGAGTTGTCCTCCCCTTGGCGTTGGTTGAGCCGGAGTATGCCGGGCTTTGCCGCCATCCATGGGGCAGCCTCCCAGAAGATACTGGCTTTCCTGGCAAGCCAGGTTGTCTTTAATCTGCAGGCAATCTCCACCACCATCTTCTTGGCATATCTGCTGCCCTTCATCCTGTTGGGCTACCGTTTTTTACGTAATCTCGACATTGCTCTGACTGGTTATATGGGGACCCTGGTGGCCTTACTCCTTGCTCTCGTGGCTGACAACAGTGTCAGCGGCCTGATGATATGTTTTTCTACGGCTGGCATCATCATGCTGATCACCACCATTGAGGCCTCCTACTCCATGGCCTATCTTGATGAACTCACCGGCCTGCGGGGCCGTCGGAGCCTTAACGAGTTGATGCTCAACCTGGGTAAGACCTATGCCATTGCCATGCTCGATATCGATCATTTTAAGAAGTTTAACGATACCTATGGCCATAAGACCGGTGATGACGTTTTGAAGATGGTGGCCACGGTATTTAGTAAGATCCGTGGCAACGCCAAGACCTTTCGCTATGGTGGTGAGGAGTTTACGGCAGTTTTTCCCGGTAAGACAGCTGAAGAGGCCCAGCCCTATCTGGAGAAGATCCGCCGCGATATTGAGGAGAGCGGTTTTGTGGTGCGCTCAAAGACCAGGAAGAAAAAGAGTGCTGAAAATAGAGGCAAGGACACGGAGACAAAGAAAACGGTCAGTGTCACGATCAGCATTGGTGCTGCCACCAGCTCCAAAAAGCTTGATAGCCCGGAAAAGGTGATCAAGGCGGCAGATGCCATCCTCTATAAGGCCAAGAAGGCGGGACGCAACCGGGTGAAGATAGGTTAACAGGGCAGGCCCTGGTTGCCGCAGGAAATTTTGAGAAGAGAAAGCCTTTTGCCTGTTAAACCCTAGCAAGGAGAGTGCATAGGTATGGCTGCTTTGGGAATTTTAGGCGCCGTGGGCGCCATTGCTGGTGCTGTGGTGTTTGCCTTCATCTTCCATGATGAAGACGCCATGGCCGCCGGGGCGGTGATCGGTTTTCTGCTTGGCTGGAATATTACCCTGAGCCGGGCCTTGGCCCGGGTGGAAGAGCGGCTGCGCCAACATGACGGCCTGTTGGCAAGGTTGATGAAAGAGCCTCCGGCACCCCAAGAGACGCAAGGGCAGGAGGTCCATGCTGCCGGGCCAGAAGAGGTGCTGCCTGTTGTTGCTCTGGAGGAGGTGGCTGAAGAGGCCCAGGAAATGGTCGGCGATGCCCCTGCTTCTCAACCGACACCTCGCCTTCCCCGTCAGGCTGCCACGCCTGCCTATGCAGCTGCAGGTCAGGAGAGCAGTAACGCCCCTCCTTCTCGCCCTTCCCAGGATTTCTTTGACCGTGCCCTGGGCTATCTCAAGGCCTTTTTCACCGAGGGCAATGTTGTCCTGCGGGTAGGTTTGCTGGTTCTTTTCTTTGGGGTCGCTTTCCTTCTTAAGTATGCCTCGGAGCGCAGTCTGCTGCCCATTGAGCTCCGCCTGACAGGGGTTGTGCTGGCTGGTCTTGCCATGCTTGTTTTTGGCTGGCGCCTGCGTGACGATCGGCCAGGTTTCGCACTCCTCACTCAGGGGGGCGGCATTGGTCTCCTTTTTCTCACCATCTTTGCCGCCGGCAAGCTTTACGGCCTGCTGCCCATGCCCCTCTCCTTTGCCATCATGGTGGGTTTGGTCTGCACCTCCGCAGCCCTGGCCCTGCTTCAGGACGCCAAGTCCCTGGCCCTTTTTGGCGCCACCGGCGGTTTTCTGGCCCCAGTGCTGCTTTCCACCGGCAGCGGCAGCCATGTGGCCCTCTTTAGCTATTACGCCTTACTCAACAGTGGCATCCTGGCCCTTGCCTGGTTCAAGGCGTGGCGCGAGCTTAATCTGCTCGGCTTTATTTTTACCTTGGGTATCGGTAGCCTGTGGGGAGCGCAGAGCTACCAGCCCCAATATTTTTCCAGCACCGAACCCTTTCTCATTCTCTACTTCCTGATGTTTTCCATTATTGCCGTGCTCTTTGCCTTCCGGCAGCCCCCGCAGCTGCGCGGCTATGTGGATGGCTCCCTGGTCTTTGGCACGCCCATTATCTGCTTTTCTCTGCAGGCCGCTCTGGTACGGGACATGAAGTACGGCATGGCTCTTTCCGCCCTGGCTGTCAGTGTCTTTTATGTGGGCCTCGCTACCCTGCTCTGGAACAAGGGGGATGAGAAGCTGCGGCAGGGCATGCGCACCCTCACCGAGGCCTTTCTCGCCCTGGGGGTGGTCTTTGTCACCCTGGCAGTGCCCCTGGCCTTAAGCGGCAACTGGACCGCAGTGACCTGGGCCATGGAGGGCGCCGCCCTGGTTTGGGTCGGGATCCGCCAGCACCGTGCCATTCCCCGCAATTTCGGTTTTCTTCTCCAGGTCGGTGCCGCCTTTTTCTTTCTCAACAGCGCCCAGTTTCATGGCGAAAGGATGGTGATTGCCAACGGTGTTTTCTTAGGCTCAGTGGTGATCAGCCTGGCCGCCCTTTTTTCCTCCTGGAACCTCTATAAGGCCGGCAACCTGCGCTCTTTTGAGAAATATCACCATCTCCTTCTCTTTATTTGGGGAACGCTTTGGTGGTTCGGGGCAGGGATCAATGAGCTTAATCAGCAGGTAATCTATCGCTATGAGGATCATGTTACCCTGATTTTCATCGGGGCCAGTTGTCTTGCCATGATGGCCCTGGTGTCCCGTCTTGCCTGGCCTCTGGCCGCCTACCCCAGCCTTGGCCTGTTACCAGTAACGGCCCTTGTGGTTCTGGAAAATATGGGATGGCAGGGCGCCTCCTCAAGCCGTCATCTCTTTGCCGACTATGGCTACCTTGCCTGGCCCCTGGCTTTTGTCCTCCTCTATCGTTGTCTCGCCCTCGGCCAAGAACGTTTACCGGACAAGCTCCTGCGACTAACCCATATAGGTGCTTTCTTGCTCCTGGTTCTTGTTGTGGCCTCGGAGATGGCCTGGCAGGTCAACGCCTTTACCTATGGGGCCGGAAGCTGGACACGCATCGTCTGGGGCCTTGTTCCCATAGCCCTGGTCAAATTTATCCATCGTAGCACCGTCAATATGTATTGGCCGCTCAGCGATTTTGGCCGGGAGTATAAGGAGCAAGGCTCAGCGCTTATTCTGGCTCTGGCGTGGCTCTGGCTCCTGGCCGGATGTTTCATGGGGCGTGGCAGTGCTGTGCCCTTGCCCTTTATTCCGCTCTTTAACCCTCTGGAACTCAGCCAGCTCATGGTGATGCTGGTGTTGACCGTCTGGAGCCTGGGCCACCGCGATTTTGTCATCGCAAAAATTCCTGTTCAACTCCTGGCGGCCTTGGCTGCCGGCACGGTCTTTATATGGATCAATTCGGTGCTGGCCCGGGCCATCCATCAATTGCGCGGCGTTCGTTTTGAGATCGATGATATGATGGCCTCCCGGTTTTATCAGGCTTCCGTCTCCATTCTCTGGGGATTACTGGCCCTGGCCTTGATGACCACGGCAAGCCGCCGCCAGAGCCGGAACATCTGGCTTGTGGGCAGCGCTCTGATCGGCGTAACCGTGGCCAAGCTCTTTTTCATCGATCTGGCCCAGAGCGGTACCATTGAACGGATCGTCTCTTTCTTGGCCGTGGGTATCCTGCTCATGGTTATCGGTTATTTTTCACCCCTGCCGCCGCTACCCCGCGAGCAGGAGGAGGCAGCATGAAAGTTCTTTTAGTTGTTCTTTCTTTATTATTTACGTCCCCGGCCTGGGCTGGGGAGGGGAATAAGCCCCTGATGCGGGCCGATTTTGCCTATGGCCTGGAATTAACGGTGCAAGGCCAGGGCGCCATTTATGGTCTGCCGGTACCACCTCAGGTCTACCAGTATTGCAGCCGGGCTGATCTTGGTGACCTGCGGGTTTTCAATGGCCGGGGCGTTGTTCCTCACCTCCTCCGGCCCCAGGTCAGCAAGAAGAAGACCCCAGATCCCGTTGTTCTGCCCTTTTTCCCTTTGCTGGGTAAGGGTGGAGATGCCAAGCTGCCCCCCGATCTCCATATCTCGACAGATAGCAAAGGCACCATCATCGATATCCGCCAGGGTCAAGGGGGCCAGCCGACCACGCAGGTCTCTTCCTATGTCATCGACACCACCGGCCTTAAGAAAAAGGCAGACTGGTTGGAGTTTTCTTGGACTGGTCAGGGCGACCATTTTTCCACCTCGGTGAAGATAGAGGCAAGTAACGACCTGAATTCATGGCGAAATCTAGTTGCTAAGGCATCTTTGGCCGAATTACGCTTTGCCGGGCATGATTTGGTGCGCAACCGGATCACCATGGGGACAGGTGATAGCAAATACCTGCGCCTCTCCTGGCCGGCTGGCAAGAAGGGCGTTGTCCTGACGGCAATTAAAGCAGGATACAATAAGGAAGACATCGCTCAAGCCCGCACAGTTCATTATCTCGGCGGCAAGCCGGAGCCAATGGCCAAAGAGGGAAAGGTCATCTACCACTACACCAGCGATGGCTTTTTCCCGGTGGACCAGATCTATGTCCGCCTTCCTCAGCATAACTCCCTGGCCCAGGTGACGGTTCTCTCCCGGGCCAGCGAAGATAAGCCTTGGCGACAACGGGCCTCATTGCTGTCCTACCAGTTAACCATTGACGGGGTTGGGCTTGGGAGTAGCGTCAAGCATATCACTCCTGTCACTGATCGTTTCTGGCGTCTTGAACTGGAAGAGGTGGGTACGAGGGCCGGTGGTCCTATGCTGGAGCTTGGTTGGCGGCCTCAACAGCTTGTTTTTGTCGCCCAGGGTCAGGGCCCGTATACTCTGGCCTATGGCCGGGCAGGATTGGGCCCCGAGCGATCTCCGGTTGACAGACTGCTTGCCTCAATCGATCCGCGGCAGGAGAAAAATCTGATTAAACCTGCCTATGCCAGTCAGCAAATCATCCTCGGCGGTAAAGGGCAGCTCCTTCCCAGCCCCGAGATTCCCTGGCGGCGCTGGCTCCTTTGGGCCATCCTTGTTGCCGGCGTGCTTGTTATCGGTGCCATGGCCTTGCAGCTTTTCAAAGAGATGCAGGAGGAGTAGAGCAGTATGGAGTTAATCTTTGAGAGCTGGTCGCAACTGCACGGCCTGTATCAATCCATTATCATTTTATGTGGCGGCTGTGTGATGTATATCTTTGTTCGCCATGTGGTGATCCGTAAACTAGGGCATTTGGCCGCCTCCACGGCCAATGATCTTGATGATCGCCTTGTC
>JBDLIE010000044.1:0-21803 GCA_039715015.1 Thermodesulfobacteriota bacterium
GTGATTAAGGATGAGTTTGAAGTAATAAATAATCGAAGGAAACGAATTGGTCATCGCTATTACAAAGAGAATGACGCGCCGCCTGTTAAAGAGGAAGAAAATGAAGGAGGAGAAAACTCTCCAAACCAGAAGAATAAGAAGAAGCAGCCACCATGTAATACTCTGATAGGGCTTGCGCTTTCAGGTGGAGGGATTAGGTCGGCAACCACCAACATCGGCGTGCTACAAGGCCTTTCAGAGCGAGGGGTGCTTCCCTTGGTGGATTATCTTAGTACCGTCTCTGGAGGTGGTTATATCGGGGCCTGTTTGTCATCCTTGCTTGCAACTACAGACAAGGCAAGCGAACTCGACTTTACGACTAAATGGGATAAGTTTCCTTTTCGCGAGGACAAGATCGATTCGGAAGGTGAAGGTGACAAGCAACTCGGAAAGGACCAGATGCATCATATGCGGGTTCGGGCAAGTTATCTTGCTCCACGCGCCCGGCAATTCAGTCCTAATGTTATGAGGGCATTAGGCGCGGTTTTCGGATCAACAGTTTCCTCGCTTATTTGGTTTGTTCTGTTGCTTACCATTATTACTTCCATATACATGTTTGTTGTTTTATTGGTGGCTCCTGGCCTCGATATACAATCGATTAGCGACGCTGGTATGATTAAAGTACCCAGCCTGGAATCAGGAGTAGTCAACTCCTCTTTAGTACAGACAGATGCGTCATCTAAAAATATTGGCGGCACGAAACTTAATTCTGAGTCGTTCATAAATGATCTGAGAAATATTTTTGCATCAGCCCAGAAACCTCTTGAAGAATTTAAAGAGGTCAAGAGTCCGTTATCATTAATCATAAGTCTCGGAGTATTATTGGTTGGGGGGATCATTGGTGGGCTTACAGCTCTGCTTCTGCGCTCATCAGATTTCATAAAGACAGACTACGGGTTGTTCTTAAGGATGATGTTCTACTTGCTTTTGGCTGTGCTCCTAGGAGGAGGATTGATATTTCATGGCTTGGGTTTGGAGGAATTTGCCAAAGGAGCAATCTTGGTCATCCCACCGCTGTTTATCTGTGGAGCGTTATTGGCCACCGGAGTCTACTATTGCTTTGTTTCGAGAAATGCTGAGAAATGGGATATTGATTGTCGTTCTCGATTTCATAGACTTGCAGGCGTGCTGTTTGTTTTTTTGCTTCTTACCCTTATCCTGGCAGTGCTCCCGGGTTTCATGGTCATCGGGGTAGACAGGTATACCACCTTGCTTCTTTTCACTCTTGGTGTCGGCCTGCGATACGCAATTACCGGTAGCAACAATAAAGCCGTTTCCCAAGCAACGTCTTTTTCTTTACCCTCTAAGTATAAGGAGTGGTTGTTGGGTATATTCACCTGGGTATTCTTTTTACTAGCCGTAATCTTTGTCGGAAATCTGATTTCAGAAAGCTTTTTAAGCGATTTGTGGCCCTCTAAGCTTGAGCTGAATCATTTCATGAATCTGTTGGTAATATTGGCTGGGTCGATCCTGCTGTTGGCGGGATTCAACTTCTTGGTGGATGCGAACAAGATCGCCTCTCATTATTTTTATAGGGATCGTTTGGCTGAGGCCTTTTTAGAAACCAAAGATCCTGATAAAAAGTGGACCCGTAATGATAAGGAAATCATGCTGGCTGACGTGCATGGTGATATTTATGATGGTGAGGGAGATAGGGATAATGGGCCCTACCTGCTTCTTAATGCCACCCTGAATCTTACCGCCTCAAAGAACCTGAAAGCCTTTAACAGGAAGTCGGGTATTTTTACCTTCTCCCGTCTCTATGTAGGTTCTGAAAAAACTGGTTACCTTGACACTAAAGATTATATGGTCGATGGTGGCCCCTTAAAACTTGCCCGGGCCATGACCATTAGTGGGGCAGCCGTAACCTCAGTCATGGGCATGAATACTTCTCTCATAACCTCTTTTCTCTGTACTGTTTTCGGGGTGAGGTTGGGGTATTGGTTGCCAAATTTCAAGAATGAAGATGTGAAAAATAATCTCTTTCAAATTTTGGAAAAAAGGAGGGAGATGGAGGGAATTACATCCAAATCGGATGGTGAAAAATTGAGTCCGGAAGAAGTTAAAAAGATTAAAAAAAATAAAAAAGAGTTGAGGAGATTAAGAGGGGAGATCAGTGAATCTGCGAACAGAAGATTATTAAATGAGATGTTTGCTCACACCACAGCCAAGGGCAAAGAAATTTATCTGAGTGACGGCGGTCATAGCGGTGATAACCTAGGCATCATCCCATTGTTGCGAAGGCGGGTGAGGGTATTGATTGTCTCTGACTCTGAATGTGATCTGAACCACTCCTTTGATTCTTTTAACAGTTCGGTTCGAAACGCCTATGTCGATGAGGGGATACGGATAGAAATTTCCCTCGCAGGATTCAGAAAGGATACAAATAATTTAACCAGCGACAAGTTAGCAGTAGGAAGAATTTTTTATCCTGGCCAGGATAAAGATCAAAGAAATTGGCTCATCCTATATAAAAATACCATGACAGGAAAAGAGATTGCTCCCATTGTCAATTACAAGGAAAAGAGTCAGGATTTTCCGCACGAGAGCACTTCTGATCAGTTCTTCACCGAAGAGCAGTTTGAGTCATATCGTGCCTTGGGTAGGTTCGCGCTGGCAGAAGCTTTTGAGTCAAAAGAAGGATGGCTGAATGCATGCAGTGTTTCGGCAAAAAATGATAAGAAAAGCTGTAAAGAAGTATATAAATTCTTAAAACAGCATGTGAATTTCTAAAAGATCAGGGGGGAGGAAGAAAATATTCGCCTCACTTTTACCTAGATCGGGCAGGCGATATTCCCAAGGCGCTCGGAGAGCTTAAGGTTTTCCCGGTAATCAATCGGTACAGAGAGCAGCACCGGCACCTCCTGGCTGAAGGCCTCCTTGAGGGCATCGTGGAGGTCGGCGCTGTTTTCCACCCGCATGCCTTTGCAGTCAAAGGCCTCTGCCAGCTTGATAAAGTCGGGATTTCTAAAGGTCAGGTCCGTGTGGCGGCCAAAGGTGTTTTGCTGCTTCCACTCGATGAGGCCGTAACCCTGGTCGTCCCAGATCATCACCACGATATTGGCGCCGATCCGCCGTGCTGTTTCCAGTTCCTGAACATTCATCAGAAAACCGCCATCACCGCAAATGGCCAGCACCTTGCGCTCAGGGTGGACTATCTTGGCGCCAATGGCGCCGGGCAGGGCAAAGCCCATGGAGCAAAAACCATTTGAGATCAGGCAGGTGTTGGGCTCGTCACATTGGTAGTAGCGGGCAATCCACATCTTGTGGGCACCCACGTCGGAGAGGACGATATCATCCGGGCCCATGACCTGACGCACATCCCAAAGAATTTTCTGGGGCCGGATAGAACCCTTGGTGTCATCATCCTTATGGGCCATGAAATCTTCAAGCTGCCGCTCTCGGATGGTATGGACATAGTCCTCGTTAATAAGGGGTTCATGGTCACTGAGGTTTTGGTTGAGCAAATCCAGGGTCATACCTAAATCACCGATAATCTCCAGGTCCACCTGGTAGTATTCGTCGGTCTCGGCTGGTACGCAGTCGATGTGAATAAGCTTTTGCCCTTCTTTTTCGTTGAAATGACGGCTCCAGAGATGGGGGGCATACTCCACCAGATCATAGCCCAGAGTGATGATGAGATCAGCCTGCTGCAGGCTGCAGAGAATGTGGTCCTGGGACTGGAGGCCAATGGTAAAAAGGCAACGCTCGGACTGGCGGCTCACCGCCCCTTTGCCCATAAAGGTATTGGTCACCGGAATATGGGTCTGGTCGGCAAAGAGGCGCAGGGCCTTTGATGCCTTATGGCGGATGGCGCCATTGCCTGCCAGGATAACAGGTTTTTTGGCAGCCTTGATCATCTCCACTGCCTCATTAATAAGATGGGCGGCAGGGACAGGTCTTTCCGGTCTTTCAATGGGCAAAGGCGCACCTGCGGCCTCAAAGGCGGCAATGTCATCGGCCAGCTCAATATGGCAGGCCCCTGGTTTTTCCATGGTGGCCAGTTTAAAGGCCTTGCGGACCACCTCAGGGATATTCTCGGAATGGATAATGGGCTTGGCCCATTTGGTAATGGGGCTGAACATGGCCACCACATCCATATGCTGATGACTTTCCTTATGCTGGCGGCGGCTATCAGCCTGACCGGTGAGAACAATGAGCGGCGCCCGGTCCATATTGGCGTCAGCCACACCTGTGACTAGGTTGGTGGCCCCAGGTCCCAAGGTGCCCAGACAAACACCGGGCCGACCAGTGAGACGACCATAGACATCAGCAATAAAAGCGGCCCCCTGCTCATGACGGCATACTACAAACTGGATGGGTGAATCCTCCAGGGCAATCATGAAATGGGCATTTTCCTCACCCGGCACACCAAAGATATATTCCACCCCTTCATTTTCCAGACATTTGACAAAGAGCTCGGCGGCTTTCATGGCAGGTTGACCTTTTAAACAGATAAATTTATGAAGTGTGTTGAGTGAAGAGAGTTTTCCCTCAAGACTCTTAGTTAACAGCTGAACAATATTACCATATTAGATGCCCTAAATATCGGTCTTCTTCCAAAAAAAATATAATGGTCAATTCTCCCTCCCATAGCGTTGCCGAATATCTAGCCGCCCTTAAAGCGTCAGAGCGTTTTGGGCCGCAGGTGGTGCACCATGAGTTTCTGGCCGGTCAGGAGGCCCTGTTCCATGGGTTGGCTCAGCCTTTGCCGGTAGAACTTGTGGAGATTATGGCCACAGAAGGAGCGAGCAAGCTCTACAGTCATCAGACCCGGGCCATGGATCTGATCCGAGACGGCAAAGATATTCTGGTGGCCACGCCCACGGCCAGCGGCAAGAGTCTGATCTACAATATGCCGGTTGTGGAGGGCATTGTGGCCTGCCCTGAGAACCGGGCTTTGTATCTTTTTCCTTTGAAGGCTTTGGCCCAGGACCAGCTGCGGCGCCTGGAGGTTATGGCACAGCAGCTTCCTGAAGAAAAACGTTTTAGCGCTGCGGTATGCGATGGCGACACATCCAGTTATCGGCGCAAGAAGCTGCGCGAGAATCCGGCCAATATTATTATCTCCAATCCGGAGATGCTTCATCTCTCCTTCCTGGGCTACCACGAGAAGTGGGCCGAATTTTTCAGCAACTTGACCTATGTGGTCATTGATGAGGTTCATTCCTACCGGGGTGTTTTCGGCTCCCACATGGCCTGGGTGCTCAGGCGTCTGCTTCGTATCTGCGCCCTGTATGGCAGCAAACCGCAATTTCTGCTTTTCTCAGCCACCGTCGGTAACCCGGAAGAGCTGGGAGAAAGGCTCATTGGCCGAAAGCCCCAGGTCATTACTGAGAGCGGGGCACCCCAGGCCCCCCGGCATTTTGTTTTTTTTGATCCCTGGGACGGCGCTGCCTGGGCTGCCAGTCAGATGCTTGAGGCCGCCCTGAAGCGCGGTCTGCGCACCATCGTTTATACCCAGTCGCGTAAGATTACAGAGCTTGTCGCCCTGTGGACGGGAGAGAGATTAGGAGAATTAAAAAACAAGCTCACCGCCTACCGGGCCGGTTTTTTGCCAGAGGAGCGCCGCGAAATTGAGCATAAGCTGGCCAGCGGCGAACTTTACGGAGTGGTGACCACCTCGGCCCTGGAGCTGGGTATTGATATCGGTTCTTTGGATATCTGTATTTTGGTGGGCTACCCCGGCTCCATCATGTCCACCTGGCAGCGGGGCGGCCGGGTGGGCAGGCGGCAGCAGGAGAGCCTGATCATCATGGTGGGCCAGGAGGACGCCCTGGATCATTATTTCCTCAAAAACCCCCAGGAGTTTTTTAAACGGCAGGTGGAGGCGGCTGTCCTTAATCCCGACAATGAGGAGATCAGCGCCCGGCAGTTGATCTGCGCTGCGGCTGAGTCTCCCCTCCATATTGATGAACCCCTTCTTGCCCTGCCGGCAGTGAAAAAGGCGGTGGAAACCCTTTGTGCCTCTGGCCAACTCTTGCAGGCCAAGACCGGCCAGCGTTTTTTTACCTCCCGCAAATATCCCCACCGCCAGGTGGACCTGCGTGGCAGCGGCCAGCCCTTTGTGATCAGAAAGGTCGATGACAACGAGCGCCTCGGAGATATTGATGGCGGCCGCTGTTTTAAGGAGTGTCATCCCGGCGCCCTCTATCTTCATCATGGCCAGACCTGGGAGGTGGTGGAGCTTGATCTTGATAGCAGCCAGGTATTGGTCCAACGCAAGGATGCCAATTATTTCACCCGGGCCATGGCCAATAAGGAGACGGAAATCCTGGAGACCTATGCCGAGGTGGAGGTGCGCCATATCAAGGCCTGCTTTGGCCGCCTTAAGGTCACCGATCAGGTCACTGGCTTCCAGCGCAAACTGATCAAGGGCCAGAAGACCATCAGCAAGGAGAGCCTGGATCTGCCGCCTCAGGTTTTTGAGACCCATGGCCTCTGGTTTGAAATTCCTGAGGGGCTTGAAGCCAGAATGCAGCAAGATAAGGCCCATTTTATGGGCGGTATCCATGCCGTGGAGCATGCCGCCATCGGTGTATTTCCCCTCACCGTGCTTTGTGACCGCAATGATATCGGCGGCATCTCTTATCCCTTCCACCCCCAATTACAGTGCTCGGCTATTTTTATTTATGATGGCTATCCCGGTGGCGTCGGTCTGTGCAGGGAGGCCTTTGCCTGCATTGATGACCTGCTGGAGGCTGCCCACACCGCCATTGTCTCCTGCCCATGCGAAACAGGATGCCCTTCCTGTGTGCATTCTCCCAAATGCGGTTCTGGTAATCGCCCCATTGATAAGGAAGCAGCCCGTATTGTTTTAGAGGAACTCCTGGCCGGTGACAGGCAGCGTCGGGAGGTTTTGCAAAATGATACGAAGACGGACTTGGCTGAAGAAAATCCTCCGGAGCAGGCAGACGCGCCGCTTCTGCCCCGTAAATGGGCGGTGTTTGACGTCGAGACCCAGCGCTCCGCCGCTGAGGTGGGGGGCTGGCATAAGGCCGAGCGCATGGGGGTATCGGTGGCCGTGGTCTATGATGGTGAGACAGAAGATTTTCTGGTCTTCCGGGAGGGAGAGATGACAGAGCTCCTTGATTATCTCTGTGAACGGGAGCTGGTGGTTGGCTTTAACAATAAACGTTTTGATAACAGGGTGCTATCTGCCTATGGCAAGGCCAATCTCCACCTCGTGCCCACCATTGATCTTCTTGAAGAGGTGAAGAACCGTCTGGGCTATCGCCTCAGTCTTGACCGTTTGGCGGAAAAGACCTTGGGGGCCCAGAAGAGCGCTGACGGTCTCCAGGCCCTCAAATGGTACAAGGAAGGCCGAATCGACAAGATTATCACCTATTGCCGTCAGGATGTGGAAATTACCCGTGACCTCTTTCTTTTTGCGCTGGAAAACAACTATCTCCTCTTTCAAAATAAGGCCGGTCAAACCGTGCGCTGTCCTCTGGATTTATCGCTGTCGCACGGTTGAAGCGCTTGAACTGCCTGGGGTGAACAGGTAAGATGCAAATTGCATGGGTGTGCAGGTGCCTGCGTTAACTGTTATCCGTTCTCCCCCTCAAGGGAGGGAAACTAAATCAGACAATAGGGAAGTTTTTATATGCCAAATAGAAAGATTAGGGGACTGAGCTCAAGGTGGCAGGGATGAACCAGGATATCCTGCCAGCCGAACTACCAGGTCTCGCCATCCAGGAGGCCCTAAAGCGAATAGAGATTCCTGGGGAAATCTTTAAGACGATTCTTGTCAAGTTCGTCGAGAACAACAAAGAGAAGGCCCTGGCAATGCTTGACGCCCTGGCTCGGGGTGACTTGCCAGGTCTCATCATGCTGGCCCATACCCTGAAAGGTGCCGCCGCCAACATTGGTGCGGCAAGTCTTGAGCAGAATTGCCTGGCCGTTGAGATGGCATCAAAAGAGGGAAAAGGGGCTGATGAGTTAGAAGGGTTAATCAACGATCTGGCGCAGTCCCTGGACGTGGTGGTGACCTCAATAACCAACCTTTCTTAAAGAGTTACTAACAGATCCTTGCCAGCTGTTCAGCCACCGGCATATCAATAACCCTGGTTGCTCCAAGAGTGTGGTGAGGGTAACCATCCCTGGATTTTCTTTTTTTGCTTCACCGATGATGGCCGCCCGTTTTCCTTCGTTGGCCGCCTAGAGAAGGTCGGTCCCCAATATCTCCCGGCCTCTCTGCCATTGTCTCCCTTATCACAATTAAAGTTGAAACCAGGGCGGCGGGCCTGAATGACATAGGGAATAGGGAAAGCAGTGCCTGGATGTATCTACCTGCAGATCATTCTGATGTTAGATACACGTACCTATATGTCAAACTTCTTTGTCACCCTTTGAGCGCCCCGGGCCGTTCATGAATTTCGAAGGTGTAGGGCTCTGAGGCTTCGACATATTCAGAATAAGTTTTCACGAACTCGGATTCGGAAAATTCAGGGAAATAAATATCACCGGCAACCTCACGGTGGATGATGGATAGGTAGATGCTGTCAGCCAGAGCCATGGACTGTTTGAATATTTCACCGCCGCCAATGATAAATATTTTTTCATGAAGGGGTTTGGCGATATCAAGGGCCTCTTGCAGGCTGGAGGCCATTTTACACCCTTCGATTTTTAGATCTGCCTGGTTGGTGATAACGATGTTGGTCCGGCCAGGGAGGGGATGGCCAATGGAGTCGTAGGTTTTGCGTCCCATAACCAGGGCATGGCCCATGGTGGTACGTTTGAAATGGGCGACTTCCTCCGGTATATGCCAGGGGATGGCGTTGTTTTTGCCAATGACTCTATTCTCAGCCATGGCAACCAGCAATATGATAGGGGAAGAAGTAGTAGGAGTCATGGAGAAAGTGTATGACTGAATTGCTCTATGAAGCAAGGAGAAAATGTCTAGGAGATCTGAATCTGGATAAACGCTAAGCCATAAAAAACTCAGCACGGATTACCGTGGGAAGGCCTGTGCCCTATATCACCTTTCCTGCTGCGAACGTTGTTTTGTTCTTTTTTGTGTGCCCAAAAAATGAACCAAAAAGGGCACCCCTAACAGTCCTGGCCTTCGGCACCACTCACCTTCCGCTGTGCCAGGCGGCATTGCAGAAAGCCGTGAAGTTTATGCCCGGTGTGTGGGTGCTCAGACATGCTGCAATGCTCTTCGCCGTGCCCAGCTCCCCGCTCGCTCAGGCCTGAATGGGGAAAATCAAAATCAAAACCTTTAAAAGCAGAAGTTCCACGGTAATCAGTGATGAGCCGTAAAAAAAAGGGAGCCTGAAGAGGCTCCCTTTTTATGGCAAGAAGAAAAAAGTTTACGGCCAGACCAGCGAGTTGTGAACCCAGCCCCTGGTGCCATCAGCATGGGTGACTTGCAGCCATTTGCCGTCTTTGCGCCCGGGGGTGAAGACGACCCCGTAAAGGGCAGTGGCAGATATCTCATAATTTTTGCCAGGACCTACGCGAAGGTTTGCTTTCTTCACCTTAACAATAACCTGGCGGTCTTTCTGTAAAAGGGGGCTGTAGATCCAGCCGGTATCGCCTTCAAAATCTTCGGTGTGGACCCACTTTCCTTTGCGGCCAACAACCTTGAGAGGAAAGTTTTTAAAGACCTCCCAGTGCACCTCAGCCTTGGTAGAAGGCGATGAACGAACGTTGACTCCATCTTTAACAACGGTGACATACTCAGCAGCCTGGCAGGTGCGGCTCTGAGCAAACACAGTAAACACAAGGAGCGCAGCAATGGCAAGGGGGGATACTTTGTAGATAAATTTCATGATAGTAAACTGCTCTGTCATAAATAATTATTCGTAACAACTTGTAAATGTTAGTTTTTAGTAGCAACCTCTCCAAAATAGCATCCTGGAGCCCGCAAGTCAATACGGATAGCCACATCGTGATAGAGTAAAAAAACAAAGAGCCATAAAGTCCTGTTAATCATTTCAGCTGTTGAGCAGGGAATAAATGGGAACGCCAAGCGGTGAGACAAATGAACTCATCCCACTGCTTGGTGCTAGAAATCAGTAAAATTTTCGTCATCATCAAAGGGGATAGCCGTCTGAGCCAGAAGGTTTTTTTGAGGCCCTTGGTTGGTGGCAAGATTTCCTGCGAAGGTGTGAGGCTGAGAATGTACAGGCGAGCTGGAGGTCATTGTGCCGGGGCCTTCACTTTGTTTCATTGCACCGCCAATGAGTAGTGAGATCTCTCTGACTGTATTTTTCATACTTATCGATTGGGCATTCAATTCTTCAGAAGCACTAGCTGTTTCTTCAGCTGTTTCAGCATTTTTCTGAGTAACCTGGTCCATCTCGCTGACCGCTGTGTTTATGTGACTAAACCCCTGGGCTTGCTCCTGGGAAGCGGAGGCGATTTCATTGATCAGTTTGTTGACCTGTTCCGAAGCTTCTGCCACTTGGGAAAAGGATCTGTTGGTGGTTTCAAGCAGGGCGGTGCTCTCCTTTACCTTTGAAACGGTCCCTTCTATTAATCCTGAGGTGTCACGTGCAGCTTCAGCGGCGCGCATGGCAAGGCTTCTAACTTCATCAGCCACCACAGCAAAACCAGCACCAGCTTCCCCCGCTCTGGCAGCTTCAACAGCAGCATTCAAGGCAAGCAGGTTAGTTTGGAAGGCGATTTCATCAATAGTTTTAATAATTTTTGAAGTATCCTCACTGGCCTTGGAAACCTCAGCCATAGACGCGGTTAATTCTGCCATGGAGGAGTTGGACTGGTTGACCACCCGAGAGGTTTTGTTCATTAACGTATCGGCCTTTTGAGCGTTATCGGCATTTCTCTGGGTCATGGAATTTAACTCTTCTAAGGCAGAGGAGCTTTCTTCAACGGCCGAGGCTTGCTCTGTGGCACCTTCTGCCAGCTTTTGGCTTGCAAAAGAAACTTGGCCTGATGCGGAGGATACATGGGTTGCGCCTTCATTGATTTCGTTAAAGGCTTGATTTAAACTTCTGACGATTCCGCGAGTAATGATTATTGAAGAGAAAATTCCAAAAAATATGGTTATTCCGCCCCCTGCAACTCCCCCTGTTAAAAAGAACTGTAAAAAGGAATTTATTTCTTCTATCTTGGCTGCGCCCGTGCCAGTTTGTTCGTCAATAAAAGGAGCTATAGCTTCACCTAAAGCACCAGCAACTTCATCGAAATCAGCCATCATCTTATTACCGGCGCCAGGGCCACCGGCAATATACGCTTCGGCCATTTTTATACCGACAGAATAATAGGCCTCGAAAAGTTTTTGTAAATCCTCCATTTTGCCAAGATATTCGTGATTGTTTTGCTCCTCATAATATTTATGAAATGTTTGTAGGCCGTGCAGAAAGGACTCCCGTGAGTTTGCAGCTTCATCAAAACCATCATTAAGACCGTCACGTCCACGGGTGGCGGAGATATCTGTAAGCCACTGTTGCACCTGGACCACATCAAGCTGCATTTTTTGTGCATTCATTGCCATGTCAAAGTTGACGGCACTTTGCTGGCTTTTAGTACGGATGCTGGATGTCGTAACAAATACCATGAGAACACCAAGCATGAGGATGGATATAGGACTCCCGAAACCTATTGCAATTCTGCGGCCTATAGTCATTTTTGCCAACATATCGACTCCTTAGTTTTGTTCAAAAAAAGGAAAATCGTGCTAATAGATTATAGGAATAATTATCGGAAAAAGTGAAGGGAAAAGTTTAAAGAAACAAACGGTTGTGGGCTGATGAGATTGCAGCTTTACCACTCTGGTGGTGGTCCTTGAGTGGCTAATTGGCAGGGGAGACAATATGGATAAGAAACTCCTTGTTCCCCTTAGGGCCGAGGATGGGCGAATCAGTCACCCCTCGGTGGTTGAGGCCGAGGCTGTCGACAAATTCTTTGATTGAATCAATAACTTCTTTGTGCAGTGCTGGGTCGCTTACAACCCCGCCTTTGCCCACCTTGCCTTTGCCTACCTCAAATTGAGGTTTTATAAGTGACAGAATGCTTACGGGCTTATGGGCAAAGAGAGGTAGAAGGGCTGGGATGAGGAGCTTGATGGAGATAAAGGCCGCATCAATAACAGCCAGGTCGAGAGAGTCGGGGATTTCTTTACTGGTAAGGTAGCGGGCATTTGTCCTCTCCAGAACAACCACCTTAGGGTCTTGGCGTAATTTCCAGTCGAGCTGGCCGTAGCCCACATCCACTGCATAGACCTTGGCTGCACCGTTTTGCAGGAGGCAGTCGCTAAAGCCGCCGGTGGAGGCGCCAATGTCAGCGCAGATAAATCCACTGGGATCAAGTTGGAAATGATCAAGACCCTTGGCGAGTTTGAGGCCGCCCCGGCTCACAAAGGGACAGGCTTTGCCCTTGATGGTTATCTCTAGGCTGTCATCAATCTGGCTTCCGGCCTTGTCGACAAGCTGGCCCGCCACCAATACCTGGCCGCTGCCAATGATGGCCTGGGCCTTTTGCCTGCTGTCAGCCAGGCCGCGGGACACCAATAATTTGTCGAGACGTATTTTCATTGCAGGAGGAGTACCCAGAGATAATTCGTAGGAGCCCTCCCCTGCGGGCGATAAGGTGTTTGTCGGTGTTGAACTATCGCCCACAGGGGAGGGCTCCTACTGGCTACTTCATTTACACATCCGCCTTGCGGATTAATTCGCAGAGTTCGTCAGCCATGGTATCGATGGTGTCGTGGTGTTTGCCTTCAAGCATCACCCTGACCACCGGTTCGGTACCGGAATGGCGGACAAGGATGCGGCCATCTCCAGCCAGTTTCTTTTCCATCTTGGCCATGGTGTCGTTGAAGTTTGGCACCAGATCGAGGTTCATCTTTTGGGCAGTGCGAACATTCTTCAGGACTTGGGGGAAGGAGTCCATCACCGTGGCAAGTTCAGAGATCGGCTTGTTGCGCTTGATCATAACGGCCAGAAGCTGCAGAGCTGCCAGGATACCATCGCCGGTGGTGTTGTGGTCCAGGAAGATGAGATGTCCTGATTGTTCGCCGCCAAAGGAGTATTTATTCTTGCGCATTTCCTCCACGACATATCGATCGCCAACGGCTGTCCGGATCATTTTGCCGCCCATACCGGCCATGGCAACCTCCAGACCCATGTTGCTCATCACCGTTGTGACCAGGGTCTTTTTCTTCAGCTTCTTGATGGCGATAAGCTCTTTGGCACAAATGGCCATGATGTGGTCACCGTCAACAATTTTGCCCTTTTCATCACAGACGATGAGGCGGTCACCGTCGCCATCTAAGGCAATGCCGATATCAGCGCCTAGCTCCTGAACCTTGGCGGCCATGACCTCTGGGTGGAGAGCGCCGCACTCCTTGTTGATGTTTTTGCCGTCCGGATCAACACCGATGGCCGTGACCTTGGCCCCGAGCTCTTCAAAAACATGGGGAGCAACGCCGTAGGTGGCGCCATGGGCACAGTCAAGAACGATGTGGAAGCCATCCAGGGTATATTTCTTGGGAAAGGTGTTTTTCAAAAAGACAATATAGCGGCCCCGGGCATCATCAATGCGGGTTGCCTTGCCCACCTCATCTGCCACTGGCCGCAGGGCCTCCATCTTCTGGGAAAAGATGAGATCCTCTATATCCGCTTCTTTTTGGTCCGGTAGTTTGAAGCCATCCCGGGAGAAGATTTTAATACCGTTATCCTGGAATGGGTTATGGGAGGCGGAAATGACCACTCCGGCATCAGCACGCATGCTGGTGGTGATAAAAGCGATACCCGGGGTGGGCATGGGGCCGAGAAGCATAACGTCCACACCCATGGAGCATATTCCTGCTGCCAAGGCATTTTCCAGCATGTAGCCGGAAACCCGGGTGTCTTTGCCGATGACAATGCGATGGCCCTGGCGCATGTCTTTAACCTGGAAGGCAATGCCGCGACCAATCTGCATGGCAATCTCAGTGGTCATGGGATGTATATTGGCAACACCTCGGATGCCGTCTGTACCGAATAATTTACGCATGATTAAACCTGTAACTTGGTTGCTGGGATGGGGGGGTGAAGTCTACTTCTTTTTCGCTGGAGGCACCGTCACCGTAATTTCAGGAGGGATGATTTCAAGGATCTTAACCCCCTCTGCCGGTGTGACCAGGACCTTGATTTTGTGGGTTCCTGGCTTGAGGCCGGCAGCGGTAATGGTGGCGGAGAACAGTGATTTGTAATTGTTTGCCTTCTGCGACACCGAGTAGGGGATGGATGAGTGGACCGTCACCTTTTTCGGTGAGATTTTTAACTTGGGGATATTTTCTCCCTTGGGTGGCAGCACAGGGACACTCTTCACGGCCCGGTGGATCATTTTATCTTCAATAATGATGCTTGCTGTGACCACTGGATGGCCGATAAGCTCTGAGATCTCAGGGGTAAGCTCAAGGGAGGTGTGGGTCATGGTTGAGCTTGTCAAACCACTGATGTCCAGGGGCAGAGTGTTGATCACACTTTCCTTGCCGATGATGGCCTCAGAGGCGGTGATGGTAATTTCAGCAGGCTCAAGCAGAACGGAAACCAGGGTGTATCCCTTGGGTACCTGACCTGTGGTGACTGCGTGGATGGGTAGCTTTTTGTCGATGAGCTTATCGAGCTGAATAATAAATTCAGACGGTTTAGCTCTAAGGACCTGTACTCCCCATGGGATGGGGATGGACTTGGTGTCGTTTTTGATAACCACCGGGCCCTGGCCGGCGTCAGAAAGGTCCACGGTGCGTGAAACCTCACCTGTCATATTGCGGATAAGACCGCGGGGGCCGCTAACCGTGACCTCCAGTTCTTTTTTATACTCATTGGCAATAATAAGATCTTGGGGCAGGTTGATAACCTCCACCGGCACCTTTACCGTCATATCGACATTGTCCTCACCTGCCACAAAATACCACATGAAGACAGCGAAAAAGAGACTGAGGAGTTTGAGCACCCAGTTCTTCGGCCATGTCCAGGATCCGAAAATACGGTTTAGGCTCTGTTTAACCAGTTTTTCCATATGTTCCTCTGGAATTCCTTAGGGACAAAGATTGCTTCCAGGCGATTGCGCAGGGAAGTGATATCAAGATCACTGGTAATGCCGCCATGCATAACAAGGGAAATGGCCCCTGTTTCTTCGGAGACAACAATAATCACCGCATCTGTTTCCTCGGAAAGGCCGATGGCCGCCCGATGCCGTGTGCCAAGGGAGCGGCTGATGTAAGGGTTTTTGGTCAGAGGAAGGACGCAGCGAGCGTGGAGGATCCTGCCCTTGCGAACAATGATGCCGCCATCATGGAGGGGAGAGGAGGTGTGAAAGAGACTGATGAGCAGCTCTTTACTTAATTTGGCGTCCAGGCTCACGGCCGATTCAATATAGTCCCGCAGGCCTGTTTCCCGCTCTATAACAGTGAGGCCGCCGATTTTCCGTTTTGCCAAATATTCGCTGGCGCCGATCACCTCATCCAGGGATTGGCTTTCGTCCTCCCCAGTTCTGGTGGAAAAGGGAGTTTGGCCCATCTGGGTAAGGGCGCGGCGAATGTCACGTTGAAAAATAATGATAATAATCAGCAGGATAGAGCTTAAAAAACGACCAAGGAGCCAGTATAGGGTGAGAAGCTGGAACTCGCGGGCTATGAAATAGACAATGATGATGACAAAGATGCCTGCCAGCATCTGCACCGCTCTTGTCCCCCTGATGAGCAAAATAGCCCGGTAAATGATGAAAGAGACAATAAGGATGTCTGCCAGATCAAAAAGAAGCCGGTATGATTGAAAAAAATGATAGATAGCTTCTGTCATTTACAAAAAAAAGTCATGGTTTGCATCTCTGTGATCAGAGGTGCGGAGCATGTTGAATGTGCGCCTTTTTTTATCATATATAAATTGAAGCAACTTTGCGAGATTAAAGAAATTTATGACAAAGAAAAGTGGTGAAATTTGGATGACTTCAACCATGTTTTCCACAAGAAATTCTGGACATTTTGTTGGCGCGTGCCTCTTTCTGTAGCTTTTTTGTCACTTTATGAAAAGCTTTTTCTTGATGAATTGACGTAAAAACAAGAGGTTGTGCATGAAATGACGTTCAGGCGGTTTTTTTGCCAGTCCGACAATCTTGACACCCAGAAAAAAGTTATTTATATGTTCGTGTTTCGTGCGTCCTCGCTGACGATCATGCCTGTTTTGATAGTGGCTGCCAGGCATGGATAGATTTAAAATAACAGCTCTGTGAAAATATCCCGAACCTTGTCCGTAGGTGAAGGAACCCCCAGCTATCCGAAACAGGGGGAGCGAGTTTTGCAGAACTCTTCAACAGATGTTTTTTACAAAGAGGAAAAATAGTGGCTAATCATAAATCAGCATTAAAGAGAAATCGGCAAAATGCCGTGCGTCGTGCCCGTAACCGCGCAATCCGTACCAAGATGAAGGGTTACATCAAACGCATTGACACTGCCATTGAGGAAAATTCAGTGGACAATGCCCAGTTGGCATTAAAAGAGGCTGTTCCGGTCATCATGAAGGCCGCCTCCAAGGGCACCCTGAAGAAGGAAAATGCTTCTCGCAAGGTGTCTCGTCTTACCAAGCGGGTTAATAAGTTTGTAGCAAGCGCAGCGTAGTTGCCTGTTACCGACCCCAGCAGGAATCAAAGAGAAGGGGCTTGAGTGGCGCCTGATGCTGCTCCAAAGAAACGATGAGACATCAGGCCGATACCGATGATGACGAAATGTCGAAAAAATCGATGATGATTTCTTTCTTTGTGCCCAGTGGACATGAGTCCCTTGGCAGCCATCATTTCATTTAGCTTCTCGAAAAAAGCCATGGAACCGTAACTCGGATCCGTGGCTTTTTTTATGGCGGCCTTTTCTGCTTTTTGAGCTTGATAGCGTCTGGTTGGAACCGGACAGCATCTGTCTAAAGGATATCTGTAAAATGTATAAACCCGGTTTGGAAGATTTTAAGCAGCTGGCGGTAGAGGCGGGACTCATTCCTGTCTGCCGGGAAATTGTCGCTGATCTTGATACCCCCCTCACTGTTTTTGCCAAGCTGGCCGGCGATGAATCCCACGCCTTTTTACTTGAGAGCTTGGAAGGCGGGGAAACATGGGGCCGTTATTCCTTTGTGGGCTATGACCCTCTAATGACCTTTGAGAGCCATGGCAACAGTATCAAGGTTAGGCAGGGTGATGAGGTCTCTGCGCTGAGCGGCGATCCCCTGGAGGAGCTTAAAAAACTTCTGGCATCCTTTAAGGCCTGTACGGACAGTGATTTTCTGCCCCGTTTTTTCGGCGGCGCCGTTGGCTATTTGGGCTACGACATGGTGCGCTTCATGGAACGCCTGCCCGAGAAGAATCCTCCTTTGGCCGGTCTGCCGGACAGTTCCTTTATGGTGCCCAGGTTTATCCTTATCTTCGATAACCTCAAGCAGACGTTGAGTGTGGTCCATTGTGTCAGGGTGGCAGCAGGTGATGATCTTGATCATATCTACCAGCAGGCCCGGCGCGATATAGATGCGGTGATCGGCAGGCTTAAGCGCCGCCCTCTGCCCTATGATGTGGTGGAGGGGGATGGTAATTTTTCCGCCCATGAGTTTACCGCCAATATGGAGCCAGACGCCTTTCGGGACATGGTGGCCAAGGCCAAAGAATATATTATGGCCGGCGACATCATCCAGGTCGTGCTCTCCCAGCGTTTTCATACCAAGACTGATATTCCCCCCTTTCTGCTTTACCGGGCCTTACGTCATATCAACCCCAGCCCCTACCTTTTCTATGTCCGGATGGGAGACACCATCCAGATAGGCTCTTCCCCGGAAATTCTGGTTCGCCTTGAGGATGATAAGGTTGAGGTGCGGCCCATTGCCGGCACCAGGCCGCGCGGCAAGACCAGTGAAGAGGACTTGGCCCTGGAAGAAGAGCTGCTGGCCGATCCCAAGGAGTGTGCTGAGCATCTCATGCTTGTTGACTTGGGTCGTAACGACCTGGGGAGGGTGGCCAGGTACAACACCGTTAACACCTATGAACTGATGGTCATTGAACGTTACAGCCATGTCATGCATATCGTTTCTGGGGTCCGGGGCGAGCTTGCTGAAGGCTGTGACCAGTTTGATGTGGTGCGGGCCTGTTTTCCGGCCGGCACGGTGAGCGGCGCCCCCAAGGTGAGGGCCATGGAGATTATTGAAGAGCTGGAGCCTGAGCGCCGGGGGCCTTACGCCGGGGCCGTGGGTTATTTTGGTTTTTCCGGCAATATGGATTTCAGTATCACCATTCGTACCTTTGTTATGCACGGCAATGACCTGTGGGTCCAGGCCGGCGCTGGTATTGTCGCCGACTCCGATCCAGAAATGGAGTACCAGGAGACCTTGAATAAGTCACGGGGCCTGCGCCGGGCTGTTGAGCTGGCGGAACAAGGAATTTGATATAAGAGTTACTTGAATTATCCAGGAGTAGAGACAATCATGATTGTCATCATTGATAACTACGATTCATTTACATATAACATTGTCCAAACCATTGGCGCCTTTGGCGAGGAGATAAAGGTCTTCCGTAATGACGAGGTGGATATCTCCTTTATTGAAGGACTGGGGGCGGATCGTTTGTTGATTTCACCGGGGCCGTGTTCCCCCGGCCAGGCAGGCATTTCCATTGAGGCCATCCGTCATTTTGCCGGCAAGATCCCTGTCCTTGGCGTTTGCCTGGGCCATCAGGCTATCGGCGAGGCATTTGGCGGCACAGTGGTGCGGGCCGGCAGGGTTATGCATGGTAAAACCAGCCCCGTGACCCATGATGGCAAGGGAGTTTTCGCCTCCCTGCCTTCTCCCTTTGCTGCCATGCGCTATCACTCTCTGGTTGTTGCCGAGGAGGATCTGCCCGATTGTCTGGAAATAACCGCCCAGACCGACCAAGGTGAACTGATGGGCCTGCGTCATAAAGAACTTATGGTGGAAGGGGTGCAGTTTCATCCCGAATCGATCATGACCCCGGACGGTATTCAACTGCTCAAGAATTTTGTCAGCAAAGACTACCCGCAGATGCTCCGTTAAAGGGTCGGGTGATGGGAGTTTTGCCGGAACAAGAAAACAAGTTTTCGAAAAATATAAAATAAGGTGAAGAGAGATGATAAAGGAAGCCATTGCTAAGATTGTTGGCGGTGTGGACCTGAGCGAAGATGAGATGGTGGGGGTGATGGATGAGATCATGAGTGGCAATACCACTGATGCTCAAATCGGCGCCTTTATCACCAGCCTGCGTTTGAAGGGCGAGACTGTTGACGAGATCACCGGTGCGGCCCGGGTTATGCGGGAAAAGGCCACTGCTGTCGATGCTGCTGATGAGGGAGAGATCTTAATGGATATCGTTGGTACCGGCGGTGATTCTTCCGGCACCTTTAATGTTTCTACCACTACCTCATTTGTGGTCGCTGGAGCTGGAGTGCCAGTGGCTAAGCATGGCAACCGTTCTGTTTCCAGTCATTGCGGCAGTGCCGATGTTCTTGAGGCCCTTGGTGTTGATCTCTCCATGAGTGCTGAGGATATTGGCAGAGCGGTGCGTGAAGTTGGCATCGGATTTATGTTTGCCCCCATGATGCACGGCGCCATGAAACACGCCATTGGTCCCCGTAAGGAGATCGGCATCCGCACCATTTTTAATATCCTTGGCCCCCTCACCAATCCAGCCAAGGCTAATGTTTATCTGCTTGGCGTCTTCACCCCGGACCTGGTGGAAACCATGGCCCACGTCCTGGGTCGTTTCGGAATAAAGCGTGCCTTGGTGGTCTGCGGCGAAGGCAATATCGACGAGATCACCATCACCGGCCCCACCCTGGTGGCCGACTATAAAGACGGCAAGGTCTCCACCTATTCCATCAGCCCCGAAGATGCCGGACTTTCCCGGGCCAGCCTGGAAGATATCAAAGGCGGCGCGACCGCTGAACTTTCCGCCATCCAGCTCCGAGAGGTGTTGGAGGGCAAGCCCGGTGCCTGCCTTGATACCGTCCTGCTTAATGCCGGTGCGGCCCTGATGGCTGCAGGCAGAGCCCAAGACCTTAAAGACGGTGTTGAACTGGCCCGCCAGAGTGTTGAGTCCGGTGCTGCCCTTGCCAAAATGAACGGCCTGGTAGATTTTTCTGGGAAAGGGGCAGCCTAGGATGATTCTCGATACCATTGTTGAGCAGAAAAAACTTGAGGTAGCCGAACTCAGAAAACGAGGCATCATCCCTCCCGGCGAGGTGGACCCTCCCCGCGGTTTTCAAAATGCCCTGACCTCATATCCTGGTATTGCCCTGATCGCTGAGGCCAAGAAGGCATCACCCTCAAAAGGGGTAATCTGTGAAGATTTCCAGCCGGTGGAGATTGCCAAACGTTATGAAGCCGGTGGCGCTCAGTGTATGTCAGTCCTCACCGACGAGAAATTCTTCCAGGGCCATCTTGATTATCTTGCCCAGGTCCGTGAAACTGTCAAACTGCCGGTACTACGCAAGGATTTCACCATTGACGAGTTGCAGATCAATGAGGCCCGGGCCCACGGTGCCGACGCCATCTTGATCATCGCCGCAATACTAAGCCAAAATCAGATGGCGGAGTTTCTGGCCTGTGCCAGGGAGCTTGGCATGGACGCGCTGGTGGAGGTCCATGATGAGAGAGAGCTTGAGATGGCCCTGGCCATTGATAGTCCGCTGATTGGTATCAATAACCGTAATCTTAATGATTTCAGTGTTGATCTCAACACCACCTTGCGTCTGAAAAAGGAGATCCCGGCAGGAGTCCCAGTGGTCAGTGAATCTGGTATCCGTGATGTTGACGATATCAAACATCTTGCCGAACATGACATCTGCGCCGTCCTGGTCGGCGAAACCCTGATGCGGGCCGGAGATAAGGATGGCTCCCTGGGGGACTTGATGGGGCGTTAGAAGTTTTGGTATAAAATAAGAATGCCACAAGACACTCACTGGCAGAGCGGAGTACCCAGGATACCCCGCTCTGCCAGTGAGTGCCTTGTGGTCTAAATGAGTATAAATTTAGAGGGAGGAACAAGGCCAATGGCCGGTCGAACGCGGGTTAAGATCTGTGGCATGACGGAACCTTTTGAGGTCAGAAAGGCAGTTGAGGCAGGGGTTGACGCCTTAGGTTTTATTTTTGTAAAGGAGAGCCCCCGGGCCATTGATCCTGAGGTGGCCAAGGAGATTATTGCCGAGCTCCCTCCCTTTGTTGATGCCGTTGGTGTCTTCATGAACCAAGACCCCGAGGTGGTGAGCGAGCTTGTTCATTACTGCGGCCTCACTGTCATCCAACTGCACGGCCAGGAACCTCCTGAATACTGTGAAGTGATGCCGGGCCGGGTTATTAAGGCATTTCAGGTCAAACCTGATATGGCTTCCGAATTTTTGGAACCCTATAACGATGTGGTCCGGGCCTTTCTGCTCGATACCTATCATAAAGAAATGGCAGGCGGCACCGGCGAGACCTTTGACTGGAGTCTGGTGGAAAAACTAAAGCCCCGCAAGCCTCTCATCCTTGCCGGTGGACTTAATGTCGATAATGTCGGCGCTGCCATCAAACAGATCCAGCCCTTTGCCGTGGATGTCAATTCCGGCATTGAGATCAGCCCCGGCCGCAAAGATCCTGAGAAGATTAAAGAGCTCTTTAAAGAAGTGTCCCAGGCGGATAATCTCTGCGTGTAGATAAAGAGCCATATGACAAGAAAGGTCGTTTCCCACATGGGCAGGCGGCCTTTTTTTAGGTTCTTCACGGATTACCGTGGAACTTCTGGTTTTAGATGTTTTGGTTTTGCCTTCCCCCCATTCAGCCCTGAAC
>JBDLIE010000045.1:0-21751 GCA_039715015.1 Thermodesulfobacteriota bacterium
TAGACCTCGTTGCGGTGGATGCTGACATGGTGCGGGGCCTCAACCCCTATCTTGACCTGGCCGCCTTTGATCTCCATGACCTTAATGGTTATCTCATCGGCAATCTTAATGGCCTCACCAATTTTTCTGGCAAGGATGAGCATATTTTTTCTCCTGTTTTAGAAAAGAGTGCTGTTGCCGAATGATAGTATCATATTTGGAGTTCCCGTGGCTATGATCTTGCCAAAACCACTCTTATTGCAGAAAATCAAGAAGGCTCATTTGCATGGTACGGGCCGCAGTGGCCAGGGCTGCTTCATAGGCTGTTTCGGCCGCCTGAAGTTCAGTGATGGCCTTAACGATATCCGTATCCTGTTTTTCAGAAAGTGATTCTTTGGTGGCCAGATCAAGATTGGTGAAGATCTGACTCTGGACATCGAGCCGGTTGCCACGGGCTCCGAAGTCGGAAATTTTGGTGGTGAGATCCTCGAAGACCTGATTAAGCTCGGCAATGGAGCTGTCAAGGGCAAAGACCTGCATATCGGTATTGGTAACCCGTACCGCCCCGCTGAAGTTGGAGGAATCTCCGCCCATGGACATGGTGTAACGATCGGGATCGGTGGTGCTCATCTGCAGATAGCCATCGCTGTCCCAAGAGGCATTGAGGCCGGGAATGCCATCAAGCTTAGCGGCAATGGTGGCAGGGGTGTCAACATTGATATCCACGCCGATGCGGGCTTCAAACACCTCAGGTGGTAAATGTTCGTGGTCGGTGATGCTCACCGTGAAAGAGCCACTGACAATCTGGGGGATCTCAATGCGCGGATCGTTGGGCAGACCGGTGTTGCCGCTGGCAAAGGTGGCAGCGGTATTGGTAACGTACATCAGGCTGGTCACCTCAGTAAAGTTTTTGCCTAAAAGAGTGTCCTCAAGCTTTTGGAGGGCATCAAAAACATGGGAGTCCTTGAGGGCTACCTGGCCATTTTCTGAGATGGACATTTTTTCGACACTACCCACCTTGATCTCCAATTCTCCTTCCCTGTCACCGGCATAGCGGACATTTCCTTCATGATCGGCAATGGTCAAAGCAGATAATTTTCCGTCGCCAGCCACATCGGTGGCCTCACCGGTGACGGCGGAGCCCCCTGCCAGCCCCAGGGCGATAAGGCCGGCCTCGTAGAGGTTGCCGTCTGAATTAAACAGCGATGATTCCAGCATGTAGGTTCGGTCGCCATAGAGCTGAATCCGGCCAGAGTAAACCTGGTTGGAGGGGCCGGGAGCACCGTTAAGACTGGTAATGATCTCGCCGTTTGCCGAAGTTTCCACCTGGAGATTACGGCCGTCATCCACCTTGAGGACAAGGGTGCCGGTGGCGTCATGGGTGGCATAGACACCGGTGCTTGCCTGTCTGGCATTGATGGCATCAATGATTACATTGTCGGTGTCGCCGGCAATTACCGCAGTGGCAACGGGAAAGATATCAATACCGTTAATGATCAGATCGCCGCTTCCCATGGCGCCAGCTGTGACGGGCGCGGAGGCGGTGAGGGTGACGGGCGTCACCTTGGCAGTGACTCCGGTTTGGCCGGAGACGCTGTTGATGGCTGCGGCCTTGGCTGCCGCGGAAAGATCTGGATCAATATTTGATAAGCCGTCATTTTGAGCGGCTGGCACCCAGATGCCGTTAATCTTCAGGTCATGGAGGCCCAGGGTGCCGGAGGTGTGGACATTGTATGAAATTGGGTTGCCGTCGATATCCAGGGCGGCTGGGGCAATGGTGGCCGTGTCCAGGCCGGCACTGGCCAGCACCGTGCTTGTTGTGTTGCCGAAGGTGAAATTTGTCGGTGACGACAGGGCAATAGAGCCGGTGTTGTGGTTTATGTCTGCGCCAGCCGGGGCATCGTCATTAAGGTCATCAAAGCCAAGGAGAGTGTCCTCTGGTGAGCCTGCAGCCGGGCCGGTAAAGGTGATGGCCGAGGCATCGCCGTCCTGAACATTGCGGAAAACAACGGAGTCGGCAACACCGCCGTTGGCGCCATTGCCGCGCAGGGCCATGACGCCGGTGGAGCTGCTTACGCTGTTGACGGCATCGACAGTCTGTTGGGCGATCTCGGTGGCCGAGCCGCTGGCGGTAAAACTTACCGGGGCCGTACCAATAGTGCCGGTGACGTCAAAAGAGATGGCCAACGGCCCGCCTGCCGTGGCAGGGGTGGTGCCGCCTGTCTGGGTGGTAAGGCTTGACGTTACACTGGTGTCGGCATTGATAGCTGCACTCAGATTGAAGGCATCGGTCATATTAATGCCATTGATGGTGGCAGCTGGGTTTGTCAGGTCGGCAAAATTTACCTGTTCTGTAATGGCTGTGTCCGGGAAGTAAAATTCCAGGGGAGCCGGTGGTACAGCCGCAATGCCAAGGTCGGTGCCATCCTGGACAATGCCGGGCTGGGGGAAGAGGGATAGCGCTGCCGAGGCCGCGCCATTTATGCGATAGCCGTCAATGAGTTCGCGGACAAAGGGCTTGGGCTCTGCCTCGGTGTAGCCCGAGGTGCGGGTGCCGCCAAAGATGTATTTACCGGCGATCTGGGTGTTGGCCAGGGTCACGGCCTGATCCAAAAGGTTTGCCACCTTGGGGGCGATGAGATCACGGTCATTTTCGGCCACAGGATTTTGGGCCTCAATGGCAATGACCTTGGCCTCCATGACCTGTTCCTTGATTTGGCGCAGGGCGTTTTCCGCAGCGGTAACCATGGCATCGCCATAATTTATATTGCTCTGAAACTGGTCCAGTTCGGCGATCTTGGTGCGCATCAGCAGTGAGGAAACCATGTTCGCCGGGTTGTCGGATATCTTCGACATCTGTCGGCCAGATGAAATCTGGTCGTTGAGTCTGTAGATGTCCTTGTTGATCGTATGCAGGTTGGCATTAATCCGGCTAAAAAGGGTATTTAAGGTGGTTCTCATGGTATCTGCCCCTATCTGTTTACAGAGGCCAGCAGGGTCTGCAGCATCTCGTCGGAGGTGGTGATGAGTTTGGCTGCCGCCGTATAGGCATGCTGGAATTTAATTAGATTGGCCATCTCCTCATCAAGATTGACGCCGGAGGTGGCATCGCGCATCTCGCGTAGCTGGGTTGTGACCAGGGTGTTGTACTCAAAATCACGATCAACCGTACGGCCCTTAATGCCGATGGTAGCCACCAGGGCATTGTAGTGGCCGTCAAGGGTGTTGTCGGAAGCTCCGGTAAAATGAATATCTTCCTTATTTTGAAGATTGGTGATCAGCAGGGCGTTTGCCTGGTCGCCGGTGAAGATCTGGCCATAGCTGTCTATCTGGCCGGCAGCGACATATTCTAAGGAGCCGGACACCTGAGAATTGACCCCGATTGTCGAGGCGCTGTGGCCGGTGAAGAATGTATTGAGGCCGGCAGTGGCGAGAAAGTTGGAGGTGTCTTCACCAAAGGCGAAATTATGACCGGCATCCGGAGTAAGGACAAGTTTGTTTTCCTCGACCGTGGCTTGTAACCAAGTGCTAGGGCTGACGCCGCTGGCATTTTCTACAGCCACATTAATGGCATTGGCAACATCGTAGAGGGTGTAGACCCGGTCCATGGGTACTGAGACCGGTGTAGGCAGGGCCAGGGTGTCGTCACTATTGTAGAGCCAGATGTCAAAGCTGGTGCCGTCAGTGGCCAGCTCGTCGGAATAGGCGTAGCCCATCATAGAGGCGGCAAGGCCACCGACGCCACCGGTGCTGTCGCTGTACTCGTAGAAGACTTTACCGTCCCCTGGGGTATCTGCGAGGCCGTATGCCCCGCCATCAAGGCCAAGATGGGTAAGGTAAACATCGGTGCTGCCGCCGTCGATTTCAATGGGGCCGTCATTATTAAAGAGGGTGATTTCGCCACTGTTATGGGTAGCATCTGCAACATAGGTTCCGTCAGTTAGGCCCATGAATTGGTCTGGAGAGGCCCCGGCCGGATCAATGCCGGCCAAGACGATCTGCGACCCATCGCCGGGATTGTCGTTTTTAAGGACGATGGCGTTGAGAGCACCGCCGTTCAGACCGGTGCCCACATCAGCGCTAAGGGTAACCTTGGGGACGTTCATCGGGCCGGTTGCCGTGTTGTGGGCCGTGATAGCTGTGTTGACGGCGTTCACCAGGTTGGCGGCCAGGGTGGCCGGGGTGTTCTCGTCGGCAAGCACAGCGGTGTAGCTAATGGCAACGCCGTTAATGGTGAAGTCCATGGTGTCACCTGCCGCCAGAGGGGGGGCGGTGGCATCAACTGCATCACCTGCCACCAGGGTGGTCATTCTGGCCTTAACGCTGCTTAAGGAGTCATTGATAGCGTCTACCGCATTGGCGGTTTTGCCCATGGCAATGCCCTCAACGGCAATGGCGCCGTCGATACGGCCAATATCGCGGTTGTTGATGATAAAGGTGCCAGCTGGGATGTCCTCCAAGGCTGTGGCTGGATCAACTGTTGATTGCAGCCGGGTTGTGTCAGCCGCCGGGGTGGTGCTTGTCAGAGTATCAGAAAAGCGGACCAGGCCGACACCCTGGGTATGGAGCTGGTTGACCTCGCGGACCAGGCCATTTGCCAGAGCATCGAGACGGCCCAGGTAGTTTTCTGGCTCACCCTCAACGAGCTGGCCATGAATCTCCATCCAGCCACCGATTTTGCCGCCTAACTCCTCGCCATTACTGATGTTGGTCAGGGTCACCTGGCCATTGGCGTTGGTGGTCTGCCAGGCAAGATTTCGTTCATCCCATTGCAATGACCAGGACTCATTATTTTCAACCAGGGTATGGCCGTCCTTGAGCATGATGGTGTAGGCCCCATTGTTCATTTCAAAATAGTTAAGGTCAATAAATTGGGCCAGCTCTTTGGTCAGCTCATCACGTTGATCACGCAGGTCGTTTTGTTTTTGGATCTCACTCTCCGAGCTTGAGATCTGGACGTTGAGTTCAGCAATCTGGGTGGTCAAGGTGTTGACGTCAAGGACTGCGGAATGGAGGTTGGAACTGATGTCCTCCCGCGATTGGGCAATTTCATCCGCCATGATGTGGAGCTGCTCATTAATGAGATGGGCCTGCTGGACAACAGTCTCCCTGGATGAGATGAATTCGGGGTTGTTGGCAATTTCTTGCCAGCCGACCCAAAATTCGCTCAAGAGTTCATTGACCGCCATGCCCGGCGCCTCGTTAAAGGCTGTCTCAACCACTCGCATGGACTGATACTGGGCTTCGAGGTTGCTTAGCTTGGACTCTTGGTTGATCAGGCGTTGGACCATGAAACGGTCATACTCCCGCTCAATGCGTTCTGCCTGAACACCGTTGCCGATGAAACCGATACCGATGGGGCTGGCTATCGGCGAGGTGAGGTCAACGGTCTGCCTGGTGTAGCCGGGGGTATTGACGTTGGCTACATTATGACCCGTGACGCCAATGGCGAGCTGGTGGGTGACGAGGGCCTCTTTGGCAAGGTTCAGAACATGGGAGATTCCGGCCATGGCTATACCTCACGTGACAGCAGGGAAGGGCGGGCCTTTTCAGTTTTGCCCATCATGCCCCTTGACGAATAGGTGGGGTCGTTGGCAATGCCGTCACTGATTAAGGCGATGGCATCGCCAAGGTAGCGTAAGGTGTCCGCGGTGAAGCTGTGATTGATGTAGCTCTTGCGGTCGATCTCGTCGCGCAGGCTTGCTAGATTCAGACGGATGTTCTCCAGTTCTTCCACCTCTTCTTTCTGGAGGTGAGGGTAGAGATCGCGAAGTTGAATAATGTCATCTTCGCCGCGGCCGCCCTCCTCAGCCAGGATGAGGGCAGCGACCTCCTGGATCTGGTCGTCAAGATAGATCATCTGGCGCAGGCCGTTTTCCTTCTGCTTGCTGATCTGCATGAGAATGGACATTCCCATCTTCAGCAGGCCAGCCTGTTCCTGGTCCAGGATGTGGATGAAGGCGTGGGTGTAGTTCATCTGTTTTTGGAGCTTGGCCAAGAGTTGTTCGAAATGTGGGCTGGGAGCTGTCATAATTACCTCCTTATTGGTCAGGAGTTTTTAGTAAGTTGTTGAAAAAGCATATCGCCAAAGCCTATGCCGCCGCCGGTGGCCATTCTCTCTGCCATTTCCTGATCGGCCATGGATTGAAAAAGTTTCTCGCCATAGCTCTTTTCAAAGAGGCCTTCTGTTTCAAAGGTCGACTCCCGCATGGTGCTGAGCATCTGCTTGGTAAGCAGGGCCTCGAAATCATTGCAGGCCTTACGGAGCTGCTCTTTTTCTTGCGGACTCATTTTTGTCTGTTGGCCCGCCTTTGTTAAGGCCAGCATCTGTTCAGGGGAAATTTCCATAACCGTTCCTTTTAAATGATCTGCAGATCCGCCTTGATGGCGCCGGAGGCCTTCATGGTCTGGAAAATGGCGATTAAGTCCCGGGTTGTTACACCCACGGAATTGAGGGCCCGCACCACCTCGCCCAGGGTGACCCCATTGTCGAGCTGGACCAGCATGTTTTCCTTGTCGCGGGCCGTAATATTGCGGTTTTCCTCCTGGGATGGTCTCTGGCCGGGCGCCGGGTTAACCTGCACAGAGAGATTGCCGTGGGCAACAGCCACCTCATTAATGGTGACGTTTTCTCCCATCACCACCGTGCCTGTTCGTTCATCGATGATGATCTTGGCCTGGTTGTCAGGTGTAATGTCGAGACTCTCCAGAGCTGCCAGAAGGCCAACCTGGTTTTTTTCAAATGCGGGTGGGACCGCAATAGATACGGTGGCACTGTCTTTGGCCGAGGCATAGGGCCCGGCCAGCAGGCTGTCCACGGCATCAACCACCCTGCTCATGGTGGTAAAGTCAGGGGCTTTAAGGTGGATGGTAAGTTCTTTTTTGGTAAGCAGGGAGAAGGGCACCTCCCTTTCCACTGTGGCCCCGGCAGGAATACGGGCCACGTTGACGTGGTTTTTTTGGCTGTTTCTGTTAGTGCCGCCCTGCAGCTCAAAACCGCCGATGGAGACCGGCCCTTGGGCCATGGCGTAAACCTTGCCGTCCAGGCCCTTGAGGGGGGTGGCAATAAGGGTGCCGCCAGCCAGGGAGGAGGCGTCGCCCAGGGAGGAAAGATTGATGTCAATGCTCTGGCCGATCTTGACAAAGGCTGGCAGTTTGGCAGTCACCAGCACGCCAGCGACGTTTTTCACCTTCAGATCATCCTTGTTGACGTGAACGCCCATGTTCTCAAGCATGTTGACCAGGGCCTGGCTGGTGAAGGGTGATTTGTTGCCATCCCCCGTACCGTTTAAACCCACCACCAGGCCGTATCCGACAAGCTGGTTGTCACGGACGCCTTTGACCGTGGCGAGGTCCTTGAGCCGGGCTGCCTCTGCTGCCTGGCCCCACAAGATAAGTGCGGCAAGGATGAGGGCTGGGACGATATGTCTTTTGCGAGTCGTGTTCATGGCATGGGTACCGTTTTGGGTGTGTCTGACTTGTTGATTTGCAAGGGGTGTGCCACTTGTTTTCAGTGTGCTTCTGAAGGTAACACCTTGTTTTTAAAGACAATAAGCTTGTTCCCTGTGGTGGGAAAAAATTACCCACCACAGGGAAAGACACCGTGTTAATGAGCCTGGTTTGGCTATAAAAAGGGTTTTGAAAAACGTAGCGAGCAGCAAAAAGGCAAGGAAGAAATGGACGAAAAAGCACCCCAAGGGTATTCGAAGTCTGCGCTTATCTCCTCCGGGCACGCAGCTTACATGTGTAAATGAGCATTTCGGAGTCTCGCAAGCTCCCTTCCCTGAGGCCATTTTTGACGCAGAATTTTTGCTGCGTAGTAGTTTTTCAGAATCTTTTTAAAAGGGCCAGAGGATGTCCACCCCCTTGGCCAGCCAGCCAGGTTGCTGCTTGTCGCTCACCGCGCCCTCGCCGGAAATTTCAATGCGGGCATCAGCTATCTGGGAGGATTTGACCACGTTGTCTGGTGAAATATCGGCTGGGCGTATGAGACCGGAGAGGATGATGTGCTGGGTCTCGTTGTTGGTCTTCACTTCACGGTAGCCTTGGATGATCAAATTACCGTTCATGGTGACATCAATGACTCGGGCCGAGATCGTTGCAGTCATGGTGTTATCACGGGTGGTTTCCCCTTCGCCGTTGAAGTCGTTTTTCAGGCTGGCCCCCAAGGTTCTACTGTTAGGGGTATTCTCTCTGAGCTTGGCCCATTCGGCAAAACGAAAGAGGTAGGAGATGTCGCCACTGACGCTGGAGTCGCGGGTGGTCTCGGTGGTTGCCTCATGCGCTGAACTGGAGGTTTCAACAATAGTTACGGTGACGATATCCCCAACCTTGTGGGCCCGCTGATCGCGGTAGAGATCCATGGTGTGAGCCGAGAAGATAGACCCTTCTTCAGGCATGAGCCGTTCATTCTGAACAGGGGGCAGGGAGTGACGGGCCGGTAGAGCCGTGGAGCTGTTTTGTCCCGGTGGTATGCAGCCCCCTAAAAAACAGGAGATAAAAACAAGAAGAGAGGCTTTTTTCATGGGGAGTTTCTCCTTTAAAAATCAACTTGAACAAGGCCATGACCAACGACCCTGGCCGTGATCATCTGTCGACTGCTGAGGTTTTTGACCTGAATAAGATCACCCTCGGCCCCTTGGCTGCGCGCTTCTCCCTTTGTGGAGATTCTTAGGGATTCGCTGTTGGCTTTGATTGTCACAAGATCACCCCGTTTGACCAGGGGCTGTTTCTTTAAATATTGTTTGAGGAGCACTGTGCCGGGTCTAAGGGATGTTCTGAGTCCCTTGTTAATGGCCTCCTCTGGGCTTGTTACCAATTCGTGGCTGAACATGGTGATATTGCGGCGCACCACGGCGATGTCGTCGCGACTAATAATATCTCTTCGTCCCAGGCGCCGGGTGAGGAGTACGACGTTGCCGAAGAGTTCAAGGTTGCCGCGCATTTTAATTTTTTTTCGGGGAGTGCCATCAACGGTGATAAAGACCGACAGAGATTTTTGTCCCAAATAGCGCCCGTGATTCTGGTTAAGTATTTCGTAATCGATAACACCCATGGGCAGGGTGACCTGGGAGGGAGTGCTGGAAAAATTGCTCACCACCAGGTCTTCGGCAGGCCAAACGCTGTTGTTGAGCTGGATGTCGGTGAAGATGGCTGCCAGTTCTTCGTGGTCAAGGGTGATGGTTTCCGCTGCTGCCTGCTGGCAGAAAAGCGCCAGGGCCAAGGTCAGCAAGAAAATCAGGGCTGTGAGACGACTTTTAAGCATGGGGCCACCTGGGTTATCTGACTAAATTGTTAGTGGTTTCCAGAAGCTGATCAGCGGTGCTGATACCCTTGGAATTAGCGTCAAAGGCCCGCTGGGTGACAATGAGATTCACCAGCTCTTCGGTTACAGAGACGTTGGAGAGCTCCAGAAAGCCCTGGGCCAAGGTGCCTGCAGCATCAGATCCCGGATTGGACTCTGTGGGGTCGCCGGAGGCCTCGGAGGGGAGATAATTGTTGCCGCCCGTGGCCTTGAGTCCACCAGGGTTAACAAAGGTATGGACGGTAAGCTGGACAGAACCGAGGATCTGCTGGGCCGAATCCATGGCTGAAATCAAACCGCTGGAGTCGATTTCCAGGATCACGGTGTCGTCAGGAATGGAAAATTCCGGCTGCAGGCGGTCACCGTTTTGAGTGACGATAAAGCCGTCGCTATCTTTGGTAAAGGCGCCGGCCCGGGTGTAAAGTTCAACACCATCGCGGACAATCTGGAAAAATCCTCTGCCCTCAATGGTTATATCAAGCTCGTTGTTCGTCTGGCTGAAATCGCCCTGGGTGAATATTTTCTGGACGGTGGTGGTCCGGGTACCAAGGCCTATCTGGATACCGCTTGGTAACTGGCCGCCATCAACGGTCTCGGCACCGGCAGCCCGCAAATTCTGATAGATGAGGTCTTCGAACTGGGCCCGGCTCTTTTTAAAGCCGGTGGTGTTGACGTTGGCCAAGTTGTTGGAAGTAACGTCAAGCTGCAGTTCTTGAGCATTCATGCCTGTCTGGGAGGTGTAAAGTGCCCGAATCATGGGATTCTCCTTAAAAAATTATAAATCTAACTGTTTAATCTGCCTACTCTGCTGATGGCTTTGTCGTCCATATCATCGATAGTGCGCACCAGGCGCTGCTGGGTCTGATAGGCGCGGTTGATGTCAATCATGGCGGTGAGTTCCTTCATGGTGCTGACGTTTGATTTTTCCAGGTAGCCCTGTTTGACGCTGAAGTTTTGGGCAGGTTCTTCCTGGCTCTCGCCGCTGATGGCGAAAAGATTTTGGCCCTGTTTTTCCAGGTCGGCCAGATTGGCAAAGGTGACAATGGCCAGAACGCCTACCTGCTGGTTGTCCACGCTGATGCTGCCTTTATCGTCCACGGAGATTTTTTCACCATCGACCAGAATGGGGCCGCCGTCACCAAGTACCAGATGGCCGTTTGGGGTTATGAGCTGGCCTTCGTTATTGGCCAGAAACTGGCCGGCCCTTGTGTAGCGCACCCCTCCTGGGGTTTGGATTTTAAAAAAACCATTGCCGCCAATGGCAAAATCAAGGCTGTTTCCCGTTTCTTCAATAGCTCCGGGCTGCATGTCCGTAACGTCGTGGATGGCTTTGCCCACCCGGGGGCGTTGATGGTCGGTTTTGTAAAGCATCTCCCAGAAGGTGATATCTTCCTTCTTGTAGCCGGCAGTATCGACATTGGCCAGATTGTTGGTGATCTGGTTGAGGCGCCGGGTCTGGGCCAGCATGGTTTCCGCGCTTTCAACAAGACCGAGACGGTTCTGGATGTACATACTCTCCTCCAAGCCATATCTCCCACCCGAAGAGGGGGCGCAAGGATATGGCGGATTATTGACGTAAATTTGACACTGCTTTCAGTGTTGCAATGGCCGTGCCATAGTAGGGAATGGGGGTAAAGGGGAGGCCGGCGAACAGGACTCTTTTGAAAAGGTGCAGTGTTTTTAGCAGGTTGCGTCTGGCTTGGGGGTGGGGAGCTGGAAAAGCGAGAAACTAAAACAATGGAAGAGGGCGGAAGAAAATTCCCGGCTTTGTGTCCGTTTTTTGACTATGGGGAGGGGCGGGGTTTGCCGGCCTCATCATTGGCCCGATAGATAAAGGCGAGAATCTCGGCAACGAGGAGGTAGGTCTCAGCCGGGATCTCTTCGCCTGGGTCGAGTTTGGCCAGCACCTCCACCAGATCCTTGTCCTCATGGATGGGGATGTTGTGCTCTTTGGCCAGTTCCAAAATCTGTTCGGCCACCAAGCCCAGACCCTTGCCGATAAGGCGGGGCGCCTGTTCCTGTTCAGGGTCGTAGCGCAGGGCAACGGCTTTTTTGGTTTGTTTGTCGGAATCGTGGTCAGTCATGGCGAATAACCGGGCGCTCCCGGTGAAAAAATCAAAGTTAAGGAATGCTCAACAACCAGGGATCGGGTATGGTTTATGACCATGATACTCCATGATCTTCAGCCGGCAACATTTATAAAAAGGTATAAACGTTTTCTGGTGGATGTTGAAAGGCCTGACGGCACAATTTTGACCGTGCATTGCCCCAATACCGGCTCCATGCGGGGCTGCCTTAATCCTGGTAACAGGGTCATGATATCACGTTCGGACAATGCAAAACGGAAGTACCCTCATACCCTTGAGCTCATTGAGGTAGAGGGCTGCTGGGTGGGGATTAATACCATGCGGACCAATCATCTGGTCCGCGAGGCTCTTGAGAAGGGCCTTGTTGCCGAGTTGGGCCAGGTGGACCGGATTCAGCCTGAGGTGAAGGTTTCCAAGCGGAGCCGCCTTGACTTCTTGGTGAGTAAGGGCGAGGAAAAGATCTACATTGAGGTGAAGAACTGTACCCTGGTTGAGGATGGAAAGGCCATGTTTCCCGATGCCGTTACCGCCCGGGGCACAAAGCATCTTGAGGAGCTGGCCGATCTGCTGGGGCCGGGGGTACGGGCCATGATATTTTTTTGTGTGCAGGGGCAGGACGGCGATTTTTTTGCCCCTGCCGATCATATCGATCCGCTTTACGCAGAGACCTTGCGTAAGGTGGTTGAGCAAGGGGTTGAGGTGGTGGCCTACCAGGCCCAGGTTCAACCCCCGGAAGTTGTAATAAAGCAAGGTATGCCGGTGAGTATAGAGCGTAATGACTAACAAGAAGGAAAAGGCGGTTATTTTACTGAGTGGCGGTCTGGATTCAACAACGGTACTGGCCATTGCCCGCAATCAGGGTTTTGCCTGTTATTGCCTTAGTTTCTCCTATGGCCAGCGACAAAGTATCGAGCTGGAAAAGGCCCGGATGAATGCCGATAAATTAGGGGCTGCCAAACACCTGGTCTTGAATCTTGATCTTGATAAGATCGGCGGTTCAGCCCTGACCACGGACCTGGCTGTCCCTAAGATGCGTTCCGAGGAGGAGATCGGCCACGGGGAACTCCCTGTGACCTATGTGCCGGCCCGCAATACCATTTTTCTTGGCCATGCTGTGGCCTGGGCTGAGGTGATCGGCGCTTTTGATATTTTTGTGGGGGTCAATGCTTTGGATTATAGCGGCTATCCCGACTGTCGGCCCCAGTTTCTGACCGCTATGGAGGAGGTGGCCAACCTCGGCACCCAGGCCGGAATCAGCGTTGGCCGCCGTTTTCAAATCCATGCACCGCTCATGAAGCTCACCAAAAAAGAGATTGTCGAAAAAGGGATGGCATTGGGTGTTGATTACTCATGCACCCATAGCTGTTATGACCCCGGTCCTGACGGACTTTCCTGCGGTATGTGCGACGCCTGTCTCCTGCGCCTCAAAGGTTTTCGCGAGGCTGGCTTTGAAGATCCCCTTGCCTATCAGACCCAGGAGGGTGACCAATGAGCCTGTCCCTGGCCGACCTTGGATCGCTATTTATGGCTGGTCTTCCTGGATATGACCTGGATGATTCCACCCGTTATCTCATCGACAAATATGGCGTGAATCACTTCATTTTCTTCAAACGCAACGTTGAGAGTGAGGCACAGCTATCGCGTTTGAGTAAAGATCTCATCGGATATTGCCGGAAAAAGGGGTTGGCTGAACCCTTAATTTCCATTGACCAGGAGGGGGGCACGGTGGCCCGCCTTCCTGAGCCCTTTGTCCAATTTGCCGATGCCAGGGTGTATGCGGACGGCCCAGATGCCCGGCGTGATCTCCAGGAGTATGCCCGTCTCTGTGGTCGTGACCTGCAGAAGGTCGGGGTCAATATGAATTTTGCCCCGGTTCTTGACGTCTGTCCACATGGGCAAGGTTGTTTTATGGAGCACCGCAGCCTGGGTGCAGATCCTCAGCGGGTGGCGGAGTTGGGCGTTCTTATTATTGATGCCTTTCAAAACAAGGGAATCGCTGCCTGCGCCAAACATTTTCCTGGCCTGGGTGAGGCGGTTATCGACCCCCACCTCCATCTGCCTGTTGTCAGTGACTCCTGGCAGAAAATAAAGGACTGTGATCTCCTTCCTTTCCAGGCAGCTATCAAGGCCGGTGTTGCCTCTGTCATGACCTCCCACGTCCTCTACCAGGACATAGACCCTGAAAATCTTGCCACCTTTTCGTCAAAGATCCTCACCGATCTGCTCCGCCATCAATTGGGCTATGATGGCATGGTGGTCACCGATGACCTGGAGATGGGAGCGGTGGAAAATGATATCGGCGTGCCGGAGGCCTCTGTGCGGGCCTTTAAGGCAGGTGTTGATCTGCTGCTTATCTGCCATGATCACGGCAAGGTGAAAGAGGCGGTTTCCCTGCTCCATCAGGCGTACTTGAACAAAGAGGTCTCTAAAGAGCGGCTGCAGCAATCTTTTTTACGAATAAATAAGGTGAGCGGTTGTTTTCTGAGAAATGGTGCTTAAATTTTTTAGTCCAAAGAGTTTTTCTTTGTTTTCAGGTGGTTACCTGGAAGACAGAGAGAATGCTGGAAGAGGATTTTTTTTTTAAGTATAGTTTAAGAGAGGGGTACGAAAGGTGATCTGATATCTCTTTTCCCCTCTGTTTCAGGCTTCCTTCTGGAAGTCTTTATGTCACGGCGACCTGCAGTGACAGGTCGTCACGACGTTCCATGGACAATGGGAGATTTATTTCCATGTCTAACCCATTATCAGGAGGTGTGTATGGAACTAAAGGTTGAAGGCTTGAATCTTAAGGTAAGAAACTCATGGCGTGAAAAAATTGCAGAGGAACGGGAGCGGTTGGAGAGGCATCATGCAGCCCTCGTCCATAATCTGCGAATCACCATTGAGCAGACGTCCTCACACAAGGAGGGCGGCCATGAAGTACGACTGATTGCCGGAGTACCCAATGACACGGTGGTTGTCAAACGTAAGGGAGAGTCGGTCCGGCCCATACTTGTCGAAGCTTTTGATACACTGGGCCTACAGCTTAAGGAGCTTCAGCGTAGACGTAGACAGAGCCATAAACATCATGAGCCAGGCCCTGCAGGAAGTGCTGGGCTCGGGGTGATCAAAAACGTTTCCCCCTATGAGTCCTATGGCTTTATTCTGGCTGCTGATGGCCGGGAGGTTTATTTTCACGAAAACTCCCTCAAAGGCCTGCAGATAGATGATCTTTCCGAAGGAGACGCCGTCACCTTTGGTGAGACAGCCGGAGATAAAGGCCCTCAAGCCACGTGGGTGCGGACAGTCTAAAATTCCTTTGTCCTTTCTCTAAGGACTGTCGTTTTTAGTAGAAATCTCCACCGGGCTTGTTTAAGGTTGCATATCCTTAAACAAGCCCGGTTTTTATTTGCCCTTCTGATAAGCAGTGCAAGGAAAGAACAATAAAAGAAAAGAGAGTCATGCAACAGATACAGCCGCCCATACCCGCCGAATATCTTGAAGAAGATGAGAAAAATCTTATTGACCGCATCAAGGCCCGCAAGAAAGAGCTGGGCAGCCAGCTCCTGATTCTGGGTCATCACTACCAGCAAGAGGCCGTTTTTCAATGCGCCGACATGGCTGGTGACTCACTGAAGCTGGCCAGGCAGGCAGCAGAGGCCAAGGATGCCCGCTATATCGTTTTTTGTGGTGTTCATTTTATGGCTGAGTCGGCTGATATCCTCACCGATGCTGAACAGGCCGTTTTCCTGCCCCATCTTGAGGCGGGTTGCCCCATGGCCGACATGGCCACGGTTGCCGAGGTGGAACAGGCCTGGCAGGAACTGGCCGAGGTCTGTGATGTTGACAGGGTGGTGCCGGTGACCTATGTCAACTCGTCGGCGGCCATTAAGGCCTTTGTCGGTGAAAGGGGAGGTTCGGTCTGCACCTCGTCCAACGCTGAGCGCGTTTTGGCCTGGGCCCTGGAGAGGGGGGAGAAGATGTTTTTCTTTCCTGACGAACATCTGGGACGGAACTCTGCCAAGGCACTCGGGGTAAGTGATGATGAAATCATCCTCTGGCAGCGCGGTAAACCGTTGGGCGGCAACAGCCCCGATCAGGTTCAAAAGGCCCGGGTTCTGCTCTGGGACGGTTTTTGCGAGATCCATATGGAGTTTGCCGTTGAACAGATTGAGCAGTGGCGTCAGAAGGAAGCGGGGATCCAGATCATTATCCATCCGGAGAGTAATTATGAGGCCGTGGCTGCCGCTGACCAGTATGGCTCCACAGAAGCCATTATCGCCGCCGTTAAGAACTCCGCGCCCGGTTCGGTGTGGGCCATTGGCACTGAGGTCAATTTGGTGGATCGCCTGCGCGATCAGCATCCGGACAAAACCATCCACCTATTGGCACCCACATCCTGCTCTTGCACAACCATGGCCCTGGTCACTCCTGCCTCTTTGCTCTGGCTCCTTGATAATCTGGCCCAGGGCAATCTGGTCAATCAAATAAGGGTATCTCCGGCAATAGCCAAAGGCGCCAGGCTTGCCCTGGATCGAATGCTTGAAATATAGGCCGGGATTGGTGTAAGATCCGCTGGGTTTTTGTCAGGATTCCAAGGCAGTACTGTGGGCTCCCTTCTTTAAAATAGGAAACAGAAAACATGTGTGGAATTGTTGGATACGTTGGGCCCCGACGGGTTGTGCCCATCGTTCTTGAAGGATTGAAACATCTCGAATACCGCGGTTATGATTCAGCCGGTATTGTCTTTTTGGAAGAGGGCACCCTGCATAAATATCGCAGTGAAGGCAAACTTGCCAACCTTGAAGAGGTTATGGATGAGGTTGATACCAAGAGCCGCATCGGTCTTGGCCATACCCGCTGGGCAACCCATGGTCCTCCCTCTGAGAAAAATGCCCATCCGCATAGCGATTGCACCGGCGGCTTGGTGGTTGTCCATAACGGTATTATCGAAAACTACCAGAAGCTCCGTAAAGAGTTGCAGGCCAAAGGCCACACCTTCACGTCAGATACGGATACCGAGGTTCTGGCCCATCTTATTGAGGAACACCTGGAGGATGACTTGGTCGCCGCCATCAGCCAGGCCCTGCCAGAGGTGGAGGGCTCCTATGCCCTGGGCGTGATGTGGACCAAGGAGCCTGATACCCTGGTTGCCGTCCGTAACCAGAGTCCCCTGGTTCTGGGAGTCAAGGAAGGAGGCGGTTCTTTAATGGCCTCCGATATCCCGGCCCTTTTGCCCTCCACCAATCAGGTGATTTTTTTGGAGGATCATGACCTGGCTGTCCTGAGTAAGGATGGCGTGAAAATCATTTCCTTGAAAGATGGGGCGCCCCGTCAGCGTGAGATGCAGGAGATTCTCTGGAACGCGGGTATGGCCCAGAAGGCTGGCTATCGCCATTTCATGTTAAAGGAGATTTTTGAGCAGCCCCAGGCCATCCTAAACACCTTTCGGGGCCGGCTTGATCCGGAAAGCGGCCAGGTCAACCTGCCGGAGATCGGTCTTTCTGATCAGGAGATACAAAATTTTTCCCGCATTTCCCTGGTGGCCTGCGGGACCTCCTGGCATGCGGCTTTGGTGGCCAAGTACTGGCTGGAAAAATGGGTGGGCATTCCGGTGGAGGTGGATATCGCCTCCGAGTTTCGCTACCGCCGCCTGCTTTTAGGGCCTGATGTCATGGTGATTCCCATCTCCCAATCCGGTGAAACGGCAGATACCCTGGCTGGTCTGCGTTTGGCTAAAGAGCTGGGGGCCAAGGTCATTTCCATCTGTAATGTGGTGGGCAGTACCATTACCCGTGAATCGCACGGCACCATCTATACCCATGCCGGGCCGGAGATTGGGGTGGCCTCCACTAAGGCCTTTACCAGTCAGCTCACCGCTTTTTTTCTCCTCACCCTCTATTTGGCCCAGGTCCGCAAAAGCGTTGAGGGGCCAACTTTGCAGGAGTTGGGGCGTGGCCTTCTTGATTTGCCGTCAGTCATTGAGCAGGAACTTCCCCGCCTCCATAAAGAGCTGGAGGTCCTGGCCGAGGAGTTTGTCCAATGCCGTGATTTCCTCTATCTCGGCCGCGGGGTTAATTTTCCCATTGCCTTGGAAGGCGCACTGAAGCTTAAAGAAATTTCATATATTCATGCCGAAGGCTACGCCGCCGGCGAGCTTAAACATGGCCCCATTGCCCTTATTGATAAGGATATGCCGGTCCTGGCCCTGGTTCCCCCTGATCATGTCTACGGCAAGGTGGTTTCCAATGTCGAAGAGGTGAAGGCGCGTCATGGCCGCCTTATTTTGGTGGGTAGTGCCAGCGATGAACATCTTTCTACAGTTGCCGATGATCTCATTGTCCTGCCTGATGTCCATCCAGAGATGAACCCCATTCTCTACTGCATCCCGCTCCAGGTGCTCTCCTATCACATCGCCCACCTGCGGGGCTGCGATGTCGACCAACCCCGGAATCTTGCCAAAAGCGTTACGGTTGAATAGGCCATGTAAGGGGTACAACTTGAAAAATAGGTAACTCCTGGGATTGTCAGCTGAGCATGGGTGTACTATGATCGCGACAGTTTCTTTGCGGCTTACAGCAGGAATGGTATCCTTTTGTGGCCGTTTACTTTATCTGAAATTTTGTGGGCTTCAATGAGCAAAACAATCCATTTTATTCCTGACAATGTGAAGGTCACCGTGGACGACGGCGAGAATCTTCTGGCCGCAGCGGCAAATGCCGGCGTCTATGTGCCAGCCTATTGCGGTGGTGATGGAGTCTGCGGCCGCTGCAAGGTACGCATTAAGGAAGGGGAGGTTGACTCCGATCCCAGCTCTATGCTCAAGGCCGATGACCATGCCCAGGGTTGGCGGCTGGCCTGCAAGAGTCAGGTCGTTACAGACCTCGTGGTGGAAATGCCGGAGGAAAAAGGACGGGACGGCAAGATTCATAAGCGCAAGCCCAAGACCACCCGGGCCATTTCTGCCCGTTCCCTGGATGCCCTTATCGGTAAGTGGGAGGTTGATCCGCCGGTGGAAAAGCGTTTTCTGAAGCTGCCTGCCCCCACCATGGACGATAATATCTCTGACCTTCAGCGCCTGCTGCGCGGTATTAAAAAGGGTTGTTTCGACTGCGTGGAACCCACCTATGACCATCCCCAACTCCTTCAGGGACTGCCCTTTTCTCTGCGCGAGGCCAACTGGGAGGTAACTGTCATCCTTCTCCGCGGTAAACGGTCGGAGGAGCCCGATCGTATTATTGCTGTGGAGCCCGGTGACACCACCGGCCAGCTCTACGGTCTTGCCGTTGATATCGGCACCACCACAGTGGGTGGTTTGCTGATGGATCTTAACTCCGGCAAGGTGCTGGCCGAGGCTTCGGCCTATAACGCCCAGATAGCCTATGGCGAGGATGTCATCTCCCGGATTATCTATTCTCAACGCGGCGACGGCCTGAGAATCCTCCAGGAGAAGGTGGTTTACACCATCAATGAGATCATCGAGAAAGTATGCCGGGAGATGATCATCAGCCCCAGTGATATCAGCTATATCATGGCGGCCGGTAATACGGTGATGAGCCATCTCCTTCTCGGCATTGACCCGAAGTACCTGCGTGAGGCCCCTTACGTGCCCACCTGCAGTCAGTTTCCATTGACCCGGGCGGCCGACCTCGGCGTTTTGGCCCATCCCTCGGTGCGTCTCTTTCTCTATCCCTCTGTTGCCAGTTATGTGGGTGGTGATATTGTCTCTGGTGTTCATGCCTGCCAGATGCACAAGAGTTCCAAACTCACCCTTTTTATCGATATAGGTACCAACGGCGAGATTGTCGTCGGCAACGAGGACTGGATGATGTGTTCAGCCTGCTCGGCCGGCCCAGCCTTTGAGGGGGGCGGTATTGAGTGCGGTATGCGGGCCTCCTCCGGCGCCATTGAAAATTTCCATATCAGTGCCGACACCTTTGAGCCGATGATTATTACCATCGGCCGCACCAAACCCCGTGGCATCTGTGGCTCCGGCCTGATCTCCATTGTTTCCGAGCTTCTTGAGGCCGGTGTTGTTGATCAGCAGGGCAAGTTCAACCGCAAGATCGAGCATTCCCGGATCAGGGAGGGAGAGAGCGGCTACGAGTACGTCTTGGCCTGGGAGAAGGATACCTTGGTTGGCCATGATATTGTCATCTCTGAGGTGGACATCGACAATCTCAACCGGGCCAAGGGAGCCATGTACGCCGGCTACCAGACGCTTCTCGAGTCGGTGGGCATGACCTTTGACGATCTTGACCGGGTCATTCTGGCCGGAAATTTTGGGGCCTATATCGATCTGGAACGGGCCATCTGCATAGGCCTGCTGCCCGATGTTGACCGCGACAAATTTTACTACCTGGGCAATGCCTCGCTTCTTGGGGCCCAAATCAGTCTCGATGACCATAAGCGTTTCCGGGAGCGGACCATGGTAAGCCAGCTTATCACCAATATGGAGCTTGCTGAGAACACCGAATTCATGAACCATTACATGGCGGCCCTCTTTTTACCCCATACCGACATGAGTCTCTTCCCGTCGGTGAAAGAGAAGCTGGCCAAGGGAGACTGATGGAGATCCGACCGGATCTTTCCATCTGCCTCTTGCCCGCACAGGATGGGGCTGATCTCAGCCCTTGTCTTGCAGCTCTCTTTGCCTGCAGCGATCCGCTCTCCCTGGAAGTTTTTTTGCCTCAGGGTGCCCGGTGCGGTGATTATCACGCTTCTCCCCATCTACATTTTCTTGATCTACCTCTTAATGCCGCCAATTTTTTTGTTAAAGAGGTGTGGCAGCGTGCCAGGGGCAGATATCTTGGCCTCTGGCATGGTGGGGTGATGGCCAGCCCTGCCTCCCTTTTCAGCCTGGTGGAATTTCTCGATGCTCATCCTGATGTGGCTGTGGCCGGACCCCGTTTTTTTAACGAGGCGGGGGATGTTCTTGCCACTGCCTTCCAGCGTACGATGCTCATCCCTGATTCTGTGATGCCGGGTTGGGATGGCCTGGCCACCATGGAGGTGGACTGGCTGAGCAGCGCAGCCTTAGTGGTCAACCGTCTCGCCCTTGAGGATATCCGTCTCCCCTGCTCAGGTCTGGGAGGCATATGGGAGCGCCGTCTCTGCCAGCGCTTCCAGCAGCAAGGCTGGCATATCTTCTTTGTCCACCTTGCCCGGGTGGTGAGCAGGGAAAGATTTTGTGAACCATCCACCTTGTGGCAGCGATTTATGGATGATTGGCTCCAGGTGGTATCGGATCCATTTGGTAGGTAGTTTTGCCGACAAATAAAGAGCGGAAAAGCACGCTAAATCAGTTTTTTGTTATATTTGTTGACAATAGAAGGGCAAAACGCTAATTTCGCTGTTTCGATGTTCTTTTATGGCCGGTGGAGCAATGACGACTACCTGCGAATATCGTCATAATCATACAAATTACTCGTTTTTAAAAAATAGCTATTAATCAAAATAAAATCAGGAGAAGTTGGGATGGGACAGGTAGTACTCGCGATTGCTGAAAGTATCAATATTATGGGAACGAGAAGTGGTAACGCCATGAAGGAACGCATCCCTGGACCCATTCAGGAAATGGCCCGTGAGGAGTCTGCCGCCGGTGCTTCCTACCTTGACCTCAATATCGGCCCAGCCCGTAAAGATGGTACCGATCTTATGCCTTGGGTTGTAGAGACCATGGAAGCGGCCATTGACACGCCCCTTTGCCTTGATACCACCAATACCGATGCCATGGCAGCCGGTTTTAAGGTTATTAAAAACAAAGAAACTGCTATCATGAACTCCATCTCGGCCCAGCCGGAGAGAATGGAGAAGCTGATTCCTGTTGCTGCTGAGGCAGGCTGTAATGTCATTGCCCTGCTTTGGGGCCCTGACGGTATGCCCCGTGATTCCAACGAACGTGCCTCCATGTCCGTTGAGCTGCTTATGGCCCTTAATGAGGCCGGTATCCCCAATGAGCGCATTCTTTTTGATCCTATCGGCACTCCGATCACCCTGGGTTCCGATCAAATTATGTCCGGTCTGGCCTTTATGGAAATGCTCAAGGAAATCGCCCCGGGCGCCGGTTCCACTGTTGGTCTGTCCAACGTTTCCAACGGTGTTGCCGAACATCTCCGCAAGCATCTTGATCGTACCTACCTGATCATGCTGATGAAGACCGGTATTACCACCGCCATTGTCAACTCCTATGATAAGGAGCTTATGGCCATCTGTAATGGCGAGCGTCAGTCTGACGTGGATATGGTCCATGGCATGATGGACGGCAATGATCCTGACCCATCTGCCCTGTCCGGTGTTACCCTCGAGCATTATAAGACCTATAAGGCGCTTTCCGGCCAGACCATATTTAGTGAGTCCTGGCTAGAGTTATAGACCTAGGCTCTTATAGTTTTTTTTTAAA
>JBDLIE010000046.1:0-21418 GCA_039715015.1 Thermodesulfobacteriota bacterium
AAGCACAAGTTGCAGAGGTTTTAGGGCGGCGGGTTGACCCGGGTGCTCCGGGAAGGCCATCCAAAAATTCTGCAAAATCATAAAAACGTGGTCTGTCCCCATTTCTGCATTTCTGGTCCCATGTGGGGTGTGGCTTCGCTGCTGCGGCTCTCAGCCTCATGCGGGTTACTGAGGGTGGCTTAAGTTCTTAAAAGGCGGCGCTGCAAAAGATCATTGAGATCGCGACGACCATCCAATACACAGTGTACAAAAACATCAGTTTTGATGATTTGATATATGATGCGATAAGGCTTGTAATGGATTTCCAAAAATTCCAGGACATCAATTCTTGCCAGTTCTGGTGGCACATGGCCCCTCGTAGGCTGATGATCTAGTGAAGATATGGTTTCCTGGAGATTTTTAAAAAGGCTGGCGGCTTTGCCTGGAGAATCATGCGTTGCTACATATTGGTAAATATCAAAGATATCCTCTTCTGCTTCAGCGATAACAAAAACATCACACATTAACTCTGCTCCGTTTTTATCCTTTCAGCAAGGTCAGAAAATGTTTTGGACGCTGGTTTGAATTTGCCCTGTTGTAAACTCTTTTTGCTTTGGGCGAGAAGCTTCAGCATGGCCAAGCTTTCTTGAGTTTGCTCAAAGACATGGATATCTTGAACAACAACCTTAGCCTCACCGTGATGGGTAATAACCATGGTTCCCTGATTTTCAGTAATACCACGGACAATCTCTGAGGCATGTGCTTTAAGGTAGCTTATGGGTTTTATTGCTTGCGAATATTTCATGGTGCACCTCCTTTTGACCAAACTATAGACTTTTTGTTGGTCGAAGGCAAGCTGGGGGATAATTAATTCTTTCCATCCCAAGAATGGCAAGCCGATTCTGAACACCAGCACTTGGTGTTAGTTGGCTAGGTAATTGACAACCATCCTCCTGTGATGTACATTATGCTGTACAGATGGAGGGTGCTATATGAACACTATCACATACACTTCAGCACGAGGCAATTTGGCCAAAACTATGGAGAAGGTTTGTGCAGACCACGAGCCAGTCATTATTACTCGAAAAAAAGAGAATGCGGTGGTAATGCTCTCGCTGGATGATTACAAATCTTTGGAGGAAACTGCGTATCTGTTACGCAGCCCCAAGAGCGCCAAACGGCTTCTTGAATCAATTGCTGAACTTGCAAGCGGCCAAGGGCAAGAGAGGAAACTTAGCGAGTGAAGCTAATTTTCTCTGAGCATGGCTGGAACGATTACTTGTACTGGCAGCAAACTAACAAAAAAATCCTTAAGCGCATTAATTCCTTAGTCAAGGAGATCAAGCGTTCTCCCTTTGAGGGCACCGGCAAGCCGGAGCCACTCCGGCACGCATTATCAGGCTACTGGTCTCGTCGCATCAATGATGAACATCGCCTCGTATACAAGGCCACCGATGATGCTATTTTGATAGCTCAGCTTCGGTATCATTATTAAAAAGGTCTGAGAAAGGGGGGCAGGCCAGATAACTGGGCATTCCGACGTTCGGGAAAACAATCAGAACAGGGCATCAAGGTCACGGTAGCCGCTGAGCACTCTGACTACTTCCAGGCTGTTAGCCTTTTTCTGTAAAAAATGATGTAACGTTTTATCGGAAAGCTGCGCATGCCGGGAAGTAATTCTTCTCGCATCTGTCCTATGCCTGGGGATTCGGCGAGCAAACAACATTTATGGTAAATGGTGTCAATGAGTTGGCCTGCGGCCTGGGGAGAATAATCAGCAATATAAAGCCAGATGTTGGTCAAATCTTCAGTGGCAAGGTCAGAAACTGTCAGTTTGAGCTTCTTCATGTTCCAAGTTTTTGTCTTCCTGAGGATTTTATTTTCTCAACAAGCTCGGTGTCAAATTCCTGAGATTTGCCGGCCTCCAGTTGCTTGGCCCCGATCATAAGCTCATGGCGTAGCTCTTCAAGCATTGCCAGGCGTTGGTTTTCCCTGTTTTGCAAGAGCCTCAGCCCATCACGGACAACCTCACTGGAGGATTTATATTGACCCGATTTGACCTTGGTTGAGATCCATTTTTCCATTTCTGGAGCCAAAGAAACATTCATAATATCCCTCCCTGGGTAATATTTTTTACAGCAACAATTATTGGCCATTACTGCCATCGTGTAACGGCATTTTTTCTCGGCTTTTAAAAGTTTTTTAGGCGGTGGGTGCACATGCATCTGCCTCTTTTTTTGTGTGAGAGGCGACGACAATTTTTCTAAACTTGTGGGGGAATAGTGTGGGGAGCGATATGTTGCTGAGTCGGCCTTGAGGTGATAACATGTTGAAATCATTGGCACGCCCGGCAGGATTCGAACCTGCGACTCTCGGCTTCGAAGGCCGATGCTCTATCCAGCTGAGCTACGGGCGCGTGGGGAGGTGTCTAGGATTTATAGAAGATTTAGGCGGAAGATGCAAAAAAAGAGAGGGGGTAGCAGGTTTCGTTGTTAGAAGGTATAGCCAACAATGAGGCTCGTGACGTTTCTTCTATATTCGTAGAGGTCTTCGTTGGAGATGTTAACGGTGTGGGTATAGCGCCCAGCAAGCCTCCATTTCTTTGACAGGGTATAGCCCAGCTGCAGGGAGGCCTCGTAGCGCTCCTCGCTTCGATCTGGGCTGCTGGTGAGATCATAGACGCTGTCGCGGTAGCTGGCGGCAAGGGTTATATAAAATTTGTCAACTGGGTACAGTTCGATTCTGGCCTTTATAAGATGGCGGCGTGGTGAGGAGTCTTTAGCGCGGCGATCATTTTCTTCAAAGCTGTAGCCGGCAACCAGGCTGTGGGCACCGTGCCTTGCTGAAAATTCTGTTGTTGCCTGGTGTTGCCAGCCCTGCAGGTAATCATACTGGGAATTAAGAATATCCTGGTATTTTGCCTCGTAACGCAGGCGGACGGACAAGGCATGGCCGAGAGGTCGCTTGACCTCCAGGTTGAAAATGGGGCTTTGGGAATAGCTCGCATCATCCCATAAAACATAGTTGTATCCTGTGCCGCCCTCAAGGTGAAATGTCCCAGCTTTTTTTCGATATTTCCCTTCCAGCCTCAAACTGCCCACGTCATATTCATTAAGTTCGGTATAGTCACGAAAGGAGAGGCTTCCCTGCAGAAATGGGCCTTCACTAACAGAGTTTCCCAAGAAAGGGCTGCGAACAAAGGTGAATATGTCTGCAAAGCTATCCTCCTCTTCGCTGTTTAACTCCAGGTCATCACCCTCGATCATTGAAACATTATCGTCATAGCCTGATTCCAAGGCGGAATAGGAAGTCCAGCTGTCAAGCAGCCCCTGTCTGCTCAGGATCCTACTGAGAGCGGTTTTGGAAAGAAGGAGGATTTTGCTATCCTTGCTGCCGGCAGTGGCAATGGATTTTTTTAGCCAGGAGATAGCTGACCCTGAGTCACCCTGTTTTTCTGCCAGCACGGCCAGGTTATAATAGGCCAGAGCCGCCATTTTGGGGAATGTTGCGGTCTGTAGAAAGGCCTCTTTGGCCTTCTCGTAGAGCCCTAATTTATAGGCGCACACCCCGATATTATAGAACAGGGCCGGCTTATTAAGTCCTTCAGCCTGGGCCTGTTTAAAAAGGGACAGGGCCTGGGCAAAGTCGCCTTTTTTAAAAGAGGTTTGGCCTTGCTGAAAGGATGATGATGGCGAAATATTTTCTGCTCGAACGGTATGGTGGTTGATGAGTTGACAAAAAAGGAGCAGGGCGCTCCCCAAGAAAATAGGGTGGTGCTTTAAGAGCTGTATTGATGTTGTGACAAGTTGCAAAATAGCTTTCTTCTCTATAAAGGCTGCTTGCTTGGCGCGGGAATCCTGAGAAGCTTACAGGTTAATGAGAACTTTGCAATATTTACAAGAGGGGTGCGACAAAAAGCCATCCAGCCACGCTTGAATTGGCCGTGGCTGGCTGGCTTTTGAGGGTGGTCGTCTGAGGTTTTCTCTCAGCAGAGAAAACCTCAAAACAGAGTGCTGGCAAGGGGTAAGTGGGGCTTAGCGGCCTTTCTTTTGCCCTATTTCATCATTGATGACACCGCGTTTGGCCTCTTCGGCCTCCTGTTGCGCTTCAATGATCTCGTTGATGATCTCATTTTGAACCGTGGCAGGAGAACCCTCCTCCTGGTGGAGAGGCGAGGCATCACCGCCTTGGCGGATTCGCCGTTCATTTCTGATCTGTTCCCTGTGCATTTCCCTGACCGGCAGCTTGATGACATTGGTAATGTCGGAGGAGGAGTCAGCATCTTCGTCAAGCATTTCCATGGTGACATCAAGCTCCAGGCTATTGGCCGCCATGATAATGACATCCCCATGTAGAAAAGGACCTGCCGCATGGGAGAAAGCAGGTGCTAAAGCGAGAGCAATAAGGGCTGAACAAAAATAAATAAATTTTCTCATAGGAGACCTCGTCAAACCGTGCAAGTGGTGCTAACTGCCTAGGCTGTGTGGGGCATATAATGCCCCTTTCGGGTTAACTCGTCATTATAAACCGTCATGACAAGGGAGAGCATTTTACTTTTATTGTCATGGCTTATGTGGGTAATGAGTTCGGCTGTTCCCCGGCTTTTAGCAACGAGGGGGAGGTTGAGCAGATTTTTGCCTTTGCGGAGGTTGGTGTTCCAGCGTATTTCCCTTTGGCCGGGAAAACCTGCCATCTCAAGCTGGGTTGGAAGCTCAATAACAACATCGGCCTGGAAGAGGTCACGGGGGGCGCGGACTACAACCTGGACAAGGCGCTCTTCGTGAATTTTGATATTGATGGCGTGGCTGCTGCTCGGTGGCTGGACAGCTGGCGTGGTCTGGTTAACCGGAGTTGCCACCATGAGCCAGAAAGCCAAACAGGCAGCAACAGCACCTCCCCAATAGGGCATGGCCTTTTTGATTTGTTGCTTCTTGTGACGGGCCCTGGCCGTTGCAAAAGATCGTTTAACAAAGTCCGGGTTTGGCGGCGGCACAGGCAGGCGGCGCAGGGCTTTAAGCAGCTCTTCATCGCGTTGGAACTCATTACGGCACTCAGAGCAGCTGAACAGATGCTGCTGAAGCTCTAATGTTTCCCCGGCACTGAGGGTTCTGTCCAGATAGTCATCCTTATTAATGAGTGCTTGTTGGCAATCCATAGGTTTATACCTCTAAAATCAATAACGCCTACTTATCAGGAACGGTTCCTTGGTCCAGAAAATTTCGTAATTGAACTCGGGCCCGGTGAATTCTGGATTTGAGGGTGCCCACCGGAGTGTCGAGGATTTCCTCAAGCTCGGCCAGGGTATAGCCCTCGACATAGTAGAGCAGACATAGGTGCTGCTGGTCCTGGTTTAAAGAATGTATAGCCGCTTGCAGGCGTGCCCTGGTTTCATTCTCTTCTGTGCCCTCTTCCGGCCCTGCTTTTGGGCTGGGGATGAAGTCAACAATGTCAACCTCACTGTTTTTACCTTTAACTACCAGCTGGAGAGGTGAGCGCTTATTCTTCCGTTGCTGGTCCAGGAAGGTTCGATAGAGGACCTTGGCTAACCATGGCCCCAATTTTTCTATGTCAAGCAATGTCCTCTGTTTTGGATAGAGCTTTACCAAAACGTCTTGGACCAGATCTTCGGCGTCGTCCACATTTCCGGTAAGGCGAAATGCCAGTCGATACAGGCGCTGCATATGGGGCCGTAGAACCGATTCAAAATTCGCAGTTCGGCTGTGTGAATGTATAAGGCTAATAACTTTTTCCATAAAACGTACCCTCATAACGTCCAAACCTGTGAGATGGTTCCCTCCTGCCGAGAAAAGTTAAGATTATTCTTTTTTTACACCCTAACAACTAGAAGTATTTTTTTAAATAATGTAGAGATAAGGAACCTTTTATGGAAATTTGCCGTGTTGTTAAACAGAGCGCTGAACTCAACCAGACGTTCTTAACGTATTAGCCTGGGGGGAGGGCCGTATATATGAGTTATTATGTATCATCACTGACCCTGCTGCAAAGCAGTAATTGCCCTTATGCCTTTTCGTGCCTGAAAAGTGGAGAGTGTGCTTCTCCGGCTCGATGTGAAATGACAGAGGTGAACAGCTCAATGGTACTTCTCTCAAATACGAAATCACTGGAAACATGTCCCTATCGCCTGGGTGTCGGTCTCAGGCAGTTTTGCGTATGTCCGACTTTTGTCGAACTAAGCCAACAAAAAAGGACATAAAGGATGAAAACGTTTATCCGCTACGATGAAGGATAGACAGGTAAGATCACCGTGGAGAAAAAATATGAAAAAGCACAATATAGTCGCAGTGGCAATGGTTTGTTGTCTTACTCTGGCATCCTCTTTGGCCATGGCCCGCGGCGGTGGTGGCGGTAGAGGCGGCGGCGGAAATGCCGGCGGTGGACCTGGTGCTGGATATGGAGGGAGTGAAAACCACTATCAACATCGTTATGAACACCAGTACCAATATAGAAAAAATGGTGAGCAGCGCGGTGACATGGATCGTGACCGGCAACGCTACAGAGATTCGGATATTGAAAAAGAGTCAGCCAAGCAAAAGGCCAAGGGCAAAATGGTTGACGAATAAAATGAGAGTAATGAAAGATTGAAATTCCCCCCAATGGGACTTTCTCTTTGGCCGCATCCTTTTTTTATTAAGGATGCGGCCTTTTTTATGAATGAGGCAACCAAATCTGCCAGCCATCGTTAAAGAAGATATAACAGACAGCAGGGAACCTGCCGGGCCGCAATCTTAACTTGCGCAATGTCCTGGTGCTCTACATGCTGTTTTTCTGCCGCCCCGGAAAGTTGAGAAGCTCTCGCGAGGTGGCATTTCTTTAACAAGGAGAAGTATCATGAAAAAGATCATCACCACCTTTTCCCTTTGCCTGGCCCTGGCTGCCGGCCCCGTTCTTGCCCACCATCCTGCAGCGGATATCGTGGATCAGGAAATCTACGAGATGATTGATTCCATGGTGGCCGAGACGCCCCATGCTGATCTGGTTTTTGATGAAGAGATGGGAAACACAACCATCACCGCAGATTCTGTCAGTGCAGCAGAAGATCTCATTGATGATGGCTTGCTTGCAACCCTCTCTCTGCTTGATGAGGGGGTGACGGTTACCATTACCTTTGGAGAGGATGTAGAGACAAAGAGCAGCAGCGCAGAAGAGTCTGTCAAAGATGGCTGGACAGAGATGAATGATTGGGGAGTGGAGGTGTTTTTTACCGTTGATACCATTCTCAAGGAATAAAATGGGTAAAATGGAAGATATATCCTTGAAGATTTTTGAGGGGTTTGAGCAGGCGGCAGAGTTTTATCTCTGCCGCCTTTTTTCTTGTAATGTCTATGGTGATACTTAGAATCTTAAGTAAGATAAAATAAACTATGATCAAAGCTTGTGAAACAAGGAGATAGCCATGCAATTTTTGACCCAGACAAGCTGTGAAGCATGTAAAATTGGAGCGCCTCTTGTTACGGATGAAGAAATTGAAGAGTTTTCCCCCCAGATTCCAGAGTGGCGCATTGTTGAGGTGGATGGCATGCAGCGCCTTGTCCGCCGCTATAAATTTAAAAATTTTGTCCAGGCCTTGGATTTTACCAACAGGGTGGGCGAGATAGCCGAGGCTGCTGGCCACCATCCGGCCCTGCTCACTGAATGGGGCAGTGTCGAGGTCTCCTGGTGGTCCCATAAGATAAAGGGCTTACATAAAAACGATTTTATCATGGCAGCCAAAAGCGATGAGTTGCTGGCCAGTTAAAGAACAACAGCCCTGGGAGCAACGGAAAAGAACCATTTTTTCTTTGACTCTTGCCAAGTGAGCAGGGCAACATAAGGGTATGGAAAGGCTATTTCAGCACATGCAAAGAAATGGTGAACAACATGCCCCTTAGACATTTTCCGCAAGGCGTGAAGGAGTTTGCCCTTCAGGCCTATTCAAGACCCAAGGATAAAAGTCAGTTGCGTGAAACCCACGTTGCCTTCACCGGCACGCCGCAAAAGCATTATTATGATGCGGACAAGGTCATCCTGGTCACTGATGCCTTCAGCAGCAATACCTTTTATTATGAATTTCTGGCCAAGGATATCTCCTTTGTCGAAGAGATGGGCACCACCGTCAATATGGAGGGTGAGGCCCTGCCCATTATGCGCCTCTGGGTGAAGAAGAAAAGTATTGGTGTCCGCTGCACGCCTTTTGTGGTGGCAGATACCTTCACCCGCTGATTTTTTGCTAAGCATCTTCCCTGCCTTGCAAGGTTGTTAACTCACCCCTTTCTCCCCATAGATATCTCAGTTCCCCAATTCATGGGGAAAGGGGGGCAATGCGCGCCCCTCCTTTTTGCTCACCAACTCCTTTGCTGAGCTTTCTATCCTCTTAGGAGCATGCATCTTCTTGCTGCATCATTATTCCCCCTTGGCTGTCCCCATAATTTTTTCAATGGAGCAAAAGATAGAATTGCTTGCAATTATGCAATCGTTTCCTCTTTGCATAATTGCAAGGGCGCAAGGCGTGCACCGTCTCGACCGGAGATGCGATGCTGGTAACTGTTTGGAATTAAAGGTGAAGGGTGTGGGAAATGCCTGTGGCATACAAAGTGTATATGGAGATATCAAAGGACAATGAAAGAAGAAGTTTAAGAGTAACCTTTGCCACAGGGGAAAGAGCATGAGCCATTATCTGATTTTCTTAGCGATTATTCCTATTGCCTGTTTTCAACTTGCAAAAATGTACGCACCCTGTCGCCTGTGGCTTCTTACTGGTCTGTCAGCCGGACTGGTCATTGCTCCGGTGAGTCAGGGCCTGGTTGAATACACTCTAATTCCTGTCATCGGTGGCTGCATAGGGATTATCGGCACCATGTTTAACCTGGTCCACGGGTCGGTGGGCTATTTCTTTCTGGCTGCGCTGGGCACGTTTGAGTCGGGCACGGTCTTGAACGCCTCCGAGCTTGCCCTGATGAATGTGATCAATGCCGTTATCTGGACGACCTACTACGGTGTTGTTGGCTACAGGATGGATCTGAGGTTTTCCAGAAAGGCGGAGAGCAAATACATCGCCGCTGCCGGCGCAAAGCTCAAGCACAGCGAAGAATATTTACAATAATAACAAAGGGGTGGGGCTGGTCATATTCCGACTAAATGCACAGGGTATTGGTCTGCCAGGGGGCCAGGTGCGCCCCACCTGATGACCTGGAAAAGCGGTTTTCTGCAGCCTGCAACAGGGTAGATAGCCGCTTTTTTTTGCTCACAATCTGGCTGCCGGTTCATTATTGCAACTATGCAATTCAATGGCGCAGAGCGGATGACGGCTATAAAAGCGCGAGGCGCTTTGTCTATAACGCCTCTAAGCAGAACAGAATATCAAACAGGATGAGTGGGGCCACAGGTTATGAACGATGAAGATTCTTATATTTCTCCTGAAGATATCCTGGAGAGTCTGGCTGATCCTGTATTCACAGTGGATAACACCTTAAAGATCACCTCCTTTAATAAAGGTGCTGAAAATATTTCAGGCTTATCCCGCCAGCAGGCATTGGGACAACCCTGCGATACGATCTTTCGTTCCACCCTCTGCCACCATAATTGCCCTTTAAAAAAGACCCTTGCAAAGGGCAATTCAACACTGGTGAGCGGTGTTTTTATTACCAACCACCATGGAGAGCAGGTGCCAGTGCATGTCTCGGCCGCATTGTTGCGAAATTGCAAAAACAAGGTGATTGGCGGTGTTGGCACCTTTCAGGACCTCCGCCTTCTTAATGGAGATGTGGACAGTATGGAGCAGGCTGTCCAGGCCTGTGAGGCCCAGACAATTCTAACGGCACTCCATAAAAACAATAACAATCGGGCCGCTGCCGCCCGTGATCTGGGGATCCATAAGAGCACCTTCTTCAGGAAAATCAAAAACCTGGGCATTGACCTGCCCCAGGCCGCTGGTCGATTCCGGTCCGGCGCCTCCCCAGGTAATTCTTCCCCTTGACCAGTGTTGCAATTGTGCAATTCAAGCCCTGGGGATGCATTGCAATGGCGCAACATATTCAAACCAGGGGGAGAGATGTCTTGCTGGCTAACATGATGATTTTATAGAAATTAATTGGAGAGTAAGGGTGCTGGCACACTAACTGCAAACTTATCCAGTTAACCTCTTAAGGCATAGTTTTTGTTGAAAGAGGCCCGATAACGAAAATCAATTTCGCGTTTTACGGCATAGTAACCATTTTTGAGGAGGTAAGATCATGAGCCAATATTTAATCCTTTTAGCGATCATCCCGTTATCTGTTTTTAATCTGACCAAAATGTTTATGCCCGGCAGGAGGTGGCTGCTGTCAGGCCTTGCCGCCGGCTTAGTGATTGCCCCGGTGAGCATGGGGCTTATCGAATTTACCTATGTTCCCATCATCGGCAAGGCCTTGGGGCTTGTCGGTGTTGTCGGCAACCTGATCCACGGGTCTGTGGGCTATTTCTTTCTGGTCAGCTTCGGCGGCATGGAGCCTGGTGTTTTGCTGACAGCTTCCCAACTTGTCACCATTAACCTGGTAAACGCCGCTATCTGGGGCTCTTACTATGGCATGGTTGGTCATAATATTGATGCAAAACTTGCCACAGAAGAGAAGCCGGTGGAGGTCCACGAGGCCCTGAAGCAGAAGGCAGTTTGAAAAAAGACGCATTTCCCGGCCCAGCAGATGCTTGGAGCAGGAAACAGGGAAAAACAAATTTTATTCTTATAAGAAGGAGAGCGGCTCATGGTGGATTTTTCAGGTAGCAAAGTGAGAAATGATCAAGCAGCCCTTGATGGCAATTCACATCGGGCGGAAATGGGCGACGACATGGGTCTGGCAGGCATAACTGTCGTCATTGCCCTGGCCAGCTTGATAGGTTTATGGGGTCTTAGCTGTCTGGCATCTGGACTGATTAAGAGCGGTGGCATCATCGGTCTTGGCACTTCCTGGATTTCAGCTGTCTTCGGTTTCTAGGCCTTTCGTTTTCCTAAAGTGGTTGGTGGCATACCTGGACGTGCCTGCCTACATGGGTGATGTGGAAAGATGTCTTCCTTCCGCGTCACCCTTCGTACGTCTGGACTGGCGGCACTTTCTAAGGAGTTTCAGGAGGTGGTTTCTCTTTTCAGCCCCCTTCATATCTTCCCCTGGCAGATTGAATTTCGTAGTGCTCAAAAATGAAACACGTCAGCCATGTTGTGACCACGGACAGAGTTGCAGATCTGCAACTCTGTCCGTGGTCTATGGTTGCGCATATGCAACCCTGCTTGAGGGAGGCTGGGCCTGGTTTCGAGTTTAATTGTTTGATATTAAAGGGCTTTTGAGAAACACACGCAGGTGGCACACATGATGCAATTTATAGTCGGAGAAGACATTTTGCGACCTGTGAGAAATGAGGTTTATAACTTTTTAAAAGAGTCCGAGGAGATCATGCAAAAATGAAAAAACTCAAGAAATTGACAAGACCCATAGGCTTCTGTTTTCTTTTTGTTTTTTGGCTGTGGCCTGCAGTGGGACTGGCAGTTGATAACTCAGAATGCCTCGACTGTCATAGCGATGAAGGGTTGACACGAGAGACACCTAACGGCGGCGATGTCCAGGAAAGTCTTTTTGTCGATGGCGACAAGTTTAACCACTCTGTTCATCATCTCAATGATATAGGCTGTGTTGATTGCCACGCCGATATTGAAGAGTTGGACTACGATGCAGACCTCCCCCACAAAAAAGATCTGGAACAGGTGGAATGCTCATCATGCCACGGGGAAGAGGCCGAGGCCTTTGCCAACAGTGTCCACATGAAAATTCGCAGCAAGGGTATCACCATGACCTGCTACGCCTGTCACGATTATCATTATGTCAGTCACCTGGCAGCCGCCTCGGTTGCCGAGCGGGAAAATAATTTTTGCGCCAAATGCCACAACCCTTACCAGGGCCATGATTGGCTGCCCAAGAAAGCGGAACATTTTGCCTTTGTCGAATGTACGGTCTGCCATGCCCCTGAGGTGCCGCGCCACATCCATCTTAAGTTTTTCGACCTGGTCACTAATAAATATTATAAGGGCGACGAGATCCTTGAAATTTTAGGGATCAGCGATGATGAGTTTATGGCTGTCCTCGACCAAGATAAGGACGGCACCATTGGCAGGAAAGAGTTTGAGATTCTTGAGTTCATGCTGCGCCAAAAAAATGTGCATGCCATTTTCCATGTCGAGTTGGTGGCGGAAACAGAAGCGGTGGCCCACCAGGTAAACCGGGGCGTGGCTGAACGCAGCTGTGAAAAATGCCATACTGCGGACTCCCCTTACTTTAACGCCGTGACCATAGTTCTGGCCAATGAGGATGGCAGTGTCGACCACCACCAGGTGGAGCTCTCAGTGCTTGAGAGCTACAGCCTCAGGCATTTTTACCTCTATGCCGGCACCAGGGTGAAGCTCCTTGACATGATAGGCATTGTCCTGCTTGGCGGCGCGGCCTGTGGCGTGCTGGGCCATCTCACCATCCGGATTTTGACCATGCGCCTGCGCCGTAAAAAAGACAACTAAACGTAACGGCCCAGCAGCGCCCCATCTGTGTTCGAGCCGCCTTGCTCAGCTAGAAAGCTATTGATCGCCAGCCTGCTTGAACAGATCCGGAGCACTGCAAAACCGTTACAACTTGAGCTGTTCTTGCACCTGAATAGTTGCAACTAAATTTACATGAGAAGAGGAGGCTTAGTGATGAGCGATAACATGATATACATTCACCCGGCGCCTGTCCGGGTCTGGCACTGGATTCACGCCGCAGGTATTGTGGCGCTGGTTGTAACCGGCTTTCAAATCCGCTATGCTGAGATGCTGGCTATTATGCCCTTAAAGGATGCGATAACTCTCCATAATTATGTGGGATTTGTGGTAATAGCCGATTATTTCGTCTGGCTGTCCTTCTATCTTGGCACGGGTAAGATCAGGATCTATTTTCCTGATCTGCGTACCTTTGTGGCCAATGCCATCGGCCAGGCAAAATATTATGGTTTTGGCATCTTCAAGGGAGATCCCAACCCCCATGTGATGAGCCCTGAAAACAAATTCAATGCCCTCCAGCAAAAGGCCTATTTGGGGTTGATGTTTCTCCTCCTGCCGGCCCAGATGATCTCCGGCGTTTTTTTGTGGCGGGTCAAGGGCTATGCCGATTACGTCCACTTTCTGGGCGGTATCAAAATTATTGATACCATCCATGTCATCCTCTTTTTCTTTTTCGCATCGTTTCTCATTGCCCATTGCTATCTTGCCACCTTGGGCCATACGCCGCTGGCCCATTTCAAGGCCATGTTCACCGGCTATGAGGAGCACCATTAACATCTTAATATAGGGTCGGGAGCAGAGATCCCAAGGGGGCATTGACCCGTATAAGTCAATGCCCCCCCTTTTTTAGGGTTAATTTCCCCTATTCTTTCTTCTTCTTTTTCCCCACCGGAAAATCGATCTGATACTTCTTCATCTTGCGCCACAGGGTGGTTTTCTCGACACCGAGATGGGCGGCGGTCTTGCCCCGGTTGCCATTAAATTTTTGGAGGGCGGCCAGGATGGTGCCGGCCTCGGCGTTGGAAAGGGGGGTGGCAGTTTCGCCGGCCATGCTGGTTAAGGGCTGCTCATGCACTGGATCTCTGAGGCCCTCGGGCAGGCAGTCCACGTCAATCTGGCCGCCATGACAGAGGACAAAGGTGTATTCAATGATATTTTCCAGCTCCCTGATATTGCCGGGAAAATCATGGCGCATGAGGATATTGATCACCTCGGCTGAGGCGGATTCAATATTTTTTTGCTTGAGAGTGTTGAATTTGTGGATGAAGTGGTCAACAAGGATAGGGATATCCTCCCTTCTTGCTGACAGGGGGGGGAGAGCGATTTTGATAACGTTGAGACGAAAGAAGAGGTCCTCGCGAAAGAGTCCCTCGTCGGCCAGCTCTTTAAGGTTTTTATTGGTGGCGGCAACCACCCGCACATCAGCCTTCACGGTTGTTGTGCCGCCCAGGGGTTCATACTCTTTCTCCTGGAGAACGCGGAGAAGTTTGAGCTGCAGGGCCGGCGAAATATCACCTATCTCATCAAGAAAGATAGTCCCTCCCTCGGCCAAGGCAAAACGTCCGGGTTTGTCCGCCTTGGCCCCGGTAAAAGCCCCTTTTTTGTAGCCGAAGAGTTCGGATTCAAGCAAGGTGTCGGGCAGGGCCGCACAGTTTAAGGCAACATACGTGCCCGGCCTTTCGGTCAGGTTGTGAATGGCCTTGGCAAAAAGCTCCTTACCGGAACCGCTTGGGCCCTCGATGAGAACGGTGCTGTCGCTTTTGGCGATATTGGGCAGGATGGCGAAGATATTCTTTATCTTATGGTTCTTGCTGATGATGTCCTGGAAGCTGTAGTTGTCGGTAATCTCCTTGCGTAACTCCTCCATGGCCGAGCAGTCACGGAAGGTTTCAACGCCGCCGATGGCAACGCCATCATCGTCACGCAAGGCTGAAGTTGTGACATTAATGGGGACCAGTTGGCCGTCCTTATTGGTGATGGTAACCTTGAGGTTGGTCACCTCTTCACCGGTCTCCATGGATTGCTTGAGGACGCAGGAGTCTTTACAGATATTGGCCTTAAAAACGTCATAACATTTTTTGCCGATGGCATGGCGCCTCTTGAAGCCGGTGATATGTTCGGCGGCCCTGTTAAAGGAGGTGATGAGCCAGTTCTTGTCCACGGTAAAGGCGCCGTCACCGATGGAATCAAGGATGCAGTCACTCAAGGAAAGCTCCTTGCGAAGCCCCTCAATGGCCGAGGTGTCACGGAAGGTCTCCACGCCGCCGATAATCTCCCCCTCCTCATTACGCAGCACGCAGGTGTTAACCCGGATAGGAACCTTGTCGCCTTCGATATCCTTAATGGTGACCTTGAGATCATGAACGTCAAGGCCTGTTTCCATGGATTTTTTCAGGGCGCAGGATGATTTGCAGATATCGGCCTTAAAGACCTCATGGCATTTCATGCCAATGGCCTCAGAACGGTGGACGCCGGTGATGTCTTCGGCCGCCTTGTTGAAAGAGGTAATGACCCAGTCATGGTCCACGGAAAAGGCGCCGTCTGCTATGGAGTCGAGGACGCTGTCGCTCAGAGAAATATTCTGGCGCATTTTCTCAAGGGTCGAAATATCGCGGAAGGTCTCAACGCCGCCGATAACCTCAAAGTTTTCATTCCTGAGCACAGAGGTGGTGACCATGATGGGGATCTTGTCACCCTCGATATCCTGAATAGTAACCTTGAGATTGGTAACGTCGCGTCCGGTTTCAATGGACTGCTTGAGGGCGCATGAGGACATGCAGATATCGGCCTTAAAGACCTCGTAGCATTTTTTGCCAAGGGCATCGGAGCGATGGATGCCGGTGATCTCCTCCGCCGACTTATTAAAGGAGGTGATGCGCCAGTTCTTGTCCACGGAAAAGGCGCCATCGGCAATGGACTCCAGGATGCTGTCGCTCAGGTTATTCCGGCATTGTTCAGCGCTGCCTGAATTTTCCCGGAAGGTTTCCGCCCCGCCCTTGAACTCCCCTTCTTCATCATAAAGAGCCGTGCTGTAGGCAATGACCGGGACCTCTACCTCATGGGCTATTATGGCAATATTGTGACTGACGATCTTTTCGCCAAGCTTCAACGATTGCTTGAGGGCGCATGATGATTTGCAGATATTGCTTTGAAAAACGTCATAACATTTTTGGCCCACCACATCCCAACGCTTGATGCCGGTTATCTTTTCCGCAGCCCTGTTAAAGGAGGTGATATTGAAATCTTTGTCCACCGTAAAGGCAGGGTCAACAATGGAATTGAGGGAGCTGATCGTGAACCGGGTGTCCGGCTTCGGGAGGCTGGTGTTGTCCATGGCGTGCGTCCTTGAGGAAAAGGTCGAAACTTGCCGGCGGAAAGACAGTGTTTGAATAAAAACCGTCGTTTCGGGCGGAGAGCAGGCAGGTAATATTCACTGACGACACCTTGCAACATTGCAATTAAGGGTACTGTAATGAATTGCAGGTGCGCAAGCTTAGGTTTATAGGACTCAGCCGTTGCCCGTCTAACTATCTGTAATTAAAGGAGATAATAATTGGCCCGCCGCTGGCGCATAATGTGCAAGATAGAAAGTAGCTATTTATAAACGTTATGAGGTGAACAGAGATGAGAATTGTAATTTCCAGTACAGGAGCCAATCTTAAAGCAGATGTTGATCCCCGTTTTGGCAGAGCGGCCTTCCTGCTTCTTTATGACACGGACAAAAAAGAAGTGGTGGAGGTAATCGACAATGGCGAAGGACAGGATGCCGCGCAAGGAGCAGGGATCAGCGTTGCCAGCCTCTTGGCTCAAAAAGGCGTTGCCGTGATTATAACTGGTCGGGTTGGTCCCAAGGCCATGAAGGTAGTGAGAAAGGCGGGAATCAAGGTGGTCTCCAATGCCACAGGCACGGTGGAGGGTGCCGTTTCTGGGTTTAGCGGTCAAGGTGCTTCCGGCCAGGATAATGGAGCCCAGGATGAGAGGAAGGTGCCCGGCGCTGAGTGTCGCCGTCGAAACGTCTGGCAGAAAGGCGGCGGTCCCACCAGGATGGGCCGAGGTTATGGGGGCAGAGGACGAGGACAGGTTTCCGGAAGGTAAAGGGCGGAGGTGGGCAAATGCAGATAGCTGTTGCCAGTGGTAAGGGCGGGACGGGCAAGACCACGATTTCCACCAGTCTGGCCCTGTGCGCCCAAGGCGGGGTGCAGTTTCTCGACTGTGACGTGGAGGAGCCTAATGGCCATATTTTTCTTAAGCCTGAGCTGACCGAGAGCAGCAAACACAGCGTCGCCATTCCCCGTATCGTCACAGAACAATGCTCTTACTGCGGCAAATGCCGTAATATCTGCCGCTTTAATGCCATTACCATGTTTGGTCAGACCATTATGGCCTTTTCAGAACTCTGCCACTCCTGTCTCGGCTGCTTTTTGGTGTGCGAGGAGAATGCCATTGTTCATGATTCACGGGAGGTCGGTGTTCTGGAGCAGGGGCAGGCAGGTGAGATCGCCTTTGTCCATGGCAGAATTCGGGTGGGGGAGGCCATGGCAGTTCCGCTGATTAACGAGGTAAAGAAAAAGGCGAATAAGGCAGATCTGGTTATCATTGATGCGCCTCCCGGAACCTCCTGTCCCTTTGTGGAGGCGGTATCTGGGGCAGATTTTGTCCTCCTGGTCACAGAAGCCACCCCCTTTGGTCTCCATGATTTGAAACTGGCGGTGCAGGTGTTGAGAACTTTTGCCAAGCCATGCGGGGTGCTTGTTAACCGTTCCGACCTCGGTGATGACCGGCTGGAAAAATGGTGCCAGGTGGAAAATATACCGGTTCTGCTAAAAATTCCCTTTGATCGAACCATTGCCGAAGGCTATGCCCGCGGAGATACCCTGCTGCAAAGCAGGCCTGATCTACGTCAGCCACTGGAAAATCTACTCCAGGAGATTGTCCAATGAAAGAAATAGTCGTTTTAAGCGGAAAAGGCGGCACCGGCAAGACCACCCTGTTGGGATCTCTGGCCTGCCTGGCTGAAAACAAGGTGCTGGCAGATTGTGATGTCGATGCGGCAGATCTTCACCTCCTCCTGGCCCCTGAACATCGGAGCGAAAATGAGTTCCGTTCCGGGGTCAAGGCCCGGGTGGCGTCAGATAAATGTACAGGATGCGGTACCTGCCAGGAGTTATGCCAGTTTGGGGCCATTGATGTGGTCTCATGCGCTGCGGTTGACACTCTGGCCTGTGAGGGTTGTGGAGTCTGCGCCTATTTCTGCCCAGAGCAGGCCATCCATTTGGATAAGAATCATTGCGGCACCTGGTATATCTCTGATACTGACTATGGCCCCTTAGTCCATGCCCAACTCTTTGCCGGAGAGGAAAATTCCGGCAAACTGGTCTCTTTTGTCAAGGGGCAGGCCCGCCAGCTGGCTGAAGATAGCGGCGCCGACTTCATATTGGTTGATGGCGCACCGGGTATTGGTTGTCCGGTGATCGCCTCCCTGTCAGGGGCCGATGCCATGGTGGCGGTGACTGAGCCGACCCTGTCGGGCTGGCACGATCTGGTCAGGGTTCTTGATCTGGCCGATCATTTCCAGGTGCAGGCCTTTGTCTGCCTCAATAAATGGGATCTCAATCCGGAAATTGCTGCTGTTGTGACAGAGCGCTGTCTGCAGAGAGGTGTTGATATTTTAGGGCGCATTCCTTTTGATCCGGCCGTGATTACTGCTCAGTTAAAGGGCCGGCCTGTGGTGCTCACCGACTCTCTGGCGGCAACGGCTCTAAGGGCAGTGTGGCCGGTTTTGCATGGGAAAGTAATCAATACTTTTTCCGAGCTGTCAGGGCCCAAGGTTGCCTTTCCCGCCCCTTCTTATCAGGGTGAAATGCGCCTCGGTTGAACCAGTTTCTTTCTATGGGTAGGAGCTGGATAAACTTAAAACATTTTGTTGTTCTTTGGAGTCTCGCAGGCTCGCTTACCTGGCATGACGAACGACCAATGCGTCGCGCCAAAATAAAAAGGCCCCCATCTGATTAACAGGCTGCGCTTTTTATATCGGCGCCGCCCCTTAGCTTCGAATCAGGTAAGCGAGCCTGTGCGACTCCGGATGCCTAATTTTTAAGAATAGCCTTAAAAACCCATACCGTTTTTCTCAGTCAGTCAGGTCCTGATCCAGAACAAAATTATTGCCTCTATTGGGGGGGGATCTCCATAGGTTAGAGGGCCTGATAGGTGAGGGCCATTAGGTCATTCATTGGACATCCAAGGATGTAGAGCTGAAGTCCCCTCCGGCCTGGCCTGCAACCGCATGTCCTGCCTGGTAATAGGTGGCGATCATGACAAATCGATGCCGGCTGTTTATCAAGTCCGCTAGAATCTGGGGCGCCGCAATCGCCATCCCTAAATTTTATGAAAAGAAAGGAGTGCTGGTCAAGGGGACAACAGGATCAGAATGGGGTGGCATGGAAGGTCCAAGAAGCGTTAAATGCCGGGCGTGCCCGGATCTAACAGATCTCAAAATGTGCGCCTGCCCATGACATTTTGTTCAACAGGAAGGCCCCAAGAGGCTGATGCTAAAACAGCCTATTGGGGTGGAATGTTTATGTGATTATTGACCAAAAGATTCCAGTTTAAATTCAGAATCAGGCGTCATGGATTGACCCAGGCTTGGTGATGCCTGTTGCTGGGCTTTTTCCCGGTAGGCAGCAAATTGAGGGATAGCTATGGCGGCCATAATACCTATGATGGCAATAACAACAAGTATACCTCCAGCTCCTGCGCCAGCACCAATGCGTGGTATAAACATGGCGAACAGCCAGGCGAATAAATTTCTGCTTGGCATATCGGCAGTCTCCCCCTTTGCCATGGCAACAAGACGAGACATTCTTTTAACCAACCAGGGGTAATCTGCGATCAATTCATTAAAAGACATCCAGAAGCCACCGGTTGCTTGTGCTTGAGCAATGTAGTTCGAAACTTGAAGGGTTTGCCAGCGATTGGCACCGGCACTAAGAGCCGCAAGGCCGTATATGGCATCTTGGGGATTGGGGCAGCAAGAAAAACCGTAATTGTCGCAGGTATACTCGCGAGCTCTGCTGTATGCTGCCCCTAACAGTGGAAGGAGCAGGGCTGGAAATAATATAGGAGCCCATACAAGATGCTTCCGATGGATGTGACCAAGCTCGTGGCCAATGTAGAAATTCAATGCATGCTTGTTTTTTTCAAGGGCATCAACAACATCAGAAAATAATACTACAAAATTTCGCCCCAAAAACCGAGTCGCAAAAGCATTAAAAGCCCCATCACCGTGTAAGACATAGGTTTCTGGTATTTCTTGAATATCAAGCCTTTTGCAGCAGTTTGTAAGTTGCTCGTATAAATCAGGGAATTGCTTGTCGGAGATTTTTACAGCCGTCCCCTTCAGGTAAGAAATCAGAGCAGAGTGAGCAAATAGAAAACTTATATAGAATATACCGCCATACATAAGAGCAACACCTAATGTTCCGAATATTACCAATATCCAAAACAAAATAGAGATGATTGCCGAAACAACAAAAAGTGATTTTTCATTTTGATAAAGTAAACTTTGGGTCATGTGGTGTCCTTTGTCGTAGTGGGAATGGTTTGTGGTGGGCTGGTCGGTGCTTAAAGGGGATAACAGTAAAAGATGGGCAATAAATTAGATCAGCTTCTCCGGGGAAGATCTTTGCATACCGTGTTGATTTTCAAGGGAATACAGACTTTTTTAACTAACTAAATATGCCAAAGACGGTCAACAATTTGTTGGGAAAGTTGGGCGAAAAAAAAGCCCATATTGATTGAGGGTAAAGATATAAAACGGAGAAGGGTAAAATTAAACTTTAGTTTTCCGCCAGCCTACAGGCCGTCCACTTTTTCTGGGTTTGAGTCGTCTTCCGGTCAGTGTCTCTAGTTCTGCTTTAAATCGATCATTGCCAACGGCCATACTCTTGTGCGTGTTGGCCCTTATCTCCTCCAACAATTCACCTTCGAGGTCATGACTAAATAACTCACGATATTTTTTCTGGCGGTCTGATAAATCTTTGCCCAATAACAGATACTCTTGGTGAGGGGTACATAGCTCAGAAACCTTGCCCAGCGCATTTATTTGATAGCTAGACCAGCGATACTCTCCAGGGTCATCCACCATTGCTGCCCGAACAGGATTGAATTCAATATATTTATAGAGTTCCAGGAGATAACGTTCAGCTTGAACCAGGCAAGATTTAAACCTACCCTCCCACAGGGTGCCGCTACGGCGATATTCATAGTTGAAATATTGCACATATCGCCGCCCTAATGACTGCATCATTTTACTAATGCCTCCCTCCTGCCGGGGAGTACACAGTAAGTGGACATGGTTGGTCATCATCACCCAGGCATGAATCTCTACCCTGTACTTTTGGGAATACTCTTTAAGCCATGCAGCATAGGCGCCGTGATCTTCGTCACAAACAAAGCAGGCTTGGCGATTGTTACCACGCTGAATAACATGAACCGGGATGTCAGCCGGAGAAATTCTAGGAAGTCGTGCCATTAGATTTGCAATGAGCGAGGGGAAATTTTTTGAAAGAAAGCCTACGCCTAACTCGGTGTTGGGTCAAGATTTCATTCCACTCTTACACCATTTATTTTCTTCTTTTCTGATTATGGCCATAATGGTCAATAATTGTTATTGTGAAGTGATGATTAATTAGGAGGTAGCTATGAATGTTTCTTTGACTCCAGAAATGGATAAGTGGATTTCCGGCAAGGTCAAATCTGGGCAATATAAATCCTCCAGCGAGGTTGTCCGTGAAGTGATCTTTCCCCAATATGGTGGACACGGAGTTAAGCCACTTTTTGCATTTTCAACCATTCCATTTCGTAAAATGAAGGTGATTGGTAGCCGTTTGA